>DATMYF010000057.1:0-150497 GCA_035561075.1 Bryobacteraceae bacterium
ACGCCGCGGATCTCCATGATTTCCGGGCCGGTTACGGGCTGCTTATAGGCGATCACCGCGAGCGTTTCGAGCGCCGCCAGGGAGAGCTTCAGGGGCGGCTTGAGGCTCTTGACGAAGTTCCGGACGGCCTCGTGGTGCTCCGCTTTCGTCGCCATCTTGTAGCCGCCGGCCACCTCTTTAATGGTGAGGCCATGTCCCGGTTGCTCGTAATCCTCCACGAGTTGATCGAGGAGAGGCTGGATGCGGGCGGCGGGCTCGCCGAGAGCGGCGGAAATCTGCTCCAGCGAGAGCGGTTCCTCAGTGATGTATACGATCGCCTCAAGCACAGCTTTGAGGCGTACGTCCTCGTTGGATGCCTCGGGTACGCCGGTTTCGTCACCGGCCAGGAGGTCATCGGCACTCACCGGCTCCTCGGCGGGTTCGGGCGGCGAAGTCTCTAGCTCGGGCGGCTCGGGTCCGGGCTGGCTGGCGGACAGGGTTTCGATCTCTTCCATGCCGTTAGCTGTAGTCTTTCTCGATGGCGTTTACGGGCTCGGCCGAAGCAAAAACGGCATCAAAGAGCCTGTGCCGTTTGAGGGCGATCTCCCCGAACAGGTCTTGCTGCACAATCTCCACCGCCTGCATTTTTACCATTTCCAATACTGCCAGGAACATGGCGATCATGGCGCGGCGGGTACGTTGACGGGCGATGAGCCGCAGGATGAACACCGGCTCGTCGGCACCGGCCTTTTCGAGGACGGACCTGAGGTGCTGGACCATCTCCCCCACTCCCACCTCGGGCCCTCCCACCTCATATACCGGCCGGGTTTTGGCGCGCTCCAGCAGTTCCCCGAATGCCTTCACCAGGTCGAACAGGGTGATGGCGAGCCCCGGATCCTCATCTTCGGAGACGAAGTTGCGGATCTGCGGGTTGGACCAGACGTTCTCCTCAATCAGGCGTTTCTGCTGCAACATCTCGGCCGCGTTCTTAAAACGCTCGTGTTCGAGGAGCCGGTCAACGAGTTCCTGCCTGGGGTCCTCCTGGCTGGCTTCCTTCTCCAGCTCCGGATCGCTGGGGAGCAGCATGCGGGACTTGATATGGATCAGGGTGGCGGCCATATATACAAACTCGGCACCCAGGTCGATGTCCATCTGGCGCGCCTTCTCCATGTACTCGAAGTACTGCGCCGTGATGGTGGCGATGGGGATGTCGCTGATGTCGATCTGCTGCTTGCGGATCAAGTCCAGCAGCAGGTCGAGAGGACCCTGATAGTGTTCCAGGTGGACATTGAGCGGCGAAGACACTGTATCCCAACATAACACGACGGCCGCAGCGGGCGGGGACCCCACCGGAGGCTGCCTTGACTTTGTCCAAGCTAGCGGGGAAACTATTTATTTCCAAGGTGTTGAGGAAAATTTCGATTCTTCCGCTTTAAAGCTAACCTCGGGGCGAAAGAATTCGTCTTCATTTTGAATCGAAACCGGACCGGACCCTGTCAGATGGCTGGACCGAACTATGCAATTTCAGATGAGTAGTGCGTCTGCGCCCAATCCAACCCCCGAGCTTCCGCCCGGCCCGCAAGTTCTACGCCGCCCGGCGGGGCGACCCGGCAAAGTGGGACTCTGGCTGTCCGGCGTCGTTCTACTGCTGGTCGCCGCAGCGGTGGGGTACTACATTCACACCAGCGGTCAGGCAAAGAAAGCCCATCAGGGGGGCGGACCCGCGGCCATCCGGGTAGCTCCGCTGGTGGTGGGGGACGTGGAACAGACGGTCCGGCTGACGGGCGTCATCCAGGCCGAGAGGTTTGCCGCTTTGATGGCGCCGCAGCTCAGAGGCAGCCGAAGCGGACGCGGCCGGACGTCGGGAAACGCCAGCTACACCGCCAGCACGCCGATGTCGAGTCCGAGCCGTGTGGCGCAGCCGACGGGTAGTTCGGGCTCATCGAGCGTGTCGACGACCAGCAGCCAGGCAACCTCGTCCGGTGACGATTCTTCGGGCGGGAGCAGTTCCAGCCCGGCGGTCGTGCCCGGCAGCTCAAGCTCCAGCCGCACCAACACAAACCGGTTCAGTTCGTCGTCCTCATCGTCTTCTTCATCCTCGTCTTCGCGATCTTCGACGTCATCATCGTCGTCATCATCATCGTCCGGCGCCTCAAGCTCGTCGAGCACTACCGGCAGCGCGGGATCATCCGGCGACAGCGGCGGCGGTGGCGGCGCGGGCATGCGCAGCGGCGGGGGTGGCGGGGGTGGCGACTTTGCGCTCATCCTGCTTAGCTGCGCCAAGCCGGGCTCGTTTGTGAAGAAGGGGCAGGTAGTGGCGGAATTCGACCGCCAGTACATGCTGCTGCGCCTGGACGACTACCGCGCATCGGTAGCCACGATGGCGCTGGGCGTCAAGAAACTCCGGTCGGACATGCTGGCCGCGAAGGCAGCGCACAACCAGGTCCTGCGGGTGGTAAAAGCGGACCTGGAGCAGACGCTGCTCGACCTGAAGACCGTAGAGGTCCGGTCGGCCATCGAAGCCGAGCGGTTCCAACTGGCAGCCAACGAGGCGCGTGCGCGGATGAAGCAGATCACCCAGGAGGCGGCGCTGTTCGACGCTTCCCAGCAGGCGCAACTGCGGGCCGCGGAGATCGATCTGAACCAGGCACAGAGCGAGTTGAAGCGCGCCGAAGCCAATGTGGATCGCATGGTGATGAAGGCGCCGATCGACGGCCTGGTGGTAATGCAGACCATGTTCCGCGGGGGCGAGTTCGGACAGATCCGCGAGGGCGACCAGATCGCGCCGGGGATGCTCTTCATGTCGATCGTAGACCCCCGCTCGATGGTGGTGAACGCGGTGATCAACCAGTTGGACAGCGAGTCGCTGCGGCTGAACATGAAAGCGCGGGTGCGGGTGGACGCGTATAGCGACCTGGTGCTGCCGGCGACGGTCATCGGGCTGGGCGCCATGACGAAGCCGGGGGGCTGGCGCGGCACGTTCGTACGGGAGATCCCGGTACGGCTGAAGCTGGATGCCATGGACGCGCGCGTAATTCCGGATCTTTCGGCCAGCGCGGATATCGTAGTGGCGACGGAACGGCAGGCCGTGGTGGCGCCGCGAGCAGCGATCTTCCAGGCCGAGGCGGGGGCGAATCCTTTTGTGTACCTGCGGGGACCGGCGGGCTGGACGCGCAAGGAAGTGGAAGTCGGGCTGGTGAACAACGTCGCGGCTGCGGTGCGTTCGGGGCTGCGGAAGGGCGACGTGGTAGCCGTGGAGAGACCGCTCTCATGATACGTTTTTTATTCTCGGGGTCGAAGTCATGTCGAAGGAAGTAAGAACAGGCCGGCTCGGCCGGGCGGCATCGAAAAAGAAGAAAGCCATCATCTGGACGGTCCTCCTACTGGCCTGCGGCGGGGGTGGATACGCCGCCTACCGGTATACCGGGACGACCGAGGTGGAAGTGCCGGTGGCGCGGGTGCGCCGGGGCGATTTCATCATCAGCGTGCGAACGCGCGGTGAGATCAAGAGCACGCGCTCGGTGATCCTGACGGCGCCGCAGGTACCCTCCCCGCGCATCGTGAAGCTGGCCGAATCCGGGAAGCCCGTGAAGAAGGGCGACATGGTGGTGGAGTTCGACGCGGTGCAGCAGGAACAGAACTTCATCGAGCGCACCACCACGGTCCGAACGGCCGACAGCGAGATTGTGCAGACCAAGGCGTCGCACAAGATCGTAAACGAAGCCGATTCGATGAACCTGATGTCTTCGGAGTACAACCTGGAGCGGGCGAAGCTCGAAGCGAGCAAAGCGGAGATCCTTTCCGAGATCGACGGCGCCAAGAACCGTATCGAGGTAGGGGTGACCCAGGGCGAGTTGAAGCAGGTGGAGACCACCATAGACTCGCGCAAGATCTCACAGCGGGCGGACCTGGACCGGCTGGAGCAGCGCAAGGATAAGACCATACGCGACCTGAACCTGGCCAAGAGCTATCTTTCGAAGATGGTGATCCGGGCGCCGGGCGAAGGGATTGTGAACATCCTTCCGAACTTCCGGTCAGGCGGCTCGTTCGGGCAGTCGCCACCACCCTTCAAGGAAGGCGACCAGGCCTGGACGGGCGCAGCGATCGCCGAAATTCCAGACCTCTCGGAAATGCACATCGAGTTGAAGCTGGAAGAAGTGGACCGGGGCAAGTTGAGGCTGGGGCAGGTAGTGCGGATTCGGGTGGATGCCATTCCGGAGAAGGAGTTCGTTGCGGACCTCAACTGGATCAGCCCCATCGCAGCGCTGATTTGGCGCGGCGGCGGCGCTTCCGAGAAGACTTTCCCGGCGCGCGCCACGCTGAAGAACCTCGACAGCCGGTTGCGTCCCGGCATGAGCGCCTCGGCCGAAATCATCATTGAGCGGGACCCGAACGCCCTGATGATCCCGGTGCGAGCCAGCTTCACCCAGCACGACAAACCCGCGGTATACATACAGCGGGGGCAGCAGTTCCAGGTGCGCTCGATCTCAGTGGGCAAGCGCAACGAGGAAGACATGGTGGTGCTCGGCGGGCTGAAGGAAGGCGAACTGGTCACGCTTGAGAACCCCGCGGAGGCCGCCAAGCGCGCGAAGAAGAAGCTGTAAGGGCGCACGGTCTAAACATGAAGAAAATTATTTTCCGTCTGGTCGTAGTTCTGCTCGTGGCGAGCGGCGCGTGGTACGGCTACCGCTTCTTCCAGCAGATGCCGCAGCGGCAGGAGCGCGTGGCCGTGGCCAAGGTACGGCGCGGCGACGTGGTGATTCGGGCATTCTCGCGCGGGGAGTTGCGCGCCGTCCGGTCCGTAACGCTTACGGCGCCGAACCTGTTCGGCACCGTGCAGGTAACGCGCTTGGCGCCTGTGGGCAGTTTCGCTAAGGAGAAGGACCTGATTGTCGAGTTCGACGACTCCGAGCGCCGCGCGGCGCTCGAGGAAACGCTGCTCGAGGTGGAGCAGATCGACGAACAGATCAAGAAAGCCAAGGCGGACCTGGCAATCCGGGACAACCAGGACCAGGTGGACCTGCTGCGGACGCGCTACAACGTGAGGCGCGCAGAGCTGGAAGTCAAGCGCAACGAGCTGATCTCGGCCATCGACGCGAAGCGGAACCTGCTCACCCTTGAAGAGCAAAAGCGGCGGCTGAAGCAACTGGAAAGCGATATTGAGAGCCGCAAACAGCAGGGGCTGGCGTCGCTGGCGGTGCTACAGGAACAGCGCAACAAGAGCATGATCGACGTGCGGCGCGAGGAGCAGCGGATCGCACAGGCCAAGGTGCTCTCGCCAATCGCCGGACTGGTGGCGATCCGGCAGAACCGCAGCGGCTTCTTCATGTTCGGGCAGCAGGTGCCGGACATTCGCGAGGGCGACACGGTACAGCCCGGGATGATGATGGCGGACGTGCTGGACCTCTCCGAACTGGAAGTGATCGCGAAGGTGGGGGAACTCGACCGCGCCAACCTGCATGAAGGGCAGGAGGTCATGATCTCGCTCGACGCCATCGCGGACAAGCGGTTCAAGGGCAAGATCAAAGGGATGAGCGGCACGGCCAGCGCGAACGTGTTCTCCGGCGACCCGGCCAAGAAGTTCGACGTGATCTTCTCAATCGACATGCGCGAGTTGCTGAAAGCGCTGAATGTCAAGCCGGCGGAGATCGAAAAGATCGTCGCCACCGCGGAGCGGAATGCGAAGAAGGCTCCGCCGACCCCCGCCATGGGAATGCTCTCCATGATGGGCGGGATGCCAGGCGGGATGCCGGGCGGTGCGATGCCGGGCGGCGGAATGCAACCGGGCGGAATACAGCCGGGGGGGATGCCAGGCGGTGCCGTTATGGGCGGGCCGGGCGGTGAAGGCGGCAGCGAAGCCGGTCAAGCGCGGGGCATGCGGCGCGGCGGCGGCGAAGGCGGCGGCGGCATGCGGATGGGCGCCAACCTGTCCGAGGAAGACCAGAAGAAGTTTCGGGCCGCGATGGAAAAGGCCCTCGGCGGCAGGAGTCCGCGCGACCTGAGCCCCGAGGAGCGCACCAAGATCTTTGGAGAACTGCGTGCCAAGTTCGCCGGCGGCGACGCGAAGAAGGGCGATGCGAAAAAAGGCGACACGAAACAGGCCGACGCCATGGGGCAAACCGGACCGGCGCGCCTGGGACGCCCTGGCGGTGGTGGGATGCCCGGCGGTAATCCGCTCGACATGCTGCGTTTTACGGCGATGAGCGGCGGCTTCACCGAACAGGAACGTGCCAACGCCAGGCTGCCGATGCCCCCGGAAGAAGATTCCGAACTCCAGGTGCTGCTCCGGCCGGGCCTGCTGGCCGATGTCGAGATCACCGTGGAGAAGATTCCCAACGCCCTGCACGTGCCGGCGCAGGCGGTCTTCGAGAAGGACGGTAAGCCGATGGTTTGGGTGCAGACGAAGGGTGGACGTTTCGAGGAGCGTCAGGTGCAACTGGTAAAGCGCAGCGAGTCCGTGATGGTGCTTGCGGGCGGCGTGCAGGCGGGCGAGACGATCGCGATGGCCGACCCGTACCAGAGCAAGGGCGCCAAGGGCAAGAAGGGCGAGAAGAAGTCCGGCGGGAACGCCATGGGCGCGATGCCGGCCGGAGGTAGCAAGTAACCATGGCATTGCTCTCGGGTGTCCTGCCTGAACTGAAGATGGGGCTGTCCAGCCTCCTGGCGCACAAGCTGCGCAGCCTTTTGACAATGCTGGGCATGATCTTCGGCGTGGGCGCGGTGGTGGCGATGTTGTCCATCACGGCCGGCGCGCAGAAGGAGATGATGAGCTTCATCGACCAGTTGGGCGTGAACAACATCATCGTGGAAGCGCGCGAGGCCGTAGACCGCAACGAACTGCAAACCGTGCGGGCGATCTCGCCGGGCCTCACGTTCCGGGATTTTCGCGCCATATCGGAAAACGTGCAGGGCCTGGAGGCCCTGACACCGCGGAAGAGGTTCAAACCGCAGAAGGTATTGCCAAAAACCAGTCAGGAGCCGCCACAGTTGATCGGCGTGCTGCCGAACTTTGTGGACATCAACAGCCTGAAATTGGTGGCGGGCCGCTTTTTCACGTACGAGGAAAATGAGCGGTCGGCGCCAGTCTGCGTACTGGGCGAGATGGCCAAGGTAAACCTGCTCGGCTTCGACGACGCCATTGGCAAGTTTGTGAAGGTTAATGAAGTGTGGCTGCAGGTGATCGGGGTGCTCACTCCCCAGGCCGGCGGCGACACGGACGTGGAAGGCTTGCAGGCTCTCAACCGCAACAATCTAATCATTTCGCCGTTGAACACGGTGATGCGCCGCTTCGAAGACAACACCAGTTACCTCAAGGACGAGATCGACGGCATTTACCTGAAAGTAGGCCCTAACACCGATTCGATCGAGACGTCGAACGTGGTGCGGGCCATCCTGGCCGCGACCCACAAGGATGCGGGGGATTTCACGGTTGTGGTGCCGGCGGGTTTGCTCGAGGAGCGGCGGCGCACGCAGTTCATCTTCAACATCGTGATGATCTGCATTGCGGGGATTTCGCTGCTGGTAGGCGGAATCGGGATTATGAACATCATGCTGGCGACGGTCCTGGAGCGGACGCGTGAGATCGGCATCCGGCGAGCGATCGGTGCACGGCAGGGCGACATTGTGCGTCAGTTCCTCACGGAAGCGGTGCTGATCTCGATTGTGGGCGGGTTGATCGGGATCGCATTCGGCTTCGCGTTGTCGCGCGTGATTGCATCGGCGGCGGGCTGGTCCACGGTGGTGACCACGTCGTCGATTGTGGTGGCATTTGGGGTATCGGTCTTCATCGGCCTGCTGTTCGGCATCTATCCGGCCGTACAGGCAGCCAGGCTCGATCCGATCGAGGCGATTCGTTACGAGTAGGTCAGGGACAGGTATGATTTTCAAATTCAGCGGTACGGCACTGCTTCTTACGGCATCGGTTCTCGCGCAGGTTTCGTCGTTCCCGAAGCCGGCATATTTTCGCGAGACTTTTTCCAAGCCGGTAACGAAGGTCGAGTTGCAGCCGCCGGCGCGACTGGCCGATTTTGTGGTGGGCGGCAAGCTGGAGCTGTCGCTGCGCTCGTATCTGGAACTCGTGATGGCGAATAACACCGAGATCCAGATCCAACGGCTGGCGGTGGAGACACCACGCAACCAGATTCTGCGGGCGCAAGGGGTGTTCGACCCCGTGCTGACCGGCAGTTTCACGAATGAGCGGCGCAAGACGCCTTCTAACGACGCGCTGGCGGGCGCAGACACCGTCGTGCAGCTCAGCCAGCCGGCGCGTTTCGGCTACGCCCAGACGCTTTCGACCGGCACCCAGTACACGGCCAGCTTCAACGCTTCAAAGTCGTCGAGCAATAGCGGATTCCAGAACTTCAACCCGGCGCTCACGTCGAACCTAGGGCTCAGCTTCAGCCAGCCGTTGCTGCGCAACCGGGGCCGTTTCGTGAACCGCTTGAACATCATGGTGGCACAGAGCCGGCTGCGGAAGGCCGAGTACGACACCCGCACGCAAATGCTGACCCTGCTCACGGACGCGGAGACGGCGTACTGGAACCTGATTCAGGCACGCGAGAATCTGCGGGTGCGAGTCGGCGGCGCGGAACTGGCGAAGAAGGCGCTAGAGCGCGCGCAGCGGGAACTGGAACTCGGAGCGCTCTCGCCACTCGATATCTTCAACCCCGAGCAGCAGTACGCCACCGCCAAGATCGAGGTTTCCCAGGCGGAGTTCAACCTGCGGCAGTCCGAGGACGCGCTACGGCGCCAGATGGGCGCGGATCTGGACCCGGATGCCCGCAAGCTGCCCATCGTCCTCACGGAAGATGTGATGCCGGGGGTGACCGCAACCATCGACGCCGAGAAGCAGGTGGAGAAGGCCCTTGCCATTCGTCCGGATCTGAAATCCGCGTTGCAGTCGCTGGACGTCGACGAGTTGAGCATCAGGTCCGCCACCAACGCCATGAAACCGGAACTAGCCCTCACCGGCAACTACATCAGCCAGGGCCGCGGCGGTAACTTTTACCAGCGCAGCAACATATTTGGCGAGAACGGTAACTCGACCATCATCAACATGCTACCCGGCGGTTTCGGCAACGCACTGGACCAGATGTTCGGATTCGGCTACCCCGTTTACTCCTTCGGCCTGACCCTGCGGCTGCCGATTCGGAATCGCGCGGCATCGGCGGACTATGCAGATGCCGTAATTTCCAAACGGCGCAATGCGCTGGCGGTGCGGTCGGTGGAGCAGCAGGTACGGCTGGATGTGCTGAACGCGGTGAACCAGGTGGAGTCCAGCAAAGCGGCCGTGGAACTGGCGGTGCAGGCGCGGGAATACGCCCAGAAGTACCTGGACGCCGAGCAGAAGAAATATGAACTCGGCACCAGCCAGCTCTTCTTCGTGTTGCAGGCGCAGGACCGGCTGCAGCAGGCTGAAGCGGCGGTGGTGCAAAATTCGGTGAGCTACCGGCGTAACCTGCTGAACCTGCTCCGCCGGACGGGCGACCTGCTCGAGGAGCGGGGAGTCGCAATTAAGTAGCTGCTGGTTGGTGGGGTGATGGGTCTTTGGCCGTGTGCCATAATCAGCGTTGGCGCATGAATTCCCATCACCCAGGACCCAACACGTAGCATGGGCCGCATCCGTGTCCTCTCTGACCAGGTAGCCAACAAGATCGCCGCGGGCGAGGTGGTCGAGCGGCCCGCTTCGGTGGTAAAAGAACTGCTCGAAAACTCCCTCGACGCCGGGTCCACGGACCTGCGCATCGAAATCGAGAGCGGCGGGCGGCGGCTCATCCGGGTGTCGGATAACGGCTGCGGGATGCTACGGGACGATGCACTGCTGGCCTTCGAGCGCCACGCCACCAGCAAACTGCGGGACGTCCGGGACCTGCTCTCGATCGCCACCCTGGGATTCCGCGGGGAGGCGCTGCCTTCCATCGCCTCAGTCTCCCGACTGCTGCTCGAAACCCATTCCGCCGAGGAGCCAACCGGCACCAGCATCGAAATCGCCGGCGGCAAGCTATTGCGCTGTGACGAGGCGGCGGGGGGGACCGGCACCACTATCACGGTGCGTGACCTGTTTTTCAACGTGCCCGCGCGGAAGAAGTTCCTGCGTACTGAACAGACGGAACTGGCGCACATCGCCTCGCTCGTCACCCATTACAGCCTGGCGCATCCCGATAAGACCTTTCGGCTCACCAGCGGCGGCAACGAACTGCTCTCCGTGACGCCGGTGCGCACACTTCGCGAGCGCGTGTATCAGGTATTCGGCGGGGGTACGCTCGATGAGCTGATCGAGATTGAAGGGCGCGAGCGCGAACTGCGGCTGCCGCCCCCCTATGTGCCGCCGGGGGAGGCCATCGCGGAGTTCAGGCGGGAGCCCGACGAGGCCGACCTGAAGATCTTTCGACTGGGCGGATTTGTGTCGCGCCCGCAGGTGCAGAAGGGTAACCGAAACTCTATTTTCATCTTCGTGAACAGGCGCCTCATTCGCGACCGCCTGATGCTGCACGCGATCTCCTCGGCCTATTACAACCTGATGCCGCACTCGGCATTCCCGTTCGCGCTACTCTTCATCGACTGCGATGCGGGGGAGGTGGACGTGAATGTGCACCCCTCGAAGACCGAGGTGCGCTTCAGGCACCAGTCTTTCGTGCACGATTTCGTGCGGGATACCATCCGGGAGCAGTTGATCGAGACGCGGCCCGCGCCGGCGTTTTCCCCGCCTCCGCAGCCTGCTACAACGTCTCAACCCGCCGCGGCGCTTCCCTACTCCGAGTTCAGCCAGATGATCGAGAACGAGGCGCCGCCCGAAGCGGGTGTCTCGCCCGCTCCCGTGCCGGCGGGTGATGCCGCGCTGCCGGAGTTCACGTTGAACCCCTCGCGGCCCGCCTCCGTGCGCCTGGACTTCAGTGCGCCGCCGCTGGTTTTCGAGCCATCGCAACCGGTCCGGATGCGCACGCCGGAGACCCACGGCGCGCTGCCGCTCGATGCCACTCCCGAGGCGCCCGGAAGTCTGACGGCCCTGGCGGACCTACGGCCGCTGGGGCAGATCCATGAGAGCTTCATCATCGCGGCGGGGCGTGACGGGTTGTGGATCATCGACCAGCACGTGGCGCACGAACGCATCCTGTTCGAGAAGATCCTGAAAGAGCGCGCCGCCGGGAAGGCGGAGACGCAGCGGCTACTGATGCCGCTCATTTTGCAACTCACCCCGGGGCAACAGGTGGAGTACGCGCGCATCGCGGACGAACTGCACAGTGTGGGATTTGAGACCGAGCCCTTCGGCAACCGTACCATCGCAGTAAAGGCCGCGCCCGCGGCGATGCCGGGCTCGGAACTGGAAAAGGTGCTCTTTGAAATTCTGGAAACAGCCGAACGCGAGATGAGGGGCTGGTCGGTGGAGGACGTGCGGCGGAATATTGCGGCGTCGCTGGCCTGCCGCGCGGCCATCAAGGTGAACACCCGCCTGGACCACAGCAAAATGGAATGGCTCATCGGCGCGCTCGCCGCCACCGACTGCCCCATGAGCTGCCCGCATGGGCGGCCCATCGCGCTGCAATACGCCACGCGCGAAATTCTGAAAGCGTTCCATAGGATCTGATGACCGGCTGGCTATGGCTGTCGACGGCGCCCGCGATCCTGTTGGCCGCGGCGTCGTTGTGGCGGGAGCGAGGGCGCGCGGCGTACATACGGGCGCCGCTGACAGCCCCATTGACGGCCCTGCCGCCCGCCACCGTGATCGTGCCGGTGAAGGGTCCGGACGAGGGCCTGCGGCAGAACCTGGCGGCACTGGCGGCACAGGACTACCCCGATTACGAGTTGGTGGTGACCGCCGCCACGGCGGCCGATATCCCCGCGGGCGTGCTGCCCTCCGGGGTGAAGGTGGCGGTGGGGCGGACTGGTGATCCCGAGGCGAGTGAGAAGATCCGGAACCTGCTGGCGGGTGTACGGGCCTCCAGGAAGGGATCGCAGGTGCTGGCATTCGCCGATTCCGACGGCATGGTGGGACGCGGCTGGCTACGCGCCCTGGCAGCACCCCTGGCCGAGCCGGGGACTGGGGCGGCGACAGGCTACCGCTGGCACGTCCCGGAACCGGCGGGTTGCTGGCCGCTGCTGCGAAGCGTCTGGGATGCGGTGGCGGCCGGTTCGCTCGGACCCGGCGGAAACCGCTTCGCGTGGGGCGGCTCCATGGCCATCCGGAAGGATACATTCTTCGAAGCCAAAGTGGCGGAGTTCTGGAAGAGCGCAGTGAGCGACGATTACGCCCTGAGCGCGGCAGTACGGCGCGCAGGCCTGCGGATCGCCTTTGCCCCGGCCGCCATGGCGGGTTCGGCGGAAACGGTAAGAGCGGGCGGGTTCTTCCGCTGGGCGCGCCGGCAACTGGTGATCACCCGTGTCCACGACCCAGGGCTGTGGTGGACCGCGCTGGCAGCTCACGTCGTGTACTGCGGGGGCATGACCGCCGCGGCGGCGGCGCTGGCGATGGGACGCGTGGAAGGCGCGGTTGCACTGGGGCTGCAACTGATCCCCGGGATGGTGAAGGGGGCATGGCGGGCGAGGCTCGCGCGCGAGTCCATGCCGGAGTGTGGGGATTGGTTCCGGCGGCACGGGTGGGCGCACACCTGGTGCATCCCGTTGGCGACGTGGCTGTGGCTGGCGGCGCTGCTGACCTCTTCGTTCGGCCGTAGCATCGAGTGGCGCGGTCGGCGGTACCGGCTTGAACGAGGCTGGTGATTTCGGGCTCCGTCGCTGGTACACTGGGCGGCATGAAACCCCTGCTGAAGATCCTGTTCGCCGCTGTCCTGCTCGCGCCCGCGGCATGCGCCGAAGTTTACGAACTCCGAACCTATACGACTCACGAGGGAAAGCTCCCGGCGCTGCTGGCGCGCTTCCGCAACCACACCACCAAGCTGTTTGAGAAGCACGGGATCCGCAACATCGGATACTGGGTGCCGCAGGATCCGGCGCGCCACGAGAACACCCTTATTTATCTGGTAGCACACCCCAGCATGGATGCAGCGAAGAGGGACTGGGACGCGTTCCGAGAGGACCCGGCATGGGTGAAAGCGCGGACCGAGTCGGAGGCACAGGGAAAGATCGTGCTGAAGGTCGAGTCGGTGTACATGGATTCGACAGACTTCTCGAAGCTCAAATGAGCCTATAGGAGGGAGAGCAAATGAGCGTCCACCAGATCAGCCGGCGGCAGCTTCTCACCGGCACGGCGGCTGCCGCGATGGCGGCTGGCGCAGCCAAAACCGCACCGGCGTCCACGGTGGCCATCGCGCGCTGCCGCAGTTACGCCGACAACCTGGAAGCCACGCTGGCCCGCATGTTCGACCAGATCGGCGGCTTGGGGCCGCTGGTGAAGAACAAGACCGTGGCTTTCAAGCTGAACCTGACAGGAAACCCGGGGCGCTACCCGGTGGACCCTGCCCTGCCCTACAGGACAAATCCCGCTACGGTGCTGGCAGCGGCACACCTTATGGCGCGGGCCGGAGCGCGGCGCATCCGCATTATCGAGAGCTTCTTCCCGGCAGGCCAGGATATGAGCCTCTGGGCACGCTATCAGCTCGACATCCCGGCGATCAATAACGTGGGCTGCAAAGTGGAATGGGAGAACGTGCAGAACCGCGGACAGGGGAAGCAGTACGTGCGGATGCGGGTGCCGTGGGGCGGCTACGTGTTCCCGGCTTACGAGCTGAATCACTCCTTCGCGGACTGCGACACATTCGTTTCGATGTCGAAGCTGAAGCACCACTGGGTGGCGGGGGTCACGATGGCGCTCAAGAACAGCTTCGGCAATACGCCCTGTTCACTCTACGGCGGCGACGCGGGCCCGAGCGGCAATGAGGACCCCAAGCGCGAGCGCGGTGCGGTGTGCCACGACGGCGCGAGCACGCCTCCAGCGGGAGTGCCCCAGGAATTGAAGCCGGATTCGCCCCGCGACCAGGGATACCGCGTGCCGCGGATTGTGGTGGACCTGGTGGGGGCGCGGCCAATCGATCTTTCGATCGTAGACGGAGTCGAATCGGTTCGCGGCGGCGAAGGGGTGTGGAATCCGGGGATCAGCTTAATCAAACCCGGGCTGCTTCTGGCGGGCAGGAATCCGGTGTGCGTGGATGCCGTTTCTACAGCGGTGATGGGCCACGACCCGCGAGCCGACCGCGGTACGGATCCGTTCCTGCGCGGCGATAACTGCATGAAGCTCGCCGAAGCGGTGGGGATTGGGACTGCGGACCTCGCGCGCATCGAAGTGGCGGGCCTCTCCATAAAAGCTGCATTATTCAAGTACGGGCCTGGAGCCATCGGGAAGCGAGTCTAGCGGGTATAATCCCATTAGGGAGAATACAATGGCCAAAGATCGCAGTCCCAAAAAAGAAGTTAAGAAACCGAAGAAGAAAAAGTAACAACCGGGTCTTGGCGGCCAGGCTGCCCTTCCTGAATACCAAGACCCATTATCCTGATTCATATCTCATATCCCCCCGTCTTTGGCCTTCGGAGGAAAAATGCGCACAGAGTGGGTTGAACAACGCAAGAACGATGCTGTCCGCACGCAGATGTACTATGCGCGGCAGGGCATCATTACCGGCGAAATGCGGTTTGTGGCGGAGCGCGAAAGGATCGCGCCGGAACTGGTGCGCTCGGAGGTGGCGCGCGGCCGCATGGTGATTCCCGCCAACGTGAACCACCCGAACCTGGAGCCGATGGCGATCGGGATCGCGTCGCGGTGCAAAATCAACGCCAATATAGGGAACTCGTCGGTGACGTCGAATGTCGAGGAGGAACTCGGAAAACTGAGGGACTCGATCAAGTACGGCGCCGACACTGTAATGGACCTTTCGACCGGCGGCGACATCCCGTATATCCGGAAGGAGATTCTCCGCAACTCGCCCGCGCCGATCGGAACGGTACCGATTTACGAGGCGCTTTCGCGGGTGCGGCGGCTTGAAGACTTAAGCGCGGACCTCATGCTGGAGGTGATCGAGGAGCAGGCCGAGCAGGGCGTGGACTATATGACCATCCATGCCGGTGTGCTGGTGCAGTACATCCCCCTGGTCACCCGGCGCGTCACCGGAATCGTGAGCCGCGGAGGCTCCATTCTGGCCGAGTGGATGGTGAAGAACCACCGCCAGAACATGCTCTATGAGCGCTTCGAGGACATCTGCAAGATCCTGCGGAAATACGACGTGACGTTCTCGCTCGGCGACGGGCTGCGGCCGGGATCGCTCGCGGACGCCAGCGACGATGCGCAGTTCGCGGAACTGAAAACGCTCGGGGAACTGACGAAGGTCGCGTGGAAGTACGATGTCCAGACGATGATCGAGGGCCCCGGCCACATCCCCATGGACCAGATCCAGATGCAGGTGGAGAAGGAAATGGAGATGTGCTATGAGGCGCCGTTCTACACGCTCGGCCCGCTGGTAACGGACATAGCCCCGGGCTATGACCACATCACCTCCGCCATCGGCGCGGCCATGATCGGCTGGTACGGCGCGTCCATGCTTTGCTACGTGACCCCCAAGGAGCATCTGGGGCTGCCCAACCGGGAAGATGTGAAGGCCGGGATTATCGCGTACAAGATCGCGGCGCACGCGGCGGATGTAGCCCGGCACCGCCCGGGTGTGCGCGACCGCGACGATGAACTCTCACGCGCCCGCTACCGCTTCGACTGGAACCGCCAGTTCGAATTGTCGCTCGACCCGGAAACCGCGCGAGCGATGCATGATGAGACCCTGCCGGACGCGGGGTTCAAAGACGCACACTTCTGCTCCATGTGCGGTCCCAAGTTCTGCTCGATGAACATTTCGGCCAAGGTAGAGAACTTCACCGAAGCCGAGGTGGATGCGGTGCTGAAGGGCACCGGGCAGGACAAACTCATGGAGATCTCCGGCAACGACTGATTTCACGCACCCGTCGGCTCCTATAGGAGGATGGATTTCTATGGGACTGATGCATGGAGCCGCCCTGGTGGCGATGGGCGGGCTGCTGCTGAGCACGGCATGCGCCAGGGATAATCGAACGGCTGTACGGACCCCGGTTACGGCCACAGCGGACCGCAATGCGGCAGACGCGGGCACGGCCGGGATGCGGAGGATCGAGCGCGAGGTTCGCCATGAATTGGTGATGCTGCCCTACTATGGCGTGTTCGACAATCTGTCGTTCCGCGTGGACGGGAACACGGTGACGCTGATGGGTCAGGTGACCCGCCCGACGCTCAAAAGCGAGGCCGAGAACGTTACGAAGGGCATCGAGGGCGTCGAACGAGTGGTGAACAACATTGAGGTGCTGCCGACGTCGTCGACCGACGACCGCATCCGGATTGCCGCTTATCGAGCGATCTACGGGCAGACTGGGCTCGACCGCTACGCCCTGCAGGCAGTGCCGCCGATTCACATCATCGTCAACAACGGGCACATCACGCTTGAAGGCGTGGTAGCCAGCGAGACGGACAAGAACCTGGCCAACATTCGGGCGAATGGGGTTCCTGGGGTATTTTCGGTGACGAACAACTTGCGCGTGGCGTCACAGTAACCAAAAGGGGCACCTCCGGGCGCCCCTTCTTTTCTTCAGCGCTGGCAAGCGGCGCTATTTCTGCTTGCCTTTTCCCTTCCTGGCCTTGACTTCCGGTTTCACCACGCCATCGATGGCCTGCGCGGCGACGGGCGCCATGAGGCGGTAACCCGCGGCGTTGGGATGCAGCCCGTCATTGGCCAGATCTTTGCCTATGAAACCGGCCTGATCCACTACAGCGGCGAAGTAATCCACATACCGGAAATTCCGGCGCGCGCAGAAGTTCTTGAGCCAGGCGTTCAGTTCTAAAATCTGGGCCGGCGGGCGCGCGGTGCTTTGCTGCCGGTGATAGTCGCTGATCGGTAGGATGGAGGCGAACAGGGGGGTGATTTTATGGAAGTCCGCGAGGTCCGCGATCATGGTGAGGTTGTTTTCGATGGCTCGCAAGGGGATGCCGCGGGCAATATCGTTGGTGCCGGCCAGCACCAGCATGGCCTGTGGCTTCAGGTCGATGACATCAGCCGCCATTCGGCCCAGCATCTGGCTGGTGATCTGGCCGCTGATGCCGCGATTTATGACGTCGCGGCCGGGGAAGTACTCGTTCAGGCGCCAGCCGTCAGTGATGGAGTCGCCAAGGAAGACTACGCGCGGTTGCCCGGATGCGGGCGGCGGGGTCCTCTGGTTCTCCTCCGCGTAGCGGCGCAGATTATCGCGGTCGGGCGAGCGGAGGTCGCGTTCCTTCTGCTGCATCAGGGCGCGAAGATAGCCGTCCATGCGCTCCACGCCGTCGCGAAGCTCAATGAATTGCCGACGACCCTCCTCGGGGAAGGGGTAGGGTTTGGCCGAAGCGTCGGCCAGTACGAGGTAGATACGGGCGTTGGTAAGGAATTCGTAGGTGAGGGCCGAATTGCCCGCCATGGCCTTCAGGTTGGCGAGGCTCTGCCTGGCGTTCTCGACGGCAGGCGCGCCGGCGCGGGCGAGGCCGGGCACCGCCACGGCGGTCGACTCCATCAACTGCACCATGCGCTCGCCGAGCCCGAGCGCCTCACGGGCCGGCATGAGGGCCTGCGGCGGCTGCGCCCACAACGAGGCTGCCGCCAGCATGAGGATGATACTGCGCTTCATGATCGTCCGTCCTTATCGAGTTGCAGGGTGATGGTTCCGATGGTGAACTGCATGCGCACGCGGATCTGCACGGGCAGCCTGCGCGCGTCGTCGGTAATCCAGACGTAGAGGTTGGCGTCGCGCCGGAAGAGCACGTCCTTGAAGAGGAACGCCTCGTACCGGATGGTCTGGAAAGTGCCGGCGGGGGTGCGGATCTGTTCGCGCTGCTGCGCCTCGACGCGCGCCAGCACGCTCTTCTTCCCGTCGCTCATCGGCACTTGCGCGCTCTGGCCGGGCTCCAGGTGCATGGTACGGAGCTTGAACAGGCCGCCCACGACGTCGTGAACGCACTCGGGGACATCCAACTCATTCCGGGCGACGACCGCGTTTTTCTCCAGGTCACGCTCGACGTAGGTGGCCTTGCCGGGCTCGGCCTGGAAGTTGATGCGGGTTTCCCGGCGCCGGCGGCCTTCCTGCGCGTCGATTTGGGAGGTGATGGCGCAGAGGTCCTGGCGCAACTGCGAGACGTACGTATCGTTCACCTTGAAGAGTTTGGAGACCATGCCCGTAGATTCGAGATGCAGGCTCGTCTCCCAAGCCGGCCGGCCGCCGACACGGGTGGAACTCCAATCGAGTTGGGCTCTTCCGGCGGTGATGAGCCGCCATTCGATGGCGTATTTCAGGGTTTCTTTTGCCGGCAGGGAGTAACGCCGCTCCGCCGTGCCGTCCGGCAACGCGGAGAATGACGCGGGTGCGCACAGCAGCACAGCCAGAAGCCAAGTCGCCCTGTTCGTGACTCGAGCCAAACGCCAGTGTCTCAGATCCGCAAAAGGCAAGTCAAAATGGTACAACACTTGCGCGGCGCTCGGATCGAACGAACCGGCGTGGGCTAGAATGGCTGACATGCTGAGCAGAGTTGGCGCCCTGGTGTTAGCAGTGGCCGCGCTGTCGCCCGCAGCGCTGGTGCGGATCGAGGTAGAGGAACGCTCGGATGTGCTCGACGGCAAGGTATTCGGCCGCAGCGGCGCCTACGAGCGAATCGTTGGGAAGGCCTATTTTGCGGTAAACCCCTCGCTCCCGGCGAACCGGCGGGTGGTGGACCTGGACAAAGCCCCGCGCAATGCCGAGGGATTGGTGGAGTTCTCCGCCGACCTTTACGTGCTCAAGCCGCGCGACCCGGCAACGGGCAACGGCGCGGTACTTTATGAAGTCTCAAACCGTGGCGGGAAAAGCATTCTCCCCACGTTCAACCGGGCAGCCGGCTCGCCGGATCCGCGCCAGCCCGCGCATTTCGGCGACGGTTTCCTGCTGGAGCAAGGCTACACCCTGGTCTGGCTCGGCTGGCAGTTCGACGTGCCGCAGGGGATGCGGCTCTTTACGTCGGTGGTGAAGGGCGTCAGGGGACCCGTGAGGGCCGAAATCATGCTGAACCAGAGGGCGACGGAACAATCGCTCGCCGACCGCAACCATGTTCCCTACCCCGTCCTGAACCCGCAGGATCCCACCCTGACCCTCACGGTTCGAGACCGCGTCAACGGGCCCCGGCAAACGGTGCCGCGGAGCCAGTGGAGCATTGCGGACAATACAAAGATCGTGATGCCCGCGGGTTTTGAGCCGGGGCGGATCTACGAACTGGTGTACACGGCGCAGGATTCTCCGGTGGCCGGGCTTGGACCTGCCGCGGTGCGCGACATGATGTCCTTCCTGAAGTACGGCGGCGGCAGCGATACCACCATCATGGGGGACAGCCGCCGGTACATCAAGCGAGCCTATGGCTTCGGCAGTTCCCAGAGCGGCCGCTTCCTGCGCACCTTCGTTTACGACGGCTTCAACCGCGACGAGAAAGACCGTAAGGTGTTCGACGGCATGATCCCGCACGTCGCAGGCGGCGGGCGCGGGAGCTTCAACATCCGGTTTGCACAGCCCTCGCGCGACGGCCACCCGTTCCTGAACACTCTCTACCCCACAGACATTTTTCCGTTCACGGACCTGCCGCAGACGGACACGGAGACGGGCCTCACCGGGGGCATTCTCTCTCGCACGCCTCCGGAGGCCGCGCCGAAAATCTTCTACACCTACTCGGCGTACGAGTATTACGGACGGGCTGCCTCCCTGATCCACACCAGCGTGGACGGCCGGGAGGACGCTCCTCTCGCTCCGGGCACCCGCATCTACTTCTTCGCAGGAAGCCAGCATGGGCCCGCGGGCTTCCCGCCGAAGCGCAGCGAAGCGCGGAACCTGCCCAACCCGAACCCGTTCACGCTGTCGCTCAGGGCGCTACTGGTGGCGCTTGACGGCTGGGTGCGAGAAGGCAAAGAGCCGCCGGCTTCACAATACCCGCGAATTGCATCAAAACAACTGGTGCCGGTCGACAAGTTGGAGTTCCCCAGGATTCCCGGAGTGGCATTGCCGACCCGCATCCAGACGGGGTACCGCGTCGATTACGGGCCGCAGTTCCGCACCGCCGGGATCATTAGCATCGAGCCTCCCAAGGTCGGAAAGGCGTTTCCGGCGATGGTGCCACAGGTGGATGAGGATGGCAACGAGACATCCGGGGTGCGGCTGCCTTCGGTGCAGGTGCCGCTCGCGACCCTGACGGGATGGAACCTGCGGACGGAGGCGATCGGCGCGGCGGACGAGTTGTACAGCATGGCGGGCTCCTATCTTCCGTTCCCGCGCACCAGGGCCGAGCGGGCCGCGTCGGGGGATCCGCGGGCCTCCATCGAGGAGCGTTATGCCAGCCGCGCGGAGTACCTCGGCAAGGTTGGGGCCTGGGCTCGCACGCTTGCCGACCGCGGATACCTGCTGGATCGCGACGTAGCGCCGGCAATCGAGCGCGCGGCGGCGGAGTGGGACTGGGTGCAGGGCGGGGCTCGCTAAGGCCGGGGTTACACTGGTGGGAATGGCTACCGGTCCCGAAATCACCATTCCTGCTGCAGCACTGACGGAGTGCATCGAACGCATCTACCTGGCCGCGGGAGTACCGCCCCAGACTGCCTGGCTGACCGCCGATTCGCTGGTTGCGGCCAACCTGCGCGGCGTGGATTCCCACGGGGTGCAGTTGACCATCTGGTACATCGAGCGCATCCTGGCCGGAGACATGGACCCCCGGGCGGAAGGCCGGGTCGTGTCCGAAAACGGCTGCGTGATGGTCTACGACGGTGAAAACGGGCTGGGGCAGCGGATTTCGGAGATCTGCTGCGGGCACGCCGTCAGGATCGCACGGGAACGGGGCATGGCCGCGGTGAGCGTGCGGGAGTCGAACCACTTCGGGGCGGCGGCCTACTGGGCGCAGAAGATGGCGGACGCCGGGCAGCTCGGGCTGGTCTTCTGTAACGCCTCCACCATCGTGCCGCCCTGGCAGGGCCGCGAGCCGCGCCTGGGCACCAATCCGATCTGCATGGCCGCGCCGGGGCCGTGGCTGCTCGACATGGCTACTACCACGGTGGCGATGAACCGCATCTATAAGGCCCACATGGACGGTTACCAGGAGATCCCTGTGGGCTGGGCGCTCGATTCAGCCGGAGTCCCTACCACCGACCCCATCGCGGCAGTGAAGGGGATGCCCATGCCGCTCGGCGGCTACAAGGGAAGCGGACTGGGGATGATGGTGGAAATTCTGTGCTCGGTGCTCAGCGGGGGCGCGCATCGGGACGAGGTGGCCGGGATTCACGTGAAGGGCAGGAGGTCGCGCGCCAGCCAGTTCTTCATGGCGATCGATGTGGCGCGCTTCATGCCTGTGGACGAATTCACGGCGCGGCTGACGTACCTGGTGGATTATGTGAAGACCTCCGCACCGGCCCCGGGATACGGCGAAGTGATGGTGGCCGGAGACCCGGAATGGCGCACCGAGGCCGAACGCAAGAGCAACGGGATCCCGCTGGGCCAGGGTACATGGGAAGCGCTCACCAAGACGGCGGCGCGCCTGAACGTACCGATACCAGACGTTACCAACGAGGCAAAATGATGAAAGCACTGATTTCGTTTCTGCTGGCAACGTTACCGCTCGCCGCCGCGGCCGGTCCGCTGCCGCTGGTTTTCCGGTGTGCGCCGAATAACGACCTCTACCGTGTCCTGTCGGCCGGAGGCCAGCGATACCCGCGCTACGCGTCCGCCGCGGAAGCGGTGAACAAGGCCCCGCGCGGTGCTGGCGTCCTGATCCTGGCCGACGATTATCCGGAGGGTTTGACGCCGCTCAGCGCCGAGGTCTTCGAGCAGGCGGCACGGAAGAAGCTGCGGCTGTACGTGGAATACCCGTCTGAGCTACCGGGGCTGGCGGTGGGCGCGCCACGCACGGTCGAGTGGGAACGGGCCGTGGTGGCGTCGGATGCCTTTGCTCCAGCGCTTGAAAAGCTGCGGATTCTGGGAATCCACAAAGTGCGGTTCCTGCCGGTGGCGCAGCCGGAAGCCGACATCGTGATGGCCCGGGTGGCGGGGTTCGACAAGGCCGTCTACGGCCTGCCTGCCAAGGATGTGCATCCGATTTTGTTCCGCGTGCCGGGCCGTGATGTGATGGCGGCCAGCACCAAGCTGAGCCAGTTCGTCACCGCGCGCTACGCACCGCTCGAAGCGTGGGGCCCGGTCTGGAAGCGGGTGCTGGCGTGGCTGTGCCCCGGGCGGACGATTCCGGAACTCCGGTGGACACCCTCGGTGCGGCCGTCGTATTCGGCGAAAGACGCGCTGCCAGCGGATGTGGAAATGGCGGCGTTCCGCCGCGGCTCGGCCGTGTACGCTAACGCGCGGCTGCTGGTGCATCCCTCCTGGAAGCGGCTGGTTGACGAGCGGGGCAACGCCAATGACAGCGTGGGCGAGGCACCCAAGCCGGAGTGGCCCGTGGGAGACGGAAGCGAGGGGGTGCTCGAGGGCTTCTCCAGCGCCATTCTGCCGGACGGCTCGCAGCCCATCCGCTGGACGCTTCGAAACGACTGCGTCGGGGAGGCTTCTTTCCCGATGGCGCTGTGGAGCATGTTGGACAAGCGCGCCGATGCCGGGCGCATCGCGGCGAACCTGAACGACTACATCTACGTGCATTCGGGGTTGGCCAAAGGGACGCGCGCCGATCCGAAAAGCCCGTCTTTCGGTCTGGTGGGGTGGAGCTATCCGACGTCGGTGGGCGTCTACTACGGCGACGACAACGCCCGCAGCATGCTGGGCACCATCGGGACGGCCGGGGTGCTGAAGTCTGACCGCTGGGACGAGCCGCTGCTGCGCTGCCTGCTGGCGAACCTCCGCACCACCGGGAAGCTGGGGTTCCGGGACAACCGGATCGATGAGGCGCCGCTCCAGAAGAACGGCTGGCGGCATTACTTCAACTCCGAGCGGATCAGTTACGCGCCGCACTACCAGGCGCACCTGTGGGCGACCTTCCTCTGGGCCTATCACAAAACCGGGTACAAGCCGTTCCTGGACCGCACGAAGAACGCCATCCGGATGACCATGGAAGCCTATCCGAACCAGTGGCGCTGGACGAACGGCATGCAGCAGGAGCGGGCGCGCATGCTGCTTCCGCTGGCGTGGTTGGTGCGCGTGGAGGACACACCCGAGCACCGCGGGTGGCTGCGCCGGATGGCGCAGGAGATGCTGGCTTTCCAGGACGCGTCCGGCGCCATCCGGGAGGAGTTGGGCCCGCCGGGAAAGGGCGCCTACGGCCCAGCACGTTCCAACGAAGATTACGGCAAGCATGAGGCAACCCTGGTGCAGCAGAACGGCGACCCGGTCTCCGACATGCTCTACACCACCAATTTCGCCTTTCTCGCGTTGCACGAGGCCCACAGGGCGACGGGCGAGAGTCTTTACGGGGACGCGGCGGAGAAGTTGGCGAAATTCCTCTGCCGCATCCAGGTGCGTTCGGAGCGGCGTCCGGAGCTGGATGGCTGGTGGTTCCGGGCCTTCGAGTTCAAGCGGTGGGAATACTGGGCCAGCAACGCCGACGCGGGTTGGGGCGCGTGGTCCACGGAGACCGGCTGGACGCAAGCGTGGATCACGGCGGTGCTGGGGATGAGGCACGCGAAAACCTCGCTTTGGGAGGTGAGCGCCGGGAGCCGTATCCGCAGGCACCTGGATCGCCAGTTGCCGGAGATGTTCCCGCCGGAGTGACCCCCAAGTTAGAATGGGGCCATGGCGGAAGAACAGCCCGCGCCCTCCTTCGAATCGTGCCTGGACGAGTTGGAGCGCGTGGTCAAGGAACTGGAGGCCGGCGACCTGACCCTAGAGCGCTCGCTTGAACTCTTCGAGAAGGGCATGGGGCTCAGCGAAACGTGTCGCAAACAGCTTGAAGACGCCGAGACTCGGGTGGAGATGCTCATCCGCAAGGAAGGCAAGATTCAGCCGGAGCCTTTCCGCCCCGACAAAACATGAACCTGCGCGAATACCTCGCCCAACAACAGCGCCTGGTGGATGCGGAACTCGATCGCCTGGTCCCCCCGGAGACGGCTCCTCCGGAGACGATTCACCGCGCCATGCGGTACAGCCTGTTCGCCGGTGGCAAACGCATCCGGCCGATTCTGTGCATCGAAGCGGCGCGCGCCGCAAGGGACGAGCCGGACGGCGTCGCCGCCGCCGCCTGCGCGCTGGAACTGGTCCACACCTACTCCCTGATCCACGACGACCTGCCGGCTCTCGATAACGACGATTACCGCCGCGGCAAGCTCACCTGCCACAAGATGTTCGGGGAGGCCATGGCCATCCTGGCGGGCGACGCCCTGCTGACCCTGGCGTTTCAGGTGCTGGCGTGCCTTGACGGGGTAGACGCCGCAAGGAAGGCAGGGATGGTGGCGGAGCTCGCTACGGCATCGGGCACCGTCGGGGGGATGATTGGGGGGCAGGTCTTCGATCTGGAGGGCGAGCACCAGGCGCCCACAGCGGAACTGCTCGAAGCCATTCATCGCGCCAAGACCGGCGCCCTGCTGCGGGCCAGCCTGCGGATGGGCGCCATCTACGCGGGCGCGGATGAGCGGCAGTACGGCGCGCTTTCCTGCTACGGCGAGCACGTGGGGCTGGCGTTCCAGATTGTGGACGATCTGCTCGACGTGGAGGCATCCTCGGAGGAACTCGGGAAGACCGCCGGGAAAGACGCGCAGCAGCACAAGATCACCTTCCCGGCCGTCTACGGCCTTGAGGAATCGCGCCGCATGGCGGAAAGCGAATGCTCGATGGCGCACGAGAGCCTGGAGCCCTTCGGGGAGCGCGCCCTCCGGCTGCACGAGTTGGCCGACCTGATCGTCCGCCGCAAGTCATGAAGACCCGCCTCGATCGGCTGCTGGTGGAGCGCGGCCTCGCGGAATCGCGCGAGAAGGCGCAGGCGCTGATCATGGCGGGGGAAGTCCTGCTGAACGGCCAGAAGGCCCTCAAACCCGGACAGGCGGTGGCCGGGGATGCGGCGCTGGAGGTGCTCGCGCGGCCGCCTTACGTGAGCCGCGGCGGATACAAGCTGGCGGGCGCACTGGACCGGTTCGGGATCGCGGTAGACGGGCTGGTCTGCCTGGACGTCGGCTCCTCTACAGGCGGCTTCACGGACGTGCTGCTGCAACGCGGCGCGGCGCGCGTGCATGCCGTGGATGTAGGGGCCGGGCAGCTTGATTGGAAGCTTCGCAACCATCCGCGGGTGGTGGTCCACGAGGGGATCAACGCGCGCGAACTGAGGCTCGAACAGATCGGCGAACATGCAGACCTGGCGGTGATGGACGTGAGCTTCATCTCCACCACCCTGATCCTGCCGGCGCTCGTGCCCCTGCTGCGCCCGGGCGGCAGAATGGTGATACTGGTGAAGCCGCAGTTCGAAGTAGGCAAGGGTTTGGTGGGCAAGGGCGGCATCGTGCGGGATCCGGAACTCCACCGGGCCGCCTGCGCCCGGGTTGCCGATGCAGTGGAAAAAGCCGGCTTCAGGACCAGCCTGATGGAGAGCCCCATCCTGGGCGCGGAAGGGAACAAGGAATTTCTGCTGTATGCAGAACGTTAACACCGTAGGGATCATCTCCAAGCCGGGGGTGGCCGAAGCCGCCCAACTGCTGCCCGAACTGATGGACTGGCTGCGGGAGCGCGGGATCGGAGTGCGCTGCGACGAGCAGACGGCCGAGTACGTCCGGTGCGAGAATGTGGTGCCCCGCGATGACGTGCCGGAGGGCTGCGACCTGGTGATCGTGCTGGGCGGCGACGGCACCTTGCTTGCGGCAGCGCGCGCCATCGGGCAGCGCGAAATTCCGCTCTTTCCCGTGAACCTGGGCGGGCTGGGCTTCCTGACAGCCATCACCATCGACGAGTTCTTCCCGGAACTGACGCGCGCGTTGCAGGGCGAGCACCGCATCGCCCGTAGGCGCTTCCTGCATGCCGAGGTGAGGCGCGGGGACCGCACGGTGGCGAGCTACGAGGCCCTCAACGACGTAGTGGTGACGAAAGCCGCGCTGGCCCGTATGATCGGGCTCGAAGCCCACGTGGACGAGCAGTTCGTGTGCGCCTACAAGGCCGACGGACTGATCGTCAGCACCCCCACCGGCTCCACGGCTTACTCACTGTCCGCGGGCGGCCCCATCATCTTCCCCTCCGTGCCGGCGATCTGCATGACGCCGATCTGTCCCCACATGCTCACCAACCGGCCCGTAATCGTCCCGGCGACGAGCGTGGTGCGCGTGCTGTGCAGCGGCGAGGACTCGTCGATTTTCCTGACCATCGACGGGCAGATCGGGGAACCGCTCGAAAACGGGGACTGGGTGATCTGCCGCAGTTCGGGCCACTGGCTGCACCTGGTGAGGCCCCCGCGCATGATGTTCTTCGACGTGCTGCGGCAGAAACTGAAATGGGGAGAACGTTGAAGCGGATTTCCCTGACGGGGTGGATCTTCATTGCGATGGCGGCGGGAGTGGCGCTCGGGGTGGCGGCGCCCGGCCCGGCTCAGGCCCTCGCACCCATCGGGTCGATCTTCCTGCGGCTGATCCGGTCCATCATCGCGCCCCTGATCTTCGGCACCCTGGTGGCCGGGATGGCGGGAGGCGGCGATATCAAGCGCATGGGGCGCATCGGCCTGAAGGCCATCATCTACTTCGAGGTGGTTACCACGGCGGCGCTGTTCCTGGGCCTGGGTGCGGTGAACCTGGTGCGTCCCGGCGAGGGCATGCGCCTTCAGGCGACCGCAGCCGACGCCGCCGTGCCGCAGACCCAGGTGACCTGGGGCAGCGTGCTCGAACACGTCTTTCCGGCCAGTGTGATCGACTCCATGGCGCGGGGCGACGTGCTGCAGATCGTGGTCTTCGCCTTCCTGTTCGGGGCGGCGTGCGCGGCCATCGGGGAGAAGGCGCAACCTGTGGTGGCATTCTGCGAATCCCTGGCGGAAGTGATGTTCCGCTACACGAAATATGTGATGTACCTGGCCCCGCTAGGGGTTGGAGCGGCCATTGCGGCGACGGTAGGAAGCAAAGGCTTCGGCGTGCTGTTCGGGCTAGGGAAGCTGGTCCTTACGATGTATGCGGCGCAGGCGCTGTTTGTAGTGGTGGTGCTGGGCGCCGTGGTGATGATTGCGCGCATCCCCCGGCGGCGGTTTTTCCAGGCCGCGCGGGAGCCGTTCCTCATCGCCTTCTCGACGGCATCAAGCGAAGCGGCACTCCCAGTGGCGCTCGAGAACATGGAGCGCTTCGGCGTCCCCAAGCATATCGTCGGCTTCGTCCTGCCCACGGGCTACAGCTTCAACCTGGACGGCAGCACGCTGTATCTGTCGCTCGCGTCTGTCTTCGTGGCGCAGGCGGCGGGCATCGAACTTTCAATAGGCCAGCAGGTCCTGATGATGCTCACCCTGATGCTCACGAGCAAGGGCGTGGCAGGGGTGCCCCGCGCCTCCCTGGTGATTCTGGCAGGGACGCTCGGCACCTTCGGGCTGCCCATGGAAGGGGTGGCGGTGCTGCTCGGGATCGACGCCGTGTTGGACATGGCCCGCACCTCCGTCAACGTGCTCGGCAACTGTCTGGCGAGCGCCGTCGTGGCCCGCTGGGAAGGCGTGGATCTCGATGCGGCTGTCAAACAATAGCGGCGGCTACTTCTGCCCCGTCTGCCCGTAGGACGCCGAGGGCCCGTGCTTGCGCAGGAAGTGCTTGTCCAGGTGACAGGCGGGCAGCGACTGGGCGGCCGGGTTCAGCGTCAGGGTGTAGTACGCCATGCGCGCCAGTTCTTCGAGAATCGCAGCGTGGTACGCGGCCTCGGCGGCGTCCGCGCCCCAGGTGAAGGGACCGTGGCCCGCTACCAACACGGCTGAAGCCTCCGCCGGATCCACTGTTTCGAAGCGCCTGACGATGGCCTCCCCGGTGTTCCGCTCGTAGTCGCCCGCGATCTCCGCCGGGGTGAGCGGGGCGGTCACAGGGACGGGGCCGCGGAGGTAATCCGCGTGGGTGGTGCCGAGGCACGGGATCTCGCGGGCGGCCTGCGCCCAGGCGGTGGCGTGGGTCGAGTGCGTGTGGACGACGCCTCCTATCGCGGGAAACGCGCGATAGAGCACCAGATGGGTGTCCAGGTCCGAGGAGGGCCGCAGGGAGCCCTCGACGACGCGCCCGTTCAGATCCGTGATCACCATGTGCTCGGGACGCAGGTCGTCATAAGGGACGCCGCTCGGCTTGATGGCCACCAGTCCCTCGGTTCGTGAGATCCCGCTCGCGTTGCCGAACGTGTAGATCACCAGGCCGCGGCGAACCAGTTCCAGGTTGGCCTCCAGCACTTCTTTGCGCAGCGATTCGAGTAGCATAGGCGGGGTACGCTTCCCATGGTAGCGGAGTGTGAGGTTTCGCAGGTTGGTCCTTCATCTGCGTTCCGAACCGGGATGGCGCAGGAAGGATGGTTTTCGCGGGAACGGCTGCTGACTTTGGCGCTGATCCTCGCCTTTTTGCTGGCGCTATATCTGTGCTGGCTGATCATTTCGCCGTTCCTGACTGCCATCGCGTGGGCGCTGGCGCTGGCCATTGTGGGGCACCCGGTGCATTCCTGGTTGAGCCGCCACATTAATTCACGAGGGCTAAGCGCCGGTTTGAGCGTGGCCATTGTGGCGATCGTCCTGATCGTGCCCGCGGTTCTGGTAGCGCAGGCGATCATCTCGGAAGCTGTGGAAGGGATCGGACGCCTTCAGAAGGATTCCGGCGCGGGCTTTTGGGAAAGCCTGCAGGGGAATCCGTACCTTGGGCGGGCGGTGCGGTGGGTAATGGCCAACGCGAATATCGGGCAGGAGATACAACGGGCAGTGCAGGCGATTGCGCGCCGCGCTCCCTCCGTTGCCCTGGGGTCGCTTTGGGCGTTCGTCCAGTTGATGATAACGCTCTATACGCTGTTCTTTTTCTTCCGGGACCGGCGCGCGACACTGGCGTGGGTGCGGCGGCTGCTTCCGCTTTCCGAATCCGATACCAACGAGGTCTTCCGGCGCGTGGAGGACACCATCTACGGCACGATCTACGGCTATCTGGTCGTAGCCATGATCCAGGGCACCATGGGCGGCCTGATCTTCTGGTTTCTCGGGCTGCCCTCTCCACTGCTCTGGGGCGCCGTGATGGTCGTGATGGCCGCGGTCCCTGTGCTGGGAGCGCCGGTAATCTGGGTGCCGACGGCGATCTTCCTGGCCGCGCAAGGCGAGTGGAAATCCGCCCTCATCCTGACCGGTTGGGGCGCCACGGCAATGGGATTAATCGACAACATTCTTTACCCCACGCTGGTAGGGAAACGGCTGCGCCTTCACACGCTGCCGGTCTTCTTTGCGGTGGTCGGGGGCGTGAGCGTCTGGGGCGTGGCAGGCGTCATCCTGGGTCCTATGTCCCTGGCGGTCACGCTGGCGATGATCGAAATCTGGCGGCGGCGCACGGCGCACGGTCTCTCCGCGGAGGAAAGCATTCAGCCGGGCGCGCAGCAGGTCGTCGAGCCCGCGGGCCTGGTCAAGCCCGGGGCTTGACGCACATCAGCGCAGGCCGCCGAGTTCGCCCGTGGCGCGTTGCACAAGCTCTGCGTGTTTCCCGAGCACCTCGGCCAACCGCCCGATTTCCGTTTCGGCGTCCTGCCAACGCCCCTGCTCTATGGCCTCCCGCACCCCCGGAAGGGTCTTCACGCTGTAGCCTGTGTAGACCCCCGGCGCGTAGACGTGATGCTTGAACCACGGCCGTCCGGGCAGACCTTCGGAACGGGTCAGCGCCCGCTCGGCTTCCCTCAGGACGGCGTTCACCTTTGCGGCGCGGGCCAGGGCTGCGCCGCCCTCGTTCTGCATTGCGGCGGCCAGGGTCTTGTCGTACCGCTCGGCGCTGAGCGCCAGGGCGGTCACGGCATTTTCCAGCGGCGCGAAGCTGAGGTGTGGAGGAACCGGTTCGGCCGTGGGCGGTACGCGCGGCTCTCGGACGTTCGCGGTGGCCCGGAACACGCCCTCCTCAATCTGCCGATTGCTTTCGCGCACGTCCTCGCGCATGTCGCCCGAGAGCTTCTGCAACTCATCCACGTACCGCCGCACGGTATCGGCAAAGTTCACGAAATCGAACGGCAGCAACTCGGCGCCGGCCAGACGCATGACGGCTGTCCCGACGGTCTGGGCCAGCGCCCGTCCATAGACGAAGTCGGTATCCGAGAACGAGGTGTACCAGTGGAAGCTGTCGTAGATGGAATGATAGATACCGCTGCCGTCCTCGCCCGCAAAGCCGAGGTTGAGCGAGGGAATGCCGAGATGATGCAGGAAGGCGGTGTAGTCCGACCCTGAACCTATGGCGGAGATGCGCAGATCCGCGCTCTGCCGCAACTGCTGCCGCTCGGCTGGAGAAGCCGAAGAAATGCGCGTAAGCTGCACCCGCTTCCACACCGGCATCTTCGTTTCCGGGTCTTCTATATCCCGCGCCACTCCGTTGAGAAACCTTTCGAGCGAGTGCGAGCCGGCCATCCCGAGGACGCCCCGTCCCGTGGCATCCGTATTGAGGTAAGCCACGGCTTTGTGCCGCAGTTCTTCCGCGTGGTATTCCGCCCACTCCGTGGAACCCAGCAGGCCCTGCTCTTCCCCATCCCACAGGCAATAGACGATGGTGCGGGCGGGCCGCCAGCCCTGCTTGAGCAGTTCGGAGAAGCCGCGCGCTTCTTCGAGCAATGCGGCGGCGGCGGAGACGGGGTCGTCTGCGCCGTTGACCCAGGCGTCGTGGTGGTTTCCGCGCACTATCCACTCATCCGGCCAGACCGCGCCGGGGATGCGCACCACCACGTTGTACACCGGGTGCAGGTCCCAATTCGACCTGACCTTCAGGCGCACGGTGGCGGGCCCGGGTCCGATCTTGTAAGTGATGGGCAGCGCGCCTCGCCACGCAACCGGCGCCACGGGACCTTCGAGCGCCGCCAGCAGGGGCTGCGCGTCGGCATAGGAGATGGGCAGAACCGGGATCTTCGTGAAGGTCTTGACGTCCCCGAGGGCCAGGCGCCGGGCATCTTTCGTCGCCCCGATCCCGGGAGTAAGGGGATCGCCCGGGTACAGCGGCATGTCCATGACGCTGCCGCGCTGCACGCCGTCTTTGGGGCGGTAGGGTCCCTTGGGGTAGACGTCGCCGCGGAAGTAGCCGTCGTCCCGCGGGTCCGAATAGATCAGGCAGCCGATGGCGCCGTGCTCGGCGGCCACCTTGGGCTTGATGCCTCGCCAGGAGACTCCGTAGCGCGCGATCACGATGGCGCCCTTCACCGAAATGCCCAGACGCGCGAGTTCGCGGTAGTCTTCCGGGATGCCGTAGTTGACGTAGACCAGGCGTCCGGTGACGTCACCATCGATCGAGTACGCATTGTAGGTGGGCAACTGCTCGGATTTCTGCCCGGAGGTAGCGTCGGCGGCGACGGCAGGCTCCTCCAGTTTGGCGGTGAAGCGCGCGGGCGCGGTCATCTCGACAGCGCGCTCCTTCGGCGTGGGGAAGAGCACCTCGAAGGTTTCGATGCGCGCGTCGAGGCCCCAGCTTCTAAGCTTGGCGAGCAGCCACTCGGCGTTGTCCTTATCGTAGGGAGAGCCGAGGTGGTGCGGACGCGCCGAGAGCCGGCGCATGTACTCCCGCAGGTTCACGGGATCCGGGATAGCGCGGAACTTCGTCTCCCACTCCCGCGCCGCGCGTGCGGCGGCTGTAGAAAAACCGCGCAACGCCGGCGCGTCTTCTACTGGTGCGGCGTAGAGGCCCAGGGCGCAGAGCGCCAAGCCAAGCATCCTCATAACGACATTCATCGTACACCGAACGGTAACGTCCTCTGTCGTACAATTTTCCGCGCGCCGCCAGCCCGCTCCGCACTATGCTGGGAATTCGGGAGAAAACTAAAACCATGCAGCGAAAAGCTTCCGCCATCTGGCAGGGCGGTCTCAAGAACGGAAAAGGCACCTTATCGACGGCCAGCGGGGTGTTGCAGGAGACGCCGTACTCTTTCGGCATGCGCTTTGAAAACCAACCCGGCACCAATCCGGAAGAACTCGTGGCCGCGGCGCACGCCGGATGCTTCGCCATGGCGCTCTCGGGCCAACTGGAGGGCGCCGGCATGATCCCCGAGCGCCTGGAAGTGAGCGCCACGGTGAAACTGGAGAAGGGCGACGGAGGCTGGGCGGTAACCGCCAGCCATCTCGACCTGACGGCTCACATCCCCGGCGCGGATCCGGATAAATTCAAGACCGCGGCGGAGAACGCCAAGGCAGGCTGCCCCATCTCCAAACTGCTGAAGGCGCATATCACGCTGGACGCGAAGCTGGGTTAGCGCGGAGCGAGGTCCGTGCTCAGGGCCGTCGGGCACCAGTGGCTCTCGATGTACCGGATGACGAGCTCCGTGCCCTCCTGGTGCGAGACGTAGGGCCGGTCCCTGGGGTCGTACATGGCGTCCGTCAGGTCCCGCACGAGCACGCACTGGATGCCCAGTTTCGTCATGCGCTTGATGGCAAAGCTGCGGTTCAGCACGCACATATTGGTGTGGACCCCCATGATGAAGAGCGTCTTCACGCCACGCCGGCGCAGAAGACTGTAGATTTCGTCGCCCTTGTCCGAGACGAAATCCTCTTCGGCAATGCGGATGCCGGGGTGCTGGCGCGTCCAGGCCTTGTAAACCGTTTCGCCGGTGTCGCAGCCGCCGCTCCTGTCATCGATTGGCAGGGGCGGATCGGGTAGCGGCAGCGGTTCGGGGGGCGCAATCTTCTCTATAGCCAGCATGCGCTGCCGCTGCGAGGTGTCCTTGTAGAAATCCATCACGTCCGAGGGGGCGTGAATGATGAGGAGCCCGGCGGCGCGTGCCTTTTCCACCACGGGCGCCATCCTCTTCACCATCTCGTCGACGCGGCGCGTGGCCCCCGCACACCAGTGCCGATCCCACATGTCGCAGATCAGGATGGCGGATTCCTTCACGGGAAAGTCGCGCGTGAAGCGAACTTCCTGCCACTCGCCGGTTCCCTTAAAGGCCTCCACGCGGGTGCGAAGATCCACCCGTAGCGCCGGTGCGGCGGCAAGCGCGGAGGCGGCCACCACAGCCATGAATGCAGCGCGCATGGATTCATCCTATCCTAATAAGCTGTAAAAGGTCGGCTGGAGGAATAACGCCAATGATGAGAACGCTCGCCTGGATGACGCTGCTGGTTCTGCCGGCGGCGGGGCAGACACCGGCGTTCCGAAGCTTGTGGGACAGTCCCGAGGTGGTCAGGCGGATCCAGAGCGGCATCGAGGAGAATCGCAAGGGCTGGGCCACGCTGCGGTTCGTGGATACACAGGGCAAGCCGGTAACGGGTGTGCATGCGGAGATCGAGCAGACCAGCCACGCCTTCCTCTTCGGCGCCAATCTCTTCATGCTCGGAGGCTTCGACTCCCAGGCGGAGAACCGGCTTTGGGAGGAGCGCTTCCTGGGGCTCTTCAATTACGCAACGACCCCGTTCTACTGGCCGACACTCGAGCCGAAGCAGGGAGCGCTGCGATTCGCTGCGGATAGTCCAAAAATTTATCGCCGCCCTCCGCCCGACCTGGCCGTGGATTTCGCGCGCCGCCATGGACTGACCCTCAAGGGGCATCCGCTGGTCTACGACCAGTTCTTCCCGCTCGGCCTGCCCGAGTGGGTACCGCGCGACCCCAACGAGATCGATCGCCTGGTGCGGATTCGCATGGAGCAGATTGCCGCTCGTTACCGGGACAGCATTCGGGTCTGGGACGTGTTCAACGAGGTGCTATCGCGCCCCGGCCGAGTGGAGGTGCCGATGCCGTTCGACATGCTCTTCCGCTCGCACCAGAACGCCGCACGCCTGTTCCCTCCCGATACCAAGCTTTCAATCAACGAGGGGGACAACCGCGTCTGGACCGAACCCCAGGTGGAGACCAGCCACATCTACCTGCTGCTACAAAACCTGCGGCTGCGGGGCGCCCGCGTGGATGCAATCGGATTCCAGTGCCACCTATGGGGAGACTCCGCCGCCCGCATGCTGCGGGGCGAACAGTTCCGCCCTGTGGAGATGCTGCGGAATCTCGACCGATACGCCGATTTCCATCTGCCCGTGCACATCACCGAGGTCACGATTCCGACGAGCTCGGCTTCGGCGGAAGGTGAGGCCGAGCAGGCGCTACTGGCGCGCAGTCTCTACCGGCTATGGTTCAGCCACCCCGCCGTTGAAGCGATCACGTGGTGGAACCTTGCCGATGGCACCGCGTTCGGCGACGAAAACAAGCACCTGGCCGGCCTCGTGCACAAGGACCTTTCTCCCAAGCTCTCCTACCAGACGCTGCGGAAGTTGATCCGCGAGGAGTGGCACACGAAGACCGAGATTAATTCGGCGGGTGCGTCCGAGATCCGCTTCCAGGGCTTCTATGGACGCTACCGCGCCGTGGTCCGCTACAAAGGACAGGTCAAGACCGTCGAGTTCCCGGTGGCCAAGGGCGCGCTCAACGTAGTTGAAGTGAAACTCTAAGGATTTGAAAGCTATGCTCACCAAGACAGTAATAACGGTTCTGCTCGGGGTCGCCGCGCTTGCGGCGCAACCCTCCGGCAAGCCGCTCCCCGAAGCGCAACGCACGCGCTGGTTCCAGGAGGCCAAGTTCGGCATGTTCCTCCACTGGGGGCCATACTCCGTGATTGGGCGCCACGAGTGGGCGCGCCATCGCTTCCAGATCCCGCAGGAACAGTACGACACCTACGCACGGCGTTTCAACCCGGAACGCTTCAACCCGGATGCCTGGGTTGATCTGGCCGCCAATGCCGGCGCGAAGTACATGGTGATCACCTCCAAGCACCACGACGGCTTCGACATCTGGCGCAGCAAGGTGGGCGATTACGACATGGAGATCACCCCCTACAAGGGCGATCCGCTCAAGATGCTGGCTGAGGCGTCGAAACGCAAAGGCATGCGGCTGGGCTTCTACCACTCCATCATGGACTGGCACCATCCCGATTACCGTCCGTTGCGGGACTGGGAATCGGACAAGCCGAAAGAGGGCGGCAACCTCAACCGCTACATCGACTACATGAAGGCGCAGCTACAAGAACTGCTGACAGGCTACGGCGATGTGGCGATGATCTGGTTCGACGGCGAGTGGGAGCACAGCACCAAGGAGATGCGTTCCGACGAGGTCTATGACTTCATCCGCAAGCTCCAGCCGAACGCGCTGATTAACGACCGGCTCTACAAGCGCGAGCCGGGCAACCGCGCGGATTTCGGCACGCCCGAGCAGTTCGTTCCCGCCACGGGGATGCGCGACCCTTCCGGAAAGCCGATCCTATGGGAGGCATGCGTCACCATCAACCAGGACAGTTGGGGGTACAACAAATACGAGACGCAGTTCAAGACCGAACGCGGCCTGATCCGGATGCTGGTGGAGGTGGTGAGCAAAGGTGGCAACCTGCTGCTGAACGTGGGCCCCAAGCCCGACGGCACCATTCAGGACGAGTTCGTCACGCGGCTTAACGCCATGGGGCGCTGGGTGAAGGTGAACGGGGAAGCCATCTACGGCACCACCGCGAGCCCGTTCACTACGCTTCCCTTCTTCGGCCGCGCAACCACCAAGGGCAACACCGTCTACCTGCACGTGTTCCAGTGGCCGGCGGACGGGCGCCTGCCGGTTCCGACGCTGAAGAACAAGGTGAGGTCGGCGCGGCTGGTGGGGCGTCCCGGGCAGAAGCTGGTTATATCCGCCGAAGGCGGCCAAGTGGTGGTGGCGGTACCGCGCGAGGCGCCGGACGAGATCGCGAGCGTAGTGGCGCTCGAGCTCGACGGTCCTCCGCAGGCGGAACCGTATGTCACTCGTCCGGATGCGTCGGGCGTTTTCACCCTGCGGGCCGAAGCCGCGGAAATCCAGAGTTCCCTGGGGCAGCGCGCCAAGTTTGAGAACGCACTCGGCCGGGTATTCCTGACCAGTTGGAACCGCAAGGGAGACGTGCCGGTGTGGTCGGTAGACATTCCGCGCGCGGGCCGCTACAAAGTGGAGCTCAGCTATGCCGCGAACGGCGGTGGCACGCCATTCACCATTGCCACTCAATCGGGCAAACTGGAGAGCAAAGCGGCCAATACCCGCGGCGAATGGGTCTTCAGGACCCACCCGGCGGGAGAGATCGACATGGCCGCGGGCCCCCAGAGCATCCGGCTGGAGGCCGACATTCGCGGAAGTGCGGAGGCCATGAACCTGGAAAAGATTACGTTCACGCCCGTGCGCTAAGCACGTTGGTCATCGGTTTGCGGCATCATGCCCGATGACCAAAGCATTCTGCACGCCCGCGCGTGCAGGACGCCTTCCGCCACTTCGGCCGGGAAGTACGGCGGATGAGGCGCGCCGCCCATTTCCGAAGCGAGTACATGCCGAAATTTTCAAGGCGGCGCTACGAAAACTGGGGGGCGCGCCCTGAGGTTTACCGCGACCCGGCAGGACCTCCTCCACGCTTTCCAAGCGATGGCGGAACTGGTTCCCGGGCCGCGGCTTGAATGCTTTACGGCCGCCTCGGCCTTCCGCGTTCGTCGTAAAGCAGCGGATCCTGGTCGCTCGTACGACGCTCGCGATCGAGCGTGCGGTCTACGTCTTCGGTGATGCTCCGATCGTCCCGGAGGCGCGGTTCGTTGGTGACGTCACGTTCGAGAACCGGCTCGTCGCTAAGCAGCGGATCGCCGGAACCGGCGGTGCGAGTTCGGGGCATCGGTTTTTCGGTCTTGGCGAAATCGGCGCGGGCCTCCCCGGCCGAAGCGATATCCTCGGCGCCGGTCTGCTTCAGAACGTCTTTGGCGCGCTTGACCCAGTCGCTGTTATCGCAGTGTACGGAGAGCAGCACGCCGCCCTCGCGGACGCGGCCTTCGTAGCGTTTGGCTTCGTATTCCGGGACGCCCATCCCGACCAATCCGCCTACCAGGCCGCCCGCCACCCCAAGGGCGCCGGCACCAGCCAGAGCGGCGACAATCGGGCCGGCGGCGATCAAGGGCCCCACCCCCGGGATTGCGAGCGCCCCGATCCCTACCAGCCACCCCAGCACGCCGCCAGTGGCAGCGCCTACCGCGCCGCCGGTTGTGGCTCCTTCGGGGGCCTTTGTGGCCTTTTCGTGGGCGAAGTCTTTGGTCCCCTTGTTGTCCGGGAACAGCACCGAAATATCCGTGTTGCGGAAGCCGGCCGAGCGCATGGTGTCAACGGCCTCTTCCACGCTGGCGCGGTCCCGGTAGATTCCGAAAACGGCGGTGTTCTTTCCTGCCATAATTAGGGCTCCTTTGTGTTAAACCTTACAGCCGGGCAATCGCCCGATCGCTTCCCTCCTGTTCCTGGAGCATTACGCGGGCCAACGCGAAAAAGAGCACCGGGGACCCACAGATCGGCGCAGCCAGCGGTAAAATCAGAACTTACGGATTCCTTTGGGTACAGGAGCACACGACAATGAGGATGGAAACGAGCCGCCGGGGTTTTCTCCGCGGGGCCGCCGGCGCGGTAGGGGTGGGGTTGAGCGCGGGCGCAGCCGGCGCCGCCGTAGACAATGAGGCGCTCGGGTTCAAGCTGGGGGTGGCCAGCTATTCCCTGCGCGAGTTCCAGCGCGGACTCGCCCTCAAGATGATCCGGCAGCTACAGACGCCCTACGTCAGCGTGAAGGAGTTCCACTTGTGGATCTCCGCCCCGCGCACGGAATGGGAGAAGGGCCGCAAGGATTTCGAAAAAGCCGGGCTCAAAATCATGAGCGGCGGCACCATCAGCTTTCCTACCGCGGACGCGGAGGACATCCGGCAGAAGTTCGAGTACGCCAAGACGACCGGGATTCCCATGATGGTATGCGCCCCCACGGCCGAATCGTTGCCGGTGGTGGAGAAGTTCGTGAAGGAGTACAACATCGCCATCGCGATCCACAACCACGGGCCGGAGGATAAGCACTTCCCCACCCCGCAGTCGGTCCTGAAGGCGGTGAAGAACATGGACCCGCGCTGCGGGCTGTGCATCGACTTGGGCCACACCACGCGCACCGGCGCGGACCCTGTGGCCAGCCTGGCGGAAGCCGGCAACCGCCTGCTGGACGTCCACATCAAAGACCTGCGCAACCTGATGGACAAAAACAGCCAGTGCGACGTGGGCGACGGAGCCATGCCGGTGGTCGCCATCTTCAAGCAACTCCAGAAAATGGGCTACAAGGGCTGCGTCAACCTGGAGTACGAGATCCACGGCGACGACCCGCTGCCCGGGATGCAGAAGTCGTTCTCTTACATGCGGGGCGTGCTGGCGGGGTTGAAGGGCTGATTGAGCGGCGCGGCCAGGCATCTCTGGGGTTGGATCCTGCTGTTCGTAGGAGTGATCGGGCTGATTATGCCGGTCATGCCCGGGTGGGTTTTTATCATCCCTGGCCTAGTCATCCTGAGCGATCATTTTACGTGGGCTCGCCGTCTGCTCGCATGGTTAAAGCACACGGTCCGCTATGAGCAGTGGCGCGACCAGGTTCCGTTTACACACAGGCTGGAGTGGAATATGGCACAGATCCCAATCGGGACGGTACATGAGGAGGGCCTCCTGGTCACCAGCGAGGTCGCGGTGAATTTCATGGAACTGGAGGAAGCGCGGGTGCTCGGCACACCGCACATGATCGGATACATGGAGCGGACCTGCCGGAACGCCGTGCTGCCGTTTCTCGAAAAAGGCTACGACACAGTGGGCACCCACGTCAACGTGAGCCACCTGGCAGCCACCCCCATGGGCATGCAGGTGAATTTTCGCGCCGAAGTGGTGAGCGTCGAAGAACGTCGCATCAACTTCAAGGTCGAGGCCTTCGACGCCAAAGAGAAGATCGGTGAAGGCACCCACCAGCGGGCCGTAATCAACGTCGCGCGCTTCGCGCAGAAGGTGCAGGAAAAATTACGAGAGAAGGCGGCCGACTGACGCGTGCCTGGATGCATTCTCCCGGCAAGCGCCGCGGCAGTTGCTGCCGGCCTGGTGCTGGCGATGGGCCTCGCTGGTGCAGTAGAACCCAAACTTGCTGTCATTAACGCCCCTTACGTCACCACGCCACAGGATGTGATCGATCGCATGCTGGCGCTGGCCGGAGTGGGTAAGAACGATACGGTGTACGACCTGGGCTGCGGGGATGGCCGTATCGTGATTTCCGCGGCCACCCGCTATGGCGCGAGGGGCGTGGGGATCGATATCGACCCCCGCCGCATCCGGGAAGCCGTGGAAAACGCCCGCAAAGCCGGCGTCTCGCACCTGGTGGAGTTCCGGGAGCAGGACCTGTTCGACGCGGACATCCGGGACGCCACCGTCGTTACCGTGTACCTTTTGCCGGGCCTGCAGGCCGCTATGCGGCCCATGCTCGAGCGGGAACTCAGGCCGGGTACCCGCATAGTGTCCCACTCGTTCCCTTTCCCGGGCTGGAAGCCGGAGCGGGAGACTGCGATTCAGGGCTGCCGCATTTTTCGCTGGACGGTACCGTCCCGCTAAGTTGCCCGTCCTGCTATAAAGGGTTCTGCGGCGGTACCTTTTACCAGATGGCTCGTCGAACTGAGCAATGGCCCGGGATGGAGCCGCGACGGCAGGCGTCCTCGTGAGCCCAAAACCAGACGAAGCTACCCTGATTCACGCGGTTCAGCGCGGCGACCAGGACGCGTTCGAGCAACTGGTGCGGGCGTATGACCAGAGTGTGCTCCGCCTCGCGATGAACCTGCTGCGGTCCCCCGAAGACGCGCGGGACGTGTACCAGGAGGCATTCCTGCGGGTTTACCGCAACATTCATTCGTTCCGCTTCGATTGCAGCTTCCACACGTGGCTGTACCGGATCGTGACGAATATCTGCCTGGATTACCTGAGGAAGCGCAAGGTGCGGAAAGAAGAGCAAACCGTGGTGGAGACAGCGGATGGAACGGTGGACCGGATCGAATCGTTCGAGGAACGCGGGACCGGCGCGAATCCCGAGCGCCACTTCCTTAACCACGAATTGACGTCCCGCATTGAAGGCGCGCTCCAGGACCTCACACCGCGGGAACGAATGGTTTTCGAACTCCGCCACTATCAGGGGCTGCGTCTGCGCAACATTGGGGAAGCGCTCGGAACCAGCGAGGAGGCTGCCAAAAACTGCCTCTTCCGGGCGACGCAGAAGATGCGTGTCAGGCTGGGAGATTTCTTATGAGCTGCCACACGGTGAAACAAGCCATTCCGCTGTACCACTACGGCGAACTGCCGCCGGAGGAGGAAGAGCGGATCGAGCAGCACATGGAGGGCTGCGAGGAGTGCCGGGAGGAACTGGAACGCCACCGGACGATGGCGGCGGCGCTGAGCGCACGGGAGGCGGCTATCCCGGCCGGCCTGCTGGCCGAATGCCGGCACGAACTGATGCGCGCCGTCTACCGCAATGAAGCTCCGGCGGTCCGGCCCGCCCCAGGCGTGTGGGATTCTTTCCGCACTGGCTTCACGGCGCTGTTCGCTTCGGCCTCCCTGTTCCGTGTACCGGCGGGCGCTGTGGCGCTGATCGCACTGGGCTTCTTTTCCGCGCGCCTGACCATGGGGCCGCGCACCACACCGCCAGCGGGAAATCCCGCTCAGGATGTAGTCTACTCGAGCATCCGCTCCATCCAGCCGGATGCGGCCGGGCGGGTCGAAATCGCCTTGGACGAGACACGGCGGCGGGTGGTATCCGGAATGCCCGAGGATGGCAACATTCGGCGGCTGCTGCTGGCGGCGGTCAGGGAAGAGGACAACCCTGCCGTTCGCGTCGAGTCCGTGGGGCTGCTGAAGCAGCAGCCTGATACCCCGGCGGTGCGGGACGTGCTGCTGAGCGCGGCCCTCCACGACCCGAATCCGGCCGTGCGACTGAAGGCGGTGGAAGCGCTTAAACCAGTGGCCGCCGAAGCGGAGGTGCGCAAGGTGCTGGCCCAGGTGCTGCTGAACGACGAGAACCCGGGGGTGCGCATCCGTGCCATCGATATGCTGATCGAGCACCGCGACGGCTCCATGGTAGGGGTGCTCCAGACGGTGGTGCAGCGCGACAGCAACAGCTACGTACGGCTCAAGAGCGAGCGGGCATTGCAGGAGATGAATGCGTCGGTCGGAACGTTCTGACCGGGTCGATATGCGGATCTCATCCATTCTGGCGGTAGTCTGTTTGGCGGCGGCGTTTCCGGCCGCGTCCCAGACGGCCATTCACCGCGAGGGCAGGTGGTGGGTACGCACGGTTTCGGGTTCGGAAGCCCTAGCCACCGTCGCACGCCTCCAGGTCTCGCTACGCGGCGACGTGTACGTGACCAGCGGCCCGAACCCCGAGCTTTCCTGGGTGCTCAAGACGCGTACCACGGCGCGCACCGAAGCCGAAGCGCGGCGGCTGCTGGACGCGTTCGCCGTGAAGTTCTCGACGGCCGGGTCCGGCGGGCGGGCGCTGCTCTTCGTGCACTCCGGCCGGGGAGAAGCCGGCCTGAAGCTCACGGTACCCGCGACGGTAAGGGAACTCTCGATAGGCACCGGAGAGGGCAACGTCGAAGCACTCGGGGTGGCCGGGGAGATCACCCTTGCAACCGGCGCCGGCGATGTGAAAGCCGACCGCGTGCGGGGCAACCTCACGGCCCGTACGGGCGGCGGGGATATCGTGATGGGGGAGATCGGCGGGATGGCGCGATGCTCGACGTCGGCGGGCGACATCACGGCGCGGCTGATCCACGGCGAGGCGGTACTCGAGACGGGCGGCGGCGACGTCACCGTCGATGCCGTGGGGGGGCCGGCCCGGGCCAGCACAGTAGGTGGCAAGGTTCAGATCATCCGTGCCGGTTCGGGGGTGATCGCCAGTACGGGCGGCGGGCCGATTGAGATCGGGGAAGCACGCGGCCTCGTGGAGCTGCGCAATTCCGGTGGGCCCGTCCACGTCGGCAGCGCCCACGGCGTGCGTTGCGAGACCGCCTCAGGAGCGATCCGGCTCACCAACGTATCGGGGGTTCTGCGGGCCTCCACCTTCATCGGCAGCATCATAGCGCAGCTTCATGGGGCGGGCGCTACCGGTGACTCCTTCCTCACCACCGGTCGTGGTGACATTACCGTTTTCATTCCGTCCAACGTGGGTGTGAAGATACGAGCCGAAAACGAGCTCTCCGGCGGAATCCGCCGGATCATCTCGGAGTTTCCGGGAATCCAGGCGCGGGTACACGGCGCGCAAGTGGTCGCGGAAGGTGATATCAACGGCGGCGGTCCGCTGTTGCGGATTTCCGGAACCGGCGGAACGATCTTCATCAAACGACAGTGACGAAAGGTAAGACGATGAGGATCGGAATGCTTACAATGGCGGGCGCGCTCGCGCTAGGGTCGCTATCTGCCCAGACGCCCCCGCCGGCCCAGACGCCCCCGCCGCCCGGACATCGGGAGATGCCACGGCGTATGGTCATCGCGAAGGCAGGCGGCACCTACCTCGGGATCGGGGTGGCGGATGTGGACGCGGCGCGCGCCAAGGAACTCAAGCTGGCTGAAGAGCGCGGTGTGGAAGTGAAGAGCGTCACGCCGGACGGCCCGGCGGCCAAAGCCGGGATGAAAGAGGGGGACGTCGTACTCGAGTACAACGGCCAGCGCGTCGAGGGACGCGAACAACTGCTCCGTATGGTACGGGAAACTCCCCCAGGACGTCAGGTAAAGCTGCTGGTGTGGCGCAACGGAGCCGCACAAACGGTAAACCCGACGCTCGGGACGCAGCCCAGAACCATGCTCACTGGCCCCGATGGGCGCGAGTGGTCGTTCAATATGCCCGATATGCCCGATATGCCACCTATCCCTGCGGTTCCCGCGCTGCCGGACATGCCGCGCTCCATGATGTCGTGGCGCACGACGGCGCTTGGGGTCGAGAGCGAATCGCTCAACTCGCAACTCGCGGAGTACTTTGGGGTGAAGGAAGGGGTGCTGGTACGCTCGGTGATGCGTGATTCCCCGGCCGCCAAGGCCGGCATCAAGGCAGGCGACGTGATCGTGAAACTCGACGGCACGACGGTGACGAACCCGCGCGAAATTTCGAGCCTCCTCCGGTCTCTCCGAGGGACCAAACGCACGGTCCCGGTGGTCGTGATGCGGGAGCGCCGGGAGGTCAACCTGACGGTGACGCTCGAAGACAACTCCGGCAAAGTCAGTCCGGTACGGGCGATGTTGCTCCCCGACGGTTGTTGGCTGTAGGGTGCCCAGGGGAAGCCCCCTCGGGCTTCCCAATCAGGGCGGATACCCCGGCGGCGCGGGTCCCGAACCAGTGGGGCGTTCAGCCGCGCTGCGGATTCTTCTCGGGCTCGGCCTGGACCAGTTGCCAGCGCCCGCGGCCGCACATATTGCGGCACTCCGGAAACTGCTGGCCGGCGGTGAAGTTGTCGGGAGTCTTGCAAACCGTGCACCAATAGGTGCCGGTGGTGGGAACGGTGGTTCCGGGTTTTTCGTTCATTTTTGAGCTCCGGTACGCCGCGCGAGTACCCATTGGGCGACGTCTTCCATACGATCCACCAGCAGGTCGGGGACCGGGTCGGCCAGCGATTCAGGCTGAAAACCGTAGCTTACTCCGCAGGCCATCACTCGGGCGTTGCGCGCCGTCAGGATGTCCACGGAGCTGTCACCCACCATCAGGGTATTCTCGCGCGTCACGCCGCATTCCGTGATCAGGGTCTCTACCCCAATGGGATGCGGCTTTTTGAAATCGAAACTGTTGCCGCCGTAGATCTGGCGGAAATACGGACCCATCCCGAGACCCTCGACGATGGCGCGGCTGATGCGGACGGGCTTGTTGGTGAGGACTGCCTGTTGAACACCCGCCTCGTGCAGTTTCTCCACCGCCTCCCGAACTCCGGGGTACGGGATTGTGTAGTCCAGCATGTGGTCGCGGTAATACTCCAGGAAGAACTCCAGCGCTTCCTGCACCTCGGCTTCACTGGCCTCGTCCCCCAGCACGCGGCGGATCAGCACAGGCGCACCGTTGCCCACATAGGAGTAGACGCGCTCGTGATCGAGCGGCGCGAGGCCCATGTGGCGCCGCGCGGCGTTAACAGCGTGCGCCAAGTCCAACTTGGAATCGATCAGGGTTCCGTCGAGATCGAAGATTACCAAATCCATAGAACGGGTATGCCGCCTAAAACTCCAGCTTGAGCGCCACCTGACCCTGCCGCGGGTTGTTGGCCTGGGCGCTCACGCGACCGAAATTGGCCGCGCTGATATTGGCCGCCGGGGCGGCGAAGACCACGCGATTGAAGACGTTGAAGAACTCGGCGCGAAACGTCATGCTGACCCGCTCCGTGATGCCGGTGCGCTTGACGACACCCCAGCTTTCATTCAGGAACGAGAAGGCGCGCAGGTCGGTGTAAGCGCGGGCCGCGGTCCCGAAGCTGAACGCCGCGGGCAGCGCGAATGCCGCCGGGTTGATCAGGCGGTCCGTGGCGGGGTCGAACTTGCTGAAATCCGCCCGCCTTTCGACGCCGGAAATTACGTTCGGCCGCAAGCCGCCCACGCCGCCCGATGGCACCGGCAGGGTGTTGTTCGCGCTCAGCACCATGGGCTTGCCGGCCGAATACTGGTGGATGCCGGTAAAGGTCCAGCCGCCCGCCAGCTTGCCGATCACACCCCCGCGATTGAAGAACTTCTTCCCGGGGCCGAAGGGCAGTTCATACAGGAAGCTGATTGCCACGGCATGCGGGACGTCGTCGGTGCTGATGGATTTCTCGAGAGCGCGGTTGTAATACGTCTGGCCACTGGGTCCGCCGCCAGCCTGTATATTGCCGTCGGACAAGCTCTTCGACCACGTATAGGCAGCCAGCCAGGACAGCCCCATGGACATTCGCTTCTCACCCTTCACCTGGAGCGAGTGGTAGGTCGAGTTGCCGTTCGGGTTCGACCGCTGGTTGATAGCCAGGTACTGCGGATAGGGGCGCAATGCCTGCCCTACGGATTTGTTGAACCCGGCGTACGGCACAGCGATCCCCGCTGCCTGGGCTTCCGGCGACGTCACCGGACGGCTCAGCAGAGAGCCGAGCGACAGGTACTTCGGATCGAGCTCGTTAATGTTGATCAGGTTAGTGCCGAGGCGCGTGCCCTTGTTGCCGACGTAGTTTGCCTCCACCATGACGCGTGCCGGCAATTCACGCTGCACCCCGACGTTCCAGTTCTGGAAGTAGGGCGGGCGACCGTCGTCCGGACCGATGTAGTTCACCGCCTGGTCGTTGGCCACCGTCGGGCTGATCATCGGGGGGCGGACGAAATTCTGGGGGAAGCCGCTGTCCCAATTGAAGGCCGGGGTTACCCCGCCATCGGTAGTGGACGGCGTGGGGGAGGCGTTGAAACCGAAGCCGAAATTCTGCGAACTGCGCAGGCCCGCGGTAGCATTCCCGGGCGCGTAGTAGATGCCGTAGCCGCCGCGCACCACAGTCCTCTCGTTCATGGACCAGGCGAAGCCAAAGCGCGGCCCGAAATTCCGGTAGTAGGTATTGGCAAAGCTGGCCGCGCCCGTGCGGCCGGCCCCCTCGCCCAGGAACGCGATGGCTCCGGCCCGGTTCCCGGCTGCCGGATTGGCCAGATTCGGGTCGAAACCGGACATGTTGTCGAACCGCTCCTTGCGTGGGAAGAAGAGGTCGTAGCGCATCCCGACGTTGAGGGTCAGGGTGCGGGTGATCTTCCAGTCGTCCTGCACGTAACCGGCGAGGTAGCGGTAGCGGTTGCCCGGCACTACGGCGAGCACGTTCATGGCGCTGGTATCCACGGCGCCGAGCAGGAAGCTTGCAAACGCATCTCCGGTGGTGGTGCGGCCGGCGGCGGTGGGCAGCGCGGTCTCGAGCGAGTTGAAGTTGAAGCGCCCCTGCGAGAGGAAGAAATCCGCGCCGTTCGTTTGCAGCCAGCGCGCCTCGCCGCCGAACTTGAAGGTATGATTCCCGCGGATCCAGCTCACGCTGTCGGAAAGCTGCCAGGTGTTGTTCACCTGGCTGCCCACGGATTTGTTGTTGGCATCCGTGAGGGTGGTGATCTCGCTGCCTCCCAGGGTGTTGTATCCGTTGTTGAAGGTCACGATGGGGAAGCTGTCGCCCTTGCCTGTGAGCACACCCTTGAGTCCCAGTTTATCGGGCCAGCCCTGGTCGGCCGAGAGCGTCGCCCAGAACTGCCCTTCCCTGGTAAACCCGAGGGTGAAGTGGTTCAACACGGACGGGCTCACGATGTAGTCGTGGGTCAGGCGCGCCCAGCGGGAGCGATAATCCTCACCCTTCGCCGGGGAGAGCGGCATGGGCAGCAGTTCCGGGGTGACGGTGGCCTGGGTGCCAATGTAGGCGAAGCCGCTCAGGCGGCTGCGGTCGCTGAAGGCGTGGTCAATCTTGATGTTCAACTGATCGCGGTCGAACGTCTTGGCTCCGGTGGTCAGGAAGTTATTGAACAGGCTGCTGTTGATGGTACCGGGGTAGAGCGCCACGATCTTTGACGAAACCGCGCTGATGCGAGCCTGCGGGATGATGTTGCCGGGGAACTGCTCACGGATCACGCCGCCCGCGCCGTCCGAACGCGTAGTGTTGGGGTCGTAGATGGCCACCGGGCGATTGTTGCGGTCCGTGAGGGTAGAAAAGTCGCCCGTGCGGAAAGCGGAGGGCGGGATGGTGGTCAGGGTGTTGGTGGCGCCCTGGCGGAAGCGGAACCCGCTGTAAACCACGTGGAAAAAGCTCTTATTGCGGCCGTCGTAGACCTTGGGAATCAGGACTGGCCCGCCGAGCGCGAAGCCGAACTCGTTCTGGCGGTTCACGGGAGTCGAGCGGGCAAAGAACCCGCGCGCATCTAAGGCGTCGTTCCGAAGGTAGTCGAATAAGGAGCCGTGCAGCCCGTTGGTACCGGATTTCGTTGTGAAAATCTCGAAGCCGCCGCCGGTGCGCCCGTACTCCGCGCTGTAATTGCTGCTCAGCAGTTTGAACTCCGCGATGGCCTCCACCGAAGGGTAGGTGAACAGCACCCCCCCGCTCTCCGGACTGGTGGAGCCGACACCGTCCACCAGAACCTCTTTGGCGCGGGACTGCGAGCCGTTGATCTGGGTGTTGGTCGTATCGCCCGTCACGCCCGGCGCCAGGAAGATGAAGCTTTCCGGGTTCCGCATATTGCCGGATACCGAGAGCGGCAGGTCCATTACCATTGCGCGGGTAACGACCGTCCCGACGTCCGAGGTGTTGGTCTCAAGCGCGGGCGCCGCGGCGGTCACTTCCACCGTCTGATCCACCGCGCCCACCGTGAGTCCCACGTTGAGAGTCACGGTCTGGGCGACGTTGATTTCCACGTCGCGGCGCAGATAACGGCTGAAGCCAACGGCTTCCACGGTAACGTCGTAGGCGCCCACCGGGAGCTGCTGTATCGTGTAGACACCGGTCTCATTACTGGCGGCCGTGTACTTTACCTTGGTGCCCTGGTGAACAGCGTCAACGCGGGCGTCGGGGACGACAGCGCCGGCGGGATCTAGAATGCGGCCCGTGATGGTACCCCGATCGGATTGAGCCAGCAGCGGAAACAGCGCGAGGAGGAAGCAGAGGACCCTGGTAAGCATATAACCGTATGATAACAACCAGAGGTCCAGACCGGGTGGTTTACGTGGTTTACCAGGTGGTTCCCACGTCCATGGCGAGCTCGAGTTCGTCCATCTGCCAGACAAGCTTGGCTGGCGCGGGGTTCATAAATTCAAAGCCAATGTGGAAAACCGTGTCGGCAGGCCGGCAATGCCGGACCACGGCTTGCCTCATCCGCCCCACGGGCCCGATGAAAACCGATTTCCCGCAGGGTATTGGCTCCCCGCACAGAACCCCCACGCCGGCATTCGAAGCATCCCGGTAGTAGCCCAGCGTGCCCGCCAGTTCGCCCCGTTCTACCCACCAGATCTCGGCAGTCCCGACGAGCGGGTGCCTCTCGTGCGCCCTCAGGTTGGCGACCATCTGGAGCAGTCTTCGCGAAATGTTCCGGAATGACATAGGCCGATATCAGTATCGGCCGCGGATAGACTTGCTACAAGAGTCAGAGGTACTGTTTGGAGTACCGCAGGTAATGTTAGTTCCGTACGTTACGGATATGAGCGGGGGGGTTCTAGTACTCTTATCCTGCCTTAACTTTGCGCTTCCGAGCGTCGGCCAGGACGGGTTTCCGGCGAACGCGGCCCAGTTGGTAGTCGAGCATCTTGCGCTGCAGGGTATTGCGATGAATCCCGAGTCGCTTGGCGGCGGCTGAGCGGTTTCCGCCGGACTCATCCAGGACACGCGCGATCAGCGTCTTTTCCAGGATTTCCACCGCCTCCTCGAGGAAGAAACCATTTCCGACCAGGTGCTCCACGAGGCTCTCGAATTTCTCTTTCATTTCACGCCCTTTTCCACGTTCCCTTTGCCCACAGTGCCGCCCCAGACGGCCTTGGCCTGCTTGTAGCTGCTACGAAAACCCTGCTTGAGTTCGAACGGCGCCATGGACGCGCAGACTCCCGCGGCGTCCAGAACGTAGGGCGAAAGGCGTGAGCGCAGAACCGCGCTGGGGGCCTTGCCGCCGGAAGAAAAAGCCATCATCGCCATCACCAGGGCAATGGCCAGCAGCGCCCCGCGCAGAAGCCCGAAGCCCGCTCCCAGGAGGCGATCGAAGATGGACAGCCCGACCGCCTTGATGAAATAGTTCAGGATCCGGCCGATTAGGGTGCCTGCCAGCAGCACGCCCCCGAAAACCAGCACGAAGCCGATGAAATTCGCCAGCACCCTGGAACTTACGAGATCCAGCAGGTAGGAACCCGCCGTGCCGTAAAACCAGGAGCCCAGCACCAGACCGACGATCGCCGCTCCGAAGCCCACCAGTTCGCGCGAGAAGCCCTTGCGAAATGCCGACACCACCGATCCCAGCACCAGGATCAATAGAACGACATCCAGCCAGTTCATAGCTCGGCGCCAGTAAGGACCCGGTACGCCTGTCTGTACTTTTCGGCCGTCTTTAAGGCGACTTCCTGCGGAAGCGGAGGTGCGGGGGGCTGTTTGCCCCAGTGGATCGACTCCAGGTAGTCGCGCACGTACTGCTTGTCGAAGGAAAACTGCGGGCCACCCGGACGATACGTGTCCGCGGGCCAGAAGCGGGAGGAATCGGGCGTGAGCACTTCATCGCCCAACACCAGCTTTCCGCCCACGAAGCCAAACTCAAATTTAGTATCGGCGATCAGGATGCCTCTGGATTCCGCGTACTTAGCCGCGCGGAGGTAGATCTCGAGCGTCAAATCGCGCAGACGCCCGGCAAGCTCCGCCCCCACCAGCGACACCACTTCATCGAAGGAGACGTTCTCGTCATGCCCCGTTTGCGCCTTCTTCGCCGGCGTAAAGACGGGTTCCGGCAGCTTATCGCTCTCTTTTAGCCCCGGGGGGAGGGGGATGCCGCACACCGTGCCCTGCTGCTGATACTCCTTCCACCCGGAGCCCGCCAGATAGCCTCGCGCGACACACTCGATTTGCACCATCTCCGCCCGGTGGACCAGCATGGAGCGGCCTTCAAGCTGCGCGCGCTCCGCCCGCAGCGGCTCGGGATAGCGATCCACATCGGCAGTAATGAAATGCGTGGGCGTCACATCGCGCAGAAAATCGAACCAGAAGATGGAAAGCTGCGTCAGCACCTTGCCCTTGTCCGGAATCCCGGTGGGCAGGATGAAATCGAACGCAGAGATGCGATCCGTGGCGACGATCAGGAGCTGGTCGTCCAGGCGATATACATCGCGGACTTTTCCTCGCGCATGCGCTTCCAGGCCGCGGAGGTTGGTTTCGAGAATGATGTTGGCGTCAGTTGAACTCACGGTAGTCAGGGCGAAAGGGGAAGTAAAGAAAAATCATACCCTGATGCCGCCATTTGTCAAAGGCAAATACGTTCGGCAGCCCTAATGAGCCGCTGTTTGCGCGCCGGGATTTCGACATTGCCGCTTGGTCTGTCGTGTTTCACGGCGGTGCGTGGACGTGATATGTATGTCCCTATGAGGCGCGTCACTACCTGCTTTCTCGCGACGGCATGGACTCTCTGTGCCGCCTCGGACCTGCCGGTGCGGGGGATCCACCTGATGGCCCCCAAAGCGGAAGAGGTACCGGCGGCCGTCCGGTTCATCACCGAAGGGTTGCCGAAACATGGGGTCAACCTGCTGGTAATGGAGGTTAACTACGGTTACGCGAAACGCCCGGAGGTGGCGGACCCGCAAGGGCTCGCCAGGGAGGACGCCTCCCGCCTCGTCGCGGCGTGCCGGCAGGCCGGCATCCGGCTGATCCCGATGATTAACATGCTGGGGCACCAGTCGTGGGCCAAGAACACGCACGCGCTGCTGCGCGCGCATCCCGAGTTCGATGAAACACCGGGGCGTTATCCAGGCAATGAAGGTATCTACTGCCGTAGTTATTGCCCTTTGCACCCTAAAGTGCACGAAGTGATCTTCGATCTGATGGACGAACTCGGGGACGCCTTTGAAGCCGATGCCTTCCACGTGGGCATGGATGAAGTTTTCTTAATCGGCGAAGACGATTGCCCGCGCTGCCGCGGGCGCAACAAAGCGGAGCTATTTGCCGGGGACGTGCGTGCGCTGCACGCGCATCTGGCGAAGTCCGGCCGCCAGATGTGGATCTGGGGCGACCGCTTCATAGACGGCGAGACCACAGGTATCGGCAAATGGGAGGCCAGCACCAATGGCACTTTTGGCGCGATTCGGCAGGTGCCCAAAGACATAGTGATCTGCGACTGGCACTACGAAAAGCCGCATCCCACGGCGGCATGGTTCGCGCTGGAGGGCTTCCAGGTGGTCTCTTCGCCGTGGCGCAAGCCGGAGGTGGCATTGGGGCAATTGGAGCTGATCCGCTCGGTGCGCGCCAACAGTACCAGGCAGGTGGCGGAGCGCGCCTTGGGAGTGATGCAGACCACCTGGGGCAGCTTCGGCAACTTCCTGAAGGCCTACAACGGGGAGCCTGGCGCTCCAGCCAGCATGGTGGAGGTAGTCGACTGCATGAAGAAGCTCTTCGCCGCCGTCAACCCTTGATGACGCCCATGGGCCGCAGCCGCGCCACCTTGCGGGCAAGGCCGGCCTGGTGCACCACTTCGATGACGGCGTCCACGTCCTTGTAAGCGTCCGGCAGTTCTTCGAGGATGCCGTCCCTGGTTTCGCTGCGTACCAGGATGCCGGCTTCTTCGAGCTTGCGCGTTTCGGTGCGCGCATCGCGGCCCTTCCGGACGGCGGTGCGGGAGAGCAGGCGCCCCGCGCCGTGGCACACGCTGCCGAAGGTTTCCCGCATGGCGCCCTCGGCTCCGGCGAGCACCCAGGACGCCGTCCCCATGCTGCCCGGGATGAAAACCGGCTGTCCGATTTCGCGGTACTCCGGGGGCATCTCGCGGTGCCCGGGGGCGAAAGCACGGGTGGCGCCCTTGCGGTGCACCAGTACCTCGCGTTTACGCCCGTCCACTTCATAACGCTCGCGCTTCGCAATGTTGTGGCAAACGTCGTAGATGAGATCGAGGCGCGCGCTGTCGCCGAAGACACGGCGAAACGCCCCCCGGAGAAAGTGCAAAATGCCCTGGCGATTGGCCCACGCGAAGTTGGCCGCCGCAGCCATGGCACCCAGATATGCCTGCCCCTCCGGCGAACGTATGGGCGCGCAGGCGAGCTGCCGGTCGGGCAGCGTGATCCCGTAGCGCGGCATCACTTTGTTCATCTGCGCCACGTAATCCGTGCAGACCTGATGGCCGAGGCCGCGCGAGCCGGAGTGGATGAGCACGACGACCTGCCCCTCCCCGATGCCCATCGCCTGCGCGGCGCGCTGGTCCTCTACCGACTCCACGTACTGCACCTCGAGAAAGTGATTGCCGCTGCCGAGAGTGGCGAGCTGCGGGAGTCCGCGTTCCTTCGCGCGTTCGGAGACCGCCGCGGTGTCGGCACCTTCGAGCGCGCCCCCGGCTTCGGCGAAGCGCGCGTCGCGCTCCTCCCCGTAGCCGTTCTCCACCATCCAGCGGGCGCCGCGTTCGAGCACCCGGTCGAGCTGCTTGCGGTCGATCTTTACGAAGCCGGAGCCGCCAGTGCCGCAAGGTACGTCACGAAACACCTGGTTCACGAGGTCGCGGATACGGGGGCGCACGTCTGCGGCGGTGAGGGTAGAGCGGACGAGCCGCACCCCGCAATTTATATCGAAGCCCACACCACCGGGCGAGACCACACCGCCCTCGTCGGGGTCCATAGCGGCTACCCCACCGATGGGGAAGCCGTACCCCTGGTGGATATCGGGCATGGCGAGGCTTGGCCCCACGATGCCCGGGAGGGTGGCCACGTTCATGGCCTGTTCGAGCGAGAGGTCGCGCCGGATCTGTTCGATAAGGGCTTCGCTGCCGTAGACCACCACGTGGGTGCGCATGCCGCGCCGCTCGTCGCGAGGAATGCGATATCGCCACGGGTCGATTGCTTCCAGGTGGATTGCCCCGGGCATGTCAGATATCCAGATACACTTCCGCCACCCAGCCCTCGGGCGTTTCGTCCACCTTCAACTGGTGCCAGGTGACAGCCTTCACCACCATCAGCGCCGGATGCCGCTCCGGATCGCGCGGCTCGCCGAAGCCGATGGCCGAGATGGAAGTGGGATCGATGGCGTCAATTTGAAACTCGCCTAGCGCGACGCGCTTGCCGTCGTACCAATACAGGACTTCGTTGAGCCAGTTGACGAGCAGGGATTCGTAATCGGAACCTTCGGCGGAAAGGCGGAACTGCTCCCGCGGAGTCACATTGTCGAGCACCGAGGCGATCGAGAGCATGGCTTTCGCGGCGTTCGCGAACAACTCCGCCACCGTACCGCCGCGAGTGCGGAACCCGATGTCCGCGGGGTGTTCGAGGAGCTCAAAATCCATATACTGGCCGCGAATGAACGTGCTATTTGCGTTCATTCGCGTTCATTCGCGGCCCAAATCTCTACGCCACGTCCTTCCAGGCACGCTCGCGGCCGGCGTAGATCGCTTCGCGGGCCATGATCGCGGTAAGGGTAGCCTCTACGGCCGCCGGGGCGCCGTTTTCGATTTTCCCCGTACGCGCGCCAGCTATGAAATCGTTCACAGCGTCCTCGGTGATGTCGTACTTCGTGGCGACCTGCACGGGCTTACCGCCATTGTAGAGTGTGTAGCCCTGACGGGATGTGGTGATGGATCCCTTCTCGCACAGGAACGTCTCGGAAATGTCGCGGAAACCACCGGCGGAGAACTGGTTGGCGCTATACGTGAAGACCGTCCCATCGGGGAACCAGAAGGTGGCCGCCAGATTATCCATGATGTTCCCGATGTCCTTGCGGACCGCCCGCCCGCCGTACCCGCAGGCCTTCACGGGGTGGGAGCCCATGAACCAGTTCACCACGTCGAGATTATGGCAATCCTGTTCCACAATGATGTCGCCGCCGAGTTCTTTGTAGAACAGCCAGTTGCGCATCTTCTCTTCGCTGGCGGGGTGGCCGGTGCGGACGGGCAGGCCGCCGCCGAGCCATGCGGCGCGTACCATCTTGATGGCGCCGAGCTCGCCGGACTTCACGATCTCGTATGCCTTCTTGTATTCCTTGCCGTAGCGCTGCTGGTAATCGACGCTGATGCGCTTGGTGGGGTCGGCCTTCTTCGAGGCTTCGAGCACGCGCTTGCAGCCGGCGGGATCCACACCCGCGGGCTTTTCCATGAAGATGTGCTTGCGCGACTTCACGGCGGCTTCGAAGTGCTCCGGGTGGAGGTAGGGCGGAGTGGCGATGTAGACGGCATCCACGTTACTGGCCAGCAGTTCGTGGTAATTTTTAAATTTTCGCGCGCCGGAGAATTTCTGGCCCGCGGCCTCGAGTTGGTCGTCGTAGATGTCGCAGATGGCTGCGATTTTGGCGAACTCGTTGCGTGCAAAGATGCCGCTTATCGCGACGCCGCGGCGTCCGCTCCCGATCAGCCCTACCGACAGCGCGGAATTGGCCTGGGAACCGCGAACCAGTTCGGGTTTCACGATGGTGAAGCCAAGGGTGGCGGCCGCAACGAAGTCGCGGCGAGTGGTATTGGCGCTCATAAGTCTCCTGGATTTCCACTCCAGTTTAGTACAGGGCACGCTACACGGGCCGGGTTACCCGACACCCGGGTTATAATGATCGGGTTTGGGGGTACCCCAGTATGGTCACGCGACGGAGTTTCTTTCAGACCGCGGCCGTTTTCGCCGGATTGCCTATGAGCTACCAGTTCCGCCATGCGATGTGCAACGAGGCTTATGAGAAACGCCCCTTCGCCGAAACCTGCCGGTCCATCCGGAAGGCCGGCTATACAGGGATAGAGATCGCGCCGTTCACCGTGGCGGAGGACCCCGCATCCATCACCTCAGCCCAGCGCCGCGAGTACCGCTCGGTCATCGAGAGCGAAGGGCTTCGATTCGCCGGACTGCACTGGCTGATGGTGAGCCCCAAGGGCCTCCATGTGACGACCCCGGACAAAGCGCTACGCCAGCGAAGCTGGGGGCACATCCGCAATCTGGTGGACCTCTGTGCCGACCTCGGCCCGGACGGCATCATGGTGTTCGGCTCCCCCAAGCAGCGCGAGACCACCGGCGGGCTGACCCGCGAACAGGCCACACGCAATTTCGTGGAGGGCCTGGCGGGGGTGGCGCCGCACGCCGGCGAACGCGGCGTGAAGATCCTGATCGAGGCGCTGCCGCCCAACCAGTGCGACGTCATCCTGACGCTCGAGGAGGCGGTTTCCCTGGTGCGGGAGATCAACCACCCGGCGGTCCAGACCATGTTCGACACCCACAACGCCATCGATGAGAAGGAACCGCACGCGCAACTGGTGGACAAGTACTTCCAGTACATCCGCCACGTGCATGTGAACGAAATGGACGGGCGCCATTGCGGCACGGGCAACTACGACTTCAAACCCGTGCTCGGGGTGCTGCGCCGCCGCAACTATGCGGGATGGGTATCGCTCGAGGCCTTCGACTTTAAGCCCGGGGCGGAAACCATCGCCAACGAATCGCTGCGTTATCTCGAATCCGAAATCGCCAAACTACCCGCATGAGCAAGTACATTGTGACCGGAGGGGCGGGCTTCATCGGCTCCGCCCTGGTAAGAGGCCTGTTGCGCGAGGGCGCCACCCAGGTGGTGGTGATCGATAATCTCCTGACAGGGCACGAAGAGAATCTCGAAGAAGTGCGCCAGTGCGTGGATTTCCAGCCGGCCGATATTCGCCGGTATGACGAAATCGCGCCGCTGATGCGCGGGGCCGACGTGGTGTTCCACGAGGCGGCTATCCCGTCCGTACCGCGCTCGATTAAAGACCCCGTGCCGTCGCATGAAGTGAACATCGACGGCACCTTCAACGTGCTGCGCGCAGCGGCCGAGGGCGGTGTGCGGCGCGTGGTCTATGCCGCCTCGTCCTCCGCCTACGGCGATACGCCCGTGCTGCCGAAGGTGGAAACGATGACACCGCGGCCGAAATCGCCCTATGCGCTTCAGAAGCTGGTGGGGGAGTATTACTGCAACATCTACGCCAGCGTGTTCGGCATCGAGACGGTGGCGCTGCGGTACTTCAACGTCTACGGTCCGCGGCAGGACCCGTCGAGTCCTTACTCGGGCGTGCTCTCGGTGTTCATAAAGGCAATCCTCGAGCGGCGCACCCCCACCATCTTCGGGGATGGCGAGCACTCCCGCGACTTCACGTATGTGGAGGATGTGGTGGCCCTGAACCTGAAGGCGGCGCGCGCGGACGGCGTTTCCGGCAACATGTATAACGGCGGCAACGGCGGGCGGGTGACGCTGAACCATGCATGGGAGTTGCTGCAAGGGTTTGAGGGAGTGCGGATTGAGCCCATTTATGGTCCACCGCGCGAGGGCGACGTGCGGGACTCCCAGGCGGACACCACCGCGGCGGTAAGGGACCTCGGTCACGCACCGCGCTACAGCTTCGAGGAAGGCCTGCGGCTTACGCTCGAGTGGTACCGGGGAGCAGGAGACAGGGGATAGAGATGGGAGATAGGGGGGTGTGGTGCGCCCCCCTACCTCGCGAGCCTTACTGCCACTTCGGATACCAGCGCATACCCACGAAGGCTCCGGAGAGGGTGGCGCGCATGAACTGCTCTTCCCTGGGCGACGTCTTGAAGTGGAAGGCCTTGGCTCCGAACACGAACTCGTACTGCCCTTTGCGATAAGCGCCGAACGCCTCCGCGTCCACCAGCGCGGGCCGGTTCGGAAGCGCAAATCCCGACGCCTTGGCTTCCACGCGGAAATTTCTTGAAACAAATTTCTCGATACCCAACCCGAAGCTCGGGTAGATGAACCAGTTGGTCCCGTACACGTCGGTGGTGAGGATATTCTCGTCCTCGTCTTGGGTAGGATTCAGGGGAGCGTCAATCACGTAACGCATGCTGACGAACTGTACTTCCCAGAGGGTCTTCAGCCGGAAGCCTTTGTAGGTCACCGGGAAGGGCCAGGAGACATAGTCTAACGAGAGTTTCGCGTTGTGCAGGGTATACCCGGTGCTGAGGTAGTCGCCCTTGCTATAGCCGGTGCCGAAAACGGAGGTATTGTCTATGGCGGTCGTATTACCGCTGCCCCGCGTACGGAAATAGGAGATCCGTACGGTGTGCTGACCTCCGCCGGGCAGGCTCAGCATCACGCCGGGCACAGACTGCCAGTCTTTTTTCGGGAAATCGATATTGGCGCTGGTGCGTTCGATTGCCCCGGAACCGGTTCGCATTTTCGGTTGCGCAGGGCTCATCCAGTAGAAGAGAGCCACTGAGGGGACCCCGTCGCTCGTGTAGGCACGCTCGGAGACGTCATCCTTCTGCTCCGGCTGCACAGCCTGTGCCGCGCTGGCTTGCGGGGCCGGCGTTTGGGCGGCCTTGGGGGCTTCCAACTGGCCGGGTTGCGGGGCCTGCGCCTGCTCCTCCGCCCGGCTTTGCCATGTGCCGCACAGCAACACCAGTGAAGCCAGTAACACAGTCTTCGAACCGCCGAAAGAGAATGACCAAAACTTCATAGGACTCCGTGAAAGAACTGATACTTTATCATTCTTAACCCAGGAGGCCGCAAGCAGTTGCGCGCGAGCGCCGCGGTCAGGCGGTTTTTCGGGCCAGCCAGAATGTGCGGTACCCGCGGCGGTAGAGCGGGTTGCCTTTGAAGAACGGAGCGGCGTCGCGTGCGCGGACCCGGTCGAAGCCTGCGTCGCTCAGGACAGCGCGGATCTCGGCGGAGGTCCAGCAAACCTGCTCGATTCGCTCGTGTCCGCGTTCCCACAAGCGCCCTTTCTGAACGAAGACGTGCGCGTCGGCAAAGGCTTTGTCGCGGCGCCGGTCGTAACCGCCACGCATCAGCAGCAAGAGGCCCGGTTTTTCGGTGAACCACGTCACCGGCCAGATCTTTTCGAATGCCAGGCGATTATTGGCGTCGAAATAAAACCACCCGCCGGGACGCAGCGCGCGGGCGACGGCTCGCGCAACCAGCGGAAGGTCCGCTTTGCGGGGTACGTGATTGATGGCGTCGAACTCGCAGGTTACCAAGTCCACCGGCTCCGGCAGACGGAAGCGCCGCATATCGGCTTCGATGATCTCAACGGGCAGGCGGGCACGCCGCGCCTTCTTGCGGGCCAGCTCGCACATGGTGGGGGAGAGATCCACGGCGAATACCCGGATACCCGTGCGCGCCAGTTCCAGTGCCGTGGTGCCGGTGCCGCACGCGAGATCGCAAGCGGAGCCGACATGGGGCAGAATCGCACCGAGCATTCGGTCGCGCGCTGCCGCTCCCCAGGAAGCCGTCCCTTCGAACAGTGCATCGTAGTGTCTGGCGAGCAGCGTGTAGACGGTCATGGTCGCAAGCGCGCGTGAAGCACAGCATCGGCCCGGCGGCGAAGCTCACTCGCGGCGGAGGCGTCCTTCATCGAGTCGAGGTTGATCTTCACATTCGCCATGGCGCCGGCCAGCGCCGCATCGGCGAGCGCAAGCGCCACGTCGATATCGGAGCGGAACTTCGCGGGAGCGGCGGCGGCCAGTTCTCCCAGGCGCTCCTTGAGGGTGGCGGTGTGCTCGGCCACTTCGAGCGGCACCGCGGCAGCCTCACGCAACGCGGCCTCGATGAACAGCGCGCGCTCCTCCTTGGGACGCCTGTAGACCGCGACCACCCCGTCATACGCCGCGGCATCGCGCCGCACGGCTTCAGCCAGGAAGCGCCTGGCGGCATCGAATCCGGCGCCGTCCAGCTTCGCCAGACCCGCCACCATAGCGCCCAGGGATGCCGCCATAGCAGCCGCGGCGGCTGCGGCACTGCCTCCGCCGGGAGTGGCCGTGGGTGCAGCCAGTTCCCCAAGAAACTCGTCCAGGCCGCTTGACTTGCCTGCGGCCAGGCGATTCTCCAGCACCAGCTCGGGTTTGAAGTTCTCCGCCCGCAGATACCACTCGGCGGTCATCTCCAGGGCCTTCTTCGGTATCAGTCCGACAATTTCGCTACCGGCGATCGCTACGCCGTAGCGCTCCGCTTCCACCCGCACGGCTTCGAAGACGCGATGCACCGGCGTCTGTTCGAAATCCGTCAGGTTCATCGAAACCTGCGCCACGTTGCGCGAGGCCAGCGGTACCCCCATGGCCTTCACGTAGCGGAAGCCGCCGGATGAGAAACGAATCGTTTTGGCGATGCGCCTGGCGATCTCCACGTCCGGCGTCGCAAGGTTGATGTTGTAGGCGATCAGGAACTTGCGTGCCCCTGTTACGGTGGCCCCGGCGCTGGGGTGCAGTTCGGGTTCGCCGATATCCGGACGGCGTGCAGGATTCGTTCGGACCTCATCCCGCAAACCCTCGAACTGCCCGCGCCGGATGTTCTCCAGGTTGGTATTTTCGGGGTGGCGCGCGGCGGCCTCGTACAGGTATACCGGCACACGCAGGCGCTCCCAAAGGCGCTCCCCGAGGCGCACCGCGATGCGCACGCAATCCTCCACGGTGACGCCCTCGACAGGCACGAACGGCACCACATCCGCCGCGCCGATACGCGGATGCACGCCCGTGTGCTTGCGCAGGTCGATCAACTCCACGGCTTTCTCGACACCGCGGAAAGCGGCCTCCCCCACAGCCTCGGCCGGCCCGGCGAAGGTCACCACAGAGCGGTTATGGTCGGCATCCATCTCGCGGTCGAGAATGGCGATGCCCGGCACGGACTGGATAGCCGCCGCGATGGCGTCCACTTTGGCGCTGTCGCGGCCCTCGGAAAAGTTCGGCACGCACTCTACGATCGTTCTGCTCACGCAATCACCTCGCCCCGGACCATGGTAACCCGCACGTTATTGGTACCGAAATAGTAGGGGATTTCGCGGTAGTCCGAAACGTCCAGAACAATGAGGTCCGCCTGCTTGCCGGGTTCGAGCGAGCCCGTGCGGCCACCCGCGCACACCGCGTGCGCGCCGTTGATGGTGGCGGCGCAGATGGCTTCCGCGGGAGTCATGCGCATCTCGGTCACGGCTAGCGACAGTACCATCTGCATGTTGTAAGTAGGGCTGGTGCCGGGGTTGAAGTCTGTGGCCAGCGCCACCGCCGCACCGGCATCTATGAGGGCCCGGGCGGGGGCATAGCGCCGCAGCCCCAGGTGGAAGACGGACCCCGGCAGCAGCACCGCCATGGTGCTGGACCGCGCCAGCGCCGCAGCTTCCTCCTCGCCCGCCTGCTCCAGGTGATCGGCGCTCACCGCCCCCAACTCCGCGGCCAGCAACGCGGCGCCGGTGCGCTCGAACTGGTCGGCGTGAATCTTGAGACCCAACCCCAACTCCGCCGCACGCCGCAGGTACCGGCGGGCCTGCTCCAGGTTGAAGGCACCCGCGTCACAGTAGACGTCCGCAAAACGCGCCAGCTTGCGGCGCGCCACGGCGGGCAGCATCTCGGCACAAACCCAGGCGACGTAGTGGTCTGCCGCCATCTCGGGCGGAGAAACATGCGCCCCCAGGTAGGTGGGGACCACGCCCTCGATCCGCCCGGCCACGCGCAGCATTTTAATTTCGGCGGCCTCGTCGAGCCCGTAGCCGGATTTCGCCTCCACGGTAGTGGTGCCGTGCCGCCGCATGGCTGCCAGTGATGCGCGTGCCTGCGCCTCCAGCGCCGCGCCGGAAAGTTTCCGCACCGCCCGCACGCTCGACAGAATGCCGCCCCCGGCTGCGGCGATCTCGCCGTAGCTTGCCCCAGCCAGACGCATCTCGTAATCCGTGAGCCTCGGGACGCCAAACACGAGGTGTGTGTGGCTATCGACGAACCCCGGCATGACTACCCCGCCCCGGGCATCGATCTCCCGCGCACGCCGCGCTTCGGGAAGGGCATCGACCCTGCGCGACGGCCCCGCCGCCACCACCAGACCGTCCCTGACCAGCACCGAGCCGTTCTTCACCAGCCCGAGTTCGCGCAAATCCGCCCCGCGGCGCGGACCCGCCGGTCCGTGCAAAGTGAGCAACTGCCGCGCGCCGCGGATCAGGGTGGTCATTCGTTCATCGGGCTACGCAGCCCGGCGCGCTCGGCGAAGCGTTTCGCCTCCGGGTATCCGGCATCCACGTGGCGCAGGATACCGATGCCCGGGTCGCAGGTCATCACCCGCTCGAGGGCGCGCGCAGCCAGGGCCGTGCCGTCCGCCACCGTCACCTGCCCGGCGTGCAGCGCGTACCCGATCCCGACGCCTCCGCCGTTGTGGAACGATACCCAGGACGCCCCGGCGGCGGTGTTGAGCAGGGCGTTGAGGATAGGCCAGTCGGCAATGGCGTCGCTGCCGTCGAGCATGGCTTCGGTTTCGCGATACGGCGAGGCCACAGAGCCGCAGTCCAGGTGATCGCGCCCGATCACGATGGGGGCTTTCAACTCGCCTCTCGCCACCATGCGGTTCATCTCCAGGGCGAAGGCGGCGCGCTCCCCGTAACCCAGCCAGCAGATGCGCGCGGGCAGGCCCTGGAAGCGCACCTTTTCGCGAGCCAGCCGAATCCAGCGCTGGAGTCCGGCATTCCGGGGGAACATGCGGCGGACGCGCTCGTCGGTGGCGGCGATATCGGCCGGGTCGCCCGAGAGTGCCACCCAACGGAACGGGCCGCGGCCCTCGCAGAACAGCGGCCGGATGTACTCCGGGACGAACCCGGGAATCGAGAACGCATCCGTTACGCCGCGGTCTGCCGCGAAGCGCCGGATGTTGTTGCCGTAATCGAAGGTCACCGCTCCGCGGCGCTGCATGGCCAGCATGGCGGTGACGTGGGCGGCGATGGAATCGAGCGCGGCCTCGACATAGCCCTTGGGGTCGGCGGCGCGCAGACGCGCGGCTCCCTCCACCGTGCATCCACGCGGGATGTAGCCGTTGAGCGGATCGTGCGCGCTGGTCTGGTCCGTAAGGACGTCCGGCACTACGCCGCGTCGCACCAGTTCCGGCAGCACCTCCGCGCAGTTGCCCACCAGCCCCACCGAGAGCGCCTGCCGGTTGCGGCGCGCCTCCTCGACGGTTGCGAGGGCGCGGTCGAGATCCGTCTCCATGCGGTCGCAGTAGCCGGTCTCCAGGCGTTTGCGGATGCGCGCCGGGTCCACGTCGATGCCCAGGAAGGCGGCACCGTTCATGGTGGCCGCCAGCGGTTGGGCGCCGCCCATGCCGCCGAGCCCGCCGGTGACGACCAGCCGGCCTTCGAGCGAGCCGCCAAAGTGGCGGTCCGCCGCCGCTGCGAAGGTTTCATACGTGCCCTGCACGATTCCCTGTGTGCCGATGTAGATCCAGCTCCCGGCTGTCATCTGGCCGTACATGATGAGGCCCAGGCGCTCCAGCCGCCGGAATTCCTCCCAGTTGGACCACTGCCCCACCAGGTTCGAGTTGGCGATGAGAACGCGCGGCGCCTCGTCATGGGTGCGGAAAACCCCTACCGGTTTGCCGGATTGCACCAGCAGCGTTTCGTCGTCCGCGAGCCGCTCCAGTTCCCGTACGATGGCGTGGAATGCGGGCCAGTTGCGCGCCGCCTTCCCCGCCCCGCCGTAGACGACGAGGTCTTCCGGACGCTCCGCGACGTCCGGGTCCAGGTTGTTCATGAGCATCCGGAGGGCGGCTTCCTGCCGCCAGCCCCGGCAGCGCAGCCCGGGGCCGCGCGGGGCCCGCACCACCGTTCCCATGCCTGTCAGGTTACACCCATGGACGTGCTAACATGCCCCCGTGATCCGGTCCCTCTTGGTGCTGATCCTCACCATGTGTACCCTCGCGGCGCAAACCCGCCAGGTTAGCGACGCGGAGGTCATCAAGGTGCACAGCGCCGCGCTCCTGATCGACTGTCACAACGACGTGCCCCTTCGGACGCTCAACGGCTTCGACATCGGAAAACGCGCCCCTGACGGCCACACGGACTTGGTACGGCTGCGCGAGGGAGGCGTGGGCGCAGTCTTCTTCTCAGCCTACGTGGCGGCCGGGTACGTCAAGGAACGGCAGTCCGCCAAACGTGCCCTGGATATGATCGATACAATCCGGCAGGACATCGTGCTGCGCTGCCCTGAGGGTTTCGCGCCCGCCGCCAGCGCCGCGGAGATCGAAGCCGCACACCGGCAGGGTAAAGTAGCGGCGCTCATCGGCGTCGAAGGCGGCCACGCCATCGAGAACGACCTGCGGGTGCTGCGCAGCCTGTATGCACTCGGCGCGCGCTACATGACCCTCACCCATAGCAACACCAATGATTGGGCAGACTCCTCCGGGGACATCCGGAACACCGCGGTACGGCATCATGACGGCCTCACGCCTTTCGGCAAGGACGTCATCCGGGAGATGAACCGCCTCGGCATGCTGGTGGACGTTTCGCACGTCGCCGACAAGACGTTCTGGGACGTGCTGGCCACCAGCAGCGCGCCGGTCTTTGCATCGCACTCCTCTGCCCGCGCGGTGTGCAATGTGCCGCGCAACCTTTCCGACGAGATGATCGCGGCGCTGGCAAAGAAAGGCGGCGTGGTGGCTGTCAATTTCGCCTGCGACTTTCTCTCCCAGAAGACCGCCGACGCCGTGGCCGCCTTCCGCACCACGGCAGAGCGCGCCAAAGTGCCGCGTGCGACGCTCGCCGACGTGGTGGCGCATATCGATCACGTGGTGAAGGTCGCGGGCGTCGATCACGTGGGCATCGGCAGCGATTTCGACGGCATCGGCTGCACCCCGAGGGGTCTGGACGACGTCTCGAAGTTCCCCAACCTCACCCGGTCGCTGCTGGAGAGAGGCTATTCCGCAGACGATATCCGGAAGATCTATGGCGGGAACATGCTGCGGCTGATGCGCGCGGCGGCGAGATAGGCGTTATGCCGCTTCGAGCGGCGCGATCAACTGCTCGATCTGCCTGCCGGATCGCCGCTCGACCATTTGCAGCTCATACGCTGCCTGCAGGGCGAGCCACGTCTCCGGGTTCATCCCGAAGTACCTGCCGAGGCGGAGCGCCAGATCGGCCGTGATGGGGCGCTTGCCGGCAATCACGGCGGTTAAGCGGCCAGCCGGAATATGCAGTTCCCGCGAGAGCCGGGGAACGGTGAGTCCCAGTGGGACCATGTAGTTCTGCCTGAGAACCTGGCCTGGTGTTGGAGGTTCCACGGTGTTGCCTTTCTACCTGAAACATTAGTAGCCCCGCCCGGCCGGTGTCGAGCCCCGTGTGTGCTTGGCTGCACAGAAGGCCGGCGCCGCGCGTCCGCTACAATCGAAGTATCCGCATGACCACCCAGGCCAGGACGGCGCCCGGCGCGCGCCAATTCTTCTCTAAACACGGCACGCTCTCTAAGTGGCACCCCAACTATGAGTTCCGGCCCGGGCAGGTGGAAATGGCGGAGGCCGTCGAGGCAGCCCTGGCGGACGGCAAGCACCTGATTGTCGAGGCCGGCACGGGTACGGGTAAGACGCTGGCGTACCTTGTGCCTGCGATCCTTTCCGGACGACGCATCGTGGTTTCCACCGGGACCAAGAACCTTCAGGAGCAGCTTTTTTTCAAGGACGTTCCGTTTCTCCAGCAGCATTTCACCCAGCCGTTGGCGGTTTGCTACATGAAGGGACGCGGCAACTACGCCTGCCTGCAGAAAATCGCCGATGCCGAGCGCGAGCCGGTGCTCAGCGGCCTCGAAGAAGTGGCCGATTTCCAGATCATCCAGGAGTGGGTGAAGACCACCGAGATGGGCGACCGCTCCGAAATCCGCAAGCTCCCGGAAGGCAGCACTGCGTGGGCCAAGATGGATGCCCGAGGCGAAATGTGCACCTTTAAGAAGTGCAAACGCTTCGAGGATTGCTTCATCACCCGGATGCACCAGCGCGCGCAGGAGAGCGACATCATCATCGTCAACCACGCCCTCTTCTTCGCCGACCTCGCCATGCGCGGCGAGGACGACCAGGGCGGCGGCATCCTGCCCGATTACCACGCCGTGGTCTTCGACGAAGCGCACGAGGCCGAGGAGTTCGCCAGCCAGTATTTCGGAAGAGCCGTCAGCAGCTACCGATTGCAGGAACTGCGGCGCGACATCGAGCACGTCGCCAAAGCCAAGAAGTTCGGCTCCCAGGAGCTCGACCGCGTGCTGGAGCGCCTGGACGAGCTGACCCTGCGCTTCTTCGGCCTGTTCGGTGAGATGGATGGCCGCGCCGCCTTCCGGGGCCGCGATGCCTTCCGGGAGCGGCATGAGGACGATTACCGCCACCTGCTGTCTTCGCTCGAATTGATCCAGTCCCACATGAAACTGCTGACCAGCCCGCCGGAGGAGATGCAGCCGCTGCTCATGCGCGCCCGCGAGCTGTCCGCGGCCCTGCAGTTCATCATGGAGAGCGACGACTCATCGTATGTCTACTGGGTGGAGAAGCGCGGCCGCAGCACCTACCTGCAGGCCACCCCCATCGACGTTAGTCCCGTCCTGACGGATCGCCTGTTCGATCGCGTGGATACGGTGGTGCTCACCTCCGCTACCCTCGCCGTGGCCGGGGATTTCGATTTTATCCGCCAGCGGCTGGGTGTCCGGAGCGCCCGCAGCCTGGTGGTGCCGGGCCACTTCGACTACCAGAAACAGGCCCTGCTCTACGTGCCGCAGCACCTGCCGGACCCCCGCAACGCCGCCTTCCCGAAGGCCGCATCGGACGAGATCGTGCGGCTGCTCAACCACAGCCGCGGCCGCGCGTTCGTGCTCTTCACCAGCTTCCAGCAGATGCGCATGGTGCACGACCGCGTCTCCCTGGAGATGGACTACCCGACGCTGCTACAGGGCACCGCGCCGCGTTCCGCCCTGCTGGACGAGTTCCGCGCCACACCCAACTGCGTGCTCTTCGCGACCTCGTCCTTTTGGCAGGGCGTGGACGTGCCGGGTGAGCAATTGAGCTGCGTTATCATAGATAAACTACCGTTTGCGGTGCCCAACGATCCCGTGGTGGAGGCACGCATCGAGAGTGTCCGGAGCGAGGGGGGAAATCCGTTTTACGACTACCAGATCCCGCAGGCGGCCATTGCGCTCAAGCAGGGGTTCGGGCGCCTGATCCGCAGCCGTTCGGACCGCGGGGTGCTGGTGCTGCTCGATAACCGGATCACGCGGCAGCGCTACGGCCAGATGTTTTTCGACAGCCTGCCGGATTACGGATTCACCACCGATATCAGCGACGTGGAGAAGTTTTTCGATGTTTGAAATTACCGTGGAAGAGACCTTCGCCGCCGGCCATGCCTTGCGGAACTACCATGGCAAGTGCGAGAACGTGCACGGCCACAACTATCGCGTGCTGGTCACCCTGACGGGCACGGAACTGGACGCCGCCGGACTCCTGGTGGACTTTGTCGAGGTCAAAAAGGCGCTCCATGCCGTTGTAGACAGACTTGACCACCAGTACCTGAACGACCTGCCGCCGTTCGACACCCTGAACCCGTCCGCTGAGAATATGGCCAGGTACATCTGCGAGCAACTGGGGCAGCAACTCCCGCCTGGTCCCGCAATGGTGAGCGCCGTCAAGCTCTGGGAGACCGATACGTCGAGCGCGACTTACCGGCCGTAGTACGCGGCGTTTTTGGCCGTGAATTCGGCCCACTTCTCCGGCAGGTCGTCGAGCGCGAAGATGGCCGAAACCGGGCAGACGGGTACGCACGCGCCGCAATCAATGCACTCCACCGGATCGATGTAGAGCATTTCCGCTTCGCCGAAGCCGCCCTCATCCTTCTTGGGGTGGATGCAATCGACGGGGCAGGCGTCCACGCAAGCCGTATCCTTCGTCCCGATGCAGGGTTCCGCAATTACGTATGCCATGGTTGTTTTCCTGAGAGTCTTGCTATAAATAGCACAGCGCCGAGGCAGGCCGCATCGCGACAAGGTGGTGAAACGCACACGGACGTCGTTGCCAGCGGCGCTCCCGGCAAGCGCTTCACTTTCTGAGATTGCCGCCGCAGGCGCAAAGGTTCAGGGTTTTTCCGGTACTTTCCGGGTCGGTCCATCCGAAACGCGCTTGCCAACGGGTAAGAAGCTTTGCAAACTGGAATTGATGCTCGGCAAAGTTCGCAAAGCGGTATTCCCCGCCGCCGGCCTGGGGACCCGCTTCCTCCCCGCCACCAAGGCCCAGCCAAAAGAGATGCTTCCCCTCGTGGACAAGCCCATTATTCAGTACGGCGTCGAAGAGGCGCTGCACTCGGGCATACAGAACATCATCATCGTCACCGGACGGGGGAAGTCCGCCATTGAAGACCACTTCGACGTCAGCTTCGAACTGGAATACCTGCTCGAATCGCGCGGCAAGAAAGACCTGCTCTCCATCGTCCGCAACGTCTCGGATATGATCAACGTCGCCTACGTGCGGCAGAAGGAGGCGTTGGGGCTCGGGCACGCCGTTCTTCGGGCCAGCGAACTGGTAGGCGGCGAGCCCTTCGCGGTGGTGCTCGCCGATGACGTGATCGAAGCCGAAACACCCTGCCTGCGGCAGTTGCTCGATGTCCACGAGTTCTTCCGCGCCCCGGTGCTGGCGGTGATGGAGGTGCCGCCGGACAAGATTTCGTCCTACGGGGTGGTGGATGCCGAGCCCGTGGCGCACAACGGATGCCGCGACCGCGTCTACCGCATCCGCAACCTGGTGGAGAAGCCCAAAGAGTCGGAGGCGCCTTCAAACCTGGCCATCATCGGGCGATACGTCCTCACGCCCGAGATTTTCGATTCGATCGGCGCTATCGAGCCGGGCTCGGGCTCGGAATTGCAGCTCACCGACGCACTCAAGCACCTGCTGCGGAGCCGCCCGATCTACGCCTACCGCTTCGAAGGAACCCGTTACGACGCGGGTGACAAACTCGGCTTCCTGAAGGCCACCGTGGAATTCGCCCTCCGCCGGCACGACTTGGGCGAAGAATTCCGGGCATACCTGAAGACCCTCGCGTTGTGAGGCAAGGGACTTAGACCCATTGACAGCCGGTTGAGGCGGGCGTAGGCTGGATCCAAACCGGCACGGGGAGGTTGCACATGCCGAAGCCCGAACTGGAAGACCGCAAGGTGATGGTACTCGAATTCGTCGCGGCTTCTGCCATCTTCACCATCGTCGCGATCGTGCTTTATATGGTGTTCAGCTACCGGCCCGCGTAGGTTCGCCGAACTGCTCCCGCACCAGCGCGAGGGCCTCTTCCCGGCTGCCGATGCGTCCCTCCAGTTGGGCGTCTTCGAGAGCGCGCAACATTCGCCCAAACTCCGGACCCGGCTGGTAACCCGCAGCAATCAGATCCTCCCCGGTTGCAAGCGGCGGCGGCTTCAATTCCTCGGGGGGCATCAGCTCGTAGCGGGATTTCACCATTCTCCAGGTATCCAGGCGCCCGTTGCTCGACAGGCAATCGAGGCGGTGCAGTTCCAGGTGCTCCTCAAAGCGCGGCACGCGCATGAAACGCTTGAGCGTGCTGGCGCGCATGTTCGGGGCGTCCTTGAATCGCATGTGATTGGCCACCAGTGCGAGCACCTGCTCGGTCTGGTGATTGGAGAAGCGCAGCCGGTGGAGGATGCCGCGCGCCAGTTCCACCCCGGCCTCCACATGGCCGTCGAAGCGGATGCGTTCGGCAACCCGGAACGTGGGGGGCTTCCCCACATCGTGCAGCAGCGCGCCGAGCGCCAGCGTCGGGGTGGGCCGCTCCAGCTTTTCGAGCAGCAGCAGGGTGTGGGTCCAGACGTCGCCCTCCGGGTGATACTCGGGCGGCTGCGATACCCCTTTCATGGCCGCCACCTCAGGCAGGACGTCCTCTAGCAGCCCGGTTTCATCCAAAAGTTCGAACCCGCGCCGCGCGCCGCCTTCGGTGAGAATGCGGACCAGCTCCTCGCGGATGCGTTCGGCCGAGACGGTCAGGATCTGCCGGTGGGTCCGCCGGATCGCATCCATGGTGACGGGCTCGATCTGGAAGCCCAGGCGGGCGGCGAAGCGCACCGCACGCAGCAGCCGGAGGTGGTCTTCCTCGAAACGGGCCGCGGGATCGCCAATGGCGCGGATGAGGCGATGCTCAAGGTCCTGGCGGCCCCCGGCGAAATCGAGCAACTTGTCACGGATGGGATCGTAAAACAACGCGTTGATTGTGAAATCGCGGCGCAGGGCATCTTCCCGCGGGTCGGTTTCAAAGCGCACACTGTCGGGACGGCGGCCGTCGCTGTAGGCCTGGTCGCTGCGAAAAGTGGCCACCTCCACCTGGCAGTCATCGGCGCGCACCAGCACCACGCCGAAATGCGCTCCCACGCTGCCCGAGCGCGGAAAAAGCTCCATAATACGCTCCGGACGGGCATCCGTGGCCACGTCGTAATCCTCCGCCTCGCGGCCGAGAAGCCGGTCCCGCACGCACCCGCCCACCAGCCATCCCTGGTGGCCGCTGGCCTGAAGCTTTTCGATAATGGAGTGCGCAAGTGCTGCGGCCGTCATAATCAGCCCCGTCTGTTTCCAGGGTACCAATGCCGCGTTTCATATGATCTGTTAAGATGTGAGAGCCGAACTCCATGCTGGAGGCGGGGGACCCAAGCAGTTGGGGCGCAGTCCGGAAACGGACGGGGTACTTTCGAGCCCTAGCCCGTCAGCTAACCTCGCAGGCGAATTTGAGAGCGTCCAATGGACGGAAAGAGAGCCCTCCCGTGATAATTCGACGTTGTAGGTGCGCTTCCGGAGGCATGTTTTGACCCCGTCGGACGCACAGAAGCCGCCCGCCGCGAAAGTGGTGGTCGCCACGACGGTAGCGCTGGCGTTCATCTCTTTCTGGCGGGCGGCATCCATCGTCCTCAGCGACATGGCCTCCTCGGCGTTCTACGCCGGCGGCATTGCCGAACAGGCCATCGGCGCAAGCGCCCCCTGGTTCATCCTCGGGGTAATGTTTTTCGCTTTCGCGGTGCGCTCGGTCTACATGGAAAGCTGCGGGATGTTCGTCCGCGGCGGCGTGTATGTGGTGGTACGGGACTCCATGGGGCCGTTCATGGCGCGGCTATCTGTCTCGGCCCTGATCTTCGATTTCGTGCTGACCGGCCCCATCAGCGTGGTCAGCGCCGGCCAGTACCTGGCGCGATTGCTGAATGAGGTCAGCGAAATGATGCATCTGGGGCCCAAGGTTCCCCCGGACGCATTCGCCGCCGCCTTTGGGGTGGTAGTCACCGGCTATTTCTGGTGGAGCAACACCAAGGGAATACACGAATCGAGCGGCAAGGCCCTGCGTATCATGCAGATCACCACCGTCATGGTGGTTCTCTTCCTGATCTGGTGTCCCATTACGCTGTTGATCCGCGGCCCCGCCCAGGTGCCTCCCGCCCCCCTGCCGCAAAACTTGAGGTTCAGTCCGGAAGCGCTCGGGTGGCTCGAAGGAACCTTCTGGCCCGGGATTGGCGCCGTGGCCATCGTGATCGCGTTCGGTCACTCCCTGCTCTCGATGAGCGGCTTTGAAACGCTGGCACAGATCTACCGGGAAATCGGCTCCCCGAAGATGAAGAACCTGAAGATCACCGCCAACATCGTTTGCGTGTACGCCCTGCTTTCGACGGGCGCCATCACGGTGCTGGCCGGCTTCATCATCCCGGATGCGCAGAGACGCAGCTATGTAGATAACCTGCTGGGGGGACTGGCGATGCACCTCGCGGGTCCTCCCGTTCTCACCTTGCTCTTCCATGTGTTCGTCGTGGTGGTAGGGGTCCTGATCCTTTCGGGGGCCTCGAACACCTCGATGATCGGCGCCAATGGAGTGCTGAACCGGGTAGCCGAGGATGGCGTACTGGTGGACTGGTTCCGCAAGCCGCACCGGCGCTTCGGCACCACCTACCGGATGCTTAATCTGGTGGTGCTGTTGCAGGTTTTCACCATCCTGGCCAGCCGCGGCAATGTCTATGTACTGGGCGAGGCGTACGCATTTGGCGTAGTCTGGAGCTTCTTCCTGAAATCTCTAGGGGTACTGGTGCTCCGGTATACGCGGCACGACCAGGAGTACAAGACCCCCCTGAATTTCCACTTGTTCGGGCGGGAGATCCCCTTCGGCCTCATCACAACCACGTCGGTGCTATTCATAGTGGCGGTGGCAAACCTGTTCTCGAAGAAAGCCGCCACAATCTATGGCGTCGCCTTCACGGTTGCACTGTTCATCGTCTTCACGGTCTCCGAGCGCATCAACGCTCGCAAACACCTGCTGAAGCCAAAGGGGCTCGAAGAGTTCAACCTTGACCTGCGCGCGGAAGTGGACCGTGAAACTATCGAGGCACGCCCCGGCTGCGTCCTGGTAGCGGTGCGGGATTACAACCAGATGGTGCACCTGCGAAGCGTACTGGCCAAGACTAATCTGAAGAGGCACGACATCGTGGTGATGACTGTGCGGCTGGTGCAGGCCGGCGCCGGCGAATACGACCTGGCGGAGAGCCAGCTTTTCGCCGATTACGAAAAGAAGCTCTTCACCAATGTGGTCACCATGGCGGAGAAGGAGGGCAAGCACGTCGACCTCCTGGTTGTGCCCGGCGTGGACCCGTTCGACGCCATGGTGCGTACGGCCGCGCAACTGAAGGCTTCCCGGCTGGTCACCGGGGTTTCCGCCAAAATGGATTCCCACGAACTGGCGCGACGCATCGGCCTCGCCTGGCAGCGCCTGCCGGAGCCCCGGCACCCGTTCTCGCTGGAAGTGATTGCCCCCAACCGGCCCTCCGTCTACGTCAACCTCGGTCCCCACCCGCCTCGCCTCTGGCCGGAGGACCTGGACCGCGCGCACGATCTCTGGCTCACCCTCGCCGAGAAGGAGGGCTTTGGAGCCAAGCTCCATCACCGCGATGTCGTGGGGGTTGCGTTGCGCCGCCTGGAACGCGATTTGGGTGGCGAGCGGCGAACGGAAGTGCTGGAAGACCTGGGCCGCGAACTGCGCAAAGACTGAGTGCGTTTCTATCCAGGCGGCTGAACGCCCCCGCGCCCCGCCGGGCCCGGGGGTCATCTATTGCCCAGGGGGCACGGCATGTTGCAAAGGTGCGCGCGGCTGGCGATAGTGGCGTTGGGGGCTGTCTCGATGAGCTTCGGCTATTACCATCCCGACCCGGCGGCTGTGATGTCGGACGCCGCCAACGCCTTCCTGAACGCCCTCTCCGCCGAGCAGCGCGACCGCGCCGTGCTTCCGTTTGAGGGCGACGAGCGGCAGAACTGGCACTACGTCCCGCGTGAGCGCAAAGGGCTCCCATTGCTCGATATGAGCCCTGCACAAAAGCACCTGGCCGCGGCACTACTCAGCGCCGGACTGAGCCAGCGCGGGTACATGAAGGCCGTCACGATCATGAGCCTGGAGGAGGTGCTGCGTATCCTCGAAGGCGACAGCGGCGAACGGCGCAATCCCGAAAAGTACTACTTCTCGATCTTCGGTACGCCCGCCCCGAAGGGCACCTGGGGCTATCGCGTCGAGGGCCATCACCTGAGCCAGAATTACACCGTGGTGGATGGCAGGGTAGCCGGCGCGCCCAGTTTTTTCGGCGCCAACCCCGCGGAGGTGCGGGAGGGTCCACGCAAGGGCCTCCGTGCTTTGGGTGCCGAAGAGGACCTGGGGCGCGCGTTGCTCCAGTCCCTCGACGCGGAGCAGAAGAAGGCGGCTATCGTGCACCCGAAAGCATACCCGGACATCCTCACCGGGGCCAACCGCAAGGCAGCGCTCGAAGGGCAGCCCTCCGGGCTTTCAGCCGCGAAGATGAACCCGCAACAGTTCGACAAGCTCATATCGCTTCTCCGCGAATACACGCGCAACGTTCCGGAGGCGCTCGCGGACGCCCGGGAAGAGCGTATCCGCGCCGCCGGACGCAATCTCTGGTTCGCCTGGGCGGGCGAGGCCGCGCCCGGACGACCGCACTATTACCGCGTACAGGGGCCCGGTTTCCTGGTTGAGTACGACGATACGCAGAACCGCGCCAACCACATCCACTCCGTCTGGCGCGAGTCCGAGGGCGATTTCGGCCGGGATCTCCTCGGCGAGCACTACAAGTCAGCCCACACCGATCCGCGCTAGGATCGTCTCTATGGGACTCCGCCCGCGGGCGTTCACGCGCCGCGCCTTCCTCGCCCTGGCAGCCGCCGCGCCCGTGCCCGCCCAAACCGGCAAAGGGACGGCATTTCCCAGCGACTGGAAGCACTACAGCGATCCCGCCACGGAATTGATAGTCTACCGCCTGACCGACCCGGCGTGGACGAGCTACCTGCCCTCGCGCCGCGCCGCCGCGCGTCGCGGTAATTTCCTGCTGTTCGCTTGCGACCGCACCGGATCCCCGCAGGCTTTCCGCATGGACCTGAAGACCGGCGAGACGCGCCAACTCACCGACGCAAAGGCTCTCGACCCGTCCTCCCTCACTCTCGCGCCCGACGAGCGCAGTTTCCTCTACTTCGACGGCCCATCATTGAAGAGGGTGGACCTGGGCAATTTGCGGGAGAAGGACGTCTACCACGCCACCCAGGGATGGGAGCACTGCCCTGGCTTGAGTCTCTCGGACGACGGCAGATCGGCGGTCATGGGGGAACGGCGCCAGGGCGGCTCCCGGCTACGGATGGTGGGCACCGGGCGCGGCAATGCGCGCACCGTGACGGAACCGGCCGCGGAGATTTCGGATCCGCAGGTCCGTCCGGGGCGCCGCTTGCAGGTGCTCTACCGCATCGGCGGTGACGTCTGGCTCACCGATCCAGACGGCCGCCAAAACCGCAAACTGGTCCTGGCCGACGGTACCACAGGCCCCGCGCTCTGGAACCCGAATGGGGAGACCATCCTTTATCTCAATTTCCCCGCCGATAAAACCCAATTGCGCGCTATCCGGGAGTACAATCCCGACGAAAACCAGGATAAGCTGGTTGCCCGAACCAGCCAGTTCGCGAACTTCGCCTTCAATCGCAACACTTCTGTTTTCGTGGGAGCGAGCCGCAACGCGGCTTCTCCGACGGTGCTTCTCCTCCTTCGGGTTACCCGCCGGGAATTCACCATTTGCGAGCACGCCGCACGCGACGCCGCCGAGGTGAACCTGCTCTTCTCCCCGGACAGCCAAATCGTGTACTTCCAGACCGACCGCCATGGCAAGCCCGCCATCTACTACGTGCCCGTTGAAAAGCTCGTTGAACAAACAGAGGGTTAGCTGGCAGGCGGCCGGGGGCCGGGCCGTTGCGTGCACCGCAGGGCTGCGCTCCCTCTGATAGACTATGATTTGTCCAGGGCAATCATGAGTTTGCACACACCTGTTCTGCTGGTTGTGGGTGTCGCGATGCTGGCGGGCTGTAATAAGCAGGCGCCGGTGCAAGCCAAGCAGGATACCGGCCCTGTCAAGGTCCGGACCGCGCAGGTCGTGACGAGGGAACTCCAACGCGATGTGGAGTCCGTCGGTTCGCTTTTTCCATACGAAGAAGTCGTCATCAGCTCGGAGATTGATGGCCGCGTTGAGGCCGTCAGTGCAGATCTGGGCGATCGTGTTAGCACCGGGCAGGTCCTGGTGAGGGTTTCCGACGAGGAACAGAAGTATCTCGTCGCGCAGAATGAAGCCCAGTTGCGGCAGGCCCTCGAGCGCCTCGGCCTGAAGGACGCGAAGGACCGCGTCAAGGACATTCGGGAGACCCCCGAAGTGCGACGCGCGCAGGCTGAATTATTCGACGCCGAACAGCGCTACAAGCGTGTGCGGGAGCTGGTCGATCAGCAGATAGCGTCGCGCCAGGATCTCGACCAAGCCCTGGCCCGCTTCCAGTCCCTCCAGGCAGCCTACGATACAACGCTGAACCAGACGCGCAACCTCATCCAGGACGTGGAGCGCACGAAGGCCATTCTCGATTTGCAGCGCAAGAAGCTGCGGGACACCAGCATCCGGGCCCCCTTTCCAGCGCAGGTTAAGGAAAGGCTGGTCAACGTGGGCCAGTTCGTCCGCTCGAACACTCCAGTGTTTTCGCTCGTCAAAACAGACCCCATCCGGCTGCGCATCGAGGCGCCCGAGCGCATGTCGCCGTGGATCAAGGTGGGGCAGGTGGCGGACGTCTCATTGGAAGCCTATCCGGAGCGCAAGTTCCAGGGCAAGATCTGGCGCATCTCCCCCACCGTCGAGCAGACCAAGCGCACCTTCATCGTCGAAGCCCTGATCGCCAACGGGCAGAACGAACTGAAGCCCGGCTCCTACGCCAAGGCGCGTATCCATACCGACAAGGTGGACCGCATCAAGCTGGTGCCCCGCCGCTCGGTGAACTACGTCTTCGGCTCCAACAAGGCTTACATCGTCAAGAACGGCGTCATCGAGACGCGTGACGTCAAGATCGGCGATACCTTCGGGGAGCAGATCGAAATCATCGAAGGGCTGGAAGAAGGGCAGGTCGTAGCCACGACCCAACTGGCTCGGCTCGATAACGGCAGCAAGGTGGTCGTCGAAAAGGTAGTCGCGGAATGAGACTTGCGCCGCTGGTTGCACTATTGCTCGCGGCGTCCTCCCTCCCCGGCGCCACCAGGGTGCTGGTGACAGTTGTGGAGCAGAAGAGCGGCAAAGCCGTCACCGGTCTCACGGCCAAAGACTTCACCCTGATCGACGACCGCACCCCGCGCACCGTCGAGGCCGTCGAGTTCACCCGGGATACGCTCGATATCATGCTGCTGCTCGATACCAGCCTAGTGGGCGGGATGGTTCAGCCGGTGGCCGAGAACCTGGTGGCCCAGATCCAGCCCAAGGAGCAGATGGCGGTGGTATCGTTCCACTCCTCGGCCGACCTGATTCAGGATTTCACCGCCAGCAAGGAACTGCTCATGCGCGCCATCTACAAGGTGAAGTACGGCAATGAGCCCCGCGTGCTCGATGCGCTCTATGCCGCCATCGACGGCGGCTTCCACGACAGCAGCTTCCGCCGCGTGATCCTGCTGCTCACCGCGGGCCTCGAGGGCTATAGCCGCACGGCGGAGCGCGACGTCATCCGCCTGGCGCGCCGTAACGGCGTATCCATCTTTCCTGTGTACATGAGCGGAGGCGAGAAGTCGCTGTTCGAGAACCTGGCGCGGCAGACCGGCGGCGCATCCTTCAACCTCCGGGACATGAAGCGCGCCGGCGAGCCGAAACCCGGTCCGCGTGTGTTCGAGGTAGCGCGCGCACACTACACCCTCATGGTGAGCGGTAATCTCTCGATGGGCGACAGAGTCAAAGTGGAAGTTAAGCGGCCGGAGAAGGTATTCGTCTCCGCCCTGCCGCTCGATTAGCAGTTCCTCACAGATCCCACTTCGTCAAAACGAACGCTGCCAGGAAACCCAGGACTGTTAGCGTAGCTGCCAACATCGCAAGCCGATTATGCTGACACCGATCGCGATCGATTGAGGGACGCCGTCCAACACGGCGCCCACCGCCATGGCTGTGCCGCTTCCCGGCGTTTGTTGCTCCGATGGCTGCTGGCCGCCCGAGCGCTTGCGGTGCTTCGCCCCTCTGTGCGAGAGATATCAGTTCGCCGCGGTATACAGCCCTGCGCCCGCCAGAAATCCGCCTGCCGTCGAATCGAAGCCGCCGCGGCGAAAGGCTTCGTCCATCAGGTCGAAGCGAGTGCGAATATGAGCACACCCGCGCCGAACGCCATCACCGCGGACACGGGAGTCCTGCCCCACCCCATAGCCCCGCCTGCATCCAGAGCGGCATTTTATCGCCGCACACGCCATAGCGCCGCTGCCGACCCGACGACGCATGCGCCGAGCATAAGCCATTTCCTGTTCTTGTTGGCCCAGAACTGCGGGCTGAACGACCATGACCGATCATCAAACGCGCCATGCGCGCCGCGGTCGCCGGGCAGCGGTTCCCAAAGATTATCGGGACGCCCGGGCTGCACCGGGCCGTCGGTCTGCTGCGAATCGAAACCGGTGCGTGCGAGCTGGCGGTCCAGCAGGCGCGGCGCGATCCGATTCCCGTAAACGGCGGCCACTGTCGGCCAGCCGACCGCCATCTCAACGCGATCGTGGAAGGCCGCGTAGTAGACGGCCTCTGCCGCCAGCTCGGGCTGATAGATCGGGGGCACCGGCTGGGGATGACGGGGCATGCGCGTCCGATTCCACCCGAATTGCGGGGTGTTGAGCGCGGGCATGTGCACCATGGTGACCCGCACGTGAGATCCATCGTGCATCAACTCACACCGCAGCGATTCGGTAAAACCCTGGATTGCGTGCTTGGCGGCGCAGTATGCCGACTGCAAAGGGATGGCGCGATACGACAACGCCGACCCCACCTGCACAACGGTGCCGCGGTCCCGGGGCAGCATCCGCTTCAGGGCGCTCAAGGTCCCGTGAACGTAGCCGAGGTAGGCAACCTCCGTCACCCTGCGAAACTCCTCCGCGGTCATTTCCCGAATCCGCGAAAAGACCGTGGTGGTGGCATTATTCACCCAGATGTCGATGGGACCCAGCTCCCGCTCCGCATGCTCCGCCGCGTTATCCACGGCGTCGGCTTCGGCGACGTCTGCCTGGATGACCAGCGCCTCGCCCCCAAGGCGCTCCACATCCTGCCGGGCTCCTTCAAGCCCGTCCGCCCCCCTCGCGATCAGCGCCACGCGAGCGCCTTTCTGGGCGAATCGGCGAGAGACCGCGCGACCCACCCCGGCCGACGCCCCCGTTACGACTACCACCGGGCCCGCCGCTCGATGCCGGCCTGCCCTCAGCGACACGCGGTCGCCGCTCATCGTCACTTCGGCCATCTTCACTTCCCCGGAATATTCATTGCAACCGTGCTGCCGAACGGTTGGAGGGACATTCCAGGATCACAGAGGTGATTGAAGGCACACGTGGCAGTTGCGCCAGGAGGAGAGAAAGAATTGACGTCGCGGTACCGTTCCTTACGCCGGACGGTACCGCGGAACTTAGGGGGCGATTCGTGCCGTTACCGCGGGTTCTGCTCTTTGGGCGTAGCCAGGTAACCTACGATAAGATCCTTCCCCACCGTGTTCACGACCAACTCATAGGGCTGCTTCGATTTCGAGACGTAGAACTGGACCGGCTCGTTGATGTTCTTGTCCTTCTTCTCGGTCTTGCGGTCGTCCGCCATCACTTCGATGGTGTACCGGTTGCGCTTAGCATCCGCCTTCTTCAGGATCACCCCGATGTCGCCGACGCGCTGGAACTGCTTCGACTTCCCGAGCTTGAACTCGAAGTAGTTGCGGGAGCCGAGCCGCTTCAAGGCGTCCAATTCGTGGGAATTGGTGGCAATGAGACCGCTCTGAACGCCCAGGTCGCCCCGCACCGATTTCAGGTCGGCGATGGTTTTCTCCAGTTCCGATTTCGTGGAAGCCACCTCGGTCTTTACGGTGCCCACTTCGCCGCTCACGCTGTCGATCTTGGCGTTGGTGCTGGTGGCAACCTCACGCACCTGGTTCAACTCCGAAGCCACGCGCCTGCGCTCAGCAGCCTGCGCCTCGGCCAGCTTCGCGGTCAGTTGCTCGGCCCGGGCCATGGCCTCGGTCTTGGCCTTGCTGCTGGCTACGCTGGCCTCCTTCTGCGCCGCTTCGAGCTGCTCCTTGAGGTCCTGGATATGCCTGCGGTTCGAAGCCGACGTCACCGACGACGTCTCACGGATGTTGGTGATCTCAGTCTGGACCAACTCCCGCACCTTGGCCAGGTCCGTGCGCGTGCGATCCACCTGAACGTACAGGTAAACATTCGAGGCGATCAGCGCCGCGATGGCGCCCGCCACGAGCGCGGTTTTAACAGCGGAGCCTCCGGATTCGGCGGCGAATGATTCACGATCGGGATCCAGCACGGGGTATTCCTCCTCAGACCAGCAGCTTAGCATTCCGCGGTACCGGGAGGAAAGGAGATCTCCCGCTCAGTCGAGTTCGAAGCTGTCGCCCGGCGCCGGCACAGTCACCTGAAGTCCGTACTCGGAGCGCATGAGCACCGCCAGCGCTTCCGTCTGCTTCGGCTCGCCGTGTACCAGGAAGACGCGCTTCAGGGTGCCGGCCAGCGGCTTCACCCAAGCCATCAATTCGCCCTGGTCTGCGTGGCCGCTGAGCTCGTCTATGCTTGAGATTTCGGCCCGCACCGTCATAGGCTCACCGAAGATCCGCACTTCCCGCATCTTCTCCACAAGCTTGCGGCCCAGCGTGTTCTCGGCCTGGAAACCGGTGATCAGCACGGTGTTGCGCGGGTCCTCGATGTTGTTCCGGAGGTGGTGCAGAATGCGTCCCGCCTCGCACATTCCCGAGGCCGAGATCACCAGAAACGGCCCGTGCAGGCTGTTCAGTTTCTTCGACTCGCTGGCCTCCCGGATGTATTGCAGGCGCCGGAAGCCGAAGGGGTCTTCACCGTTCTCTATCCATAGGAGCGTTTCGCCGTCGAAGCACTCCGGATGCTTGCGGAAGGTAGAGGTGACGTTCACCGCCAGCGGGCTGTCCACAAAGAGCGGGATGGAGGGGATGCGCTCCTGGTTAGCCAGCTCGTGCAGCAGGAGCACCAATTGCTGGGTGCGGCCCACCGCGAACGCCGGCACGATGATGCGGCCGCCGCGCGCGCAGGTCCGGTTGATGACGTCTGCCAGCTTGTTCACCACGTGCGTGCCGCTCTTGTGGAACTTGCCGCCGTAGGTACTCTCCATAATCAGGTAGTCGGCGGGGGGAATCGGGTCGGGATCCCGGATGATAGGCAGCCCGGGGCGGCCGATATCGCCGGAGTAAATCAGCCGCACGGGCCTCCCGCCGTTCCGTTCCTCGAGCGTGACCACCGACGACCCGAGCATATGGCCGGCATCGTAGGTTTGGTAGCTCAGGCAGCCGTCGAGGTTCGTGGGGGTGTAGTACGGCACCTGCTGGAGAAGCGGCAGCGTGCGCTCGGCATCCGCCATGGTAAAGAGCGGCTCGACAGGCTCGCTGTCGTGATTGCGGCCGTTGCCGTTGCCCCGGTTGCGTCGCTTATTGACGAACTCCGCGTCTTTTTCAAGGATGTGCGCGGTGTCCCGCAGCATGGCGTCGCACAGGTCGGCAGTTGCGGGCGTGGTGTAGATGGGCCCGGAAAACCCGTGCTTTACCAGCGTGGGAAGGTTACCGCTATGGTCGATATGGGCGTGGGAAAGGACGACGGCGTCAACGGCGGACCCGTCCAGCGGTAGGTTGCGGTTGCGCAGTTCGGCTTCCTTGCGACGCCCCTGATACATGCCGCAATCGAGCAGATACCGTTTTCCCCCGGAATCTACCTGGTGCATTGAACCCGTAACGGTGCCGGCGGCACCACGAAAGGTAAGTCGCATGGTGAATGCACATCTTAACAGGGGAACAGGAAAGGATGGCGCAGGACTGAAAACAGGGTTTGGTGGACGTGGGGGGATTTGAACCCCCGACCCCGGCGTTGCGAACGCCGTGCTCTCCCAACTGAGCTACACGCCCATCTTGAACTTTCGTCAACAACCGCCGACATGGCAACAGACCGGCATTGCGAACGCCGTGCTCTCCCAACTGAGCCAGCCACCCGCGCGTTGTCTATTACAATATATCATGATGAGCGCTACGGATCTCCACCAAAAACAGTTAGAAAAGATGCGGGAAGACTGGGACCGCCGGGCCCGCGAGAACGCCCGCTATTACGTCAACACGGCCTGCCAGGACTGGACTGACGACGAGTTCTTCGCGTCCGGTGAGCGCACCGTCGCCGAGGAGATCCTGACCGACATGACCAACATCTGCCAGGGTAAGGATCCCAAGCAGATGCGGGTCCTCGAGATCGGCTGCGGCGCCGGCCGCGTCACCCGCGCTCTCGCCGGCGTCTTCGGGGAGGTCTGGGGAGTGGATATCAGCGGCGAGATGGTGGAACGCGCGCGCGGTGCGCTGGCCGGCTTTCCGCATGCCAGGGTTTTCCAGAATAGCGGCAAAGACCTGTCCGTGCTTGGCGAAGTCGAGTTTGATTTCGCTTTTTCCTCGATTGTCTTCCAGCACATTCCCAGCCGCGAAATCATCGTGAGCTATGTCCGGGAAGTGCACCGCCTGCTGCGTCCCGGCGGGCTGTTCAAGTTTCAGGTGCAGGGCGATAGCACCCTCGCCACCTCACCCGAGGATACCTGGCTGGGGGTGCCATTTTCCGACGAACAGGCTGTAGAGATGGCGGAACAATGCGGCTTCGAGCCCCGCTACCGCCATGGTGCCGGCGGGCAATACTTCTGGCTCTGGTTCTTTAAAAAGTAGCAGTCTGCAGGGTGCCGGTTTTCCCCGGCACCCTGAATTAAACGCTCTCGCCTGGTTGTTTCGCGTTCGCCTTTTTGCGCCGGTTCGCCCAGTATTGCCGCATCCTCTCGGACACTTCCCGGCGCTCTTCCGCGCTCATTGTCTTGCGCCCCCGGCGCTTGACTGCAGGTTCCGGGCTTCCCGCTGCGTCCACCGTGGGCGCCTTCTGCAATTCCTCAAGCGAGGCAATGACGCGATCCAGCCTTTCCCGTTCTTCGTATAACTGCCGAATCGCCTTATACAGATCCATGCAGGCAAGCTCCGAAATCCTTCATAGGACGCTTGTCCGATGGTACAACGATTCCGGGATATCGCTCTACCGCAACAGCACGCTTACCGGGCTAAAAACGGCCAATGCAGTACCAGTTGATAGCCGTATTTAGTAATGGCCAGATATACCGCACCTGCGCCGAGTAATAGCATCGCGGCGACTATTGACAGCACCTTTACCCACGGGAACCTGCGATTCTCACGATTTAATACCAAAAGGTAACTGGCGAAAATACCGACGTAAAACAACAGGACCATCGGTACCGCGAACATCATCAGGTTAAAAACGTCCGGCGTCGGAGTGACAACTGCTGCGAGCAGGAAGATTCCCAGGATTGCATAGCGGCTGTTCCGGATCAGGAACCCAGGCGTAACAATCCGCAGAAGCGTCAGAAAGAAGACGAGTACCGGAAGCTCGAAGACGATGGCGACCCCCAGGGTCACGTTCACGAACAGGTCGAAGTATTCCGTCACCGATACCATTGGGGTTATGTAATTCCCCCGTCCGATGCCCAGCAGGAATGTCAGTCCGAAACGAAACGCGACGAAATACGCGAACAGCCCGCCCAATATGAACAAGCCGGCGGAGAAGATAATAAACGGCGCCGCCCAGCGCCGCTCACGGCGGTAAAGTCCGGGTGAGATAAAAGCCCAGACCTGATAAAGCACCCACGGGGAAGCCAGGAATATGGCACACAGAATCGGCAGCTTAATCCAGATCACGTTGAACACTTCCATGGGCGTGATCTGGGTAAGGCCCGGATTGGCATAGCCCAGGGAACGAAGCGCGTCTACCGCCGGTGCGGATACGATACGCCAGAGCTCGCTGGTGAAGGTCAGGCTTACCGCGAACGCCACCCCGATGCCGAAGAGCGTCTTGATGAGGCGGGCGCGCAGTTCCTCCAGGTGCTCCAGGAACGACATGCGCAGCATGCCTTCGTCATCGCTGTCCCCATCGCTGCTATCCGGGGGAGAGGGAGGAGGAGGGGTGCCGGATCCACCCGCCGCGGTAGCGGGAGGCGGAGGGGCGGGCAGAGGCGCGTCCACAACGGCCGAAGCCACCGGGGAACCGGAAGACTCTTCCGTCGGGTAGCCGTCGTAATAATCGTCCGTGTAGCTACCGTTGGTTGGTTGCGCGGGCGATTCCTCGACAGCCGGGTTCCCGGCGTCCTCCTGCCGGGAGCCGTCGTAGTAGTCGTCCGTGTACTCCGTCTGTTCTTCGGGAGCAGTGCCCGCCGCGGGATCGGCGACGGGCTGCTCCTTGGAAGGCGAAGCGCTTCCCTCGGGAGCTTGCGCTCCCTTCTGATCTTCCGGATACGCCATCTGGCTATGCTTTGTATTGCTCGGCTGTCGACGAAGCGTGGGCTGCAGGGTCCTCCGCCGGAGTCGCTTTCGCGACCGTTTCGGCGGTGGTCTCGTCCCCTACGGCTGCCGTTTCGGTGCCGTAGGCTACAGTGCCCTCCGGCGTCGTTGCCGAAGTTGATTCAGCGCCCTGAGTTGCGGATGCGCCTTCAGTGGAAGTGTTGGTTGCAGTGGATTCGGCGGACTCAGACCCATACGTGGAAGAGTAGTCGCTCCCGTATTCGTATTGGGAATAGTCGTAGTTGTAGTTGTCCGTCGCGTAATTGCTCGTGACTTCTTTCAGCGAATCGTTTTCCTGCTCCAGGGTCTTCATCTCGCGGTCGAAGGTCGCTTTCAGCTCGTTCGACGCCCGTCGGAATTCGGTAACGGCCTTGCCGATCGTCTTGCCCAACTCCGGCAGCTTCTTAGGACCGAAGAGCAGCAATGCGAGGACAAAGATGAATACCGTTTCCTGCCAACCCAGGGGACCCATTTCGGTAAACTTCCTCCAAACGGAATTCTACCCCATCATAGCATGCAGCCGCGGGGCCCGGCTCCGGCCGGCGAGTCAGGCCTCGTCGCCCACTACCACGCAGACATCCTTCAAATTCCGATAGCGCTCCGCATGGTCAAGCCCATAGCCGACCACGAACCGGTCCGGGATCTGAAACCCCACGTAGGAGACGTGCACGGGACGCAGCCGCCGTTCCGGCTTGTCGAGCAGGGCGGCAATCCGGATAGAGCGCGGCCGCCGCTGTTCGAGCACGTGGATCAGGTAATTCAGGGTGACGCCGCTGTCGACGATGTCCTCTACAATCAGCACATCATCGCCTTCGAGCGATACGTCCAGGTCCTTGGTAACGCGCACTTCCCCGGAGCTGGTCTTTCCCTTCCCGTAGCTCGAAATGCCCATGAAGTCCACCGCCACGTCACGGTCTATGGCGCGGGCGAGGTCTGCCAGGAAAAACACCCCGCCCTTAAGGATACAGATCAGGTGCAGGTTCCCTTCAGGGTAGTCCCGGGCAATCTCCGCTCCGAGTTCCCGGACCCGGGCTGCGATCCGCTCCGCCGGAATAAGCACCTCAAGTGGTGCGTGATGACTCGTCATGAACCGCCGACAGCGTCCCCCGCCGACCGGGCCAGCCGATGGCTCGCCGGCCCAATATGAATGTGGGCGCCGGTGGCCTTACCCCGCACGGCGTGGCGGAACGCGAAATAGGGAATGCGCTCGATCTCCAGGTATTGCCGCAGCCAGACGCCCTCCGGCTGGTCGGGGTGCACCGCCACATCCACACGGTCGCGGTGGTCGAAACCCATCGAGCGGTGCACCGCCGTGTCGCCCAGCGCACTCACCGGCAGCGGCCGTCCGAAGCGGCCCTGAAATGCCGACTCCAACTGTCCGAGTTCCGCCGCGCTGAAGAAGGAGGTGCCGTCGAACCGGTCCACAAGACCGCGGGAGGTTTCCGGCCGCAGGGCGACCTCTTGTTCGAGCCGCGCCATAGCGGTCAGCTCACGGCACAGCCGCGCCCGGGACTCGGCCAGGTCGAATTCCTTGCGGGACCGGTCCAGGTCCTCCAGGTGCGTGGTCAAGCTGAGTTGTGAAGCCACACCCTCGGCGACCAGGCGGCGGGCCTCCTGGAGTGCCTGACGGCGGCGTCCCAGCCTGCGCCCGGCGGCATCGATCATCGCGTCGGTCTGCTCTTCCGTGAGATCCGGCCCGTAGAGCGTGCGGCGCAGGAAGTCGGCGTCAGCGGCATCGGCCAGTTCCCGCTCGGCGCGCTCGAGCTGCGCCCGCGGCACCGCCCCGGCTTTGACCAGTGCGTCCAGCTTTTCAATTTGCGCCTTGGCACGCGCCATTCCGGCGTCTTCGCCTGCTAGCGCACACGTAGGGGCCGCCACGATACACACCAGTAGCCCGAAACATAAGCGCATGCCTTTTCATTGTAGTACGATACGGTCAGGGAGTGAGTTCTGACAGACGCCCAAAAGCAACCTGACGAAGCACGGGATGAGTCCCTGCAGGAAGAACAGCAGCCGCAGGAAGTACCCGGCTGGCTGACCGCCGTTCGCGCGGCCGAGTCCAAGAAAGCCACCGAGATCCGGGTCCTCGATCTTACCGGCATTACCTCGTTCACGGATTATTTTGTGATTTGCACCGGCGCCAATTCGCGCCAGATCCAGGCAATCAGCGATGAAGTGGAGATGCGGCTCAAGGAGGCCGGCGACCGGCCCCTGAGCATTGAAGGCTACACCCAGGCCGAATGGGTCCTGGCGGATTACGGCGATTTCCTGGTCCACATCTTCACCCCCAACTCCCGGAGCTATTACGATCTCGAGCGGCTCTGGCGTAATGCCAAAACGGTCGAGATTCCGCCTGAGTGAAGATCTACCTGTACTACATCGGGAAACCCCGCGACGCCCACGCAAACAGCATCGCCCAGGACTTCCTGACCCGCGCCGGACGCTTCTCGCCCTGCGAGATGCGCGAAATCAAGCCGGACCGCACGGACCTCTGGGCGAAGCACCCCACTGCTCGCCGGATCTTCCTCGATCCCGCCGGGAAGGCCCTGGATTCCACCGCCTTCACCGCCATGGTGCAGCGCGCCGAGATGGAAGGCCGCGACCTGCTTTTCCTGGTCGGCGGCGCCGACGGCCTTCCGCCCGGCTGGGCCGCCCGCGCCGACCTGCTGCTCTCCCTTTCCCCCATGACTTTTCCGCACGAACTCGCACGGGCAATGCTGGCCGAGCAGGTTTACCGCGCCTTCGCAACCTTGCGGAACCACCCTTATCCCAGATAGGGGATGGGAGATGGGGAATGGGAGATGGGGCCGGGGTCGGAGTCGGGGGCCAGGATGGCTCCTCCCTCCACATCTCGTGCTAAGTTAGTCATCTAGGCATGGCATGGTTCAAGCGGCAGGCTAAGCCTGCGAAAGAAGCGGCGAAACAGGACGAGGAGCGGCGCGTTCGCACCGAGGGCCTCTGGCAGAAGTGCGAAGGCTGCCGCCAGATCATCTGGAAGAAGGATCTCGAAGCCAACCTGAGCGTCTGCCCCAAGTGCGGGAGGCACTCCCGTATCGACGCCCTGACCCGCCTCAACCTCCTTTTCGACGGTGAGTGGGAACAGTTCGACACGAACCTGCGCTCCTCCGACCCGCTCCAGTTCGTGGATAGCAAGCCATACACCAGCCGGCTGGCCGCTATGCAGCAGGCCACGTCCCTCGCCGACGCCCTGATCTCGGCTACGGGCAAGCTGGACGGCCGCAAGGTCCACATCTGCGCCATGGAACCCCGCTTTATCGGCGGCAGCATGGGGTGCGTGGTGGGTGAGAAAATCACCCGCGCGATCGAACGCGCCATCGCCGGGCATGCCCCTATCGTGATCGTCTCCGCCTCCGGCGGCGCCCGCATGCAGGAGGGCGCCATCAGTCTGATGCAGATGGCTAAGATCTCCGCCGCGCTCATGCGCCTGGACGAGGAGCGGTTGCCGTACATCAGCGTCCTCACGGACCCGACCACCGGCGGCGTAACCGCCAGTTTCGCCATGCTCGGGGACCTGAATATCGCCGAGCCGGAAGCCCTGATCGGCTTCGCCGGGCCCCGCGTCATCGAACAGACCATCCGGCAGAAGCTGCCGGAGGGCTTCCAGCGTTCCGAGTTCCTGGTGAAACACGGGATGCTCGACGCCGTAGTCGCCAGGTCCGAGATGAAGGCCTACATTTCCAAAGCCCTCTCCTTCTTCATGGACTGAGGCGGCTAGGAACGGCTGCCTTATGAATTACCCGGATTCCGTCCAGTTTCTCTACGCCCTGGGGAACGAAATCAAGACCGCTAAGCTCGGCCTGGGACGCGTTGCAGCGCTGCTCGAAGCGCTGGGGGCCCCGCACCGCGCGACACGCTTTATCCACGTGGCCGGAACCAACGGCAAGGGGTCCGTATGCGCCATGATCGAAGCCGGGTTGCGCGCCGCCTCATTCCGCACGGGGCTCTTCACTTCGCCGCACCTCCTCGAACCTACGGAACGTATCCGCATCAACGGCGCTCCCGTGGACAGCGAGCAGTTTGCCGCTGTCTTCGGCCGCGTTCATAACGCCGCCGAATGCCTGCTCGATGCCGGCGCCCTCGACCTGCACCCGACCTACTTCGAAACGGTCGCAGCCATGGCGTTTGTGCACTTCCGGGATGCGGGGGTGGATTACGCGGTGCTCGAAACCGGCCTGGGCGGGCGCCTGGATGCCACCAATGTCGTGACCCCCGAGGTATGCGTAATTACGCCGGTGGATTTCGACCACGAGGCGCTGCTCGGCAAGAGCCTGGAAGCGATCGCGGGGGAGAAGGCGGGAATCCTCAAGCCGGGGGTCCCGGCGGTGCTGGCTCGGCAGCGCCCGGAGACCGCGGCGGTGCTCGACGGGCGCGCGGCGGAGCTGGGAATCCGCGTCACCCGCACCAGCGACTGGGCGGTCGATGGCCTAGAGCTGCACCCAGGCGGCAGCCGCTTCACCGCCACCGGACCCGGCACGCTGCGCATCGAATGTCCGCTCGCCGGGGAGCACCAGGTCGAGAACGCCCTCACCGCGGCCGCCGCCCTGGCGGAACTTCGGGTACCCGCGCAAGCGATCGAGCGCGGGATTGCATCGGCACGCTGGCCCGGCCGCCTGGAGCGCGTCGCCGAAGCACCGGATGTGATCCTCGACGGGGCCCATAACCCCGCCGGCGCGCGCGCCCTGGCCGCCTACATCGACCGGTTCTACGGTGGCCGCCGCATCTGGATGATTTACGGAGCCATGCGCGACAAGGCTATCCAGGAAGTGGCCGGGGTACTGTTCCCCCGCGCCGCCCACATTATCGCCACCGCCCCCGCGCAGGCCCGCGCCGCCCGGCCCGAAACCATCGCGGAGCTCGCCGACCATCCCCACCTCCGCGCCGCTCCGCGCCTTGCTGACGCGCTGGCGCTGGCGTTGGCCGAAGCCCGCCCGGAGGACGCCATTTTCGTCACTGGCTCCCTCTTCCTGGTGGCCGAGGCGGAACTCCTGCTGTCGACGGCCCGAGGCGCGTTATAATTTCGCCTTCATGCTCTCCCGGCTCCGAGCACTGCTGATCACCGCCCCGTTCATCGTGCTGGATACGCTTGTCTTCGGCACACTTTCCATGCTGGCGTCTCTGTTCGACAAAACCGGGTACACGCAGCATCGCATCGCGCGGATCTGGGCGCGCGCGATGTTGGTGGTGAGCGGGACGCGCCTGGAGGTCGAGGGGGTGGAAAAGCTCGATCCGAACGGCAGCTACGTGCTGGTCTCGAACCACCTGAGCCTGATGGACACTCCGGTGGTGATCGCCCATATTCCCCTGCAATTCCGCTTCTTTGCCAAGGAAGGGCTGTTCCGTATCCCATTGCTGGGCGGACACTTGCGGCGTGCCGGGCACTTTTCCGTGCTGCGCGACAACCCGCGCGCCGGCCTCCGGACCATGGGAGAGGGCGCGCGCATGCTGCGCCAACACGGCACATCGGTGTTGGTGTTCCCCGAGGGAGGCCGGTCCGACGACGGCGACCTGCACGAGTTCCGGCCGGGCGCGGCGTACATCGCCATCAAGGGCGGGGTGCCGGCCGTGCCCATCGGGATCACCGGAACTCGCGAGATCCTCCCCATGGGCTCCATCCAGGTGCTCCCGGGACATGCACGTCTGCTGGTGGGGGATCCTATCCCGACCACAGGCCTCAAGCCCCAGGACCATGCCCGGTTGACCGAAGAACTGCGCCGCCGAATCGCCCTTTTGACCGGCCAGAGCGCTCCAGTACAATGTAAGTGATGTCGCGTAAGCTGTTGCTCTTCCCTCTGCTGGCTGCCTGCGTCATGCAGGCCCCGGCGCAGAAGCCCCCCGCCGCCCGCAAGGCCGCGCCCGCGAAAGCGTCCACCCCGGCGAAGAAGTCCGCGTTGGACAAAGCCGTGATGGAGGCCTACGTGCGCCATTTGTTGGTGATGGGAACGGCCATCAAAGTGGACGTTCAGGACCCCAAGCCATCTACCCTGCCAGGATTCTTCGATGTGGCGGTGCGTGCGTCGGCGGGACCCCAAACTCAAGAGTTCCTGTTCTATGTCTCCAAAGACGGCCAGAAGATCGTGCAAGGCACGGTGTTCGATGTTGCCCAGAACCCCTTCAAGGCCGACCTGGACCGTCTCAAGACCGAGGGCGAGCCCAGCATCGGGACACCGGGGGCGTCTGTGGTGCTCGTCGAGTTCAGCGATTACCAGTGTCCCTTCTGCGCCCAACAGGCCAAGATGCTGCGCACCAACCTGCTAAGCACATACCCCAAGCAGGTGCGGTTCTACTTCAAGGACTTCCCGCTCGAACAGATCCATCCCTGGGCCAAACCGGCAGCCATCGCGGGGCGCTGCATCTTCCGCCAGAACCCCGCAGCCTTCTGGGAATTCCACGACTGGATTTACGACCATCAGAATGAGATCACCGCGGACAACCTGAAGGGCAAGCTGCTCGAATGGGCCAAGGGCAAGGAGATCGACGCGCTGCAACTCTCGCGCTGCATGGACACCAAGGCGACCGAGGCCGACGTGAACCGGAACATCGCCGAAGCCAAGGCCCTGAAGGTGGATTCCACCCCGACGCTGTTCGTCAACGGCCGCCGGCTGGTGGGCCGCGACTGGCCGACCCTGCGCAGCGTCATCGACTACGAAATCGAGTACCAGAAGACCGCCAGGAACGCCGGTGAGGAGGCGTGCTGCGAGTTGCGGCCGCTACTGCCCGGACTGAGCGGCAAATAGCAACGCCGCTCTACAAGCCCCAGGGGATTCCATGAAGGCTCTTTCCGTCCCGTCGCGAACCGTGGCCGCATGGCTCGCCGCGGTTGCCCTTTCTCTGGGCGGCACCGCGTCGGTCGACCCGCAGCAGTATCTGGACGACGTGAAGTACCTGGCGTCTCCGGAACTTCGCGGACGCGGTACGGGCAGTCCCGGGCTCGAAAAGGCGGCCCAGTTCATCGCCGGGCGATTCCGCTCCTTCGGTCTCCAGCCTCCGGGGGGCCAGGGTCACTTGCAGGGTTTCGACGTCACCACTAACGCCCGGCTGGGCAAGGACAATCGCTTCGCTTACGTCGAGAACGGCAGCCGGACCACGCTGAAGCCCAGGGAAGATTTTATTCCTTTCAACTTTTCTTCCCGGGGTAAGCTGGAGGGCCGGGTGGTATTCGCGGGCTACGGCATCACGGCGCCTGAGTACGGCTACGACGATTACGCCGGACTTGACGTGAAGGACAGCATCGTCCTGGTGCTGCGGCACGAGCCGCAGGAGTACGATGACCGCAGCGTGTTTTCCGGCAGGATCTACACCGAGCACGCCCAGTTTTTCAGCAAGGCGGGCAATGCCAGACGCCACGGGGCGCGCGGCTTGATCCTGATCTCGGACAGCGCCAACCATCGCTCCGAGGAAGACCGCCTGGAGACTTTCTCGAACTCGGTCGGGCCCGCTGACGCTGGCATCCCCTTCGTGCACGTTAAGGCAGCGGTGGCGCAAAAGTGGTTCACGGCGGCGGGCAGGAACCTGGAAGAACTGCAGGAACAGATCGATAAGGACCTGACGCCGCGCTCGTTCGCATTCCCTGCCGGTCTGCGCGTCGAGGCCCACGTGGATCTCGACCGCGCCGTGAAGCGGGTCCACAACGTGCTGGCCTACCTTCCGGGCCAGACCGGCGAGTACGTCGTGATCGGGGCGCACTACGACCACCTGGGATTGGGCGAGCAGTTCTCGATGGCGCCTTCTCTGGCCGGCACCGTGCATCCCGGCGCGGATGACAACGCCTCAGGCACCGCGGGGGTGATCGAACTGGCGCGCTGGTTTTCCACCCGGCCCAAGCCGAGGCGTGGCATTCTGTTCATGGCCTACGCGGGGGAAGAATTGGGGCTGCTGGGTTCCAGTTTCTACGTCAACAACCCCGTTCTGCCGCTCGAAAAAGCCGTGGCCATGCTCAATTTGGACATGATCGGGCGTATCCGGGAGGGCAAAGTCTTCATCGGCGGGGTCGGCACCGGCACCACCTTCAAAGCGCTGCTCGACCGGTGCACCCCGCGGTACGGGTTGAAAACCGATGACTCGGAGGTAGGCGGCTACGGGTCGAGCGACCATACCTCCTTCACCACCCGGGAGATCCCTGTCCTGTTCTTCTTCTCCGGGCTGCACGCGGAATATCACACTCCCAGCGATACCTGGGAGAAGATCGAGGCCGTGGAGGCTGCCAAGCTGCTGGGGCTGGTCTCCGATGTGGCGCAAGGGCTCATGGAGAGCCCCGAACGGCCGGTCTTCGTGAAGACAGCGCCGAGTAAGGTTGCCGCGCCGGAAACCGGCTCCGCCGGGGGCAATGCGACGTATTTTGGCAGCATCCCCGAGATCAGCGGCAGCTTTGCAGGCCTGAGGTTCGCCGATGTCCGGCAAGGCTCCCCCGCGGCGCGGGCCGGTTTGAAGGCCGGGGATGTGCTGGTGGAATTCGACGGCAAACCCATCCAGACCCTGTCCGATTTCACGTATGCGCTGCAGGCCCGCAAGCCCGGTGAAGTGGTTCCGGTAAAGGTGAAGCGGAGCGGCCGCTCCGTCCAAACCAGCGTGACTCTCGCCCGCCGCCAGTAATTTTCTCAATGCCGCGCCCCGGCCTGCCGATATGACCGGCAGGAGCTACATGGCGCAAATCACCCCAGAGCCCGGAACGGCAGGGAGCCGACCTCTACAGTTGCCGCCGCTGATCCTACACCCATTCACAGACCAGGAGGGTTCGTCACGCTTTCTCGAAAACTCCAAAGCCAGCCTGATGCTTTCGGGCCTGCTGCCGGACAGCGGTTTCAGCCGGGAGGAACTGACGGAGCGCGTCGTGCGAGCCCGATACCTGGAGGTCCGGATGCTTTATTTCCTGGGTAAGGACGTGTTCCGGTGGGTGGAACAGTGCGTGGAATCCGTCGAGCGCGCGCGCAGCTTCGAGCATGAGGGTATCCGGGAGCAGAGCTTCACGCACATGCTGACCCACAACACCCCGACGGTGGTCCAGGAGAAGCTCCGCGGTTGGGGGGTTTACGATTTCGCCTCCATATTCACGCGTGCGCTGGGGCTCCACACAGCCTTCGCAGAGCCGCCCGCCATCAGTTGCCTGAGCCAGGAGTTTATCCTCAGCTATCACCTCTACGCGGATTTTCTGTACTCCTGCTACGACCAACTGCGGCCGTATACCGAAATCGCACCGGGCCGGTTCGAATTCGAAGTTTTTGGTTCCGGGGAGTATTCCCGGATGCTGGAAAGCCAGTGGGAAGCGACGTAGCGCCGCGCGCCGACCCCGGTTGCTAGAATAGGATGCGGATGTCACTTATGAGACAGCTCACCATCGCAATCGGTTGTGCCATGTGTCTGGCGCTCGCCGGATGTTCCGGAACCCCCACCAAAACCCAGACCGCGAAGAAGGCGGAGGAAGTGCCGCCCGATCCTGTCACCGGGCGCGAAGCACTCTACAAAATGTTTATGGCCGCGCGGTCGTGGTCGACCGACATCGAGATTCTGCGGCTCAACAGCATTAATCTTCCGGAAGTGAAGCCCGTTCCGGGCAAGGCCGCAGCGTGGCAGGTTATCTTCGTCTCGCCCGGCAAGGGCAGGGCGAGGACCTGGACATACTCGGTGGTTGAGGGCGAGGGCAACCTGCATAAAGGCACCTTCGCGGGGCTGGAAGAGGGCTGGTCGGGGCCGCGCGGCGCCACCAAGCCGATGATCATCCAGGCCGTCAAGACGGATTCGGACGAAGCCTACAAAACGGCCCTCACCAAGGCCGCCGCATACGAAAAGAAGAACCCCGGCAAGACGATCTCGGTGATCCTGGAATCCACCAGCAAGCACCCCAACCCCGCATGGCGGGTGATCTGGGGCGAATCCGTGACCACCAGTAACTTCTCGGTCCTGGTGGATGCCTCGACGGGGCAGTACCTCGAAACCATGCGGTAGCGCCCGGGGCGCTTACCTGGTCCGCAGCCGCGTCGCCAGCGCCGCCGCGCTTTCGAACTCCTCTTCGAGCCGGCGCGTGCGCAGGTTGTCGCGGATGTGCTCCAGTTCCCCGATGTAGGCGGTGAGGGCGCGTTCGATCTCGGCGGTGTTGGTAGCCAGGATGTCCCGCCAGACTCCGTAGGAACTGAGCGCCAGCCGCGTGGTATCCATCAGGCCGGGACCGGCCACCTCGAGGTAATCCTTGAGGTGCTGGCCCACGGTGGCGGCCAGCGCCGTAGATGCCAATTGCGGCAGATGCGAGGTGAGCGAAACCACGCGGTCGTGTTCGGCCGGATCGAGGATCACCGGCACGGCCCCGAGGCGCGTCACCCATTCGACGAAATTCGGGTCGAGGTCGGTGGGCTGTAGCGGCGTGAGCGCGTAGGTACGGCCTGCGAAAAGTCCGGCTTCGGCTGCTTCCACCCCGCTCTTCTCCTTACCCGCCATGGGGTGCCCGCCCAGAAACCGGCAGCGCCGCAGGTGCATGGCCGCCGTCGAGACAATCTCCCGCTTGGTACTGCCGGCATCGGTCACCAGGGCCCCAGGTCTCACTACAGGGTCGAGGCGCCGCAGGGTGTCGAGGATGCGGCCGATGGGTTGCGCCAGGTAGATGAGGTCCGCTAGGGAGGCCGCCTCGGCAAGCGGCAGGGCTTCGTCGATCGCGCCGCGTGCGAGAGCCGCCGCGATGGCGGGGGGCGAACTCACCCCTATCACGCGCCCGTGAAACCCCGCCTGCTTCAGCGCCAGCCCGAAAGACCCGCCGATCAGCCCCACCCCGACAATCGCAACCGTTTCCATCAGATGCTGCGGTCCACAGCTTGGGCGATCATGCGCAACTGCCGCATCATATCGTTGAACTGTTCCGGCCGGAGTGTTTGGGCGCCGTCGGAAAACGCCCGGTCCGGATCGGGGTGCACCTCAATCAACAGACCGTCCGCACCCGCCGCCACCGCCGCCCGCGCCATGGGTACCACCTTATCGCGCCGGCCCGTGCCGTGCGACGGGTCCGCCACGATGGGCAGGTGCGACAACTTCTGCACCACCGGGATGGCGGAGATATCCATGGTATTGCGCGTGTACGTTTCAAATGTGCGGATGCCGCGCTCGCACAGGATCACGTCGTAATTGCCGCCGGACATAACGTACTCGGCCGAGAGCAGCATCTCCTCGATGGTTGCGGCGATGCCCCGCTTGAGTAACACCGGGGTGCGCTGCTTGCCCAGTTCGCGCAGCAGGTTGAAGTTCTGCATGTTGCGCGCGCCCACCTGGAGGATGTCACAGTACTCAGCCATGAGGGGGATCTGGGTCTGGTCCATAACCTCGCTGACCACCAGCAGACCGTTGCGGTCCGCCGCGGCGCGCATCAGTTTCAGCCCTTCCTCCCCGAGTCCCTGGAAGGCATAGGGAGAACTGCGCGGTTTGAAGGCGCCGCCACGGATCACGCGGGCGCCCGCCTTGGCCACGATGTCCGCCACGAGGTCGATCTGCTGGCGGCTTTCAATGGCGCACGGCCCGGCCATTACCACCACGCGCCCGCCACCTATTTCGACGTCTCCGACTTTGACGACCGTACCGCCGGGACGGAATGTGCGGCTCGCCAGCTTGTAGGGTGAAGCGATGCGCCGCGCCTCCTTCACCCCCTCCATGATGTCCAGGATGGCGAGATCCACCTCGCCCTTTCCTCCCACGCCGCCCAGCACCGTGTGGATGATGCCGGTCGAGCGGTGGACGTCAAAGCCCATCTCCACCATGCGGTCGATGACGGCCTGTATCTGGGGCTCGCTGGCCCCCTCCTGCATGACTACGATCATTTTTCGTCTCCGTCCGGCTGCGATTCCATGCGTACGCGCTGCACCTTGCGCATCTCGTCGATGATGCGCTCGAAGATGCGCTTCACGGACTCCGCGGGTAGCGGGCCGCCGTTGTGCTCCATCACGTTGCAGAACACTTCGTCTTCGCGCCGGGGTTCATAAATCGGCATGTGCGCCTCGCGCTTGATGCGGCCGATTTCCTCGACCGCGCGGGTGCGCTCGTTAAGCAACTCGACAATGGCGCGGTCCACCTCGTCGATACGGTCGCGATGCACCACCATGGCTTTCTGAGCCGCTTCGCGCGTCATTTCGGCGCCCCTTCAAAACCCTGCTTTAGCTCGCGGGTGAAGGCTTCAAGCCGGGCTTCCGTTTCCGGGCCGCCGGCCTGCCGGGCGATCACGTCCATGAGGGCGCTCCCCACCACCACGCCTTCCACCTGCCGGCCAAGTTCGGCCACGTGCGCGGGTTTGGACACGCCGAAGCCCACAGCCAGCGGCAGGTCCGTAACCTTTCGCATGGCTTCGACCAGCGGCCCTACCGAAGCAGCCAACGACTCCCGCTGGCCGGTCACGCCGGTGCGCGAGACAAGGTAGACAAATCCGCGCGAATACTCCGCCACCAGCTTCAGCCGTCGCTCCGTGCTGGTGGGCGCGGCCAGGAAGACCGTGTCGAGATTGTGGCGATGCATCACCGCCACGTAAGCATGCGCTTCCTCCACACTGGCGTCGGTGAGGAGGCAGCCGTCGATCCCCGCCGCCGCGGCGTCACGCGCCAGCGCCTCCACCCCATACTTCAAAACGGGGTTGAGGTAAGTAAACAGCAGGATGGGGACTTCCGAGCGCTGCCGGATCTGGCAGGCGATGTCGAGCACGCCCCGCAAGGTTGTGCCGGCGGCAATGGCACGCTCGCCGGCGCGCTGGATCACTGGGCCGTCGGCCACCGGGTCGGAGAACGGGACCCCAAGCTCGATCAGGTCCGCGCCGCCGCGTTCGAGCGCCTCTACCAGCGAGGCTGTGCGGGCGGGCGAAGGATCCCCCGCCGTGATGTATGCGATCAGCGCCTTGCGGCCATCGCGGCGTAGGTTTTCAAATAGCCGGCCGATGCGGGTCACGCGAGATCCATCTCCTTGAAGTTTTCGCGGTAGATATCGATGTCTTTGTCGCCACGCCCGGAGAGGTTGACGATGAAGACCTGCCCCTTGGCGTCCGGTGCGAGCCGGATCGCTTCGGCGGCCGCGTGCGCCGATTCGAGCGCCGGGATCAGGCCCTCGGTATGGCTCAGGATACGGGCAGCTCCCAGCGCCTGGGCGTCGGTCGCGGAGGTGTACTCGGCGCGGCCGTTCTCGCGCAGCCAGGCGTGTTCCGGTCCTACCAGGGCGTAGTCGAGGCCCGCCGAAACGGAATGCGTGAGAGCAATCTGCCCGTCATCATCCTGCAACAGGTAACTCAGGGCGCCCTGTAACACGCCGGGCGAGCCGCCGCTGAATCGCGCCGCATGCTCCCCGAGGCGCGTGCCCTTCCCGCCGGCCTCCACGCCGATGAGCCGCACGCCTTCGTCCGGCACGAACGGATAGAAGATGCCGATAGCGTTCGAGCCTCCGCCTACGCAAGCGATGACGGCATCCGGTAGCCGGCCTTCGGCCTCCAGCACCTGCGCCCGCGCCTCTTCCCCGATGATCTTCTGGAAGTCCCGCACCATGATCGGGTAGGGATGCGAACCGAGCGCCGAGCCCAGCAGGTAATAGGTGTGATCGACGTTCGTCACCCAGTCCCGCATGGCTTCGCTGATGGCGTCCTTGAGGGTGCGGCTGCCGGTGGCGACGGCTTCCACCTTGGCCCCTAGCATGCGCATACGGAAGACATTCAGGCGCTGCCGCCGCATGTCCTCCTCACCCATGTAGACCACGCACTCGAAGCCCATCAGGGCGCAGACGGTGGCGGTGGCCACGCCGTGCTGGCCCGCGCCGGTCTCGGCGATGATGCGCCGTTTGCCCATGCGCCGGGCGAGCAGAACCTGCCCGAGGGCGTTGTTGATCTTGTGCGCGCCGGTGTGCAGCAGGTCTTCGCGCTTGAACCAGAGGCGCGCCCCGCCCAGTGTTTCGCTGAGCCGCCGCGCGTAATAGAGCGGCGTCGGGCGGCCCGCGTAACTCCGGAGCAGTGAGGTGAGTTCACTCGCGAACGCAGGGTCCTCGCGCGCAGCCAGGTAGGCCCGTTCGAGCTCCTCGAGCGGCGCCATCAGCACTTCCGGCACGTACCGGCCCCCATAGGGACCGAAGTGCCCCCCGGCGTCCGGCTGAAGTTTCGCAATCATATGGTTTCCAGGGCCGCTTTCAGGAATGCGGCCATCCTGCGGTGGTCTTTTCTGCCCGGCGCGGCTTCGATTCGCGAGCAGGCATCCACACCCCAGGGGTGCGCCTGCTCGATGGCTGCCCGTACATTCGATGCATCCAGGCCGCCGGCCAGCACGATCTTTTTCGCCCCGCGCGCCAGGTTCCAGTCGAAGGCCGCACCCGCGCCACCGTAGAGGGCGCCGGCAGGGCCGTCCAGCAGCAGCGCCTCCGCGGGACACGCGTCCCAGGCAGCGAGGTCGAAACCCGCTTCCACGCGCGCGGCCTTCCAGACGCGAAAACCAGCGGGATAAGCGGCGGGCGTCTCGTCGCCGTGCAGTTGCACGATATCGAGCCCAATTTCCCGCGCGATTTCAGCCGCCAGCGGCTCGTTGACGAACACCCCCACCTTCCACACAGACGCCGGGAGCGCCGCCCCTATTTCCGCCGCCAGCCGGGGCGCCACGTACCGCGGACTGCGCGGCCAGAAGTTGAAGCCCAGTGCCGCCGCGCCACCCTCGATCGCAGCCAGCGCATCCTCCCGGTTCGTAATGCCGCAGATTTTCACGATCATGCGGTCACCAAAGCGCGGAGCGCGGCGGCGGGATCGCCGGATTTCACGAGGTGCTCGCCCACCAGGAACGCGGTGAAGCCGGCATCGCGCAGCCGGCGCACGTCTTCCGCGGAGTGGATGCCGCTCTCTGCAACCCGCACCACGCCGGCGGGGATGCGCTCCGCCAGGCGCAGCGACGTTTCGAGCGACACCTCGAAAGTCGAGAGGTTGCGGTTGTTCACCCCGATGATATCCGCGCCCGCGGCGATAGCGCGGTCGAGGTCGTCCGCACTGTGCACTTCCACCAGCGCGGCCATACGGTACCGCGCGGCGGCTTCACGGAATTCGCAGATCTCGCGTTCCGTGAGGATGGCGGCGATCAGCAGGACCGCGTCAGCCCCGGCGGCGGCGGCCTCCGCGACCTGCACCTCGTGAATCGTGAAATCCTTCCGCAGGGCCGGCAGTTTCACGGCTGCGCGAGCTTCCCGAAGGTACGCCAGGCTGCCCTGGAAGTACCGCTCGTCCGTGAGGACGGAGAGCGCCGCGGCGCCGCCTTCGGCATACTGGCGCGCGATGCGAGGCGGGTCGAAATCGGCCGAGAGCAGTCCTTTGCTGGGCGAGGCTTTCTTGATTTCGGCGATCACCGCGGGGGTGCGTGCCTGGAGCGCCGCGCGAAAATCGCGACGCGCCCCGACGCTCGCAGCAGCCTCCGCTTCAAGGCGTTCGCGCAGTGGTAGCGTGCGGGTGAGTTCCTCCCGCTTGGTGACGACAATACGGGCCAGGATGTCCGGAACAGTCTCGCTCAAGGGTGTTTCTTTATGTTAGCAGAGCCGCCGGGGAAGCGGCCTTCCCAGCGCAGGCCAGCACGCCACAAGCGGGGCGCCCCGACGGTCGGGGTGGGGGTGAAACCGGCGTAGTACACGCGTCCCAGCAGGTTTTCAAAGGCCAGGGAGGCCGAAAGTCCGCCGGCGATCCGCTGCCGCGCCATCACCTGCACGGTGGCGAAACCGGGGAGGCGGAAGAGGTTACGGTCGTCCTCGAACTGCGCCGCGTAGGCCCGGGCGCCCACCGATGCCATGGTTCCACCGCGCTCCCAGGTCAACTGCGACGACCCTTGCCAGCGCGGCACCTGCGGCACTCGCGCGGCGTCGGCGAAGCTCGAATCGGCATATAGTGCCGCGCCCTCGGCGCGCCACCGGCGCCATCGCGCGAAGGCTTCCAGTTCCACCCCGCGGGTGAGCGCGGCGGCCGCGTTCCGCCGCTGTCGCACGATCTGGTTGGGCGAGGTCGAAAGCGTGACATTCGTGATCAGGTCCGACAGCTCGTTTCGGAAAAAGGTGACCCGCGCGCCGTGGCCCTCGGCGCGGTAGTCGAACCCTAACTCGGCGCCGAAAAGCGTTTCGGCCCGGAGGTCCGGATTGGCCTGAGTGATGGCGTTCCCTACCCGAAACTCGCGGAAAAGCTCGTTGAGCGTGGGGGCCCGGAAGCCGCGGTACACCGATGCTCTGCCCCGCCACGCGCCACGCCCCACGGTTACCCCCGCATTGGGACTGAAGAAACTGCCTCCACGCCCGGTGGCCGCCTGGCGCGCGCCGACGAACAGATTCGCAGGGCCAAGGCGCCCCGAACCTTGCGCATATACCCCGTGCTGCAACTGCCGCCCGCCGCCGGTGCGTTCTCCGGAAGGGGATAGCCGGTCGGTGCTCCAGCCCTCTACGCGATAGACGTCCGCACCGCCCAGCAATCCCCAGCCGCCCGACTCGCGCCGCCACAGCGCAGCCCCGCCCACGGCCTCAGAGGGCACCGTCTGGCGGAAGGTCAGGCGCTCGGTCGCGCGGTCCGCGGCGATAGCCGAAAAGATGCTATGGAAGCGTTCGCGAGTGTGGAAGCCCTGAAGGGAAATCGAGTGCGAACGAATGTCGCGGCTGTAGTGGACGGCGGCGGTGCCGAGCCCTGTGGAGTTGTTCTGCAGGGCCGTGCCGTTGCGGCGCTCCTCGGCCAGCAGGTTGGCTTTCAGGAACACGCGGCTCGACACGCTCGACCAGTCCAGGCGCGCGGTACCGGTAGCGAAGCGGACCCCGGCGCGGCGGTCAATTTCGCCACGGAACGGCTCGGGAATGATGTAGTAGCCGCCGGTGGTGAAACCGCGCCCCCATCCCGAGACCGCCCATTGCGACCCAACAGCGGAGTACCCGAGGGTCGCATCGTGAGTCTCCAGGTTGCCCGCTTCGTAAGCCGCCGTCAGCCGGCGCGGCTCGGCATCCCGGGAGAACAGCGAGACCACCCCGGCCATGGCGCGATCTCCGAAGGCGCTGGCCGGGGTGCCGCGCGCGATCTCTACCCGGCCGGTATCCTCCGGGATGAACTGCGTCCAGTAGACCCAGCCGCCGAAGGGATCGTTGGCGGGCACGCCGTCCCACAGCACCAGCGTGCGGCTGGCACCCGAGGATCCCAACCCCCGCAGCGACACCCCTTGCGTTGTAGGGTGAGCGACCAGGCTCGACGATCGGCGGAAGAGTGAGAACCCGGGTACCTGCCGCAGGCGGTCGTCAAGCTGAACGCCCGGCGTGGCGGCAAGTTGCGGCTGCCCGATCACCGAGACGTTGGCGGAGGTTTCGGCAGTGACGCGCCCCACCACGGTAATGGAGGTTTCAAGCGGCTCCGGAGCCTCCTGCCACGCTGCCAGGAGCAGAGGGAAAAGCATCGGGCCCCAGGAAATGAGCACCTTCCCAGCCCTGGTCGCCAAACCGGCCGGGCGACAGCGAGAGCACGATCTGGTAGGCGGTTTCATCTAGAGGCGGACCCGGCGCCTTGCCCGCCAGCGGGTAAACCAGAGCAAGGTATTTCAGGATGGTGTAGATATCGGCCTCCTCCGGTACCCGGAGTGCAAAATCCTGGGCGCGGAAGGATATGGCGGTGCCCTTGGCCGAAAGATTCCAGGCCAGGTACGCGCAGCAACTCACGGCGCGCTCGAACCACTCCTCGCGGTCGGCGGGCACATCGCGATCGAGGAACATCTCCACCCGTGTATCCTGCTCGCGCGCAAACTCCCTCACCTGGAGCGCCCCGGTGTGGGCGGTGGCTTTCCAGTCCACATGGCGCGCGCTCTCGAAGGCCTGGTAGGGCCGTATGCGATAGAAATCCCGCCCCAGCCCGCGGTAGTGCGATTCGATCTCGCCGCCCAGGTCCCGGAGCAACTGCTCGAAGCCCGGCTGCGGATCCACGGAGGGGTACACCACCATCTCTCGGCGCAGGGTGACGCGTTCCGATTTTTCGAGGAAGCCGAATGGGAAGCGCGTCGAAAACGCGAAGCTGTTCTGCCTGTAGGCACCACGGCGCGCGAACCGGACCTCCACGGTCTCTTCGAGTGTGGCGCCCCCCGGGATCACCGGGAAGTACACGGCCGAAACCAGCGGCGAGGGATGCCCGCCCCCCAATCCCACCACCTGAATGGAAAATGACGGCATCCACCCTTTCGTGTTGCGCACGTAGAGTTTGGCGGGTACGGTCCGGCCCGCGGAGACGTGCTCCGGAACCAGGAAGTCCATCTCCAGGCCCGCCAGGCATAGCCGGCTCACGAAGCCCGAAATCAGCATCGTGGAAAGCATGGCGGCCAGGATGAGGAACAGCAGGTTGTTGGCTGACACTACGGCCGCGGCGCCCACCGCCAGCACCGCGAGAGTGAACATCACGCCATTGCGCGTTACCCTGTAGCGCAGGCGCCGCGCAAGGGCGGCCCGGAACTTTCGCAGGCGAACCTTCATCGGCAACCGGATCCCTCTCCTGACTTTCGCACACGCCGGGCATCACCGCACCGGCACGTTGCGCGTAGGGCTGGCAGCACCGCCGGTTTCAACAGCCAGGGCGGCGTTGCCGGAGGGAGCGCCGGCGGGCATCCGGATATTGATCTGGAACAGGCCCACAAAGTCCGGCGCCAGTCCGGCAAAAAGCACATCGGCGGGAACGCCTCCAACGGTTACCCGAGGGGTGATGGCGGCAACCGCCGACGGATCGCGCGGACTCGCCGCGCCCGTAGCCGGCGGATTCGTGACAGCGCCGAGACCGGTGGCGTAGAAATAGACCAATTCACCGGCAATAAGCGGCTCAGCGGCCGTCACCAGGCGGTTGCCGTCGACTCGCACCACAATCGCGTTCGTCCCGTCGGCGGAAAACACTCCAGGCTGCGCGGCTACAAGCGGCGCTTCAAATGCCGCGGTGGCTACGGTACCCCGGCGCACCACGATGGAAGCGCGCTCCGCACCAGCCGCTTCGAATGGCACCTGGAAATTGATCTGCTCCCCGGATGCCGTCCGTGCGACGGCGTAGAGCGGCGCCGCGCGCCCGTTCACGGTCACAGCCACGCCCCCCAGCGCGGCAGGCAGCGGAACCGACGGCGCGGCCGCGATGCCATCCTGGTCTATCACCCCCGTTACGAATACCGTCCCGATCGACCCCGCCACCAAGCCCGGGGCGAAGCTGGCCGCGTTTACGGCGGAGAGTACGGAAGGTCCGGCTGCGCTGGGAGGAGCGGCCAGCCGGTAGACGCTTCCGGCGCCGGTTCCGACGTAGATTTCGCCGCTAGAGTCCTCACCGAACGTGGTCACGCCTTCGCTAACACGCAACAGCGTCTGGTTGACCCAGCGGTCGCCGTCGCGCCGCAGTCCCCAGATCGTGCCGGTACAGTAGTCACCGTAAAGGTACTGCCCCTTTAGAGCCGGCAAGTCGCTTCCCCGGTAGACAAACCCTCCGCTCGCCGAGCAGCCTTCCGAGCGCCCGTATTCGATTACCGGCAGAGTGTAGGCGGCGAGGTTGCAGCCGGGCAGGAAGCACTGCAAGCCCTCCGTCGGGTTCCAGCCGTAGTTCTGTCCGCCGCGGCCGGCGGGTTGAAAGTTGATCTCTTCGGCGCGGTTCTGGCCCACATCGGCGATCCACTGGTCTCCGGTTTCGCGATCGAAGGAGAAGCGCCACGGGTTACGCAGGCCCAATGCCCAAATGGCCGGTTCGTAAAGGGGATTATTGGCGAACGGATTGTCGGCCGGGATGCGGAATTGCGAAAGGTCCGACTCGGAATCGTAGCGCAGTAGCTTGCCGAGCAGCGAGCGCGGGTTCTGGGCATTGTTCTGCGGGTCGCCGGCACTGCCGCCGTCTCCCATCCCGATATAGAGGTAACCGTCGGGACCGAAGCGGATCTGGCCGCCGTTGTGATTGGCGAAGGGCTGCTGGATTTTGAGGAGTACGGCCTCGCTGGCGGGGTCGGCGCGGTTCGGGGACTGGGTGACACGGTAGCGCGCAATGGTGGTATCGCCCTGCCGGTCCGTATAGTTCACGTAGAAATACTGCTTGGTAGCGAAGCCCGGAGGGAACGCCAGCCCCAGCAGTCCGCGCTCGCCACCGGACGCCACCCTGGCGCTGATGTCCAGAAACGGTTCCGCCAGCAATGCTCCGCCCTCGATCACTCGGATGCGGCCCACCCGTTCCATCACGAACAGGCGCGCATCACCGCGCGGCTGCTGGATATCGGTAATCACGTCCGGCAGCTTGGCGATTTCCCTCAGTTCCACCTGAGGCGTCTGCGCGGACGCCACCACGGCCATTACGAGCCCCAAGACCGCCCTCATTTTTCTCCCAACCCCTGTTCTGTCCGGAGTATAGCAGCCCTGCCACGGGCCACCGCCGGGCAAATGTGCGGCGCCGCCCAACTCTGTGTGACAATCGAGACTTCGATGCAAACCGCGAGCGAAAACCCCGGTACCGGAAAACCGCAACTCCGGAGAGCCCTGGGACTTTGGGATCTTGTTTTCTACGGCATTGTTCTGATCCAACCCACCGCGCCCCTGCCGATCTTTGGCGTGATCAGCCAGGAGGCGCGCGGTCACGTAGTGACCACGATTCTGATCGGCATGTGCGCGATGCTGTTCACGGCCATCAGCTACGGCCGCATGGCGCGCGCCTACCCCAGCGCCGGCTCGGCCTACACCTACGTCGGCCGCGAGATCCACTCCGGGCTGGGCTTCGTCACCGGGTGGAGCATGGCGGCGGACTACATGATCAACCCCATCATCTGCACCATCTGGTGCAGCAAGGCCGCGGCCAACATCGCACCGGACATCCCGTACGCCATGTGGGCGGTATTCTTCGCCTCGCTCTTCACCATCCTGAACCTCCGCGGCATTCGAGCCAGCGCCCGCACAAACGAGATTCTGGTGGTAGTGATGGGGGTGGTGCTGCTGGGCTACTTCTTTTCCGCGGCGCGCTACCTGTTGGGGATGCCGTCGCTCACCGTGGCGGACTTCACCCGGCCGTTCTACAACCCCGATACGTTCTCGCTCGGCGCCATCTCCACCGGCACCTCCATCGCGGTCCTGACGTACATCGGCTTCGACGGCATCTCGACGCTCTCGGAGGAGGTGAAGAACCCGCGCCGCAACATTCTTTACGCCACCGTGCTGACATGCCTCATCACGGGAATTCTGGCGAGCGTGGAGGTCTACTCGGCGCAACTCGTCTGGCCGGACTTTCGCAGCTACCCCGACGTGGACACCGCCTTCGTGCACGTGGCCGGGCGGGTGGGCGGCGTCATTCTGTTCCAGATCGTGAATGCCACCCTGCTGGTGGCCACCATCGGTTCCGGCAGCGGCGCGCAACTCGGCGCCGCGCGACTGCTCTTCGGCATGGGGCGCGACAATACGATTCCCAAGCGCTTCTTCGGCGCGGTGGATGAGAAGACCGGCGTTCCGCGCAACAACGTCCTGTTCACCGGCGCCGTGGCGCTCATAGGCGCATTCCTGATGAGCTACCAGTTGGGCGCTGAGTTGCTCAATTTCGGGGCCTTCATCGCCTTCATGGGAGTGAACGCCGCGGCGCTCCTTCACTATTACGTGCGCCAAAACGAGAAGAAACTGATGAACCTTCTGCCGCCCGCGGCCGGTTTCCTCATCTGCTTCTACATCTGGCTGAGCCTGCGGACCCCGGCCAAGATCGCCGGATTCATCTGGCTGGCAATCGGGATCGCTTACGCCGCCTGGAAAACGGGCGGGTTCCGGCGGGCCATCGTCTTTTCCGAACCCCCGCCCGAATGAGATGATAACGACTATGCGGATTCTCGCAGCCTGCTTATTGCTTGCCGGCATGTGCCACGCCGGAGAGTGGAAACAGCTCTTCAACGGCAAGGATCTCACCGGGTGGGAGATGGTCGGCCCCGGCCGCTTCGTCATTGAAGGCGGCCTGATGAAGACCGAGGGCGGCATGGGCCTGCTCTATTACAAGGGCAGGAAGTTCGGCAACACGACCATCCGGGTGGTCTTTAAGACGGCCTCCGAACGCGCCAACTCCGGCGTCATCATCCGGCTGCCCGAGCCGCCCCCGGATCCCTGGTACGGCGTCCATAACGGCTATGAGGTGCAGATCGACGCCGCCGGAGATGAATGGCACTCTACCGGAGCCATCTACTCCCTGAGCAAGGTCACCAAGCGCAACCAGAAGCCCGCGGGCGAGTGGAACACCATGGAGATCACGCTCAAGGGCAATCTGACCTCCATCAAGCTGAATGGCGAACTGGTGAACGAGTTCCGCGGCGACCAGCCCGTCCCGCCGCGCAAGGCATGGTACGAGCCGGTGCGCGGGCCGCGCGCGGACGTGGGCTACATCGGGCTGCAGAATCACGACCCGCGCTCGGTGGTCTACTTCAAAGAAGTCAGCGTGCTGGAGTAGGCTGCCACTCGAAGTACGACGCGTAGCCGCCGCCCATGTTGCGCGCCAGCCATAAACGGTACTCGCGGTCGGCAGTGCGGGTGACCTCGCGCGTTTCCGCCGGCTCGATATTCGAGAGCACCACGACTTTGCCGTCCGCCATGCAGACGATCTCGTCGCGGTAGTCGCCGGCAAGGTCCGCAACCATAGTGCAGCTTCCCTTCCCTAATTCGTTGGGCCGCACGCCCGCGAGCGGCGTCACCGCCTTGCCATCAAACCGCCCCACCTGGGTTGCGTCGCCGTTCATGAGGTCCCGCACTTTACCGCCCGTCCAGTTCACCGGCCGCCAGCCACGTGGGAACGGGTTCATGATGATCTTTCCGTCCGCCGCGAACAGCACCAGGTCCTCGCCCGTATGGCCATCGCGATTGGTCAGCATCTCCATGCCCGGCGAGCGTTCCCAGATATCTGACGCCCAGCCGGTGTGCGCGTGCACCCATCGCGGGTCGTCCTCGCGATTCACCTTCCAGATCACCTTGCCGGACTTGGCATCCACCACGTAAGCGCCCGCATGCATCCCGCTTTCCACGGCGAAATAGACCTGCCGTTCCTTCGTGCCGGGCAGGATGCGCTTCACCGCCACGATATCCGGATGCAGCCGATAGATGGACCACCGCATGGTGCCATCCGGGTTCAGCAGGGTCGTGCCGTTGAAGACCTCGTCGCGGCCGTCGCCGTCCACGTCGGCGATATCGACGTGGTGCGACCCGCTGCCGTTGGTCTCCCCGAAGCTGCGGTACTGCCATAGCTTTTTCAACTCGCCATCGTAGGCATCGTAAATCTCGTTCTCGTAGAGGCCCGTCTGGGTCACGATGGCGGGGGTCTTCCCGTTCAGGTAGGCGACGGACATGTGGACCCGTGTGGACGATTTCCCGAAGTCCGTCTCCATCGGAGTCCAGAGTGTCTTCCGGCGCACCCGGCCGGTCCCACCGTCGAGGATCGCCAGGTAGAGCTGATCGCCTTCCTGGATCTGCGCGAGCACCTCGGCGCTGCCGTCGCCGTCCATATCGTAGAGCAGCACCGGGACGTTGTTGGCGTTGCCGAAGCAGTGGTCGTGGTAGACCAGGGGGCGACGCCAGAGGCTGCGGCCGTCGGCGTTAAAACCTTCGAGCTCCACGGGGACACCGGGGTCACGCGACATCTCGCGGATGCCGTTATCAAGGCGCACGACGGCATCCAGACGGCCGTCGCCATTGAGGTCCCCGAAGACCGGCATTATGCCGCCCTGCTTTACGGTCGGCTCGAACACCGCGATCACATTGCTGCGTTCGGCGGCGGGCTCGACGGCGGCCCACTCCGAAGGCGGCCCTTCTTTGTTGCCCTCCACCGCGCGCACCCGATAATAGACGCGCTGCCTGCCCGGCGCACGGTCCACATAGTTGGTGGAATCGCGAACGGGCTCCGCCGTGATGCGTTCCCCCGCCACATCGCGGCGCGAAGCGCGGTAAATATGGAACGCCGCGCCGGCGGCATCGCCCGGTAACCACTGCCAAGCGAGGTAGACGCTCCCGCCGCCCATGTTAACAGCGATTACGCGCCGCGGCTGCCGCTGGAAGCCGGTCTGGCCCGCGGGCTCGCGCACCGGACGGAAGCCGAAATCGGGGTGCCGGATTCCCGAGGACGCCGCGCCCCGCACCCCGCACCGCAGGTAAGGCTCCGTGCGCGCCCATGAGCCGCCCGCCAGCCCGCTCTCCATCGACGTTGCCGAATCCACGCGGTAACGGAAGCGCGCGATCGCCGGGTCCGGATAGCTGTCCACCATCTGCCACACGTTCCCGGCCATATCGAACAGCCCGTACGGATTCGCGGCGTGGCGCTTCACCGGCTCCAGGAACGTGCGCCACCCGTCGAAAGATCGGTCGCCCGAAACATCGTAGTTCGCCTTGCCGGTGGGAGCGTCATCGCCCCACGGGTATTTCGTCTCCGCCCGCCCGCCGCGCGCGGCATATTCGAATTCCGCCAGGGTGGGCAGCCGATAGACGCGGCCTTCCTGCGCGCTGCGCCACTTCAGGTAGGCCGCCGCATCGTAGCGGTTGACGAAGATCACCGGGTGATTCTCCATTCCCGCGGGGATGCGTCCGCCCACCCAGTGCTGCGGCGCCGGGTGGCCGCTGGCCTCGATGAACAGCCTATACTCCGCGTTGGTGAGCGGATGGTCGAGCATTTCAAAGTCATCCACCCGGGAGGCGGGTGTGCCGGCGCGATGCAACCCGCCCTTTACCAGGACGAAGTCGTCCGCCGCGACGGCGGCGCCCGCAATCAGCAGTGAAAGCAGCACAAGGTTTCGCATGATGGTTAATCCAGCCGCACTACCCAGACCCCGCCGGGTGCGAGGCGCGTTTCGAGCTTGCCCGATACGAACGTGACCGGCTTCCCGGTGGTCACGTCGGTAGCCGATTTCGCCGGCGCCGCGATCTCGATCGTCGCCCCGGTTTCTTTCTCTCCGTGGTTGAACGCAAAGAGCAAACGGCTGCCGCCCGATTGCGTCATCCGCACTTCCACAGGGCCGCCGGTCACGGTGACGGGCCGTGCAACCCCCGCCCAGTCCAGCAGGCCCGCGAAGAAACGCTCCGCGGCGGTGTTGCGCTCCGTCTCGTACGCCACCGCCACGTAGGAGCCTAGCGTAAGGGTCTTGCCGCGCCCGAACGTGGAGATCACGGCCGCCGGCGCGCCATTCGGAAAACGCGCCGCCACCTGCGCCTGCGGTCCGGAGGGCTCCAGGGTCTCTTCGTAGAGCCGCCCCGGAATGCGATCCCCGGCCTTCAACCCGGGGATGGCGTCGGTGGCCCACTGCAACTCCGTCTTGAGGCCGGGCACGGACTGCACCGCCGTCTCGCGGCAACCGGTCACCTCGAACAGGCCCAGCCCAGGGATGGTTTCCGAAGCCCGCCCGCGCTCGTTGTTCCACGCCAGCCGCGCCTCGCTCACCAGCGTGCCGCCGTCCCGGACATAAGCCCGCAGCACCGCCGCGGCCTTCTCCGGAATCATCAGCGGATAGGGGAAGATCACCAGCTTGTAGCGTCCCAGGTCTCCCAGTTCGTTGACGTGCACGAAATCCACCGGCACGTTCAGGGGAAACAGCGCGCGGTACGCGCCCAGCCACGAATCGCGCTCGATAGAACCCACTTCGCTCTGCGGCCCCGTAGTGGTGGCGGCACGCTGCCGGCCGCCGACCATGTAGGCCAGGGGGTTGAACACGATGGCCACCTCGGCCGGCACGGGCCGCGCATTCAGGAAGAGCTTCTGGTTGCGTTCCACCACCTGCGCGATGCCCCCCGCCACGCGGCTGCGCTCCGTGATGGTGCCGTCGAGCTGAATCAGCCCGTAGCCGCCCGATTCGTAGCCCGTATTCATGGGGTACCACGCATAGAAATTGATGCCCTTGGCGCCGCGCGACACCGCGCTCCACGTCCAGATCCGCAGATCCTCCGGAGTGACCGTGGCACTGACGTTCAGGGCCACCGTGCCGAAGCCACCCTGCAATTCCCCAACCCAGAAACCGCCCCGGCCCCCGGGACCGTACGCGGAGGAGCGCTCGAAATCGAGCAGCGCGCCGCGCCATGCCGGGTCCCGCCCCACAGGCATGGAATGCTTGGGGTACATAGACGTGCCGTAGTTGTCTACCTGCCGGACCATGATCCAATCGTCGGGCGTGCCATCCCCCGCATGCGGCGAGGTGAACAGGCTCGGAATTGCCGCGTGGCTGGTAGCGATGCGATCCGGCGCAACTCGCTTCACGGCATCGTAGCGGGCGCGCAGGTCCTCCCCCAGCTTCTGCTGGATGAAGGTCCGCCAGTCGATGTAATCGGTGTAGGAGAGAATCGTGCTGAGCCGCCCCGGCTCCACCTGGTCCCATGATGTGAAGCGACGGTACCACGCTTCGTTCAACCCCTGAACCGACGGATACTTCTTCTGCAGCCACCCGCGATAGCGCCGCACACTCGAGGGGCAGAAGCAGAACTCCGGTCGATAGAGATAATTGGCTGTCGCCCAGTTGATCACGTGGGGCTCGCTCCACAGGTCCCATCCCAGGAATGCAGGGCTGCGGCGGGCGCGTTCGGCCAGCGCCGTGAAGAACGCGGTCTCGGCCTTGAGTACACCCGGGTGATCGACGCAGTAGCCGGGAGCGGATTCGGACTTCATCTTCTCGCCCCCGGCGGTTTCGTAGAGCGCGTCCGGAAACTTCTGCCCCACCCAATCGGGCGCGGCATCCATGTAGACCTGGATTACGAGCCTGAGCTTCTCCTGCTCCGCGAGCTCGAGCAGCACGTCGACGGTGTCGAAGGTGTAGCGGCCCTCGGCGGGCTCGCCGCTCGCCCAGTCGGTCCAGCAGCGGATGGTGTTGTACCCCAGGCTCTTGATCTGGCGCAGGTCTTTGCGCCAGATATCCTTCTTCGCCCGCGGATCCGGTTCCAGCATGGGTGCCCGCGCCTTGCCCCCGCCGTACCACACCGCCATGGGAAAGAACTCCGCCTGATAGGCTGTCTGCGCGAACGCCGCGCACGCCACCAGGAAAGCAGCCGCCCGGTGCACCATAGGGAGGAATTGTATCAAGCGCGTGCGCGCGGCGCCCGCTTACCCGATGACCAACAGAAGGTCCTTGGCCTCCACGCTCTGTCCCACTTCGACGAGCACGCGCAGCACCTTCCCGCCCACCGGGGAGTAGACCGTATTCTGCATCTTCATGGCTTCCATGACGAACAGGCGCTCACCCTTTACCACCGTCTGGCCCATCTCGACGGCAATGTTCGACACCACCCCCGGGATTGGCGCGCCTATCTCCCCGGGTTTCGCCACATCGGCCTTGGGCCGCGCCGGAATCTTCACCTGAAGTTTGATGTCCCGCACGGTCACCTCGCGCGGCTGTCCGTTCAGTTCGAAGAACACCGTGCGGGTACCGTCCGGATGCGGCTCCCCGATGGTCAGGAATTTCACGATCAAGGTCTTGCCGGATTCGATCTCCACCGAGATTTCCTGGCCGCCGTCGAGCCCGTAGTAGAACGCCGGAGTGGGCAGGGTCTCGATGCCGTCCCACTTATCCCGCGCGGCTGCGAACTTCAGGAATACCTCGGGGTACATGAAGTAGCTGAGCACCTCGTCGGCGGACGGCGCACGCCCGATCTTCGCCTCGATGGCTGCCGCGGTAGCATCGAAATCGGCGGCAGGCAGCACCGCGCCCGGGCGGCCGGAGATCGGCTTTTCCCCGCGCAGCACGGCCTTCTGGATGGCGGGCGGCCAGCCCCCTTCCGGCTCGCCCAGTTCACCGCGCAGCATCTCGATCATGGACGCCGGCAGCGAGAAGTCGTGATCCGCGCCCAACCGCGCGAACTCCTCGACAGTCATCTTATGATTGGCGAGGAACAGCGCCATGTCGCCCACAGCCTTGCTCGAAGGCGTCACCTTGACGATGTCGCCCAGTGCGCGGTTCACCTCCGCGTAGGTCCGGGCGATCTCCCGCCAACGCGGACCCAGCCCCATCGACGCGGCCTGCTCCCGCAGGTTGGTGAACTGCCCGCCTGGCATCTCGTGGATATAAACCTCGGCCGTGCCTGAGCGCAGTCCGCTGTCGAACGGTGCGTAGTAGGTGCGGACGATTTCCCAATAATCCTCACACTGATTGAGCGCCTCCAGGTCCACGCCGGTCTCCCGCTCCGTATGGGCCAGGGCCGCCACTATGGAGTTCAGGTTTGGCTGGCTGGTGGTGCCGCTCATTGATGCAACGGCGCCGTCGGCCGCGTCCACACCGGCTTCCGACGCCTTTAGCACCGAGGCGGCGTTGATGCCGCTGGTATCGTGCGTGTGGAAGTGCACCGGCAGCCCGACTTCCTCACGCAACGCGCGAACCAGTTTCTCCGCGGCATAGGGCTTGCACAGACCCGCCATATCCTTGATGGCCAGGATGTGCGCCCCCATACGCTCCAGTTCCTTTGCCATGCGTATGTAGTATTGGAGCGGGTACTTGTCGCGCTTGGGGTCCAGGATGTCGCCGGTATAGCAGATGGCAGCCTCACAGACCTTGCCCGTCTTGCGCACCGCCTCCATCGAAACTCCCATATTGGGCAGCCAGTTCAGCGAATCGAAGATACGGAAAATGTCGATGCCCTGCTCAGCAGCCTCCTCGATAAAGGCCCGCACCACGTTATCCGGGTACGCCGCATATCCCACAGCGTTAGACGCCCGCAGCAGCATCTGAAAGCAGATGTTAGGGATTGCCTCCCGCAGGGCGCGCAGCCGGAGCCACGGATCCTCGTGGAGGAACCGCATGGTGACATCGAAGGTCGCGCCGCCCCACATCTCCAGGCTGTAGAGTCCGTGCAGCCGGTGCGCCACCTGGTTGGCGATGGCCAACATGTCATAGGTCCGGACGCGTGTCGCCAGCAGCGACTGGTGCGCGTCACGGAAAGTCGTGTCGGTGAGCAGCAGACGCGATTGCGCACGCGTCCACGCGGCAAACTTCTCCGCCCCCATCTCATCCAGTAACTGGCGAGTTCCGGGCGGCGGCGTCGAGGGGTTGTGCGGCGGCACCGGCGCGGGAGCCAGCCGCTCCGGCCGCGGCTTCCCGGCCACCGTTGCGTTGCCGTTGACGATGACATCCCCGAGGTACGACAGCAACTTGGTGGCGCGGTCGCGCCGCGGCACGAAGTGGAACAGTTCCGGGGTCTTCTCCAGCCATCCCGTTGTCACATCGCCGGCCTGGAAGTCCGGATGGTTCACCACGTTCTCCAGGAACGGGATGTTGGTCTTCACCCCACGCAACCGGAACTCGCGCAAGGCGCGGTCCATGCGGCTGCAGGCGTCGCTGAAGCGCCGTCCCCAGGCCGTCACCTTAACCAGCAGGGAGTCGTAAAACGGCGTGATCATCGCGCCGCTGTAGGCTGAGCCGCCGTCGAGCCGGATGCCGAAGCCCGCGGCGGAGCGGTAAGTGTGGATTTTGCCGTAGTCCGGGATGAAGCCGTTGGCAGGGTCTTCGGTGGTAATGCGGCATTGCAGGGCGTAGCCGTGAAGCGGAACCTGCTCGGGGATGTTGATCTCGGGGCCGTGCAGGCGATGGCCCTGCGCCAGTAGGATCTGGCACCGCACCAGGTCGATGCCGGTCACCGCCTCTGTAACGGTGTGCTCCACCTGAATGCGGGGGTTCACCTCGATGAAGTACCACTCCCCTGTATCGGCGTCGACCAGAAACTCCACCGTACCCGCGTTGGTGTAGCCGGCCTCGCGCGCGAGCGTAACGGCGGCTTCGTGGAGCGCGCGGCGAATGCCGTCGTCGAGCCCTACGGCGGGCGCCACCTCCACCACTTTCTGATGCCGGCGCTGCACCGAGCAATCGCGCTCATGCAGATGCTGTATGCCGCCGTGCTGATCGGCCACAATCTGCACCTCGACGTGCCGCGCGCGCCGCACATAGCGCTCCAGGAACACCGCGCCGTTACCGAAGGCGGCCAGGGCTTCGCGCCGCGCCTCCTCGAGAAGGCCGGGGAAATCTTCGCGGCGTTCCACCACCCGCATGCCGCGCCCGCCGCCGCCGAAGGCCGCTTTGACGATCAGGGGAAAGCCGATCTGGGCGGCGATTCGTCCGGCCTCGGCGGGATCCGTCACGGGATTTTCCGTGCCCGGCAGCACCGGGATGCCGGCGCGCTCGGCCAGCCGCCGCGCCGCGGTCTTGTCGCCCAGCAGTTCCAATAATTCGGCGCTCGGCCCGATAAACGTGATACCGGCCTGCTCGCAGGCGCGCGCTAACGCCGGGTTCTCAGAAAGGAAACCGTAGCCGGGGTGAATGGCGTCCGCGCCTTTCTCGTCGGCCAGCGCCACAATGCCATCCACATCGAGGTAGGCCTCCACCGGCCCCTTCCCCTCGCCCACCAGGTAGGCTTCGTCGGCCTTGAAGCGGTGCAGGGCCAGGCGATCCTGTTGGGAATAGATAGCTATCGTTTGTAATCCTAATTCATTTGCGGCACGCAGAATGCGTATGGCGATCTCACCGCGGTTGAGTGCTAGAAGTTTGTACATTACGAAAGTTAGTACCCAGAGATGCTAACAGGATAGCATCAGTGGGCTACAGACAGTAGATAGCCTTTGAGGTAGGGAAAACTCCTCCATAATTCCGCTGAATTTCATTAGAAATCAGTAATTTTCCATAGTATAATCGCCAATTTGATGGGGCATTATTGAGACTTAACGGCCCCAGTGTTCTTAGTCTCGAAGTTGAGAGGGTTCATCAGTGATCTGGCGGATTCGACGAAAGATTATCGCGTTCAGGGGCAACCTGAACGACGTAGGCGTTGTGGAGTTGATACGTCTCCCCAGTCAGACCCGACGTACCGGCGTACTGCGGTTATCGGGACCGGCCGGTGAAGCCGAGGTCTTCTACCACAAGGGCCGCCTTGTGGACGTGCGTTTCGGCGACACAGAAGGAATGGAAGCCCTGGTCCGGGTCGTGACCTGGACCGACGGCGAGTTCGAGTTCGCGCTGAACGTCGAGGCGGAGAAGGTCACGATCGACATGGACGTCCAGCGGGCGCTGCTGGACGCGTTGCAGGTCAAGGCGGAACGCCAGGATGAGGAGCACGCTCGCCAGACCATCGAGGAATCGGCGCGTGAGGCTGCCGCAGCGGAGCAGGCTCTCGCCGCGACTGCCGCCGAAGCCGGGGAGGAGTCCCCTGCTGTCGCTCGGCAGACTAACCCAGTCGCTGAAGACCAGGACCTCGCTGCCCAGACGCAGACGGCACCAGCCGAGGAGGACGAGGCACGACTGGCGGCAGACGAACAGGCACGCCTCTGGGTTCAGGAGCATGCACGCCTCGCAGCAGACGAACAGGCACGCCTCTGGGTTCAGGAGCAGAGACGCCTGGCGGCCGAAGAACAGGCTCGCCTTGCGGCCGAAGAACAGGAACGCCTGGCGGCAGAAGAGCGGGCACGCCTTGCGGCCGAGGAACAGGCTCGCCTTGCGGCAGAAGAGCAGGCACGTCTCGCGGCAGAGGAGCAGGAACGTCTCGCGGCAGAGGAGCAGGCACGTCTCGCGGCAGAAGAGCATGCACGCCTCGCGGCAGAGGAGCAGGCACGCCTTGCGGCCGAAGAGCAGGCTCGCCTCGCGGCAGAAGAGCAGGCACGCCTTGCGGCCGAGGAACAGGCACGCCTTGCGGCCGAGGAGCAGGCACGCCTCGCCGCCGAGGAACAGGCTCCCCTCGCGGCCGAGGAGCAGGCTCGCCTTGCGGCAGAAGAGCAGGCACGCCTCGCCGCCGAGGAGCAGGCTCGCCTCGCGGCCGAGGAGCAGGCACGCCTCGCCGCCGAGGAGCAGGCACGCCTTGCGGCCGAAGAGCAGGCTCGCCTCGCGGCCGAAGAGCAGGCAGGTCTCGCGGCAGAGGAGCAGGCACACCTCGCGGCAGAAGAGCAGGCAGGTCTCGCGGCAGAAGAGCAGGAACGTCTCGCGGCCAAAGAGCAGGCACGCCTCGCCGCCGACGAGCTGGCACGCCTTGCGGCCGAAGAGCAGGCTCGCCTCGCGGCAGAGGAGCAGGCTCGCCTCGCCGCCGAGGACCAGGCTCGCCTCGCCGCCGAGGAGCAGGCACGCGTCGCCGCCGAGGAACAGGCTCGCCTTGCGGCCGAGGAACAGGCACGCCTTGCGGCCGAGGAGCAGGCTCGCCTTGCGGCAGAGGAACAGGCACGCCTTGCGGCCGAGGAGCAGGCTCGCCTCGCCGCCGAGGAACAGGCTCGCCTCGCGGCCGAGGAGCAGGCTCGCCTCGCCGCCGAGGAGCAGGCACGTCTCGCGGCAGAGGAGCAGGCAGTCCAACCCGCGGCTGCTTGCGATATCACGCTAAATCCCGTCCTCTCCGCCCACCTGGGCGACCTGCTTCACACCGTACCCTTTCTGCACCTCTCCATTACCAATACCGCGGGCAGTCTTCTAGCAGAAGCCGACGCGCGCGGCACGGAATGTCGCGACATCTCCGGGCTGCGGATCTCTCTTATTCGCCTGTGCGCTGGCTATCCCCGCCAAGGCATGAACCGTGTGTTTATTGAAGACGCGGCGGGCACGGTCGTAATAGTGCGCCTCGGGGAAGACCGCCTCGTCTTGGCGGTAGCCGCCAGAGGCGCATCCCTAGGCTCGGTTTCGGTCGCCCTCGGCAAGGTGACGGCACGTTTGCCGCAGCTGATGGCGACGGCGTAGGAAACGCTCTGAAGTGTTGCAGAATCGGAAGGAGACGGCAACAGCAATGTCAGTCATGACGGAAGTACTCGCGGAACTCGCGAAAATCCCTGGTGTCAACGGCGCGGTGTTGGTGAGCCGCGACGGATTTGTGATTGAAGGGGAGGCCGCCGACGAGGGCGTTGACCTGGAGGCGGTGGGCGCCGTCGTCTCGGCCGGCATCGGTGCCTTCGAGGTGATGGGGCAAGAGTTGAACGTCGGTTCACTTGCCCAGGGTGTGATTGAGTACGCCAACGGCTTCATTGTTGTAACGCTGTTGGGCGATGCCGCCGCGCTTGCTATCGTCGCCGAGCTGACAGCCCATCTGGGCAACATCCGGCATCAGGTGAAGAAACACGGCAACTCTCTCTTGCAGGCGCTCTAGAGGTCCACTGGCCGGAGGCGGGAGCGGATACCGGGAGTATTTCCGGTGCTCCCCTCGGCCTGAATTCATTCCCAAGCGGCAAACCGAGAGGGTAAACTGGTGGGATAAATCGCTATGAGAATATTCCACGTCTTTGCTTGCTGCGCCGTCCTGGCGGTATCTTCGGCGGCAGCTCCCGCCACCCCAAAGAAGGGGGATACAGCCAAGGGGAAAAGCACCTTCGAGGGGCAATGCTCGGTCTGTCACGCTTCCGCTACGAACGAGAGGAAGATGGGACCGAGCCTTAAAAACCTGTTCAAAAACGCCAAACTTTCTAACGGCAAGAAACCTACCGAAGCCAACGTGCGCGCCAAGATAGACGAAGGCGGCTCCGGCATGCCCGCCTATAAGGACATGCTCAGCGATGAAGATAAGAACGACCTGATCGGTTACCTGAAGACGCTCTGACGCTTACTTCAGGATTTCCACGGCCTTCTTGAGCAGCGGGTCTTCCTCGGGCTTTCGCTGCGGCTCGGGGGCCTCGGGCAGCGGTTCCCCTCGATCGTCCAGGTCAATCTGGGCTTCGGGCTCGTTCACGACCACGCTGGGGGTCACTCCAGTGTCCTGAATCGCCTTGCCGCTGGGCGAGTAGTACTTGGCAACGGAGAGGATGATGGCACCGCCATCGTCCATGGTGATGGCCCTCCGCAGGGATGCGTCACCGTAGGTGCGCTCCCCTACTACCTGCGCCCGCTTGCTGTCGAGCAGCGCCGCCGCCGCGATTTCGGCACCTTCTGCCGTCCCGCGGTTGGTGATCACCGCAAGTGGCAGCGTGGTTACGCCTTTGGCCGGGTCAGCCTCGAAATTCTTGCGCGGCACGCGCTGCCCCTGAAGGTAGGTAATCAATCCCTTCTCGACAAACAGATTTGCCAGAGCAACGCCTTCCTCGGGAGAACCGACGGCTGTGTTGCGCAGGTCCAGAATCAGCTTTTTGGCCCCTTCACCCTGCAGTTTCTTAAGCGCCCCGGCCACTTCCTTCACCTTGCCAGTCGCCAGGGTCTCCGGACGGATGTACCCGATCTGTTCCGGCATCATACGCGCGCTCACCGGAGGATAGGTGATGGCGGCGCGGGTCAGTGACACCTTCTGGGGCTCCGGGCGCCGAACCCGGATCACGGTGAGATCCACGGAACTGCCTGCCTCGCCGTCCATCAGCATGCTGGCATAGGCCAGCGGCATATCGCGGGTAGCAATGCCCTTAATCGTCTCGATCATATCCTGCGGGCCGATCCCCGCCTTGGCGGCAGGCGACCCTGGTACGACCCCGACAACCCCGACGTAACCGAACTTCTTGGATAGGACCAGCCCTACCCCCGCCTTCGCCACGTCCTTGTTCTTCAGGTAGTCCTTGTACTGGTCGGAGTTCAGATAACTGGCGAAGGGGTCAATGGACTCAAGCAGCCCGTTCAAAGCCCCGAGGGTGACACTCTTTATGTCAGGCTCTTCAACGTATTCGCTTTTGATGCGGGAAAGCACCTCGGTGTAAACACCGATATGCGGGTAAGCGCCGTTGGTGTTGGCGGTCTTGCCCAGCACCGTGCCAAGCAGCAGCAGCAGTACGATACACGTGGAGCCCATCACCACGAGAAATTTGATTCGGCTGTTCATATATTCTGGATTCCGGTAGCTCTTCGGCTATTATACGCCGGACTCTCGCGCGGCGCCCCTGACGGTTTGATGCCCGGGAGCCGGAAGCGGTTGCCGTGACTCGCCAGCTACTCTACCGGCGCGTAGTATCCCATGCGCCACGCCGCACGTAGGGAGGGGAGCCCCCTCGGCTGCACGATCTTCACCTGCACCCGACGGTACTTGCCGTCACGTTGCTGGTTGCCGGGCGTATAGCCCAGAATGTAGCGGTTCCTGAGTTCTACCCCGATCTTGGCGGCCACGTCGGGCAGTTCATTGATGTTATCCACGGGAAAGTGGCGACCGCCGGTCTGCTCGGCCATGCTGCTGAGCAGGCCTGGGCCGGAGAGTTCCTCGGCGCTGCGGCTGCGCGCACCAAGGCTCTCGAAAATACCGATGGCGTAGATGAGGGAGTCGCTCTCGCGCACCAGCGTGCGCACCTCGCCCTCCGTGTAGCGGCTGCTGTTATCGCCGCCGTCCGAGAGAATTAGCAGGGCCTTGCGCGCCTTCTTCGACTTCTTCATCTCGTTCAGCGCCATGTACACCGCATCGAGCAGCGCCGTACGGCCTTTCGACTGCGAAAAGGCAAGCCGGTTTTGAATCTCTTCCGCGCTGCTGGTGAGGGGGGTAGCCAGCCGCGGCCGTTCATTGAACTCCACCAGGAAGAACTCGTCTTCGGGGTTGGCGGACCGGAAGAACTGGGCGGCCGCCTGGCGGGACTTGCGCAGTTTCTCTCCCATGCTGCCGCTGACATCGAAAACGAGCCCTACCGCGAGCGGGGCATCATCGGCCGCGAACTGGGTGATGGTCTGCTCGACTTTATCCTCGAAAACCTTGAAATGTTCCTGTTCAAGCCCCGTAACGGGCCTGTTGAGCGGATCCGTGACGGTGACGGGGATCAGGACCAGAGTGGTATCGACGCGGATGTTGGAACGAGGCTGGGTGCCCTGCCCGGGTTCGGGAGCCCGCGGACGGCGCGGGATTTCAACGTTCTGCGCAATCCCAATCCCGGCGACTCCCGCCAGCGCCAACCCAATTACCAGGACTCCTGCGGCTCCGGCGCGCATGGTGTGGCCCACCTCACGCCAAATCTTATCACGCCGGAGAAGCGCCGGCGACGCCCTATACTGGTCCTATGCCCGTAAGCGCGGCCGAATTCATCTACCTCGACTACAACGCCAGCACCCCGTTGGCGCCGGAGGTTGCGGAACTCATCGCCCGTCTCGCGGCGGGGCCGTTCGGGAATCCGTCGAGCAGTCACTGGGCCGGGTGTCCGGCGCGGGAAGCCGTGGAGCGCGCCCGTGCCCAGGTAGCAGCGCTCGCCGGCTGCTCGCCCGGCGAGATCGTCTTCACCAGCGGTGGCAGCGAGGCGAACAATCACGCCATTAAAGGTGTTTGGTTCGCATCCGGCCGGCCGGACGGCCACATCGTGACTACGCAGGTCGAGCATCCGGCGGTCCTCGAACCCTGCCGTTTTCTGGAACGCCTGGGCGCGTCTGTAACATATGTTGCCGTGGATGGCTACGGCCGCGTGGATCCCGACGATATCCGCCGTGCCCTCACCGCCCGTACGGTGCTGGTTTCCGTGATGCACGCTAATAACGAGGTAGGGACCATGCAGCCGGTGGCGGAAATCGCGCGTGTGGCGCACGAGCACGGCGTCCTGTTCCACACCGACGCGGCCCAGTCGATGGGCAAAATTTCGGCTACCGCGGCAGTCACCGGCGCCGACCTGCTCTCCATCGCGGGCCACAAACTTTACGCCCCCAAAGGCGTCGGAGCGCTCTACATCCGGAAGGGCGTAGTACTCGAATCGCTGGTCCACGGAGCCGGACATGAAGGCGGCCGCCGCGCCGGAACCGAAAACATCCTGCTCGACGCCGCCCTGGGAGCCGCCTGCGACCTCGCGCATCCGTGGCTCGATTCGACCGCCGCGCGCGACCTCCGCGACCGCCTCTGGCAGCTATTAAAAGCGCGATTCGGGGACGCCGTCGTCCTCCACGGCCACCCGACCGAACGCCTGCCGAACACGCTCAACGTGGGTTTCCGCGGCACCCCCGGATCCGCCATCCTCGAACGTGTTCCCGAGATTGCCGCTTCGACGGGTTCGGCATGCCACACCGGCGAGGTGACGCTCTCCCCCGTCCTTCAGGCCATGCACGTCGCCCCGGAAACCGGGATGGGTGCCATTCGCTTCAGCCTTGGCCGCCCCACTAGCGCCGCCGAAATCGATCGCACCGTGGAACTCCTGGCCGCCCGGGTTCACTTTTGAGTTGCTGCTACAATATCTCCTTTAGAATCCTCTACTGAAAGGTCCCCTTGTCACCCTCGTTCGCAGATCGCGCGGGCCGTTGGTTCCTCAATTCAGGCATTCAGGAACCGGGAGGCGGCGTCGCGCGGTACTTCCGCACAGATATCGGACGCAACAACCCGATCTCCACTGAGATAACCGGCTACGCCGTGAGTACCCTGGTCTACCTGCACGCCCTCACCGGGGAACGCGAGTTTCTGGAGCGCGCCACTCTGGGCGCCCGGTTTCTGGCCCGCGTGGCCTGGGACGCCGCCCTCGACGCCATCCCCTACGAGTATGGGCCGTCGCTCAACGGCGGCGGGCCGATGGCGTACTTCTTCGATTCCGGCATTATCGTTCGCGCTCTGCTGGCGGCCTGGCGGGCAACCGGCGAAGCGGAATTCCTCGACGCCGCCGAACGCTGCGGCCGCGCCATGCTGCGCGATTTTCACGCCGGGCAGAGCGAGTTCCACCCCATCCTGAGCCTGCCGGACAAGCGCCCCACCCCGCGTGACGAACGCTGGTCGCGCTCGGTCGGCTGCTACCAGTTGAAGGCCGCGATGGCATGGCATGATCTCGCCGAGGCTACCGGCAAGTCGGAATTCCGGGAGCCCTACTGCCGCGTGCTGGCGGAATCGCTGCGCACACACGCGGAGTTCCTGCCCGGCAACCCGGATCCTCTCAAGGTGATGGACCGGCTGCACGCGTATTCGTATTTTCTGGAGGGCATGCTTCCCTGCGCTTCGGAAGCGGACTGCGTCACGGCCACCCGCGAAGCTATCGCGCGTGTGGCGGGGTACCTGCGCGAAATCGGACCTCGGTTCGAACGCTCCGACGTCTACGCGCAATTGCTTCGCGCGCGCCTCTTCGCGGATTGGAACGGCGCGGTGCCGCTCGATGAGGAAGCCGCCTCCTGGGAGGCCGGGCGCCTTGCCGGCTTCCAGTGCCAGCATCGCGATCCGCGCCTCGACGGAGGTTTCTGGTTCGGACGCCGCGGCTCCGAGTGCCTGCCCTACATCAATCCGGTTTCGACGGGCTTCGCCCTGCAGGCGCTCGCCATGTGGCAGCAGCACCAAGAAGGCGACCGCCGCACGTTTCGCCACCTGCTGATCTGATGCTGCGGCGCTTGCGCGGCTTTCTCGGAAGCGGCCCGGAGGCATGGCGCCTGGCGCTGCTTTATGACGCGGCGCGCTGTGCCGTCCGTCTCGCCCGGACCGCCCGCACGATGTCGCCCGAGCCCTCCCCACTACCAGGCGGCATCTCCGTGGTGATCCCGTCGCGCAACGGTAGGCCGCTGCTCGAAGCGCAACTTCCCGGCCTGATTCGGGAACTTGCCGGCTTCCGCGCGGAGATTATCGTAGTGGACAACGGCTCGGACGATGGCACCCGCGCCTGGCTCGAGCGCGAATACCCGTCGATCGCCGTGGATGAGAGCCCCGCCCCGCTCTCCTTCGCCCGCGCGGTGAACCGGGGGATCCGGCGCGCCCGCTACTCCCACGTCTTCCTGTTGAACAACGACATGATTCTGGAGTCGGGCTTCTTCGCCCCGCTGGTGCGGGCCTTCGACGCCGTCCCGGACCTCTTCTGCGCTACTGCTCAGATCTTTTTCCCGCCCGGCGCGCGCCGTGAGGAGACCGGCAAGGCGGTGATAACCCAGCCCACCCCCGAGGACTTCCCGGTGCGCTGCGAGGAGCCGCTGCCTGGGGAAGACCTCTCCTGGGTGCTCTATGGAAGCGGCGGCTGCTCCTTATACGACGCCGCCAAACTGCGCTTCCTCGGCTGCGTAAACGAGATTTTCGAGCCTGCCTACGTGGAAGATCTCGACCTCGGCTACCGAGCCTGGCAGCGCGGCTGGCCGAGCATCTTCGCCTGCGGCGCGCGACTGGAGCATCGGCACCGCGCCACCACCTCCCGCTATTTCACGGCCGCCGAACTGGATCGCATTCTCGAAATCAACTACCTCCGATTCCTGGCGACCGCAGTCTCGTCGCCCACCGTCTTCCGCCGTTTGTGGCGCCAGGCGATCTACCGGCTGAAACTGCAACGAAACGCGCACGCGCTGGCCTCAGCGCTCGGAATCCTTGCCTCCGCCGGACACGTGCCGGAGGCGCTTTACCGTGAGGACCTGTTCCTGGCGCTCACGAGCGGCGACGTGGCCGTTTTCCCAGGTCACCCGGCGCGCGGCACCCCGGTGCTGCTGGAGGCCTCGGCTTGCGTGCCAATTGCAACTCCGCATGGCTCGGCGTCGGCATACGATCGCGTGCTGGTGGCGTTTTCGGAACACCTCGCGACGCCCGGTCCCGAGACGCTGGCGTGTTTTGTTGAAATTGTGCTGGTGCGGCGGCGGGAAGGCGGCGCCTCCACGGCATTCCGCGCGGCGCTCCAGCAGACAGTTCGGAAATGGCGTCCGGGAACGGCGCGGCTTGAAGGTGCGGGGATGGCGCAATACGCCGGAGACTGTGCGCCGGCAGTGTTGAGGTGATCCGCCTTACATCATGACGGGGCGCGCTTCCTGCACGGTCGTGACGGCATGCTGGAACGTTCGCGCACCCTGGGTGCGGAATTCGTAGCGCTCGATGGCTACGGCCGCCCCTTCCTCGGTGCTGCGGATGACGCAGCCGTAAATCATGAGCTTCATGGGGCAGACATCGTTCAACAGAGCGGGCCAGTTGATCGACAGCTCGATGGGCAGGCCGGCGCTTAACTGCATCTGGGTAGTGATCCACACGCCGCTGCTGCTGATGTTCAGCGTCCGCCCGACGCCTGTCTCGGCGATCCGGTGCCCATAAAGCAGGCGGTAGCGCACTTCCTGTTCGATACGGAACCGCCGCTTCGCGCGCCGCTCGTCCTTGCCGTCTTTTCCGAACTCCGCGTCAGTCATGTAGTTCTCGCTGACCAGAAGCTACCATCCACTGACGCGTGCCTCAATATATACTTTGGTTAACCGACCCCTAATAACCGAAACTGACGGGCCCCGTACGGGCCGTTCCGGCCGCGTTGACCAGCTCGACTTCAACGGTTTCAATCCGCTCGGCTGCACCGGTAACCGGGAAGATAGCCCGCAGCAGAAAAGTGCCGCCGGCCGCTCCTTCCGCGAAATAGCGCCGGAATGCCTCCGCCACTTCTACCCGTATCGCACCGGGCGCCACCGCCACACCGCTTCCGTCGAAAAAGGTGAAGCTGAGCAGGGAAATTCCACGGGTGTTGTCAAAACCGTTGATCGTCACCTCCACGGAAGAGGCGCCGCGAACCGCCCGCACGGATCCGACCCCCGCGGGGGCCGGGGCGATCTCCACCGTGCGTCGCTCGCGGTAGCCGCCGGCTTCCACCGTGAATATCACCGTACCCGCTGTGCTGCCGGTCTGGAATCCCATATATGCGGCGGCGCCGAACCGTGCGGCCGTGTCGCCCGGTTCCACCTGAAACGCCGCCTCGCGCCCGCCGGAGGCGAAAAGAATCGCGGGGTCTGCGCCCAGCCCCAGAGATGGTTCGAACTCCAGCCGCACTACACCTGTAGCGCGGGCACGCGACAATTCGCCGAAGCGCACCGCTACCCTGCCCTGCCGCGCGCTGCGAGGCTCCGGCAACTCCAGCACGATTTCCGGACGAGGCATCGCCGGTTCGACGGCTGTGGCCCGGAGCGTGAAGCTTCGGCCTCCCACGGCCAGCACGGATTCCGCGATTCCCGCCACCGTTGGCGTGCACCGGACCAGCAGGATCACGGTAGCCCCCGGAGCCAGCGCCACTTCCGCCGGGGCATCGCCCGCGAGCGCGAACGCGCCCCCCGATAGCACGACCCGCAGGGGAGCAAACGCCGCAGCGCTGCGGTTCGAAAGTGCCAGGCGCCGCTCGATAGACGCGCCTCGTTCAACGGCACCGAAATCCACTACCATCCCGGAAGTCAGGGTGCGCCAGCCACCGCCCTCCTCGACCGTCACAACAGGCGCCGCTGTAGCCTGCGCCAGCAGAATCACCGAGAGTGCGTCCGCCCGCAGGCTGGCACTGTAGGCCCCTACGGCACCCGGATCAAAGCGGACCGTGAAGTCGAGCCACGCGCCCGCCGCCAGCGTCCGGGGCAGCACGGGCGCACCGGGGATGGAGAAGCCGGTCCCCGCAATGCTGAGGGTGGTAATCCGGGCGGCGGCCTGACCGGTATTTTTCAGCCTGAAGCGCACCTCGATGGAATCGCCCGCGGGAACGCTGCCCATCTGGAACTGGTTCGCAACCTGCTGTCCCGGTTCCACCGTGAACAGCGCTACCTGGGCCGGCGCAAGCACCGCCCCCGCGAGCGCCAGGACCGCCAGCCGCGCCCATAGTTCGCCGTTCTTCATGGTTTGCCTACGGTAATTGTGGGGATGCCCACGCTTAAAGGAGGCCCGGCCGCGGCGGAACCGTCCGAGCCCCCTAAGGTGCCGGCGGCAATGCCGCCTCCGGCTGCCGCCACCAGGAGTATGAGCCACTTCCGGCGCAACCGGCTCGCCGTGTGCACGGGTACCCCGCCCTTGGCTTCCGAAATGTACTGGAACGAGACCATGCCCGCACGGACCTGCTCCTTCACCACGCTGATCCGGATCTCAAACGGCCCGGGGGTGCGGTTCAGACGCAGGTTACGGAGGCTGGCGCGTCCGTTCGTGCCGGTGATGGACAACTCGGTGCGGAGTCCGCTTTCGAACGTGCCGCCCGGGCCCTCGTCGGGCAGCAGGAAGCTGACCGATGCCCCGGGCACGGGATGGCCGGTTTCATCGCTTACCGCAACCGTGAGCGGCCGCATGACGCGGCTGCCGGCAGCATGGACGGCGCCCTCGCCCTCCAGCACCTTGATTTGCAGTACGGCGATTTGAGCGAGCGCGGCACACGGCAGCGCCAGAACCAGCGCCCTCGCCAGGAACGCGACCATTTTCAACTAGTGCGCGTCGCCTGCCGGTGCTCTCACCAGAATCACAGTAATGTTGTCGGGCCCGCCGCCCGCGCGCGCCGCTTCGATCAGTCCCCGGGCCTTGTCATCGAGCGGTCCGCCTGCGTTGCTTCGGAGGATCGCCTCGATATGGGAGCCCTCCACTACGCCGTGCAGTCCGTCGCTCGACATCAGTAGGAGGGCGCCGGGCTCCAGCCGTATGCAGTAATACCGGATGGTCAGTGGGGAACTGGCGCCGATGGCCATGGTGAGGACGTGCCGCATGGGGTGGTTCCGCAAACTTTCCTCATCGAGACCCAGCGGGCGGCCCACTTCATTGACCCATGTCTGGTCGTCGGTCACCGGCCGAAAGCCCTCGTGGTCGAGCAGGTATGCGCGACTGTCCCCCACGCTGGCGATGGCCAACTCACCTCCGAGATCGAGCGCCGCAACCAGCGTCGTGCCCATGCCTTCGAGGGTGGGATCGCTGCCGGCTGCCTGCATCACCCGCCGATTGGCCTCTTCGACGGCGGCCAGCAGCACCTGGGAATCGCGATGCGCGGCGAACAAAATACATTCCGCCACCGTCTCCACGGCCAGGCGCGAGGCGCGTTCCCCGGCCCTGGCGCCGCCCATGCCGTCGGCCAGTACATAGAGTCCTAGTTCGGGCTCTATCTGGCAGTAGTCCTCGTTGTTACCCCGGACACAGCCTTTGTCGGACATGGCGACTGCTTCGAGCATGCCCTAATCTTACATTGGACAAGGGCAAATGGGATAGGGCCGGTATGTAGCCGGGCTCTACAGCATCAGCCGCAGGCCCAATTGCAGGACGCGCCCGTCGTTCAGGGTATTGGTAATCTTGCCGAACGCGGGGGAGCTGAGATTGCGCTGCGGCTCGTCAAATTGCGGATGGTTGCCCAGGTTGAACGCCTCGCCGCGCAGCATGATGGTGCGCTCGCCGTTGCCACCCCACTTCCACGACCGGCTCACCGCCGCATTCACATTGGCGATCCCACCTTTTCGGAACGTGCCGCGCCCCAGCGATCCGCGTGCGTCGCCGAGCGTGATGTACGAAAAGCGGTCACGCCGGAGGATCTGCCCGGCGGTATCCGGGTTCCCTATGGTCATCCCCAGTATCGAGGGGTCCACAATGCCCGGCCGGTCGCTCGGCCCGCCGTCCACATTGCCGAAGCCGGGAGCGTCGCTGCCCACGTACAGCGTGAGCGGGGTACCGGATTTCAGCAGGGTTGATCCGGAAATCTGCCAGCCCTTCCAACGCGGCAGGTCGTAGGACCAGTAGAACATCAGCGAATGCGTAGCGTCGAAGTTGCTGAGCCCCTTCTTGTCCTCGAAGGCGCCGAATTGCGATTGGCTGCGGCCCTTGGAAAGGTCGTTGTTCGCGGCCGTGCCGGAGTAGTCCGTGCCGGTATCTATGGCCTTGCCGAAGGTGTACGCAGCGCCCCAGGCTAGCCCGTGCCGGAGAGGCGCGTCGATCGTGGCCTGGGCTGCGTCCAGGTAGGCCGCCCCGCCGTTGACGACCTGTTTGACGTCGTAGTAGCGCGGGTCGGCGCGCCGGCGGTCCACTGTAGCGGTGGTGAGGGGGATACCGTCCACGGGCACAGCGCGGTTCACGGTGAACACGTCGAGCATATGGAAGGTGCGGCTCCCCACGTAGCCAAGCCGCAGCAGATAAGCGCCCTTTAGGCGACGCTCCAGGCTGAAGTTGTACTGGTGGACGTAAGGCGCAACCAGCTCCGGCGAGAGAAAGGTGGGAGAGGTGCGACCGTTGGGGTCGTTGAGGTCGATGCCGCGGAACGGGTCGAGCAGGTCCGGATTCTGCACCTGGAGGTAGCGCGCGTGCGGCAGATTGTAACGCGCCTGCCCATACGTCACCGGCAGCACCTGGCCGAAGGAGACGGTATAGCCGGTACGCACAACCCAGTCGCGCGGTCCGCGCCAGGCGATGGAGAACCGCGGGCTGACATTGTTGCAGTCGCAACCGTAGGGAATCGTTTCAAGGCCGTTGACCTCGTAAGGCGTGGTATCGAAGGCCCAGCGCACGCCGTAGTAGACCTGGAGCGTCGGCCCGACCTTCCACTGGTCGGCGGCGAAAAGCGCTCCGCCCCAGTTCCGATAGCCGCGCGCCATGGGCCCTACTGTCGCTTCGTACAGCGTGGGGGTACCCATCCGCAGGTTCTCGATGGCGCTGCGGCCGAAGTTGTTGCCGAACCAGACCACGCCGCGCGCGTTGGCCGTCTCGATGCCGTTCAGGCGCGTGCGAACGAGGTCGCCCCCAAACGTGACTGAGTGGCTCCCACCGGCGGTGCGATGCCCCGCCACGGCGCCCCAACGGAAGTGGTTGAGCGCCCGGTGAATGGGGAACTGGCTGTCCGGCCCCAACTCCTCCACCTGGTAGCCCGTCCGGACACGCGGCCCCACGGCGTTGGGCTCCGGCCGCAGGTCGCTCATGGCGCGCGTGAAACCCGCGCCGAAACTGACGTCGGTGCGCTCCGAAAAATCGTAACGGAACGTCAGGCGCGAGCGCTGCGTGTGAACCTCGGTATCGGGATTCTGCCCGGCCACAAGCTGGAAGGCGCTGATGCGCTGGCGGCCGAGGGCGTGAGAAAGGAACAGGCGCCCGCGCGAGCCGGCGGCACGGTCGAGCCGCAGGCTGCCATCGAGCTCGTCGATGCGCTGCGGGGCGTTGGTATTCAGGGCACGGGGGTCGAAATCGGGACGGTTGGGCAACTGGTCGGGATACGCATCGAGAAAGCGCTCGACCAGGGTGCGCACGGAGGGGTCGGTCGCCAGCGGGGTGCGCTCACCGGCCAGCGGCACCAGCACGTTGCCGTTCACCATGCCGCGCGTCTTCCGCTGCTGGAAGCTGCCGGTTAGAACCCCAAGCGGCTTCAATTGACCCGAGAAGCGCCCGCCGTACTGGTTCTGCCGGGAAGGCTTCACCCCTCCCACCTGAAAGAATGTGCGGGCGTTGAAGACGCTATTCTTGAGCGATTCGAACAGCTCGCCATGCCAGCCCGACGGCGGCGGCGCCGGACGCAGCACCGGCAACTCTCCGGGCGGCCTGCCGTGTTCCGTGGCGAAGTAGCTGGCCTCCACGGGCGCCTGCGGGACGAGCGTTACGCTCGAGCCCAAACGCACATTGGCAAGCTTCAAGGCATCGTTGTCGATGCGATTGGCCTGTACGTTCTCATTGCGCAGGGAGGCAGCGCCGTTCAATTCCGCGGGGGCGGGTGCCTTGGCTTGCGCGGCTGGGGGCCGCTCCTGCCATGTGAATGCCCATAGGGCGCATACCAGACCCAGGACGACTGTGTGCTGCAACATGAGAGATGGTCTATTGTAGCCCGGGAAGGCTCACAGGAGCCCGAAGCTGTCGCGCTCGATCAGCGCAAAGATCCGGTCCATATCGGCCAGACGCTCCGCCGCCAGTGCGCGCGATTTCTCCAGCTTGAGCATGCGGGGCAGGTTCTCCCGGCGGATGCGTACACGTTCGAAAGCTTCCCGCATCCCGAAGTCTGCGGGCAGGCAGTAGTCGCCCGCCATCTCAGCCGGTATCATGGTGAATTCTTTGAGCACCCCCAGCACTCCGAGGGAATCGAGCGCGTCTGCATCACCCAGCAATACGGCCTCGATCGAGCGATCCCCGTATCCGCCGTGGTGAAATTCGACGGCTTCGAGCACCAGGGGAATCCACTCCCGCGGGCACGGCGTCTTCTTCAGGTATGCCGCCGCCAGTTCGCGCGAGCGCCGGCTGTGGCTCACTCCCTCTAGTGCCCATTTGGGACAAGCGCCCCAGTCGTGCAGCCATGCCGCCAGCCAGATCGCGTCGCGATTATATTCAAGGCCGTCGCCAATTGCGGCAATGAGCTTCAAAAGGCGGCCGGCATGACCCACGATCCATTCTCCGCCGTATTCGCGGCTGAGCCGGATTATTTCGTCCCGGTCGACGCCGGCCAGGGTGGGCATCACAATCTCTCCAGCGCGCCCCGGACAGCTCGTGTCAGATCTGCCGAGGTGAAGGGCTTGGCGATGAAGCCGTAGTCGAACTCCGCTGCGCCTTCGACTACCGGTTGGTCCGCATAACCGGACATGAAGATCACGGCCGTTTCGGGTGCGTTTTCCTTGATGCGGCGGGCAAGTTCGGGACCTCCCATGCGGGGCATCACGACATCGGTGAGCACGACGCTAATGGGCTGCCGGCAAGCCTCGCACAAAGTAAGTGCCTCCTCACCGTTGCTGGCCTCCATGATCTCGTAGCCGCTCTGGGCTAACATGGCGCAGATCAGGGTACGAACCGGCTCCTCGTCTTCTACTACAAGGATTCTGTGTCCGCCGTCCCCCTTCATACTGAGAGTGTACACTCCTAATGGCTCCCAATAGCACTCACCGTGCCAAAGCGTGCAGAGCGGGTATGGGAGTTGCCCGGAGCATCAAGCTATTGGTAGAATGACTCTTTATCGATAGGAGATTGAGCTAAATGGCACGAGTTTGCGAAGTGTGTGGTCGCGGTCCCCAGTTCGGCCACAGGATCAGTCACGCCCACAACCTGACCAACCGGCGCTGGAACGTCAATTTGCAGCCCGTACGCGCGTTGATCAATGGCGCGACAAAGCGGCTGCGCGTTTGCACTTCGTGCATCCGTTCCGGAAAAGTCCAAAAGGCAGCGTAGGTAGGATTTAGCGGAAGTGAAGCTGGCGGAAATTTTCCGCCCGCCACGACTGCGGTCCCGAGCGAGGGTGCCTGAAACCGCAGTCGCGGTGAGCGTACTCAGATAAACATCTCTTCATCCTGGGTGGCGTGGTCCACGGAAGGACGCCTGCCACCCTGGGCATAAGTTACGAGGGCGGCCCTGATACCCGCCATGATTGCGCTGGCCTCGTGGACAGGTTTCAACACCGCGCTTTTCACGACGGTCCCTACCTGCTCAACCTGCTCGACAGACTTCTCCACCTTCTCGTCGATATGGGCCAGCCGTACACGTGCGCGCGCCGACGTTTCGTCGAGCAGTTCTCCCACTTTGACCACCTGTTCCCGGGCGGATCTGGCAATCTCGACGCCCTGCGTCGAGATCTCCGCGATGCGGGGCCTGTTTTCGTCCAGGATCTGCCGCGTCGTGTCCAGAATGGGTTCCGCACGATCCGCCAGAGGCATGACTCTCGCCTGCAAGCGAGTTGCTACACGATAGAGAGCGATCGCGATGCCCGCCTGCACCAGGAAGGCAATCGCAGCCAATATGACGGCGATCGCAATTACCCACCTAAACACGTCTTCTGGCATGGAGAGGTTTTCCCCGGCTCACTAAAGAGTGGTACCCGGCGCGGGCGACGGCGGCTGCTGGATGGTCTCGCGAGTCTCGCGATACGCCTGGCGGCCCGCTTCCATGGCCTCGCCCATGTGCTCTTTCTGGCGGCCGAGAGCGTCCTTGCCCTTTTCGATCAACTCGCCGGCCTGATCGCGCAGTTCACTGCTGCGCTGCTTCAGGTACTCTTTGCCTTCCCCGGCTTTATTCTTGATAATTTCGCGGGTTTCCCCACCTGTTTTCGGTGCAAAAAGCATGCCGACGGCCACTCCGACACCGAGCCCGGCCAAAAATGCTCCAAACGAAGAACCTTTATCCATAGTGGAACCTCCTCAAGTCCTCAGCGTTCGCATGTCCAGTATACAGCGGGCGATTTAAAGGCCCCTGTTTCTAAGGTACTCCAAGGTAAAGTTTTGTACAATCCGGAGTAGGTATTCCGAATCATGCCTCGACGCGCACCGCGCCTTCTCAATGCCCAGGAATTGTTCGAGTACGCCGTGAAGCGGCTGGCCGCACGCGCCCATTCAAAGGGCGAATTGCGGGAGAAACTGCGGCGTAAAGCGGAGCACGAGGAGGATGTAGAGACGGTGTTGCGTCGTTTGGAGGAGTTCAAGTATCTCGACGACCGCAAGTTTGCCGAAAGCTATGCGGCCGCCCGCCTGGAGGACCAGCAACTCGGGGCGCGCCGTGTGGTCCGGGACCTCCGCGCCCGTCGCGTGGCGCCCTCCCTCGCCGAACAGACCGTCGGCCGCGTCTACGGCAACGTAGATGAGGAAGCCCTTATCGAGGACTACTTGCGCCGCAAGTACCATAGCGCTGACTCGTTTCAGGATCAGAAGGGCCTGGCATCGGCGTACGGGCGACTTCTACGCGCGGGTTTCACGCCCGGACTCATAATCCGGGTGCTGCGTAAGTTTACACGCCAACCGGACCTGCTGGACGGCTTCGAACCTCCCGAGACCCCGCCCGAAGAGTAGCCCGCAGCCAGTGATTACCTGTGTTATCAATAGTTTCCACGATCTCCTGTAACAATAGAAACTTTGGGCGAAACGAGACACACCTCTGCTAAACTTGTAGTACTTACTCTCATTGCCCTGACCGATTCCGGGGGCCAGAGCATCCCATGCAACCAGGGACGCACCGCGTACTCAACGTAGACGACAGTGACTCCGCGCGCTATGTGCGGACCCGAATCCTCCAGGGAGCCGGCATGGACGTCCGCGAGGCGGCCTCCGGGGCCGAAGCGCTGGCTGCGATTTCCGAGCATCCACCCGATCTTGTGCTTCTGGAGGTGAAACTCCCGGACATGAGCGGGTTCGAGGTCGCACGCCGCCTTCGAGAGACATCCGCGACCGCGCTGCTGCCTATCATCCACATATCCGCCGAGTGCCGGGACGCCTTCGCGAGGCTCCAGGGCGCCGACAGCGGAGGGGAGGTTTGCCTGGTCGAACCCGTGGAGCCGGAAGCGCTCGTTTCCACCGTCAGGTCGTTGCTGCGCGCCTCGGAAGGCCGGAGGAAGCTTGCCTGGTGGAACGACCACGGGACTCCACTTGAGGTCCGCTCCCGAGGCGAGATCTCCGCCCTAAACCGCTGCCGCGTGCTGGCCGATGCCGTCACGGAAGAAGTGCTTAAGGATATCGCCTCGGACTTCCTGGAGCTTCTGGACAGCTCCGCCGCAGTGTTTGAGAAGAACGGGGATTGCGCCATCAGCCTCCAAACCTCCGGGTGGTGCCGGCTGCTCGACGATGCATCCCGGGAACTCTGCCGCACTTCCGACGACCGGGAAGCACTCGCCTGCGGCAAGTGGCTGTGCCAGGAGATGTGCCGGCGCGCTTCGAACAGCGCCATCGAGACGCGGGAAGCCGTGGACACCGAGTGTCCTGGCGGCATTCGGGTCTTTGCGATGCCCATCTTCGCCGGGGGCGATTTAGTAGGTAGCATCAGTTTTGGTTACGGCGATCCCCCCACAGAGCCGGGGAGACTGGCGGAGATCGCAGCCCGATACGGTGCGGAGATAGACGATCTCTCGCGGGTGGCGGCGTCCCACGAATCGCGGCCACCCTTTATCATCGAGAGCGCCAAACGGCGCCTGGTGACCTCGGCGAGGTTGATCGGCGCCTTGGTAGAGCGCAAGCGCGCCGAAACCGCCCTATTGGCTTCCTATCGCGCGGAACAGGACGCGGCCGACCGGCTTCGCAGGCTCCAGGCGGTCACTGCCGCCCTCGGGGAAGCAGTCACCACAGACCAAGTGCTCGATACGATAATCACCCGGGTTATGGAGTCCACCGGCGCGCTGACGGGGTTGTTGAGCCTGCTGAATGAAGATGGCACGGAATTCGTGGCCGCGCGAACAGCGGGGTTCCGGCCCGAGGTCGTGGAGATCATATCCCGATTCCCTGCCTCGGCGCCGCTGCCCATTTGCGATGCCGCTCGGACAGCCGAGGTTGTGCTGCTTGACAGCGTTCACGACCTGCGCTATCCGATGATGCGGGCGGTCGAATCGGACATGCCTACCCGCGGCATCGCAGCCATGCCGCTCGTACTCCACGGCCGCATCCTGGGCGGCCTGGGATTGGGGCTCCCGGCCGACCGGACGTTCGCCCCCGAAGACAAGGAGTTCTTCCTCGCGGTGGCACGCGAGTGTGCGCAGGCGCTCGAACGGGCGCGCCTTTACGATGCAGAGGCGCAGGCACGCCGGGAGCGCGAGCACCTCCTCGGGGAGGTCACCGGCCACAATCGCCGGCTGGAGGAGATGTTCGCCGCCATGCCGGCCTATGTGGCCATTTACAGCGGACCGGATCACGTCCTGGAATTCGGGAACCCCGAAAACGTGAAGCTGTGGGGCGGCCGCAATCCGATCGGCAAGCCCATTCGCGAGGCCTACCCGGAAGTCGGGGAATTTTATTTCGAGTTGTGGGACCGGGTCTACCGCTCGGGCGAGCCGGCGAAGGTGGTAGAGAGCCGGGCGCTGGTCGATCACGGACGCGGCCCCGAAGAGACTTATCTTAATATCTCGCTACTTCCAAGGCGCGACGCCGCAGGCACCGTGACCGGGGTCCTGGCCTTCGGGGTGGATGTGACCCGGCAGGTTGAGTCCCGTCGCGCGCTCGAAGACCAGCGCGCCTTCATGGAGACGGTCTTCAACCAGTTGCCGCTGGGGGTGATGCTGGTGGAGGCGCCCTCCGGGAAGGTAATCCTGTTCAACCAGTACGGCCAGGATGTTTTACGCCGCCCGGCAGCCCGGATAGGCGGAGTACCGGATTGGGGGCAACTCGCAGCCATTCACCCGGACGGCACACCCTATCGGCCTGAAGAACTGCCGCACATTCGCGCATTGAACGGCGAAGAGAGCATCGAGCAGCAGGACCTGCTTTACCGCCGGACCGATGGCTCCGTGGTCACCCTTTCGGTGAGTGCCGCGCCGATCCGCAGCGGCGCGGGTAACGTGATCGCCGCCGTTGCCGCGTTCTACGATGTCACCGAACGCCGCCGGGAGCGCGATATCCTGGAACGCCAGTCGCAACTCCTGAACCTCTCCCGCGACGCCGTCATCACGGCCACCCCGAACCGCATTATCACGGGGTGGAACACGGGCGCGGAGGAAACCTACGGTTGGACCGCGGCGGAGGCAATCGGCAAGCCGATGCACGAACTGCTCTCCACCAGCGCCCTGGTTCCCGCCCCCGAGATTGACGCCGCGCTCGTTCGCGAGGACCGGTGGGAGGGGGAGCTGATACACGTCCGCAAAGACGGGATAGGGCTTATCCTCGACAGCCGCCAGGTCCTGGTGCGCGATGAGCGGGGCGTTCCCGCCGGAATTCTGGAGATCAACCGCGACGTCACCGAACGGAAGCGCGCCGAGGAAGCCCTGCGCGAAAGCGAGCAGTGGCTGAAGTTCAGCCAGGAAGCCGCGGGGGTCGGGCTACGCGACTGGGACCTGATCACCGGCGTTTCGCGCTGCTCTGAGCAGTTCCTGCGGCTATACGGCCTGGACACGCGGCAGCGCACCATGACGTATGAGCAATGGATGTCGCTGATCCACCCCGATGATCGCGAGCCCACGGCGGCAAGAGTAGAGGCGGCGCTCGAAGGCCGGGCGCCTTACGAACTCGAGTTCCGCGCAGTGCGGGGCGACGGCGAGGTCCACTGGATCGGCGTTAAGGCTACCATTTTCCGGGACGAACACGGCAAGGCCGTGCGGCTCATCGGCGCCCACTTTGACATCACCGATCGCAAACGCTCCGAGGAGGCGCACCACAACGCCCAGAAACTGGAAAGCATCGGACTCCTAGCTGGCGGGATTGCGCACGATTTCAACAACCTGCTCACCGGGATTCTAGGTAATGCCAGCCTGGTGCAGGCGGATGTGCCACCAGCGGCGGCCGATCGCGTGGATGCCATCATGATTGGCGCCAACAAAGCCGCCGACCTCACCCGGCAGTTACTCGCCTATGCCGGGAAGGGGCGCTTCGTGGTGCGGGATACGGACCTGGCGACGGTTGTGCGGGAGATGACCGATCTGCTGCGCGTCTCCATACCGCGGCACATTGAGGTGCGCAGCTCGCTCGAACGCGTCACGGTGCGGGCGGATGCCGGGCAGCTTCAGCAGGTGATCATGAACCTGGTGACGAACGCCGCCGAGGCGATCGGGGAGGCCCACGGGGGCACGGTCTCGATCTCCACGGGTGTCCAGAGGCTCGACGCACCGTTGACCGGCAGCGTGGGCCAGACGCTCGCGCCCGGCACTTATGCGTTTCTGGAAGTCGCCGACAACGGCGGCGGCATGGACCAGGAAACCCGCACCCGGATCTTCGATCCCTTCTTCACCACCAAGTTCCTGGGGCGCGGCCTGGGCCTTGCCGCCGTGGCGGGAATCGTCCGCTCACACCAGGGCGCCATAACCATGGAAAGCGAGCCCGGTAAGGGGAGCGCGTTGCGTGTGCTGTTCCCCGCGGTGCCGGCGCTGCTCCCGCCCGTCAAACCGGCGGTGCTTGTAGTGGACGACGAGGAATCCGTGCGGGACTTTCTCATTCGCGTGCTGGAGGCTCGCGGCTATGCCGTCGATTGCGCATCGAACGGCCGCGAGGCGTTGTCGCGCCTCAACGAGCGGGAGCGCGATATCGGCCTGGTGCTTCTGGACGTCGTGATGCCGGTGATGGGTGGGGGCGAGACGCTAGACCGCATCCGCAGCCGCCGACCGGACCTTAAAGTGCTGCTCACCAGCGGCTTCAGCGAAGATGAGGTGCAGCGTCTGTGCGGGGCGAGGGCCAACGTCTGGTTCATCCAGAAGCCCTACACGGCGCAACAGATCGCGGAGAAGGTCGAAGCCGTCCTCGACGACTAGCGCCGCTCCCGTCCGCCTCTATAAGTCGATGATGATCTCCGGGCATGCGGCATCCAGATAGACGCCGCTCGCGTCCGCCACCGCCACCGCGTAGCGGAATCTCTCGCCGGCGGACCCGGTGACGACCGGCGCGGGACTTATCTCTGTTCCGTCCTCGTGCACGTAGTGAACCTCGCGCCCGTTCCCGGAAACGCTGAGCACACCGGGGAAGGGCGTGTGCTTGTTTAAAAACCGGATCGTCCAGTGTCCGTCGCAATGCCACTTGATCGGTTGATCGCGGCGCACATAAGCACGATGGGGAACGCAGAGGGGCTTTCCGTTTCTAACCAGGATTTCGATGCTCGCTGCGGCATCCCCGAATCGCAGGGTCTGCCGGCTCTCTCCGGCGGCAGTGGTTACGGTATCCATAATCGTCTTCTCCTGAATCATTTGCCGGGGGCCAGGTAGGGCTGGAAGCGGACATCCGCGCGCAGCGCCTCAAGGTCACCGGCATTGAGGACCTCCTTCAGCGGATGTCCTTTCCCTATCGCGCGCCCCAGCGCCTCCAGCGCCTGCTCGCGCCGCCCGAGGCGTTCGTAGACGAGGCTCGCCCGAAACAGGACGGACGCCCGATCCGGTGCCAGTTCGAGCGCCCGCGCGGCATGACGTAGCGCGCCGTCGCCATCCCCCGCGCGAACCAGGTAGTAGGCCAGGCTGACATGCGTATCCGCATGCCCGGGACTGGCGCGCAGTTTTGCCTCTGCAATCCGGATGGCCTGCCGGAGGGCATCCCGCCCCTTCGCCTGCATCCCCGGCGTCCGCATGTATGCCATTGCCAGGTTGCCCCATATCACGTGGTTCCTGGTGCGCGTTTCCTCGCTCAGGCGGAGGGCGTTCTCGAAGTTGGGAATGACTTCTTCGTAGCGCTTCAGGTAGTAGCAGACGGTGCCGAGGTTGGAATAGGCCTCCGGGGTGGGCTTGATGGCGATCGACTTCCGGAAACAGGCGATAGCGTCTTCGGACCGATCCATGCGATGGTAGACCGCGCCCAGGTTGCGATACGCGTCGGCGCTTTCGGTAAACTCCAGCATGCGCCGCAACTGCTCCTCGGCCTTGCGGTAATCACCCATGGAGACGTAGGCCAACCCGAGATCGCGATAGGTGGTCCACAACTCCGGGCGCAGCGCGATGGCCTCCTTGAAGGTCGCGAGCGCCTCCTGGTGGCGTGCCGGATCGCCTGTCCGGACAGCCAGGCTGGAGTAGGCGTTCCCCAGCATGCGAAGCGCGTCCGCGCTCTTCGGCTCCAGCGCAAGAGCCGTCTTCAGGTGCTCGATGGCCTTCTCCGGAGCCGCGCGCGCCAGGTACAACTCCGCCGAGGTGATATGGGGCTCGGCGAGCCGGTCGTTGAGCTGGAGCGCGCGCTCGCAGCTTTCGCGTGCCCTGTCTACCCAGCGGCCGTCCTCGGTCCTCCGGTATTGACGCACGTAGGCATCGGCCAGATGCGCGTGGGCGAGGGCATAGCCGGGATCGAGCCGGACGGCTTCCTCCAGCATCGCGATGGCGCGCCGCACGTCCTCGATCTCGTTGCCGCGGCCTAAGTACCCCAAGCCACGCACATACGCATCGAAGGCGGCTTCATTGCGAGTCTGTCCCGCGGCAACACGCTGCTGGTTGGCGGGTGTCAGCCGCAGCCCGAGCATGCCGCCGGCGAGAGTCGATATGTCGTCCTGCAGCCGGGCGAGACTTCCCGTGGAGGAATCCAGTTTGCTGCTCGCGGTCTGGAGTTTCTGCCGGGCGTCCACCACGTTGATGTTTACGCGCACGGCTGTGCCGATGAATTCCACGCTTCCTGTGAGCGCCAGTTGGGCCTTGAAGAGCCGGTGCGCATCGGCGGCACTGGCCACTCCTTCCCGCCGCACTTCGGAATACGGGACGACCCGGATGCTGTCCTGGTAGGCCTCCATGCGGGTGAGCATTGAGGAAAGCGTATTAGCGAGGCCCTCGCAGAAGACGGCGTGCGACTCATCGCTGCCCAGGCATTGGAACGGCACCACGGCCACGGTGCGCGGCGCGGGCGCGAGCGGCGCGGGCAGTTCGCGGCTGGCGCGGTGCCAAAGGGTGCCCGAGACGGCCACCGTGAGCACTACACCAAGAGCCGCAGCCAGTACCGTCCGCCGTAGCACACGCCGCGGACGGCGCAAGGGCACCAGCGGCGCGGTCGGGCTTTCGCCGAAGGTCTTCAGGCGGTCCTGGACTGCCAGCAGGTCCCGCTCCATTTCCTCCATGCGCTGGTACCGTTCCGAAGGTTCCTTGGCAGTGGCACGCCGGACGATGCGATCGAGGTCGTCCGGCAGGTCCAAGCGTGACGGCACGATCGGCGGCGTGGGTTCCGACACCACCTGCCGGAGGATGTCATACGGATTCGAGGCCTTGAAGGGTAGCGAGCCCGTAGCCATTTCGTAGACCACGACTCCCAGCGAGAAGATGTCCGTGCGGTGGTCGACGGCCACGCCGCGTGCCTGTTCGGGGGACATGTAGCAGAGGGTCCCGGCGAAGCGGCCGGGGTCGGTGCTCCGATCCAGGCATTCCGCCTTCGCCAGCCCGAAATCGGTGATCTTGACGACGCGCTCCTCGGAGAACATCACGTTCGAGGACTTCACGTCCCGATGGATGACGCCTCGCCTGCACGCATGCGCCAGGCCCGCGGCCATCGACGTAGCACAGCGCAAGATTTCGCCTGCGGGAAGTTGCAAGCCTTGGGTTCGGTTACGTTCGATCAACTCTTTAAGTGTGCCGCCCGGCAGGTACTCGAGAACGTGGAACATGCTGCCGGTTTCTGGGTCCATGTCGAAATCGTGCAGCACCACGATATTCGGGTGGTTGAGCAGGCTGACGGCCCGCGCTTCATCCTGAAAGCGCCGCACCATGTCGGGCGAATCCAGCAGTTGGGGATCGATAAACTTCAGCGCGACGAGGCGCGAGACATGCAGGTCGCGCGCCTTGTAGACGATGCCATAGCCGCCCTCACCAATCTTCTCCAGGATTTCGTAACGGGAGGTGACACACGTGCCCACAGCAGGGGCCCGACCTTCGCCCTTGGCGAGAGAATACGACAGGGGTAGGCCGGAAGCAAGGGTTTTCGAGGTTAGAAAAGGGACGTGAGTGGACCGGGAGCGCGATTCCGTGCAGAACCGAACCGCGCCCCCCGGGAAGCTGCGGCTGGGTGCTAGCGGCGCGTGCCGCCCATCAGCCAGAGGTCCATTTCGTGAGCCGCCGCGCGCCCTTCCGCGATGGCCCACACCACCAGGGACTGGCCACGGCGCATGTCTCCGGCGGAAAAGACACCAGGCAGCGAAGTCATCTGCCGCTCATCGGTTTTCACGTTCCCGCGCTCGTCGAGATCCACTCCCAGGCGGTCGAGAAGGCCGCCGCGCACCGGACCGGTGAAGCCCATCGCCAGCAGCACGAGATCCGCCTCCATGGTGAACTCGCTGCCGGGAACGGGCTCGAACCGCGGCGCCGGCCCCACACGCACGCCGTGCAGTTTCCGGACGTTACCGGCGGCGTCTCCGGTGAACTTGACCGTGGAGACGCTCCACTCCCGGATTCCTCCCTCTTCATGCGACGTTTCGGTACGCAGTTGCATGGGCCAGAGGGGCCATGGCGTCTTGGGAGAACGCTCTTCCGGCGGTTTGGGCAACAGCTCGAACTGGTGCACGGAGAGCGCCTTCTGGCGGTGCGAGGTGCCCAGGCAGTCCGCCCCGGTGTCGCTGCCCCCGATGATCACTACGCGTTTGCCGGTGGCCAGAATAGCTTCCGAAGGCGCCACCATGTCACCTTCCGAACGGCGGTTCTGCTGAGGCAGAAATTCCATGGCGAAGTGGATGCCGCGCAACTCGCGGCCGGGCACCCGCAAATCCCGCGGCTGTTCGGCACCGCCCGCCAGCAGGAGGCCGTCGTACTCTTTGCGCAAATCTTCCACCGCCACGTTTTGACCCACGTGCGCGTTCGTGATGAACTCGATGCCTTCGGCGCGTAACTGGTCAAGGCGTCGGTCCACCTCATGCTTTTCCAACTTGAAGTTGGGGATGCCGTAGCGCAAGAGACCGCCCAGCCGGTCGGCTTTTTCGAAGACCGTCACATGGTGGCCGGCGCGGTTCAACTGCTGCGCGGCGGCCAGGCCGGCAGGGCCCGACCCGATCACCGCCACGCGCTTGCCCGTACGCACCGCGGGCGGCTGCGGCTTAATCCAGCCTTCCTCGAAGCCGCGATCCACAATGGTCTTTTCGATCTGCTTGATGGTGACCGGTGGCTCATTAATGCCTAGCACGCAGGAGGCTTCGCACGGAGCCGGGCAGATGCGTCCGGTGAACTCCGGGAAGTTGTTGGTGGAGTGCAGAACGCGCAGCGCCTCCTTCCAACGCCCGCGGTACACCAGATCGTTCCAGTCCGGGATGATATTGTTCACCGGACAGCCGCTATGGCAGAACGGCACACCGCAATCCATGCAGCGCGCACCTTGCGTCCGGAGAGTCTCCTCGGGCAGCGGGAGGTAGATCTCAAACCAGTCGTTGATGCGCTCGGTGACGGGCCGCCGTCCGGCCGTCTCACGCGCATACTCCATGAACCCCGTGGCTTTACCCACGCAACACCTCCTGGCCCGCGGTCGTCCGGGTCTCGGCCGGCACGAAGACCCCGGTGGCGCGCGGCACTCCCAACACGCGTTTGAACTCGTGCGGGAAGACCTTGATGAAACGCGGCAGCATCGTGGCCCAGTTCTCGAGAACCCAGCGTGCGCGCGGGCTGCCGGTTGCTTCGGCATGGCGGGCGATGGTCGATTGCAGTAGCTCGATGTCGACCGATTCAACCACCGGTTCCAGGTCCACACCAGCCAGGTTGCAGCGCTTCCCGGCAAAGTCGCCTGCCTCGTCGAGCACGTAGGCGATGCCGCCGCTCATGCCCGCCGCGAAGTTGCGGCCGCATTTCCCGAGCACGACCACCAGTCCTTTGGTCATGTACTCGCAGCCGTGGTCGCCCAGGCCCTCCACCACCGCGGTGGCGCCTGAGTTTCGGACCGCGAAACGCTCCCCGCCCTTGCCGTTGAACCATGCCTCGCCGCCGGTGGCGCCGTACAGGGCCACATTGCCGACTATGATGTTCTCCTCCGGCAGGAAGCTGGAACCGCGTGCTGGATAAATGATGATGCGCCCTCCGGAGAGTCCCTTGCCCACGTAATCGTTAGCGTCGCCTTCGAGTGTGAGAGTGACACCCCTAGCCAGGAACGCGCCGAAGCTCTGCCCCGCCGAGCCGGTGAACTGGAAGCGGATGGTATCGTCGGGCAGCCCCTCCGAGCCGTGCCGCCGCACAACCTCGCCGCTGAGCATGGCGCCCACGGTGCGGTGTGTGTTGCGGATGGGCAGCTTGATCTCGATGGGGGTCTTCTGCTCGATGGCTTCCTGGGCGTGGTCGATCAGCTTGTAATCGAGCGCCTGCTGCAGGCCGTGGTCCTGCGGCTGTACGCATTTTCGCGCCACGCGCGAGGGCACGTGCGGGTTGTGAAACAGCATGGCGAAGTCCAGGCCGCGCGCCTTCCAGTGGTCCACGGCCTTCTTCATGTCGAGCATATCCACGCGCCCCACCATTTCGTCGACGCTGCGGAAACCCATGCGGGCCATATGCTGGCGCAACTGTTCGGCGATGAAGAAGAAGAAGTTGATGACATGCTCCGGCTGCCCCTGAAACTTGGCGCGCAACGCGGGGTCCTGGGTAGCGACGCCCACCGGGCACGTGTTCAGATGGCACTTCCGCATCATGATGCAGCCCACCGCGACGAGGGGCGCGGTGGAAAAACCGAACTCTTCGGCCCCCAGCAGCGCGGCAATGGCTACGTCGCGGCCGGTTTGCAGCTTCCCATCGGTCTGCAGCCGCACGCGCCCGCGCAGGTCATTCATTACCAGCACCTGCTGGGTTTCGGCGAGCCCCAACTCCCACGGCACCCCGGCGTGCTTGATGGAGCTGAGCGGGGAGGCGCCGGTGCCGCCCGAATCGCCGGAGATGAGGATGACATCCGCGTGCGCCTTGGCCACACCCGCGGCAACCGTGCCGACACCAACCTCGGCCACCAGTTTCACCGAGATGCGCGCCTGCGGGTTGACGTTCTTGAGGTCGTAGATGAGCTGCGCCAGGTCTTCAATGGAGTAGATGTCATGGTGCGGCGGCGGTGAGATGAGCCCAACCCCGGGGATTGAGTGGCGCACGCGTGCAATGTTCTCGTCCACCTTGTGGCCGGGAAGCTGGCCGCCCTCGCCGGGCTTGGCCCCCTGTGCCATCTTGATCTGCAGTTCGTCCGCGTTGACGAGGTAATTCGTGGTGACGCCGAAGCGCCCGGAGGCCACCTGCTTGATGGCACTGCGGCGCGAATCCCCGTTGGGCTCGCAGCGGAAGCGCTCCTCGTCTTCCCCGCCCTCACCGGTATTGGAACGCGCGCCGATGCGATTCATCGCGATGGCCAGGGTTTCGTGCGCTTCCTTGCTGATGGAGCCGAACGACATGGCCCCGGTCGCGAAGCGTTTCACGATCGAAGCGGCGGGCTCCACTTCTTCAAGTGGTATAGGATGGCCGGATTCCTTCAGGGTCATCAGGCCGCGCAGCGTGCACAAACGGCGGCTCTGGTCGTCGATAGAATCCGTGTACTGCTGGAACGTTTCGAAACTGTTCTGCCGGACGGCGTGTTGCAGGCGGCTCACCGTGAGCGGGTTGAACAGATGGTACTCACCCCGCGCGCGGTAGTGGTAGTTTCCGCCCACGGCCAGTTCCGTGTCGGCGTCGGAAAGCGCAAAGGCGTGCTCCAGCTTGATAATGGACTCGCGCGCCAGCACGTCCAGCCCGATCCCGTTGATGCGCGACGCAGTGCCGGTGAAGTACTTCTCAACCACCGCCCGGTTCAGCCCGATGGCTTCAAACACCTGCGCGCCGCGATAGCTCTGGAGAGTCGAAATCCCCATCTTTGAAAAGGTCTTCAGCAGGCCCTTGTTGACCGCCTTCACGTAATTGCCGAGGGCTTTCTCGAAGGAGATGCCGCCCGCCAGGACGCCGCGGCGGGCCATATCTTCAATGGTCTCGATAGCCAGGTACGGGTTGACGGCGCTGGCGCCGTACCCGATCAGCAGGGCGAAGTGCATCACCTCGCGCGCTTCCCCGGACTCCACCACCAGCGCTACCTGCGTGCGGCTTTCCTCCCGGACCAGGTGATTGTGCACCGCTGTGAGCGCCAGCAGACTGGGAATGGGAGCGTACTCGCGGTCGAGCCCGCGGTCCGAGAGGATCAACAGGGTATAGCCGTTTTTGATGGCCAGCGACGCGCGGCGGCAAAGGCCTTCCAGCGCGCGCACCAGGCCGCGCTCGCCGTCCTCCGCCTGGAAAAAAGTGGTCAGGGTGGTGGCCAGGAAGTCGCCCTGCGAAACGCGGCGCAGTTTTTCGAGATCCCGATTGGTGAGTATGGGGTGCGGCAGCTTCAGGGTGTGGCAGTGCTGCGGTGTCTCATCCAGGATGTTGCGCTCCGTCCCGATGTAACTGATGAGCGACATCACCATCTCTTCCCGAATGGGGTCGATCGGTGGATTGGTAACCTGCGCGAATAACTGTTTGAAGTAGTTGAACAGAAGCTGCGGACGATCGGAGAGGCACGCCAGGGGCGTATCTGTCCCCATGGAGCCGATTGGCTCCACGCCGTTCTCGGCCATTGGCGCCAGGATGAATTTGAGGTCCTCGTCGGTGTAGCCGAAGGCGCGCTGCCGGCAGATCATGGTGTCGAAGTCGGTACCGTGCTCGCGCGGGGGCGAGGGCAGGTCTTCGAGCAAAATCTGATTTTCCGCCAGCCACTCGGCGTAAGGCTGCCGCGTATAGAGCCGTCGCTTCAATTCCTTGTCCGAGACGATACGGCCTTCTTCGGTGTCCACCAGAAACATCTTGCCGGGCTGAAGGCGGCCCTTGAGCTTCACGTCCTCGGGCTTAACGGGCAGGACCCCGGCCTCGGACGACATGATGACGAGGTCGTCGCGCGTGACGACGTACCGCGCCGGACGCAGGCCGTTGCGGTCGAGCGTGGCGCCGATGACGCGGCCGTCCGTAAAGGCGATGGCGGCGGGACCGTCCCAAGGCTCCATCAGGGACGCGTGGTATTCGTAGAACGCCCGCTTGTCCGGATTCATGTGGGGGTTCGATGCCCAGGCCTCCGGAATCAGCATGGCCATGGCGTGCGGCAGGTCGCGCCCCGCCTGCACCAGTAGCTCCAAACCGTTGTCGAATGCGGCGGAATCGCTCCCCCCGGGGCTGATGATGGGGAAGATCTTTTTGATGTCGTCGCCGAAACGCTGGGAACGCAGCACAGACTGCCGGGCGTTCATCCAGATCACGTTGCCGCGCAGCGTGTTGATCTCGCCGTTGTGAGCCACGTAGCGGAACGGGTGCGCCAGTTGCCAGGTCGGAAACGTGTTGGTGGAGAATCGCTGGTGCACCAGGCAGAGCGCGCTCACCACCTCGGGATCCGACAATTCCTTATAGAAGCGAGCGATTTGCGGCGCCAGCAGCAAGCCCTTGTACACGATAGTGCGGGACGAGAGCGACGGCAGATAGAAATCGCCCTTGCCCGGCATCCCGGAGGCGGCGATCTCTGCTTCGACGCGCTTGCGCACGATATAGAGCTTGCGCTCCAGCGTCTCCTGGTCCATGCCATGCGTGCGGCCGATGAAGATCTGCTGGATGTAAGGCTGGGAGGCGCGTGCCACCCGCCCAATGGCGGAAGCATCCAAGGGCGTGTCGCGCCAGCCGAGCACCGCCAGTCCTTCCTCCCGGACAATGTGCTCCAGGATGCCCTCACAGCTCAACCGTTGGTGACGCTCCACCGGCAAAAACGTCATGCCGACGCCGTATTCGCCTGCCGGCGGGAGCGTGAAGCCCAGCCGGGCGCACTCGCGCACGAAAAATGCGTGCGGGATCTGGATCATCAGACCGGCGCCGTCGCCGGTCTCCGGATCGCAGCCGCACGCCCCCCGGTGGGTCAGGTTCACCAGTACCTGAATGCCCTTCAGGATGATGTCGTGCGATTTGTGGCCCGCGATGCTGGCCACGAATCCGATGCCGCACGCATCGTGTTCGTTGCGGGGGTCATAAAGCCCCTGCGCTTCAGGTAAACCGTGGGTATATGGCTCGGCCATGTTGGTTTCTCGGGAGTGTTGTCAGAATAGCAACTCCGTCATCATTAGGCAACAAAAAAATCTTTCATCCGTTTCATAAGGCTGTCTTATGATAAGCTGGGCTTGTGAACTTGGCGGACCTGAAGCTTTTTAAGCAGATCGCACAGAGCGGCAGCATGACCCGGGCTGCGGTCCAGTGCGGGATAAGCCAGTCCGCGGCGAGCCAGCGGGTGCACGAGATGGAATCGCACCTCGGCGTGCCGGTGCTCGACCGCTCGACGCGTCCGGTCGCACTGACGCCGGCGGGCAAACTGTACCTGGAATTCGCCCGCGACGTGTTGCGCCGGGAAGAGCAATTCCGGATGGAACTCGGGAAGCTCACACACGCGGTGGAGGGGACGGTGCGGGTGGCGTCCATCTACTCGGTGGGGCTGTCGGAGATGTCGCGGGTTCGCGCGCACTTTGCGGCGCGCTATCCCGAGGCGCAACTTGCCGTCGACTACATGCGGCCGGAACAGGTTTATGAAGCGGTGCGGTCGGGGACTGCCGACCTGGGGTTGGTCAGCTACCCGGAGGCGCGCCGCGATTTCGCCGTGATCCCGTGGCGGGCGGAGCAGATGGCGGTGGCGGCCCGCCCCGGGCACCCACTCGCGGCGCGGGCGGTCCTAACCCCCGCGGACCTGGACGGAGAGGATTTCGTTGGCTTCGACGAAGATCTGCCGATCCGCCGTGTCCAGGACCGGTTCTTCCGGGAGCGTGGGATCGGCGTGAACCTGGCCATGCACTTCGACAACATCCAGATGATCAAGGAGGCCGTCGCCCTGGGCTCCGGGCTGAGCATTCTGCCCGCGCGCACGATGCAGGCGGAGATCGAGCAAGGGCGCCTGGTCGCCATTCCGCTGGACGCGCCCAGCCTGGTGAGGCCGGTGGGGATCATCCACCGGCGCCGCCGCAAGTTCACCCACGCGGTGGAGGCATTCCTCGACATGCTGCGGGCAGACACGGGATCCTGACGTGTTACGCTGGAATTCACGAGGGGCCCCCGGAAAGTATCCATGAAGAAACTGCTTGCCGCACTGCTATTGGCGGCCTGCGCTGCCCTGCCCGCGCCGCTGCCCAGAAAGCCAAAACTGGTGGTGATGATCACGGTGGACCAGTTCCGCCAGGACTACCTCACCCGCTTCCGCGCCGAGTATAAGGGCGGGTTGGACCGTCTGCTGAAGGAAGGCGCGGTCTTCACGAACGCCCGCTACGAGCACTTCCCTACCGTGACGGCCATCGGGCACGCCACCATACTGACCGGCGCGACTCCCTCGATCAGCGGCATCATCGGGAACGACTGGTACGACCGCGAGGAGGGCCGCACGGTAACCAGCGTTTCGGATCCAACGGTTAAGCTCCTGGGCGCGGAGGGCACTGGGGCGTCACCGCGGCGCCTGCTGCCGAGCGCCCTGGGGGACGAGTTGAAGATGGCCGGGAACGGAAAACCGCGGGTGATCGGGATCTCCCTGAAGGACCGCGGGGCCATCCTACCGGCCGGCCATTCGGCCAACGGAGCTTACTGGTTCGATGCGAAGAGCGGCAACTTCGCCAGCAGCACCTTCTATTTCGCGGACCTGCCCGCCTGGGTCAAGGACTTCAACGCCAGCCGGCCGGCCGATCAGTACCGCGGCGCGGCGTGGCTCGATCACAAATTACCGGATATCCCCGGAAAGCTCTACGCCTCTATCGCGGAAAGCCCCTTCGGTAACGACATTCTCCTGGCCATGGTGGAGCGCACGGTGCAGGCCGAACAACTCGGGAAGCGCGACGTGACGGACCTGCTGTCGGTGAGCTTTTCCGCCAATGATTACGTGGGGCACCATTATGGGCCAGACTCCCCGGAAGTGCGGGAAGTTTCGATCCGCACCGACGCCATGCTGGACCGTTTCTTCCGCTTCCTCGACACGCAGGTGGGGATGGCCAACGTGCTGGTCGTGCTAACCGGCGACCACGGCGTCTCCCCCACCCCCGAGGCCGAAGCGGCGCGCCGCATGCCTGGCGGCCGCATGCCGAAGGGCATCGTACAGGACACCGTACAGACGGCGCTGGTTAAGAAGTTCGGCGAAGGCAAGTGGATCCTGAGTCCTTCCGAACACTCCCTGTACCTCAATGTGGACCTCATCCGGGCAAAGAACCTGGATCGCGCCGAGGTGAACCGCGTGGCGGCGCAGGCCGCGCTCGAGGTTCCTCACGTTTTCCGCGTCTACACCAGGGAGCGGTTGATGGACGGCGCGGCGCTGGAGGACCAGGTAGGCCGGCGGGTGATGAACGGTTTCTATGTCCGGCGCAGCGCGGACGTCCACATCCTGCTGGAACCCTACTGGATGTTCAGCGCCAGCGGCACCACCCACGGCACCACGTTCAGCTACGACGCGCACGTGCCGCTGGTCTTCATGGGAGCTGGAATCCGGCCCGGCCGCTACTTCAATGCCGTCGGTCCGCATGACATCGCCCCCACCCTGGCGGCAATCCTGGAAGTGGAGACGCCCAGCGGATCGGTAGGCAGGGTGCTCGATGAAATGTTCCAGTAAGGGCGCCCGAGGCCCTATAATTCGATAGGAGTACATAATTATGACAATGCGTCCATTGCACGACCGCGTTCTGGTGAAGCGCCTGGAACAGGATGAGACGGTAGCCGGCGGGATCATAATCCCCGACACCGCCAAAGAGAAGCCGCAAAAGGCCGAAGTGATGGCTGTCGGCAACGGAAAACTGCTGGAGACCGGGGAGCGCGTCCCTGTCGACGTGAAGGAAGGCGACCGGATCCTGTTCGGCAAGTACTCCGGTTCGGAGATCAAAATTGAGGGATCGGAGTACCTCATTTTGCGTGAGGATGAAATCCTCGCGGTGCTGGAATAGGCGCGGTACGGCGCGCACCGTGGCCCCCGGCCACTGTGTTAATCTGAGAACTTCAGAAACGTAACAACCAGGAGTTTTTGCATGTGTGCACGTACCGGGCTCAGGCTATCCCTGGCCTGTTTTGCCCTTTTCGGCGCCGCTCAGGTGGCTTCCGCCCAGGCGAAAATTGCCGTAGTCAATATGCAGCGGGCGGTCCTCGAATCGGCCGAGATCAAGAAGGCTAACGGGGAGATGGAAGCCCGCTATAAGCCGCGGCAGGCGGAAATTGAGAAACTGCAGAGAGACTTGCAGAACATCGACCAGCAGCTTCAGGCCAACGCTGGCAAGATGACACCGCAGGCGCAGGCCGATATGACGGCCGACGGCCAGCGGAAGCAACGGGATCTCCGGCGGCTCACCGAAGACCTTCAGCAGGACGTGGAGCGCGACCGGAACGAGATTCTGGGGCGCAGCAGCCAGAAGATGCAGGAAGTGGTTCGCAAGCTCGCCGAGGAGAAGGGACTGGACATGGTGGTCGACGTGACCAACACAGTGTTCTTCAAGCCTGCCCTAGAGATCACCAACGAAGCGCTGGCGGCATACGACAAAGCAAATCCGCCCAAATAGGAGGCTGGCGTCATGGCCGGCTACCTGGATCATTACGGAGAGAAGGACGCGCGGCGCGAGAAGCTGATCAAATACACCGCGCTGACGCTGCTAGCCGCCCTCGTTATCGGGGGCGGCCTGTACTTCTGGTTCAAGAACTATCGCCAGGAGCATCAGGTGCAGCGGTTTTTCGAACTGCTTGCCCGTAAGGATTACACGGGCGCGTACGCCCTATGGGGCTGCACCGAGGCGACGCCCTGCCGCGAATACCCGATGGCCGAGTTCCTGAAGGACTGGGGTGCTGGTCAGCGGGATCCCTCCACGTTCCGCGTCGTCAAGAGCCGGTCTTGCGGCTCCGGCGTGATCATCACCGTGGATACCGGATTGGGAGAGGGCTATGACAAGCTCTGGGTTGAACGCAAGGACCTCACCTTGGCCTTTTCGCCGTATCCCGGTTGTCCCCCCGGAAAATAGTCACGACCAGTACATCGGGGGTCCGCACCTTTCCCCGCAACCTGTTACCTCTTGTGTTCATCTCCTACAATGGAAACGAGTATCACTTATGGGAACGATAACGGGTGCAGGTCTCGAAGGGATCATCGCGGGCGAATCTGAAATCTGCTTCATCGACGGATCAGCAGGCGTCCTGAGCTATCGCGGGTACAATATACATACCCTGGCGGACCACGCCACCTTTGAGGAGGTGATCTACCTCCTGTGGCACGGCACGCTTCCCAAGACCGCGGAGCTCGATCAGTTGCGGCGGGATCTCGCGAGCGAGCGGCCGCTGCCCCAACGGGTGCTCGATTTCCTGGCCGGCATTCCCAAGGGGTCGCCCATGGACGTGCTGCGCACCGCGGTGTCGATGCTGGCGCTTGACGATCCCCTGACACCCGACATGTCGCCGGCGGCCAACCACCAGAAAGCCCTGAAGCTGATGGCCAAGGGCGCCACGATCGTGACGGCCTTTGACCGGCTGCGCAACGGCAAGCCGCTGATCGAGGGTGACCCCGCACTGGGGTTCGCGGCGAACTTCCTGTATACCCTGACGGGCAACCGCCCGGACGACGTGATGACCCGCGCACTCGACGTCGCCCTGACGCTGCATGCGGACCACGAACTGAACGCTTCCACCTTTGCCGCGCGCGTGACCGCGGCGACGCTGTCCGATATTTATTCCGCTGTCACCTCGGCCATCGGAGCGCTCAAGGGACCGCTGCACGGCGGCGCCAACCAGGACGTGATCCGGTGGCTGCTGCAGTTGAGTGACGAGGATGCCGCGGCCGAGCGCGTCCACAACACCCTGGCGCGGAAGGTCAAGATACCGGGCTTCGGACACCGTGTCTATCGCACGGAGGATCCGCGCGCCACGCACTTGCGCGCACTGTCCGAAGAACTCGGCAACCGTACCGGCCAGCAACGGCTTTTCAAAATGTCGCGGCGCATGGAGGAAGAAGTCAAGAGCGAAAAGGGCCTAAACCCCAACGTGGACTTCTATTCCGCCTCCACATATTACGCGCTGGGCATCCCTATCGACCTGTTCACTCCCGTGTTCGCGGTGAGCCGCATGTCCGGCTGGACCGCGCACGTGCTCGAACAATACCGAAACAATCGCCTGATCCGCCCGCGTGCCGACTATAAGGGCAACCCCGACGGCATGCCGTGGATCCCAATCGAGAAACGCTAACGTGGACGAGCGAGCGTATTACAACGAATCCCAAACCACCAAGCCCGCGGAGCTGAACTGCCCCTTCTGCCATACCGCGGCGACCTACCAGTTGAAGTGGGTGGTGCGAAACAAGAAAGACCGCCTGCCCGGCGGCGCCGACGAACGCGACCGGGCCAAGTTCCAGAAGGCCCAGAGCTACATGGTTCTGGCCGTGGACAAGGTGCCGTGCCAACGCTGCCGCAGGCCTTTCGACATCTCCGGCATTAAGACGGTGGCGTTTTTATAGGGCGCGGTTCTAGCACTACAGAGGTGTCGAGCTCCCCGGATAAGGAGCAAGAATATGTCGCAGCACGATGCCCACGACGGAGTACGCCCTCGGACGGCGGTACTGACGCGTGGGTTCGATCCCCTCCTCTCCTTCGGTTCGGCGCGTCCGGCGGTATTCCGGAGCTCCACCTACGTGTTCCCCACCCCGGAAGCGGCGGAGCACGCCTTTGCGGTCACGCTCGGGAAGGCCGCACCGGAACCGGGCGAGCGTGCGGACCTGATCTACTCCCGCTTCTCCCACCCTAACGCGGAGATTCTGGAAGACCAGCTCGTGCCGCTCGAGCCGGGGGCGCACGATTCGGCTGTCTTTAATTCCGGGATGGCCGCCATCATGACCGCGTTCTTCACCTACGCGCGGCCGGGCGGCACCCTGGTCTACACCACCCCCCTGTACGGCGGCACCACCGGGCTGATCCATAATTTCCTGGAACCGTTCGGCGTTCACTGCGTGGCGGTGCGCTCAGGCGACACCGAGGGCATCGACCGCGCCATCCACGACGCCAGGAATCTCTGCATCGTCTATCTGGAGACGCCCGCCAACCCCACCCTCATCATGACGGATCTGAAGCGCGCCACCCGCACCGCCAAGGCGCATCCCGACCGTCCCCTCGTGATGGTGGACAACACCTTCCTCGGCCCCGCCTTCCAGCATCCGCTGGCGATTGGTGCGGACCTGGCGCTCTATTCCGCCACCAAGTACCTCTCCGGCTTCAGCGACATGGTGGCGGGGGTGGCAATTGCGCGCGACCCCGAGGTGATCCGGCAGATTCGCAGCCGCCGCGGCATGTTCGGCAATATCCTGCAGCCGGACGAGTGCTGGATGCTCGACGGCCGGCTCCCCACGGTATCCCTGCGGATGAACCGGCAGAGCAAGAACGCGCAGCGCGTGGCCGAAGCACTGAATGGCCATCCCAGCCTGGCGCGCGTGATCTACCCGACGCTGTTTCAGGACCCCGAGCAGAAACGCATCTTCGAGGAACAGTGCGATTACCCGGGCGGCATCTTCTCCATCGATTTCAAAGGTGGCAAGGAAGCCGCATTCAAGTTCCTGCGGCAAGTGAAAATCGCTCGCAACGCGGTGTCGCTGGGCGGAGTGGAATCACTCACCTGCCACCCCAAAACCACCACACATTCGGGGATGTCGGCGCAGGAACTCGAAGAGTCCGGAATCACGGACGGCCT
>DATMYF010000058.1:0-12206 GCA_035561075.1 Bryobacteraceae bacterium
AGCCGGAGCAAGACGTAAAACTGGGGCCGAGGCGTTTTCGATAAGCAGACTTGAAGGAAGCCGCTGGCGTTTGCGGCGGACGCGACTCTATGGGGTTTGCATCGGGGTTTGGTACTCGGCCGACCCTTTCCTGCGCGCCATTCCGGCGCTGCCATCGGCGATGCAGCCGCGTTCCGTAGCCGGGTTGCGCATCGAGGATGGCTTCAGAACGAGCGCGGCTGAGGACGTCGCCCGCGGCGGGACAGACGGCCGCGTTGGCGTGCATGATGCACGTCGCGAGGTCGTCGCTGGCTGCGGCTTTATGACGTGTCGAGGTAGGCGCACCGCGATAGGTCAGCCGCAGTGAGTCGCCGCGCCACCCTCATGTCGGCTCCGCAATGGGGACAGCGCCAGTTAGTGGAAGCCGCGGAGACAGAGGCCGCTTTGGGCGGCGGGCGGTCGTTGGCCAAGAGTTCTTTGGCAAGTCGCAGGCATGCGCCGCGATGACGATTCGCCAGAAAGCCGAAGTGCCGAATGCGGACGAACCCTTTCGGAAGCACGTGCAGGAAAAAGCGCCGCAGGAACTCCGTGGCGTCGAGCGTCATCTTCCGCTGCTTGCCGCCATGGGCGTAGTCCTTCCAGCGAAAGGTGACGCGCTCGCCGTCGAAGGCCAGCAGCCTGTGATTGGAGATGGCTACGCGATGGGTGTACCGGCCGAGATACGTCAGCACCTGCATCGGACCGTCGAAGGCCGGCTTGGCGTACACCACCCAGTCTTGCCGGTGCAGCCGGCGCAGCAGTTGGCGGAACTGCCTGGGGCTGGCCAGCGCGGCGGCGGGTCCGGCCAAGCGCAGTTGTTTGCGCCGGTAGAGCCGTTTTAGGCCGGCGCAGAATTTGCCGCGAAACACGCGGCTGAGCGCCTTGACCGGGAGAAAGAACGGATAACGCGGATTTACCCAGCGGCTGTGATCCGGCGACAATCCGCCGGCCGGAATGGCGCAGTGGACGTGGGGGTGCAGCAGCAGGTTCTGCCCCCACGTGTGGAGAATGCTGATCAGTCCGATCTTCGCGTCCAGGTGCGCGGGATTCGCTGCAACTTCCAGCGTCGTCTGGGCGCTGGCCGTGAACAAAAGGTCATAGAAGTAACACGGGTTCTCTACCGCCAGCGCGTTCAGCTCGTGCGGGACCGTGAACACGACGTGAAAGTAACGGGTCGGAAGAAGCTCGCTTTCGCGTGCGGCGAGCCAGCGTTCGCGCGCCTGCGTCTGGCACTTCGGGCAGTGCCGGTTTCGGCAGGAGTTATAACAGATGGCCGCTTGGAATCCGCACCTGGGGCAGGCATCGATATGGCCGCCCAACGCCGCCGTGCGGCAGCGCTGAATGGCTCGAAAGGCCTTGAGCTGCTGGAAATCGAAAACCCTTTCGTACCTGTCCAGGAAGCGGTCCCCTTGCGCGCGGAGGATGTCGGCCACCTCCACGGCGGGCCGGCTCATTTCTGTCTTTTGCGATGGTAAAGGCGGTCGCCTTCGCCGACCGCGGAGATGGACAGACGCTCCAGCGGATTGACGGCCGTTTCCAGATGCCGGCGCGAAAGGTGCAAATAGATGCTGGTGGCGTCCAGGTCGTGATGTCCGAGCAGAACCTGAATGGTGGGTAGATCCGTGCCGCTCTCCAGCAGGTGAGTCGCAAAGCTATGCCGGAGCATGTGGGGCGAAACCGGTTTGTTGAGACCGGCGTGGCGGGCCGCTTCCGAGCAGGCATACCAGACGGTCTTGCTGGTGATGTGCTCGCATTCGCCCCGCCGGCCGATACCGCGCGGGAACAGCCAGGTTTTGGGCTTCTTCCAGCGCCAGTACTCGCGCAGGGTCTCCAGCAGTTTGGGGCACAACGGGACATCGCGATCCTTGCCGCCTTTGCCTTTGCGGATGTGGACGATCATGCGTTCGCTGTCGATGTCCTCGACGCGCAGCCGGATCAGTTCGCCGCGGCGGATGCCGGTGGAGTAGAGGGTCATGAGGATGGTGCGCGCTTGGAGGTTCCCGGCGGCATCGATGAGCCGGGCTACTTCTGCGGCGCTGAGTACGCGCGGAACGCGATGGCGATTGCGTTTCGGGTAAGGAATCGAGTCTTCGGAAAAGCGGCGTTTCAAGGTGCGCCGGAAAAAGAACCGGAGGCCGGCAACCTGCGTCGTCACAGTGGTCGCCGCCAGCTTGCGCTCGTGCAGCAGGTGCGCCTGGTACTGGCGGATATGGTCCGGTCCAAGCTGATCCGGCGGCTTTCCAAAATGACGGGCAAAGCGCTCGACAGCGCCGAGGTACGCGCGTATAGTTTCTGGAGAGAAGTTGCGCTGCTGGAGTTCCTCCAGCATGCGTTTGCGAAGACGGGTCACAGGAATCTCCTTTCCTGTGACCCAACACTACGCCTTCCCTACGCCGATCGCCTCCGGTTTTGTCCACGCGAAGCGTCCGCCGCGCCAGCGGCTTCGTTCATGTGGGGTTTCCGGAGACTGCCGCTCGAAGAATTCCCTAGGTCACGTGGAGTCCGTACTTAGCAGGCATTACCGTGAGTGACGTCGATCTCCACTTCCACCAGGCAACTGTAGAACACGGGGCCGCCGCCGGCGTCGGTCAGGCGGTCCGATGTAAGGGCGTTGATGCCGCAACGGCCGGGGGAGAGCTTCGGCCAGCGGACAGAGGGCGCAGCTACGACGCCGGGGCGCACCGCGCCATTCACCTGCACGCGGAGGAAGCATGCTCCGCGGTTGTTGAAGACTCGGACGGGATCGCCCGTCGCGATGCCGCGGGCGCGGGCGTCATCGGGGTGCATTTCGAGCACGCTGGTCTGGAGGTCGGCATCCTCTCGCAAGCCAAATGTGGAGTTCGTGCTGCTATCGTTCTTGGGCGAGATCAACTCCAGTGGGTAGCGTTCCCGGAGCGCGCCGTCGCCGTGGCGCGACTCGACAGGCGGGGTGTAGCACAGGGTCTCGGCCTTGAAGTCCGTCCGGAAGCCGTCCTCGGCGAACGGCAGAAAGGGACTGGGCAGGTTCAGACGCACGGAATGCTCGCGGTCGAGGCGTTCAAGGGTGATGCCGGCGAGGTGCGGATGGCCGCTGGCGAGCGTGGTTCGGATCATGTCGTCGTCGGAATCCGCGAAGCACGGGTCGGTGAAGCCCATGCAGGAGGCGAGCAGCCGGAAGACCTCCTGGTTGGACTTGGCCTCACCGGGTGGCGGCACCGCGAGACGCGCAAGTTGCAGGTGATAGTGCCCGTAGGCGAGGTACAGGTCCGTGTGCTCCAGGAAGGTGGTGGCGGGGAGCAGGATGTCGGCGTAGTCGGCGGTATCGGTCTGGAACTGTTCGAGGACCACGGTGAAGAGGTCGTCGCGGCCGAGGCCTCGCAAGACCGTGTTCTGGTCCGGCGCGATGGCAGCGGGGTTGGAGTTGTAGACCACCATGGCTTTGACGGGCGGGGCGTCGAGTTCCGTCAGGGCGTGGCCCAGTCGCGACATGTTGACGAGGCGCGCGGGGCGGGGCTGGAGGTCCGGGCGCTCGAGACCCTGGCGATCGAGGTGGAAGCCTTGGGATGTAGAGAGTTGCAATCCGCCGCCGGGGTGCTGCCAGGCGCCGGTGAGCACCGGGAGTAGCGAGACGGTCCGCACCGCCATGGCCCCGCGCTCGCTGCGCTGCACCCCATAGTTGAGCCGGATCACGGCGGGCTTGGTGAGGGCGTACTCGCGTGCCAGCGCCACGATATCCTCGGCCGGGATGCCGGTGAGTTCTGCGGCACAGGCGGGAGTCCAATTGCGCACGCGCGCGGCGAGGGCGTCGAAGCCTGTAGTGTGCTGCGCGATGTAGGCGGCATCGTGGAGGCGCTCCGCGATGATGACGTGCATCATGGCGAGCGCCAGGGTCGTGTCGCTGCCGGGGTGGATGAAGTAGTGCCGGTCGGCGGCGGCACCGGTGCGGTTGCGGCGCGGGTCGATGGTGTAGAAGCGCGCGCCGTTGCGCCTCGCCTCCACGATGAATGGCCACAGGTGCGCGTTGGTCCCGAGCACGTTGGCACCCCAGGCGATGATTAGCTTCGCGTGGCGGAACTGCTCGGGCTCGGTGCCGTAGCGCAAGCCCAGCGCCTCAATGGTCCCAGCCATCCCGGCGCTGGAGCAGATGGTGCGGTCGAGACGCGATGCCCCCAGCCGGTGGAAGAAGCGGCGGTCCATCCCGGAGCCGTTAAGCAGCCCCATGGTACCCGCATAGCTGTAGGGCAGGATGGCTTCCGGCCCGAATTCGGCGGCGATGCGGCGCAGGCGCGCGGCGATCTCGTCCAGTGCGTCATCCCAGGAGATGCGCTCGAAGCGTCCCTCGCCCTTTGCGCCGGTGCGGCGCTGGGGCCATAGCAGGCGGTGGGGCGAGTACTGGCGCTCCAGATAACGCGCCACCTTCCCGCACAGGAAGCCGCGGGTGACCGGGTGTTCCGGGTTGCCGCGAAGCCGCACGGCGCGGCCGTCTTCCACCGTGACCAGCATGGAACAGGTATCCGGACAGTCCAGTGGACACACGGAATGGCGGATTTCCTGCATTGCTGAAATTATAGCTTGCGGGCCTCCCGCGCCGCTGTGTGAGGATTGTAGTTTGGAGCCGCTACCTATCGATCCGCTGCTGCCCGAAATCGTCGCGCGGCTGCGGCGGGAGAACAACCTGGTGATCGAAGCCCCGCCCGGCGCGGGGAAGACGACCCGTGTGCCGGCGGCCCTGCTGGCTCTCGGCGGCGAGGTCCTGGTGCTCGAACCGCGGCGATTGGCCGTACGGCTGGCGGCGCGTCGCGTGGCTTCGGAGCGCGGCGAGCGTGTGGGAGAGACCGTCGGGTATCACGTGCGCTTCGACGAAGTGGCCGGCCCGCGCACGCGCCTGCGCTTCCTCACGGAAGGAGTGCTCACACGGCGGCTACTGGCGGATCCGCTGCTTGAACGCGCCTCCGCAGTGGTGCTCGACGAGTTTCACGAACGGCACCTGGAGGGCGACCTCGCGCTGGCGCTGCTGCGGCGCTTGCAACGCACCGCGCGTCCGGACCTGCGGTTGGTGGCGATGTCCGCAACCCTCGACGCCGCGCCGGTAGCGCGATATCTCGAGTGCGGCGCCGTTCGCGCGGAGGGGCGCCAGTATCCGCTGGCAGTGGAGTATACCCCACATGGTTCGGCCTCGCTGGCGGAACTCGTGGCCGGGGCGCTGGAGCGCGTGGGGCGTCCGGAAGGGCATGTGCTGGTGTTTCTGCCGGGCGCGGCGGAGATCCGGCAGGCTGCCAACGCTTGCGCGGGCTTCGCGCGGCGGCACGGGTGCCTGCTGCTCTCGCTGCACGGGGACCAGCCGCCCGAAGAGCAGGACCGCGCGGTGGGGCCATCGTCGCAGCCGAAGATCATCCTCTCCACCAACGTGGCCGAGAGCTCCGTCACCATCGATGGCGTGACGGCGGTGGTGGATAGTGGCCTGGCGCGCGTGGCGGCGTTCTCGCCGTGGTCGGGACTGCCGACTTTGCAAGTGGCGCGGATCAGCCAGGCGTCGGCGAACCAGCGTGCGGGACGCGCAGGCCGCACGGGCCCCGGCCATGCGATCCGGCTGTATCCCCTGGACGATTTCGCGCGCCGCCCGCCGCAGGACCTGCCCGAGATCGCACGCGCGGAACTGGCTCCCGCGGCGCTTCAGCTTCGCGCGATGGGGGTGGCGGGATTCGCGGATCTGGAGTGGCTGGACGCGCCTCCACCGGCAGCGGTGGAGCACGCCGATTCCCTGCTCCAGGCTCTCGGCGCGCTCGACGGCCAGGGTCGTTTCACGGCGATGGGACGCGAGATGGCGCGCTACCCCCTGCACCCGCGGTTGGCGCGGCTGGTGATCGAGGCATCGCGGCGCGGCGCGGGTGACGATGGTGCGGCGGCCGCGGCAGTCCTCAGCGCCGGGGAGCGCCTGCCTGCCAATCCGCCACACGCCACGCGTTCGGACGTGCTGGTGCTGCTCGAACGCGAGTGGCAGCCGCACACGTGGCAGGTCCTGCGGCAGATCCGTGGGGCCGCAGCCGGACGCCGGCACCGCGGGCGGGACGAGGAGGCCCTGCTGGTGGCGGTGCTGGCCGCTTTCCCGGACCGCGTGGCGCGACGCCGGCCGAACGGCGAGTTGCAGCTTGCTTCGGGAGGGCCCGCGCAACTCGCGGCGTCAAGCACCGTGCGGGAGGGCAACCTGCTGGTGGCCGTCGAAGCCGAGGACCGCCAGGACCAGCGCACGCCTCTGGTGCGGATCGCTAGCGCGGTGGAGCCCGAATGGCTGCTGGATCTCTTTCCCGAGCGCATCACGGAGCGGCGCGACATTGAGTGGAACCGGGCGGCCGAGCGCACGGAAGGGGTGAGCGCGCTGCTCTACGGCGCCATTGCAATCACGGAGAGCCGTGGCGAGCCGGAGCCTGAAGCGGCCGCCAGGATGCTCGGCGCTAAAGCCGTCGAGGCCGGGGCGGCGCGCTTCGCCGATGTGGAGGAAATCGAAGCCTGGCTCGCGCGTGCGGCCTTCGCGGCGGAACATGCCGGTTTCCCTCCGCCGGGGCCGGAGCAGGTGCAAGCGGCACTCGAAAGCCTCTGCACCGGGCTGCGCAGTTTCGCGGAACTGCGGGCGGCGTGCGGGCACGGCGGGCTGCTGCGAGCAATTGAGGCGGAGCTTCCGCCGGGTGCAGCACGCCGGGTGGACGAACTGGCGCCCACCCGCATCCGGCTCCCCGGCGGCCGCAACGCGCCGGTGCACTACGCCGCCGGACAGCCGCCGTGGGTCACTTCGCGCTTACAGGATTTCTTCGGGATGCGGGAAACGCCCCGCGTGGCGGGCGGAAAAGTGCCCGTCGTGGTGCACCTGCTGGCGCCCAACCAGCGGCCGGTCCAAATGACCTCGGATCTCGCGGGCTTCTGGCAGCGGCTGTATCCGCAGGTACGGCGCGAACTCTCCCGCCGCTACCCGCGCCACGCATGGCCAGAGGACCCGCTCGCTAAAACGCCAGCCCCAAAGTAAGTCGGAAGGCACGCCCGTCGTTCAGGGTGTTGGTAATCTGCCCGAAATTGGGCGAAACCAGTTCCGCGCCCGGCTCGGCGAACTGCGGAGTGTTGAAGAAGTTAATTGACTCGGCGCGGAAATCGACGCGCTTTTCCCCGCGTACGGTCCAGGTGCGTGAGAGCGCAGCGTTCACGTTGCGGATCCCGCCCTTGCGAAACGTATTGCGCCCCAGGCTACCGGCCTGCTCGCCGGGCTGGATGAACGCGAAGGCGGTGCGCGGCAGCAGGCGCGCGGAGGTATCCGGGTCCCCGATGGTGCGGCCTAGGACGGATTTATCGAGCAGGTTCGGGCGGTCGCCCCCGTTGCCGTCCACATTTCCGAAACCAGGGCCATCCGAGCCCGTGATCACGTTGAACGGGGTGCCGCTCTTCAGCAGCGTGATGGCGGAGATCGTCCAGCCTCCGAAGATCCGCGAAAAGGCCGGCAGCGCGTAGCCGGCGCGCCACAGGAAGGCGTGGGGCTGGTCGAAGGGGCTGAGTCCCTTCATGTCACGATGGCTTTCAAATTCAGACTGGCTGCGGCCCAGCCGCGAATCGCCGTCGAACGCGGTGTTGGTGAAGCTGGAGCCGAGGTCGAGGGCCTTGCTGAACCAGTAGGAGGCGTCGAGCGACAGGCCGCGCCAGCGAGGCACCGCAAGCGTCGCGCGGGCCGCGTCATAGTATCCGCGCGAGCCGTTGATCACCAGCCGCACGTCCGCATAGCGCTGGTCCGCGCGGCGCTCGTTAATGGTAGCGGTAGTGAGGGGAATGCCCGCGACGGACTGCCCCCGGTTCAGGTACCACATGCTGAGCAGCTTGTGGCCGCGGCTTCCCACGTACCCGAGTTGCAAGTGCCAGCCGCCGGCGAGCTCGCGCTCCCAGCTCAGGTTGTAGTGGTGCTCGTAGGGTGTGGCGAGCTCGGGGTCGAGCAGGTACAGGTTGCTGCGCGCCGCCGGGACGGAGGCAAGCGGGTTGAGCAGGCTCGGCGCCATCACCACGATCTTATGGTTCCACGGCGGCGTGAAGCGCACCTGCTGAAAGGTGACCGGGTAGATCTCGCCGTACTCCACACCGTAGTTGGCACGCACAACGCCCCAGGCGCCCGGTAGCGTTCGGGCGAAGCCGAAGTAGGGCGCCACGTTGTTCCAGTCCGTCCCGTAGGGTATGTCGTTGAAGCCGTTCACCTCCGTAGGGCGCGTCACCGGCTGCCAGCGCACGCCGTAATGGAGCGTCAGGCCGGGCCGCGCTTTCCAGGTGTCGCCGGCGTAGAACTGCATGTCCCAGTTGCGGAAGCCGCGGCTGACGTTTCCGAGCGCGACGATGTGCTGGTTTGGGGTGCCGAGGCGCAGATTGGTGATGCCGTCGCGCCCGAAGTCGCTGCCGAATGAAAAGTAGCCGCGATGGGTGTCGGATTCGGTACCGTTCAACTGGCGGCGGAGCAGGTGGAAACCGGCGGTCCACTGGTGTACGGACGCGCCTTTTCGAAACTGGCCGCCGTAGCGGAACAGGTTCTGGGCGCGGTCGATGGGGATGGCCGACAGGGGTCCCAGGGTTTCGAGTCCGGAGGTAGAGACCATCGGTCCAACAGCGTTGGGTTCGGGCAGCAGCAGCGAGGCGATGCGATCGTACCCTACGGTGAACTCCGCCACGGTGCCGGAGCTCCATTGCCGGACCCATGTGGCACGCGCGGTGTGGGCACGGGTATCGGTATTGGGTGTCTGGCCGGCCACGAGTTGGAAGGCCTCCACGTGCTGGGCGGTGTAGAGGTAACGCAGGGCAAAGCGGTCGCGGCCGCGCGGAAGATCGAGCCGCGCACCGGCGGTGTCGTTGTCGATCACTTGCGGAGCATTGGTATTAAGCGCCCGGGGATTGATGTCGGTGCGGTTGGGGAGTTCGTCCGGGTAGGCATTGAGAAAGTGCTGCACGAGGGCGCGCGTGGCTGGGTCGGCCGCAAGCGCCGTACGTTCGTCGGCCCGCGGCACCAGCACGTTGCCGTTGACACTGCCGCGCAGCTTCTGCTGGGCGGCTTCGAAGGTGAGGAAAGCCCCTCGCCACCCGGGTAAGCCAAGGTTCACCCCGTACTGGTTTTCCCGCGCGGGCTTCACCCCTCCCACCTGGAAGAACGAACGCGCCGCAAAGACGCTGTTCTGGTGGGTGGCGAAGAGGCGTCCGTGAATGTCCTTGCCTGAAACCGGCGCCAGATGCGGCGGGGCAGTCGGTGCATTCCCGAACTCCGTGCTGAAGTAACCGTTCTCCGGCCGGAACTCCCGGACAATGGTCGCGCTGGCGCCGAGCCGGACGTGCAGTTCCTTAAGGGCGTTGTTGTCGATGAGGTTGAACTGGACGTTCTCGTTACGCCGGCTCTCGCCGGCGGCGGTGTCGGTCTGGCCGAGCAGATTCAGCTCGACCCGGCGATTGGGCTCGGGTTTGGGCTCCGGCGGCGCCGGCGTCTGTTGCGCGCCCAGAACTGACGCAAAGAGCAAGAAGGGGATTCCGCGGGTCACTATTCTAGACTTTAACCCAGCGGCGCCCCGTGTTGTGGTACTCAATGGCTATGGCACTCAATATGAAACGCAGGCAGTTCCTGGCGGCGGGAGCCGCGGCAACCCTGGGGGCCGCCGGAAGGCCGGTGCGCATCGGCTCTATCGGGACGGGCAATCGCGGAAGCAGCCTGATGCGCGTAGCGATGCGCCTGGACGCGCAGGTGAAGGCGTTGTGCGACCCGGATCCCGCCGCCCTGGAGCGCGCCCAGGCCATGGTCGAGAAGGCCGGGCAGCCGAAACCGGAGGGTTATTCGGGCCCGGAGGACTTCCGCCGCCTGGTGGCGCGGGATGATCTGGATGCCGTCCTGATCGCCACCCCCTGGGAGTTCCACACCCCTATCGCCGTGGCGGCGATGAAGGCCGGGAAATATGTGGGGGTCGAGGTGCCCGCGGCCCAAACCGTCGAGCAGTGCTGGGAACTCGTCAACACCTCCGAGCAGACCGGGGTGCCGTGCATGATGCTCGAAAACTGGAGCTTCCGGCGGGACAACCTCGCCGTCTTGAATATGATCCGGCAGGGCCTGATGGGCGAGATCGTGCACTGCCACTGCGCCCACTCGCACAACTGCATTTACTGGTACTTCGACAAACAGGGCAACCCGAGGTGGAGCGGCAACTGGCTCCTGAAGCGCAATGCCGACCAGTACCCCACCCACAGTCTGGGACCCGTGCTGAGTTGGATGGACATCAACACCGGCGACTCTCTGAAGTACCTGACCGCCACGGCCAGCCGGTCCCTGGGGATGAACCGCGATTTCGCGCGCCGCCTCGGCCCGGACCATCCCGCGGCGAAGCGTCGCTACATGCAGGGTGACATCGTCACCTCGGTGGTGAAGACCGAAAAGGGCAACACCATCGTGATCAACAATGACATGCAGTTGCCGCGACCTTACGACAACCGTTGGGAGATCCAAGGCACCGAGGGACTGTACAACGAGCAGCGCAACTCCGTCTACCTGCTGAACCGCAGCCCCAAGTACGAAGAGTGGGAGCCGTTCGGCCCTTACCAGGAGAAGTACGAGCACCGCTGGTGGCAGGAAATCCGCTCGCTGCCGCCCGACGTCGGCCACGGCGGTACGGACTACCTGGAGTTGCGCGAATTCCTGAACGCCGTCCGGAATCGCACCAAGCCGCCCATCGACGTCTACGATTCGGCAGTGATGTCGGTGGTGGTGGCGCTTTCCGCGCAATCGATCGCTAATGGGAGTGCGCCGGTTCCCTGCCCCGACTTCACACGCGGGAAGTGGAAGACCAGGAAACCGGCGTTCGGGGTGTAGTTACTGCTTCGCCGGCAGGAACGGGAACAGCGTCCGGATCTCGGTCTCGGACGGCCGCCTGCCATACTCGCAAATCTCGAAGGCTTCGGCGTTCTGGAAGGCATCGGCCTTGGCTCCGTACCATTTCCGCAGAGCCTGCCGGATGGTGTTCGACGGCGGGCGGGTGAAACGGCGTTTGCCCAGCCACGCCTTACGCTCCGCGGGATCCTTCGGCACGGTCTCAAGACCGCCATCGACCCAGGGCAGCCACTCATACACCTGGGAGGTGTGGGCGTCGAGCATGGAGAGCTTCTTGTCGATGACGTCGTCAATGCCTACGGCGATATCCGGCTGGAACGGGTTCGGTTTCTGGAAGTTGTCCTGGAAGTAGAGGAAGATGGGGTTCTTCTTGAGCGGCGGGGTATCGGGGCAGACGTTGGGCACCACCACCATGTACGCTGCGTCCTGGATCAGGACGCCGGTGTAGCGATGGTCGGGGTGATAGTCGTTAGGGCGCGGGCCCATGACGATATCGGCGTTCCATTCGCGGATTTTGCGGATGATCTGCTGGCGGACGGCGAGGGTGGGGAGCAGTTCGCCATCGTGATTGTCGAGGGTTTCGTAAACAATGCCGATGCGGCGTCCGGCTTCGCGCGCTTCTTCGCGGCGCCGGCGCGCAAGGGCGCCACCGCCTTCGCTCTGGTGGCCGGCATCGCCGTTCGTGACCGAGAGGAATTTCACGCGATGGCCCAGCGCGGCGTACTTTGCGGCCACGCCGCCGGCGCGGATATCGCAATCATCGGGGTGCGCGCCAATGGCAATAATGTTGAGTTCGCCGTCGGCGGCGGCCAGCGGGAGTGCGGCCGCCAGAAGCAGTAAGGTTCGGAGCATAACTTCCAGACTAGTCTAGCAGGCTGCCGATAAACTCGCGCGTGGCCGCGCAGCGAGGAGCTGCGTTCGCCAGCGAGGCGCGAGGAGGAGGCGATGCGGGCTCATCGTTGACGACGAGAAACGATGCTGGCGAACGCAAACCCTTGCTGCCCGAAGGGTTGCGGCGGCGCCGGCTGATCTGCCCCGTCGCGGCTCGTCCCCGATGTCCCGCATCGCCTCCTCCCCCATCTTCGAGGCCGCTGTCCTGTTCGCCCGCACCGAGGGCATCCTGCCGGCGCCCGAATCGTCCCATGCGATTCGCGGCGCAATTGATGAAGCCATCGCGGCCCGCGAAGAGGGTAAGCCGCGCTCGATCCTGTTCTGCCTGAGCGGCCACGGGCACTTCGACCTGGCTTCCTACGACAACTACTTGAGCGGTAAATTGCAGGATTACGAGCACCCCGGGCGGGAAATCGCCGAGGCACTGGCGGCGATACCGGAG
>DATMYF010000059.1:0-40443 GCA_035561075.1 Bryobacteraceae bacterium
CCTTCCACTTTCCTCGTCGATGCCTGTAATCTGGTATCCAGGCAGGCCCAGTATTGCCTCTGATCTGATCAAACGTTTCCTTTCAAGAATGTTTTATCAGTTCAGAGGTGGGGCCTGCCCCCATTGATGATCTAGAGCCCATGCTTGCTGGTGTCGATGTGCAGCAGCATCCCAGTCAGGTGGCCGACGGCCTCGAAATTTCAGAGTTGCGGTACGTGTTTCATACGATTCTCGGTGGAACCGGCGACCTGGCTACGTCATCAGCGTGCATGCCCAAGAGTTCAACAGTTTCAGTCGCAAGACACGCGTCCAAGTTTTGTGGCGGTGCACAATCTGCAACAAACCTCCTGATCGGTCCCCCTCCCCACTACTGATTCTCGGCGAAGAGCTCTCGAAGCTTGGCTTCCTGATCCTTCGACAAGTTCGTGGCAACCAGTTCAGGGTTCAGGTTCTTGAGTTCGGGCACGACCCGGTCGGCCACTGCATCCGCGGACAACAGGAACAACGCCGACGTGCCTGGGGTGATCTTGTCGCGCGCCTGCTTGATAAAGCTGTCATCGATTCCGATGTCGGTCAGAGCGCCAGCCAGGGCACCCGCCGCCGTGCCAAGCGCAAACCCAAGAAGCGGCAAGAAGAACAGGAAGCCGAAGAGAAGACCCCAGAACCCTCCTCCAAGCGCGCCCATGCCCGCCGTATCAACTGCCTGCCTTGTCTTGGGCCCTTTGCGCCCGACGGGCCAAGTGACGACCGCGGCATCAATAATTTGAATCAGTTGCTGCTGCTGCAACCCTCGGAGCTTGTTGAGCGCCTCTTCAGCCCCTTCAGCTTTATTGAACTTTACTACCGAGAGTGTCGCCATAATGCTACCTTCCTTTTGTATTTCCTGTCCGCGAGAGCGAAAAGCACGCCTGAACTCTAGAAACTAGAACTCCAGCAAACCCTGCTGGCCGTCATGCCAGCCTTGGTTATGCGCCAAGAAGCCAGACCATAGAAAGAGCTCCTGCGCCGGGAAACATTACCAACAGCACCCCAATGGCGATCGAGAGCGAACCGCTCAAGATCAGCAGCCACTCGTTGGAGAGTTCCTTGCGGAGTCGAATTGCCGCAACGATTTCAAAGATGCCGCGGGCGATCGCCCACGCGGCGATGACGAAGAGTAAGGCAAGGGCAGTTATATGCGGTTGTGATAGGGCGAACACCCCGATGGCAATTGCGAGAAGGCCGAATAGGAGCAGCGACCACCATCGGCCCCATCCCCCCACAATCACTGCCATGACCCCGTCAGCCAAGGCGAAGATGCCCCAGAGCAAAACCAACACGGCTAAGGTCAGGCCCGGCCAGAGGAATGCACAAAGGCCGAAAAGAACAGCGATGAACCCACGAACAGCCAGCACCCACCAGTTCCGGGAGATGCCTGCCAGAATCGTCAGGGAAGGCATAAGACAACACCTCCGCTAGGACCATAACTCTGGCCCCAGAAGTTGTCAAGATCAAGTTGTCAAGGATCTCTGAGGACCTCGGAGAATTAACATGAAATGTAACTGTCAGGATCACAGGGATTGCGTAATGGTACTTTCCATAGCGCTCGAGTTCGCTCGCCTGTACGACGTGCGCGCTCATACGGTGTTACTTACCGACCTGACTGCGACATGATGCTTCCTGAACGGCTCCCGTGTGTTTACATTCGGGACAACAAAGGGATGCCGAGGCCCTCGCGTTGCATTCAGCAGCACGGGCGCCGGCCGACATCGTAGTCCTATTTGTGCCTTGTAGCGCCACACCCGCCAGTGGATGTCTTCGCCGCAGCCACAGATCTCGGTGCAGTCCTCGCAACGCTCGCAGTTCCACATCAACGTCTCAAGCGTCGCCACGAATCGTGCGTGACGCAGACGAGGCCGAGTTCGATAATCTTTTCCGCCGAGTCTACCAGGTCTCGCCGACGGTGACGCCGGCATTCGCAGCTCGAGCAACGAGAATAATTTTGGAATTCGGATTAGTAAAGCCCTGGTGGACTCTCACTGATGTCCGTTCGTTGTGTGTTCGTTGTGGCAACTGGTAAGTACCGCGGGTGTCGGTTTTTTGAGAGCAAGACAGACACGCAGGCGGACTGGAGAGACTAAACAGACAACGCTGGTCCCGAGTTTCGACTGAACTGGACGCCTGGAGTCCGAATCGCCATTTCGGCATTTCGGTGTTCACCCCTGAGTTAAGCTGACGATCTGCTGCGGTTGCAGAGCAATCAAGTCCTTCGTCCTTTGGTCGTCGTTTGACTTGCTGAGGTGGGCGCAGTAGAATCCTGCCACTGGCATCATGGACGCCTGCCCGAGTAGTACGCCGGCGAATCTATGCCTGAGGAGAAATCATTCGTGCGATTCACTATTCTCGCAACATTCGTTCTGGCGCTGCCGCTGTGCGCCCAGGTGAAGTTCACGCAGGCGGCGCCGGACCGCATTCTTGTGGAGATCGGCGGGAAGCCCTACACCAGCTTTTATCTCGCCCCGGGCGGTAACAAGCCCTACGTCTGGCCGCTCTCGACCGCCGGCGGCCTCGTGGTGACCCGCCACTTCCCAATGGAACAGTTCCCGGGCGAAACCAACGATCACCCGCACCATCGCGGCTTGTACTTCTCCCATGGCGACATCAACGGCATCAACTTCTGGGCCACTGAGCCGCCCGCGAAGACCGCGCAGCAGGGCCGCCCGAAGGGCCAGCCGCGGCCCGAGCGCGGCAGCATGCGACTGAAAAAGGTGCTGCAAATGAACAACGGTGCCAAGTCCGGCACAATCAAGGCCGTATTCGAGGGCCTAGACGCCTCCGGCAAGCCGGTCATGACCGAAACCCGCACAATCGTCTTCTACGGAGACCCGCGGCTGCACATGATCGACTACGAAATCCTGATCGATCCCCTCGAAAAGCTCACGTTCCGCGACACCAAGGAAGGCACGTTCGGTATCCGCCTGGCCACCTCCATGACCGAGGAGAAGGGCGGCGGCCGCATGGTCAATGCTGAGGGTAAAGAGACCGAAAAGAACGTCTGGGGCAAGCGCTCCGCATGGGTGGATTACTGCGGGCCTGTGGATGGGCAAACCGTCGGGGTCGCCATCTTCGACCACCCCGCGAACCCCCGGCACCCCACCTATTGGCACTCGCGTGGCTACGGTCTGCACGCTGCCAACATGTTCGGCGTGCGCGATTTCACGGGCGATAAGTCGCAGGACGGCAGCCTGACCGTCGCTCCAGGCGAGCACCTGCGTTTGCGGTATCGCGTCGTGATCCATTCCGGCGACACGGCTGCCGCCGGCATTGCGGGCTTGTACAAACAATACGCCTCACTCAAGTAGAGGAGTTTATCGTGCGAGCCATTCTACTGAGTTCGGTCCTGTTCCTTGCCGCTATAGCGGTCTTGAGCAGTCCACAGGTCAAGATCTGGCAGACGGATCCGGAATGGATCCAGGCCCGCTACGGCGAGTGGGGCGGCCCTGGCGTCAATCCCACTCCGGGCCCCATGGATGCGGTCGCCCTCAAGGATTGGGCGCCTAAGCCCGCCCTGGTCGTCCAGGAGACTTCCGTACCTAAAGCCAGGTACCCGGCTATCGACGTTCACGCCCACGTCCTCGCGCGGACGCCCGAACAGGTGCAAGCGTGGGTGCGCACCATGGACGAGGTCGGCATTGAAACCAGCGTAGTCCTCTCCGGCGCGATCGGAGAGCAGTTCGATAAGCTGGTTGACCTCTATCTCAAGCCCTACCCCGGGCGCTTCCAGTTGTACTGCGGCCTCGACACGCGCGATGTGGACAAGGCAGACTACTCCGAGCGCGTAGTCAACGAGTTGGTGCGCTGCTACAAGAAGGGCGCACGAGGCGTGGGCGAACTCTCAGACAAGGGTACCGGCTTCGGCCGCTCGGCCAACGTGCCCCGCGATAGGCGCCTGCACCCGGACGATGCGCGCCTGGATGCTTTCTGGCAAAAATGCGCCGAATTGAACCTGCCGGCCAACATCCACGTGGCGGACCACCCCTCGTGCTGGAAGCCGCTCGACGTCTACCAGGAGCGCACCCCGGACTACCAGCACTTCAACCAGTACGGCAAGGACGTGCCCTCCTGGGAGGAACTGATCGCCATCCGCGACCGCACCCTCGCCAAACACCCCAAGACCCGGTTCATCGCCTGCCACCTGGGTAACCAGGGCCACGACCTTGCCTCGCTCGCCAAAACGCTGGACCGCTATCCCAATCTCTTGGTCGATATCTCAGCGCGAGACTACGAGGTAGGCCGCACCCCCAGGGCCGCCGCGAAGTTCCTGGCGAAGTACCGCAACCGCGTCCTGTTCGGCACCGACATGGGCCGCGAGAAGAGCATGTTTCAGGCCTGGTGGCGGCTGTTCGAATCCGCCGACGAGTTCATGCCCGGACGCGTCTGGTGGCGCTACTCCGGCCTGGAGTTGCCGGACCCAGTGCTCGATGCCGTTTATCGCGGGAACGCCAAACGGCTGCTCAATTGGGAGAAGCTGTAGCCCGTCGAACTCGGGGAACGACCGGGCCCGTCCCCCGCCGCGCCGCGCGTATAGTAGAATCGGGCCGTAGGCCAAAGGAGTCGGTGATGGAACGAAGGTACTTTCTGATGGGTTCGGCGGTCGCCGCCCAGATGCGCGCCAGCTCGCTGGCGAGCCCCAACGATACGGTGCGAGTGGCCTGCGTGGGAGTGCGCGGCCAGGGCCAGAGTCACATCCGTGCTTACGGCCGGATGCCCAATGTCGAGATCGCCGCCATCTGCGATGTCGATGAGTCCGTCTTACAGCAGCGCTTGAGCGACGCCGAAAAGCTCACCAAAAAGCGGCCGGCCGGGTTCACCGATCTCCGCAAGCTCCTCGAAGACAAGTCGATCGACGCCATCTCGATCGCTACGCCCAACCGCTGGCACGCCCTGCAAACCATCTGGGGCTGCCAGGCCGGCAAGGACGTTTACGTGGAGAAGCCGTGCGCCTATAACATCTTCGAGGCGCGCCAGATTCTCGCCGCGGCCAAGAAGTACAACCGGATGGTGCAGCATGGCACCAACGGCCGCTCATCCGCCTCCATGCAGGAAGCCGTGCAGAAGGTCCGGGACGGCGTGATCGGCGATGTCTACATGTCGCGCGGCCTCTGCTTCAAGTGGCGCGACACCATCGGCCGCACGCCCGTCGAGCCGGTGCCGCCCGGCGTCCACTACGACCTTTGGCTCGGCCCCGCGCCGAAACGCGAGTTCACGAAAAACCGTTTCCACTATAATTTCCACTGGTTCTGGGATTACGGGAACGGTGATTTCGGCAACCAGGGCGCACACCAGATCGACGCCGCCCGCTGGCTGCTCGGCGTCAAGTATCCGACGAAGGTGAGTGCCATGGGCGGGCATTTCCTCTTCGATGATGATCAGGAAACGCCCAACACGATGGTGGCGACCTTCGAGTTCAACGAGGGCGGCAAGAAGAAGTTTCTGGTCTTCGACGTGCGCCACTGGATCTCGAACGGAGAGGCCGGCATCCAGGATATCGCCGACCCGATGGCTGGTCCCGCCGCCGGCACCCGCACCAGCGTCGGCAACATCGTCTACGGCTCCAAGGGTTACCTGAGCACCGCCCGCCCCGGGTTCAAGATTTTCCTCGGCAAGGAACAGCAGCCCGGTCCGGCCCCGAGTGCCGGCGGCCGTGGCGATAACTGGGCCAATTTTATCCAGGCCGTGCGCAGCCGGAAGCAATCGGACCTGAACGCCCCGCTCGAAGAGGGCGTGCCCTCGGTCACCCTCATTCACCTGGCGAACATCTCGTACCGGTTGGGTCGCACGATCCATTTCGATCCCGAGACCTTCACCTGCAAGGGAGACCCGGAGGCCAACCGCATGTTCACACGCAAGTACCGGGCGCCCTTCGTGGTTCCGGAAAAGGTGTGATTCGGCAGCGCGCTAGCGCGCCGCCCGTCGGTTCAGAAACCGCACCCATCCAAAGGCGTGCGGAGTGTGGAACGAAGCAACCGGCACTGGCGACCAAGTACTGTTCTGGCGGTTGGTGACGCCACCTGTGCGATTAAGGTTCAGCCGCCACTGATCTCCGTCGCGCGGCGGCGTGTGCGCGGCATCTCGGGCGAAGTTGCGCAGGGGGATGGCCAACTCGACAATCCAGTGCTTGTCGTCCGGCATTTCGTCTTTGCGCGCCAAGCCCTGAAACGTGGTCCGATATCGGACGCCATCCGGTTCCCAGGTTGGCGGGCCGGTCCACCAGTTGGTTCGGCAACGGTTCAGCATCGTACCGATGGCGTTGATCTCGAAGGTGTAGTAGTTCGTGACCTCTTCCGGGTTGGGGCTTATGAAGACTTCCACGCAGTCGTCTTCCGAAACCGGCCCATGCCGCTTAGTGACGCGCGCCGAGATGTGCTGGTCGTGACACATATATCCAACATAGAGGTTCTCGTCGTCCCAGAGCACGCGTGCGATTGTGGCTTCCTTTTCTCCGGACTTCCATCGATTGAATTGGAAATCGCCCACGGGCGGAGCCTCCCGCCAGGCGGGTTCGTCGAGCCGGGCGTCAATTACGATAGGCGAGGCCGCACGATAAATGTCATAGTGCTGCGGGGGTTGCGCCACCGCTACTGCGGCGGCTAGGAAGAAGCTGGCGTGGGCCGCTTTCATAATCATGCAGGGACCATATTATCCAATGTGGCGTCCGCGCAGGCGATCGCTATGCGCGCCCGCATTGTACTTGGCTGCAAAGATGGACTGAGCAACGGTGAGGTGGCGAAGCGCTTACGGATCACGGGAGCGACGGTCTGCAAATGGCGGGAGCGATTTCGGGTGGAGCGCCTGGAGGGTTTACTTGACGAACCGCGCCTGGTGTGGACGAAAAGAGCCAAGTGCAGGCACTGAACCGCACTCAGCCAATTCTGCCGTTGGCGCCCGGTGTACCGGCGCGCCACTCGCATGACTGCGAGCGACATGAAGTCACTTCGCTTTTGCGGCCCTGGATGTGGCCAGTGGGGTCACCATCAGCAGTTGTTATCGACGCCACCGGCACCAGGAGTTCCTGCGGTGCCTCAACGACATCGACGCGAATCTCCCCGGGGGTTTTGAGGTGCGAACCTGGTTGCGCGCCACCCTCGTTATCACGTTCACTTTACGCCGACCAGCGGCAGTTGGTTAAACCTGGTGGAGCGATTGTTTGCCGAAGTGACCGAACGATGCGTCCGCCGCGGGAGCCACACGGCGGTGCGAGCGTGGGAAAAGGCGATGCTGGACTACCTGGATCAGCGCAACAGAGTCCCAAGCCGTTCGTGTGGACGGCGGACGCGGACTTGATCTTGGGCAAGGTCGAGCGCCTTTCTAAACGAATCTCTAACCCGGGACACTAGGGTGGCATCGCTCAACGCGCAGGCCGCACGTCTCCTTTCGAGTCCAGCCAGTGGGGTAGCCAGGACAGGGCCACCAAGCGGACTGTGATATTGGTCTTCTTGAGTTTGACGGATACGGTTTCAAGAGTCCCGGCCGCGGCGCTCGCAGCCGACTCGATGGCCTGGACCTCCACGGCGAATTGCGATTCAAGATCCGCCAGGTGCTGCCGTAGCGCTTCCACCGTTTCTTGAGCGCGAGAGATGTCCTGCGTTTCTTTCCAGGTGCGGCTGCCGGCGCGCAGGGTGGTGGCAGCCCTTCCCATGTTGGCCGCGCTGCGGGCTTTCCTGCCCAAAAAAGCGCCCAGCAGTGTAGTGCCGATAGAGATGGCCGTCTGCATCTTCTGCTGGTCGGCCTGCTGTTTCTCCCGTTCGGCGGCCTGCCCCGCGCGCCGGATCCTTTCCTCGAGCGCGGCCATCTTGGGCGTGTACGCCCTTCGCAGCTTCTCCACTCCCCCGTCGCGTTCTTCCCGGGCAGCCTGCTGAAGCCGGGCGCGAAAGTCCCGTTCCGATTCTCCCGCCCGTGAGATCACTCCCAGGCTGGGACTCTTAAGAAGCGGAAGCGTTTGGCTGCCGTACAACCACGCAACCAGGTCACGGCTCCACGTGGCGTAGGTTTTGGCTTTAACGGCCGCGGCGGGCAGCGGTGCGAAGAGGCTGCCCTCCAGGGGCTCTCGCTCCAACTCATCGAGTTCAAACCCCGCTTCGGTGCTGTTCTGCCAGTCCACCGCGACCGCCGCCGCCTCAATGGGTGTCAACAGCATCAGATCACGAGTACAATCGACCTGGAGTTTGGTATCCACGAAGCGAACCTGGGCGGAACCGAGAAGCATAGGCCGATACAACAAGGCCGCACCGGACGGGCAGGCGCCGCGCGGCGGCACGAAGTACTGCGCTACCTCGGGAGGCAAGACGGGTCTGGCAGCCGCATCCGCGGCCTTCTTCGGCGGGGGCCCTGCAGGAGCGGCCGCAGGGGAAGCAGCCGCAGTACGGCTCCGCGGGGCCATCAGTGTTTTGATCTGGTTGCGGGTTAACGGCCCCCGCAGATACGACATCACCCAGCGCGTTTCAAACACCACGGGCGCGTCCTCGTGGACGTTGTTCATGAGGAAGACGCGGTTCGCGAGTTGCGCCAGGATGCGTTCGAGCCGATGCCGGTCGAAACCGCTTCCCGCGGCACCCTCCAGCCCATCCAGTACACGGCTGCGATCCCGATCCGTTTGCAGGCGCCCGATGAACCATGTTCCCGCATTGGACAAACCCTTATAGTCGAGGTCAACGGGGTTCTGCGTGGCCAGCACCACGCCCAGCCCAAAGGCGCGAGCCTGCTTCAACAAGGTGAGAAGCGGCTGCTTGGACGGCGGGTTCGCCACGGGCGGAAAGTAGCCGAAGATCTCGTCCATATAGAGCATCGCGCGCAGACTTGTAGTCCCGGACTGCATGCGCATCCAACTCAAGATCTGGTTGAGCAGCAGCGAGACGAAGAACATGCGCTCGGTGTCTCCCAAATGCGCGATGGAGAAGATGGAGACGCGCGGCTTTCCCTCCGGTGTGTGCAGTAAGCCGGCGATGTCCAGGGGCTCGCCTTCCAGCCACGCCTCGAAACCCGGGGAGGCAAGCAAATTGTTCAGTGACATGGAAAGCACGAACCGTTCCTTGGCGGGATAGAACGCTTCCAAGTCGAGCACGCCGATGCGCGAGACCGGCGGCGATTGCACGGCTTGAATCAACGCGGCCAGATCGAGGTCTCGCCCCTCTTTCCAGGCATTACCGAGGATCGTGGCCAGCAGGATGTGTTCCCGGCTTTGGACCGGGTCTGCCTGTATGCCGACCAGCGCCAGCAGCGCAGTCGCGGTGGCGTTCACGCGCTCCCGCAGCAATTCGGGATCGTCGATGATGGCTGGGCCTGGAGCCGCGAACGATTTGAGAATCGAGACCGGTAAGCCCGCGGTGCTGCCGGGAGTGTAAATGGCAAAATCCGCTGCCGCCCTCAGCCGCCGGATGCGGTCCGAGTCCTGCCCCCAGTCCGCGAGTCCGTTTTTCCATAGTTCCGCCTGTTTGCGGGCATACTCCTCCGGGGAGATTCCCTTGCTTCGCGCGTCGTCCTCGTTGATCCAGGGGAGGAAATCCTCCGGAGACAGCTCCGGGAATGTCAGCAGCAAGTTGGAGATATCGCCTTTGGGATCGATCACCAGCGCCGGGATGCCGTCGATTGCGGCTTCCTCCAGCAGGGCAAGGCATAGGCCGGTCTTCCCGCTTCCGGTCATGCCGAAGCAGACGGCATGGGTGACGAGGTCCTTGGAATCATAAAGGATCAGACCGTCGCCGGGTTTTCCGCTGAAGGGATCGAAGGGGCGGCCCAGGTAGAAAGCGCCCAGTTTTTCATAGTCTTGCATGGGCATACATGGTTCCACCGCTAATCATAGCTGGTTCGGCCGCAACGCTACGCTTTCGGTGGACAAAGCGAACCGGGTATGATGAAGGCGCCGCGCTGACCTTTGCGGTCACCCGGCCCACACAGCAATGACGAAGATCTGGCTCGCGTTATCCCTTGCCCTACTCGCGGTCGCGCCTGGCAGCCATGCCGAAGTGCGCTGGACCGTCTCCGCCCGGGAGGAGGGCGGCCGAAGGCTGGTCTCGGCCACGGCACGCAACTTTGGAACGGTGCCCGCGCCCCTCGGCCGCTACAAGCTCTCGGAAGAGGAAGTGAAACTGGGGTCCGATGCGGTAGCACTCATCATGTCCGGCTGGCAGGGCGGCACGTCCGGCGTGAAGAGAATCCGCGGCGCCTCGCCGTTGGTGAGCAAGACGCTGGTGCAGCTCTTCGATGGCGCCCGCGCGTGGCAGGCCGGCTTCGTCACGTTCGACCGCGTGGGCACAGAGCACGAGATCCGCTGGGATGACGACCGGAAGGCCGTGATCGTCGCCTCCTATTGCGATTTCGCCGGCTACACGCTGGCGCCCGGCGCGCAGATCGAAACCGAGACGCTGCGGATCGAAACGGGGACCGACCCCTACGCCGGCCTCGATCACTGGGCCGATGCCGTGGCGGCTCACTACCGCCCGCCGCTGTGGCCGCACATGCCGGGAGGCTGGGTTGGATGGTCGTGGGTGGACGGCTTCAACGTGGAGCGCTATGAGGACGTCGTGCGTCGCAACGCCCGAGCCATCCGGGAGAAGCTCGCCGGCTTCGACATTGAATTCATCTGGGTAAGTATCGGGAACCTGGAGGACCGCAAGCCCGGGAACTGGCTGCGCTGGAACCACAAGCTTTTCCCGAGCGGGCCCGAGGCGCTGGTCCGCGACCTCGGCAGCCTCGATTTCAAGCTCGGGTTGTGGTCTGGCGCGTACTGGTTGAATTCGCAGTCTGAGGATGTTGAGAAGTTCCGGGATGCAATTCTGCTGCGCGGCGGGAAGCCGATGACCGTTCCGGGGGGACAGTGGGGCGAATCCTACGTGCTCGATCCGACTCATCCGAAGACCAAGGAGTATCTCACCCGGGTCTTCGACACGTACCGGAAATGGGGCGTGCGCTATTACATGATTGACTTCCTGAATGCCATCGGCGGCGCCATTCCCGGCACCTATGTGCCCGATGGTTTCTACGACCGCAGCCTGATTCCCGGTCCCCAGACGTTCCGCCAGGGCCTGCGGACCATCCGTGACGCGGCCGGCCCGGACACGTACCTGCTCTCCAGCACCGGACCCACAATGCAGGGCGTGGGGCTGGTGAACGCTGCCCGGGCGGGAAACGATTACGGCGAAGGGCGCCCGCTCGACGGACCGGGGAAGGGGTTCTACCCCGCCACCTTTACGATCAACAAGCCGTCGCACTGGACGTCTCATCGCGCCGCCACCAATGCCTGGGCTACCCACTTCTTCATGCACCGCCGCCTCTTCCTGGCGGACTCGGGCAACGTCCTGACGGTGGATAAGCCGGTGCCGCAGCCCGAGGCCGAAATCTCCGCTACCATCTTCGGCCTGAACGGCGGACCCGTGATGCTGGGGGATGATATCGACCGCATGGACCCGTCGCGGCTCGAGATGGTGAAGCTCGTGTTCCCGCGGTTGCCCGAGGTTGCCCGCCCCGTCGGCCTTTTCGAAGCGCCCGATCCGGACTATCCGAAGGTTTTTCACCTGCGCGTGAAACGCGACTGGGACGAGTGGGACCTGGTAGCGGCCTTCAACTACGGCACCGAGCCGCTGCGCCAGACGATCGATTTCGCGCGCCTTGGGCTCGACGCGGCGCAGCCGTATCTGGTCTGGGATTTCTGGAACACGAAGTCGCTGGGCGCCCGTCAGGGGAGCTTTGCCGTGTTTGTGCCGCCGCAATCGGTCCGGCTGTGGCGTGTCTCGCGGCAGCGCAGGCACCCGTGGCTGCTCTCGACCGACATGCACGTCCGGCAAGGACAGGCCGAGATCGAATCGTGCCGCTGGGACGACACCGCAAAGGTACTCACAATCCGCGCACGCCGCCCGGCGGGCAATCGCGGCAGCGTCTACGTGACGGTTCCGAAAGACATGCCACTGTCGGACCCCAAAGGTCTGTGGATCGCCAAAGACGCTGACAGCGGCAGGCTGATCGTGCGTTGCGATTTCGAATTCAAGGATGGGCAGGCGGTGGAGCGGCAGATCCGGTTCTGACGAACCTGTGCGGAGGACTCGGCGTATTCCTGGTGTGTCGCGCCGCCGCTGGCTGATCCTCGTCCCGACGCTGTTCTGCGTGCTGGCGCTGCTGCTGTTTGCCGCAGCCTCTGCGCTTTTTTGCGAAGGGACGCTGCGTGTTCCCACGGGAATTTCATACGCTCGTAACTCGCCAGGCGTCGGCTGGCAAACTGTCACGATCCGCGCCTCCGATGGCGTTCCATTGGAGGGCTGGTTCGTGCGGCCGCAGAATGCCGGCGGCGCATGTGTCATCGTCCTGCATGGGATAGCCGATACCAGATCCGGAGTGGCCGGATTCGGACCGCTGTTTGTGTCTCAGCGTTATTCCGTCCTGGTGCCCGACAGCCGGGCTCACGGGCGTAGCGGAGGGGAGTTTGTCACCTACGGCCTGCTGGAGAAACATGACGTCCTCGGCTGGGTGCGGTGGCTTCGCGGGCAGGGCTGCGACCACGTTTACGGCCTGGGCGAATCGCTCGGCGCGTCGATCCTGATCGAAGCCTCCGCACTGGAACCCGCGTTCCGGGCCATTGTCGCGGAGTGCGCCTACTCCGATCTGAAGTCAATCGCGGATGAAAGGGTAGGGCAGTTGGTGCCGCCCATTATTGCACCCCTAATTGTCCGCGGCGGTATGACCTACGCCCGGCTGCGCTACGAACTCGATTTCGAGCAGGTCTCACCCGTGCGGGCGATCGCGCGGTCAACCACCCCTACACTGCTCATCCACGGGCTTGCAGACCACCGGACCTCTTGTTGGCATTCCCGGCGCCTGGCACAGGCGAACCCTCGCGCAACCCTCTGGCTGGTGCCCAAGGCCGACCATGTCGCCGCATGCATCGCGGATCCGGAGGGCTTCCGGTCAAGGGTGCTGGACTGGTTTGCCCGGCATTAACCCCGCCGTTACAGGTACCGCTTCAGCCAATCCAATACTTCGGTCATGTGGTAGCGGGCATCTTCGCCTTTAAGCACCCAGTGGCTGGCGTCGGGGAAGATCACCAGCCGCGACGGCACGCGCTGGCGCTGCAGCAGCTTATAGATTTCGAAGGCCTGGCCGATAGGGACGCGGAAATCGTTCTCGCCGTGGGTCACCAGCATGGGGGTCTTGAAGTTGGCCGCATAGGTCATGGGGCTTTGCTCGCGCCACTGCCCCTTGGCCTCCCAGACCGGACCGCCGTTGCGGCGCTCCCAGTAATACGCGCCGTCGGTGGAGCCCCACATGGAGACGTTGTCCGTCAGGCCCGCATGGTTGACAAGGCATTTGAAGCGCGTGCTGTTGCCCTCGAACCAGTTCATCAGGTAGCCGCCGTAGCTGGCGCCAACCCCCGCCTGCCGGGAAGCGTCAATGAACGGGAACTGGCTGGCGGCGTAATCGGCGGCCTCCTCGATCTCCGCAGCCGGCCCACGAAGAACGTCCTTGTGGATAGCGGCTGCGAACTCTTCACCGAAGCCCGTGGAGCCGCTGTAATTGGGCATCAGGAGCACGTAGCCGGGTGTCGTCAGCAGGTGAAAGTTCCAGCGCACGAAGAACTGGTCCTTGGACATGTTGTGCGGGCCGCCATGGGGAAAGACCACCAGCGGGTACTTCTTCGCGGGGTCGAAGCCGGGCGGCAGAACCATGAGGCTGTGGATCCGCTTACCGTTCTTGGCCGTGAACCAGATATGCTTGGGCGGCTGCCAGTCGATCTGGGCGATGCGCTCCTTGTTGAACTCGCTCAGGAAACGATGGTTGCCCGCGCGCGCGTCCACCAGAACGACATCGTCTGGATGCGTCATGGAGCCCCACAGGGCCACCAGACGCGGATAGGGCGCCTTTTCGGGGATGGCCAGCGCGGAGTACATCCCCTCGGTCATCTCGTAAGCCAGTTCCACCGCGCCGCCCTCGACGGGCAGGCTGAACAGCTTGTCATGCCCGTGCTCTTCGGCGATGATCCAGACGCGCGTGCTGTCGGGACTGAAGGCAAACCGCCCGACGCTGCGGTCCCAGCCCTTCGTGATCAGGCGCGGCGTTGAGGCCACAGGCCAGTCGATTTTCGCCAGGCGCGAGTGGGAATAGAGGTGCTGGTCCTCGCGCGCCGAGTGCACGGCGTAGAGCGCACGCCCGTCGGGCCTGAACGCCGGGTTCGAATAGCTGTCCTCCCCGGAGGTGACGGCCACGGGCTCGCCCCCGGCGGCCGGAATGCGGTAGATCTGGGTGGTGGTGGGGGCATACGCGGCTACATTGCGATTGACAGTCGCGGTGAAGACGATCCAGCGGCCATCGGGGCTCCAGGCGGGTTCGAGTTCCGCGTCGCCCACGCCACGAGTGCCGTCGAACCCGGGCAGGGCGGCGAGTTTCGTGCCTGCGAGCAGGTCACGGGCGATGGCGCCCTGTTGCAGTTCCTGGACGAAGAGGTGGGGCTTCAGGTCGTCGAGCCAGCGGTCCCAGTTGCGAAACGGGAAGCCCTCGAAGACGCGTGCGTTGTACTTGCGTGCCTTACGGTCGGCGGCGATCTTCTTGTTGGCTTCCTCATCCGCCGCACCGGGGTAAACGCGGCTCTGGAACAGGATGGCTTTGCCGTCGGGCCGCCAGTTGGGGTTCGACGCGCCGGTCGAGAGCGAGGTGACCCGGAAGGCCTCGCCGCCGTCGAGCGGCAGCACATAAATCTGGGGGACCTCGTCGCCCTCGCGTTTGGTGCTGAAGGCCAGCCGAGTGGAATCCGGTGAGAAAACCGCGCCGCTCTCTCCCGCCTTCGTGTTGGTCAGCCGCCGCGGGGCGGCGCCTCCCTCCGCGGGAACCATCCAGAGGTCGGTAACGGTTTTACCGTCTTCATAGGACGGCTCGGTCACGGAAACCACGGCCCACTTTCCATCAGGACTCACGGCTAGCCCGCTGACACGCTTCATCAACCAGACGTCTTCATGGGTGATAGGCCGCTTGTCGGCACCGGCAACAGACAGGGAAAGGGAAAGGAGAAGGACGCACCAACGCACCATATACGCGTATTGTAGCGTCCCGCGGGAGCGGGCCTGTGCACACCAGGCCCGCCTTACGCAGCGGTTGTGACTACTTAGCCGCGGCTGCCTTGGCGCGCTCGCCGGCGATTAACTGCCGATGCGCCGCCGCGATCTTCGCCGCGTCGAACTTCATAACTTTGCGGTCATACGTGAACAGGCCGTTGACCTCGCCCTCCACGTCGGTGGTCTGGGTATACACGGCCGCTGCCAGTCCTTTGGCGATCAGGGGCGGCAGCGCCACCATCAGGGCATCGTAAGCCGTCTGCAACTCCTCGCGCGACTTATACGTGCGGTAGCCCCAGTTGCGCTTGTTCCACCAGAGGTGGTCTTCCACCGGCAACCCCAGGCCGCCGAACTCGCCCAGTACGGAGACGCGATTCGGCTCAGCGGGGAACATCGCCGGTCCGGGGTAATCGTGGATGTCTTTCATGTCGCCCCAGCCACGGTCTTCCCAGCCGCTCGGGCCATCGACCAGACGCGAGGGGTCGGCGGCCTTCGCACTCTTCAGAACCTCGACCGTATCGTGCTGGCCCCATCCCTCATTGAACGGCACCCATACGATGATGCTGGGAACGTTGAAGAGGAAGCTCATCATGGCCTTCAGCTCGCGCTGGAAGATCGCCTTCTCCTCGGCCGTGAATTTGGCGTCCTGCGGGCCGTGGTGCTTGATCTTATTCTCGGGACGGCCGAACCCGCTGGGCAAATCCTGCCAGACCATCAGACCGAGTTTGTCGCACCAGTAGTACCAGCGCGCCGGTTCCACCTTCACGTGCTTGCGCGCCATGTTGAAGCCCAGCTTGCGGGTCTGCTCGACGTCGAAGCGGAGTGCGGCGTCGGTGGGGGCCGTATAGAGACCGTCCGGCCACCAGCCCTGGTCGAGCGGCCCGATCATGAACAGAGGCTTGTTGTTCAGGAAAATTCGGTTAAAGCCGGCTTCGTCCTTGCGGAAGTCCACCTTGCGCATCCCGAAGTAGCTTTTTACGGTGTCGCCGCCCTTGAGCCGGATTTCCAGGTCATAGAGCGCCGGGCTATCGGGGGACCAGAGCTTGGGATCGGGAAGCTGCAGCGCGATTTCCCGGTTGGCAGTGCCGCTGAGCTTGGCTACGGGCTTGCCTTCGAACAGTGCGGTGGCGGTGTAGTCGGCGGGTTTATTCGATTGTACGGTAAGCAGCAGCTTGCCGCCATCCACGTCCGGGATCATCCGAAGTCTGGAGACATGCACCGCGGGGACGGGCTCCAGCCACGCCGTGCCCCAGATGCCGGAGACCGCGGTGTACCAGATGCCCGAGGGCTCGCTGACCTGTTTTCCACGCGGCTGGTTGCCCTTGTCTGTGGGGTCCCAGACGGCTACCGTGAGTTCCTGCGGGCCGGAGCCCGAAAGCGCCGCTGTGATGTCAAACGAGAAGGGGTCGTAGCCGCCCTCGTGAGTGCCCACCGGTTTGCCGTTCACGAAGACTTCGGCGCGCCAGTCCACCGCCTCGAAGTGCAGCATGAGCCGGCCGCCTTTATCCAGTTTGGGGGCCGTGAAGGTACGGCGGTACCAGAGTTGCTGCTGGGCGGTCAGAGGACGCTTCACGCCAGAAAGCGCCGATTCGATGGCGAACGGTACCAGGATCTTGCCCTCGAACTGCTGCGGCCGGGCGGCCTCTTTGGGGGTGATGGCATAGTCCCACAAGCCGTTCAGGTTAGTCCACCGCTCGCGCGTCAACTGCGGACGCGGATACTCGGGCAGGGGATTGGCGGCGTTCACCTGGTTCGTCCACGGTGTGGTGAGCGGCCCGTCGGCGGGCTTCCAGTCCGCGGCGGCGGCTAACGCGGCGGCAGCGGCGCACGCGGCCAGAATTCGTATGGCTCTCATCGGCGTCAGTTTCTCCTCGGGACCGTGCGGCTTTTGCGCGCGGTCCGATGTCCCATCGTACAATGCCGGCGCATGAACTTACTTGTGCGCCGTCATCGTGATTTCAACGTGGGCAGCGGGTGCCGCCAGAGTGACCGCGCCGATGGTGGTGCGGGCCGGGCGCGGTTCCTTGAAATAGGTCGTGTAGACCGCATTCATGCGCTGAAACAGGGCGATATCCGTGAGGTAGACCTGCACCGTGACGACGTCGTCGAAGCTCATCCCGGCTTCCTTGAGCACTACCCCGATGTTGTTCAGGCACTGCCGCACTTCGGCTTCGAAATCCTCGGGGATCTTGCCGGCTTTATCCCCGACCATCCCGGAGACATACAAGGTGCCGTTCGCCAGGATGCCAGGGCTGAACGGCCGTCCCGTGGGAGACCCCTTGGGCTGAACGGCCTTCCTCTCGGCAAAGCAGGAGACGGCGAGCGCGAGGCTCACGAAGAGTATTGTGAAGATCCGCATACGTGCAAGCTTACAACAGGTTGCCGAGTGCGGTTTCGATATCGGAGAGTTTCGTTTCGCCGATGAACGACGCGACCTTGCGGCCGTCGCGCCCATACAGGAAGAGGGCCGGCAGCGCGCCGCTCCACGACTTATCCACCGAGTCGATGAACGCCTCGTCGTTCCCGGCGCGCTTGATATAGGCGGGCGGCCGCACCGCAGCTTTCCGCAAAAACGAAAGGGCTTCGGCTTCCTGCTCGGGCTCGTCGGCCGAGACCGTGAGGAGCACGAAACCCCGGCCGCGCCACTTCTTTTCGAGTGCAACAAGCAGCGGCATCTCGTGCCGGCAAGGCTCGCACCACGTGGCCCAGAAGTTCGCCAGCACGACCTTGCCCCGGTGCGACGCCAGCACCTTGCCGAAGCCGGTCTCGTCGACGGGGGTAAGGGCGTCGCCGGCGCCGGCCGGAAGTGCCGCAATCAAGAACGCTGCGAGGCACCACGTAGCATGGCTTGCGGTTCGCATGGGAAGGCGGGCTTAGGTCCGCTTCTGGCGCTTGATGGTGCAGCCGAACGCCTTGGTCTCGGTCGTCGGGGGCGTTTGGTTCGAGAGCACGGCGTCCAGGGCCATGCGCAAGCCCTGCTTCTGAATGCGTGCCGGGTTGCGGGAGTCGTCAATATAGCCGTGGTACCGGATGGTGCCGTTGCGGTCGATGAGGAAGACCTCCGGGGTCACCTGCGCGTTGAAGCGGTCTGCCACTACATTGCCCGCATCTTTGTAGACCGCAAAGGGGAATTTGTTCTGGCGCGCGTGCTCCCGCACCTCCTCGGCCGGTTCGCTGGAGTTTGCGTTGATCGCCACGAACTTCACGCCTTTGGGGAAGTAGTCGTTGTACACCGCGTTCATGCGTTCGTTGTAGGCGTTCGAAACCGGACACTGGGTAGCCACAAACATCACGACAGTGATGTCGCCCTTGATTGTTGACCATTGGACGGGCTTGCCGTCCAGGTCGGAAATTGTAAAATCGGAGACCTGCGATCCCAGCTTGAAATCCTGTGGGAACGCCGCTGAACCCAATAGAAGCACCGCCGTAAGCAATCGCTTCATGTTGTTGTACCTCGCGGAAGGTTTTGGCCGGAAAGCCAGAAAAAGTGAGCCCCGCCACAAAGGGCGGGGCGATTCTCTGTTGGCCGGCTGCGGGCGGCGCAGCCGCTACGTTCACTTCTACTTCGACAACTTCAGATTAATGACAGCCTGCTTACGATTATCGAATGAGCTGAGCGTCTTCGTGGAGCTGCTCGCACCGTCGTGCTCGGCCTTCAGTTCGTAATCCACATCGGGGCTGAGGCCGTGAAAATAGTACGCCCCGCGTTCTTTGGTAATGAACGAACGAATCTGTAGCGTCTTGGTGTTCTTTAGCTGGACTACCGCACCATCTACCGGCTGATCCTGGGCATCCGCGACGGTACCCTGAACGGTACGGGTGGTGGCGTCACTCCCGCGGTTCTGCGCCACGGCAGCGAAGGCACATAGCAGAACTGCTAGGAGAACCGCCAACACTCTCGTTATTTTCATAGTATTTTCCCCAGATTCAGACGCGCGGGCGGCGCGTCGCGTTACACGATACGCTAACGCCAGTCTTCGTCCACTTCCTCTTCTTCTTCCTCCTCGTCATCATCTTCCAAAAGGTCCTCTTCGTCCTCTTCCTCGAGTTCGTCGGCGGACTCGAGTTCCAGCGGTTTTACGCTCACCACTTTGAGGTCGGCACCGCATTCGTCGCAGCTGATGGGGTCGCCTTCGTCTACTTCTTCCTCATCCACATCGATCGCGCCGTCGCACACCGGGCACGTCACCATTGCGGGTTTCCTCCGTGATTACACTACCTTTATACAGAAGTCCGGGCGGCTTGCCAACTGCAAATCCGGCACCTTAACGAAAGCCATAGAATCGCGGTTCCAGCGTCGTGCTGGGCAGCACCGCAGACGTCATGCTTTCCTTTTATTGCTATACTTTTTTTTCAGTTATGATTGATGCCCATTTGCGCGACCTCGCGGGTCGCTCCCCGGCGTTGCGGGAACTGCTTGACGCCACTGAGCAGGAACAGCAGGAGTCGGGTTACGAGCATACTCTCAGGGAAATCTGTCAACAGCCTTCCACCTGGCCGGCAACCGCCGCCACCACTGCGTTGCGCTCGGGTGCGCTTGGCGCCGCTCTTGAGGGAGTGCAGGCCCTGGTTTTCACGGGTTCCGGAAGTTCGCTTTACGCCGGGGAGTGCCTGGTACCGGTACTTGCGGGCGATCTTCGCATTCCGGCCGAAGCCATTGGCGGCGGGGACATCCTGACGCGCGGCGCGGCACGGATTCCCCCGCTGCAGCCCTGCCTGGTAGTCTCGCTGGCACGTTCTGGCGACAGCCCGGAGAGCTGTGCCGCGGTGGACCTGCTGCTCTCGACGGAGCCCGCCTGCCGGCATCTCGCCATCACCTGCAATGCCAAGGGCCGCCTGGCCATGAATTACCTGCGGACTCCCGGGTTCAGGTCCCTGGTGCTCGACGGCCGCACCAACGATCGCAGCCTGGTGATGACCAGCAGCTTCACCAATATGGTGTTGGCCGGCCGCGCCCTCGGGATGCTCGGCCGTATGGATGCCTGGCGCGCCACGGTGGACCGCTTGGCCGATGCGGCGCGCGAGATCATCCCCGGACACGCGGACGCGCTGGCTGGTGCGGCGCGGCGGGGCTTCCGTTCGGCCGTCTACCTGGCATCCTGGATGCGCTTCGGCGCGGCGCGCGAAGCCGCCCTCAAAATGCTGGAGATGACTGCGGGCCGCATCCACACCTTCCCGGAGACCTTTCTCGGCCTGCGGCACGGACCCATGTCGTCGGTGCATGAAGATACCGCGGTGGTGTGCTTCCTGTCCTCCGCCGCGACGGCGCGCGCCTATGAGCTGGATCTCATCCGGGAGCTGGACCGCAAAGAACTGGGCGCCTTCAAAGTGGTGGCTGGTGAGAAGATCCCGGACGACATCCTGCGCCCCGGTGATATTGCGGTTAACTACCCCGAGGGCTTGGCCGATGGCGATACCCCGGTGCTCGATGTGGTGGTGGGGCAGTTGCTCGCCTTTTTTCGCTGCCGCGCCGAGGGCTTGCGGCCGGACGCGCCGTCGGAATCGAACGTGATTACGCGCGTTGTCGAGCCGTTCAAAATTCATGCCGTGCCGGCCGGGGAGGCACAGTGACCAGAATTCTGGTAGCCGGGGAAATCAACGTCGATCTCATCCTCCAGAACTTCAACGCCTTCCCGGAACTGGGCAAGGAAGTGCTGGTTGAGAACTGCCTGCTCACGCTGGGCAGCGCCTCCCTGATCTGCGCCATGGGTCTGGCAAAGCTGGGTGACGACGTCTCGTTCGTGGGGAAGGCGGGGTGCGACACCTATGGCGATTTCTGCGTGGAGCGCATGCGTGAAGCCGGCATCGACGTCTCGCGTGTGATCCGCAGCGCGGAGCTGAAAACCGGCATCACGGTTTCGGTCAGCTCCCCCAAGGATCGCGCCATGGTCACCTACCTGGGCGCCATCACGGAACTGCGGGCGGAGGACCTGCCGGACGGCGTGCTGGCATGCTTCAACCATCTGCACGTGTCGTCTTACTACATGCAGGAGAAGCTACGTCCGGGAGTGCGAAGCGTTTTCGCAAGGGCGCACAAGCTGGGGCTTACCACGTCGCTCGACCCGGGATACGATCCGTCGGAGGAGTGGCGGCCGGACATTCGCGAAACGCTCGAAGAGACCGACGTCTTCTTCCCCAATGAAGTGGAGGTGCGGGCCATCGCACGGCGCCAGGATTTCGCCGAGGCACTGGCCGTGCTCGCGAACGGCCGCACCCTGACGGTGGCGAAGCTCGGCCGCGCGGGCGCCATGGCGCTTGAAGACGGCAAGCCGGTCGCAGTCCCCATCTTTCCCGTCCAGCCGGTGGATACCACCGGGGCGGGCGATTCGTTCAATGCGGGTTTCCTGCACGCGTGGCTGCGTAGAATGCCGTTGACAGACGCGCTGCGCTGGGGCACGGCGTGCGGGGCGTTATCCACCCGCGGACTCGGCGGTACAGGTACCCAGGCCACCGCTGAGGAAGCGGAAGGCCTCATCCGGAGGGCATCATGAAAACCACTCGACGACAACTGCTGGGAGGGGCCGCACTGGGCGCCTTCGCCGGAAGCGCTTCCGGTCAGGACATGCTCAAGGGCAAGCGAAAGGCCGCCCCGCTCGACATAAAGGACTTCCAGCCCAAAAGCATGCTGCACGTTCCCGAGACGCGCGTGCCGCGTTCGCGTTTCCCGGTAATCGATGTCCACACTCACATCTCCTGGGCCGCTAAGAGCAAGGCCGGCATATCGTACAGCGAGGAGATGGTCTTCCTCGATCCGCCCGCCGCGCTGCTGAAGGTCATGGATGCCAAGAACATCAGGATGATGGTCAATCTTACGGGCGGTGTCGGCGGGGGAGTGCGGCAGTGCGTGAAGGCCTACGACCAGCAGCACCCCGGCCGCTTCCTCACGTTCACGGAGCCCTGGTGGAGCCGCAGCAACCAGCCGGATTACCCGAAGTTTCAGGCCGACGAACTGGCGCGTGCGCAGAAAGACGGTGCCCGCGGCCTCAAGATCCTCAAGACCCTGGGGCTGTATCTCCGGCGCGACATAACAAGCGGGCCGCTCATCAAAATTGACGACAAGCGCTTCGATCCCATGTGGGAGCAGGCGGGCGCGCTCAACATGCCGGTGGCCATCCACATCTCCGACCCCGAGGCCTTCTTCCTTCCCACGGATCGCTTCAACGAGCGCTTTGAGGAACTGAACAACCACCCCGACTGGTCTTTCCATGGGAAGGATTTCCCCAGCAACGCGGAACTTCTGGAGGCGCGCAACCGCGTCATCGCAAGGCACCCCAAAACGCAGTTCATCGTGCTGCACGTGGGCAACTTCGCGGAGGACCTCGCCTACGTCTCCGACTGCATGGAACGCTTCCCCAACATGCACGTGGAACTGGGCGCCCGCATTGGCGAACTGGGCCGCCAGCCCCGCGCTTCGCGGAAGTTTTTCGACCGCTACCAGGACCGCATCATGTTCGGGACAGATGCCGTGCCGCACGGCGACGACACCCCGCAGCAGGTCTTCGGTGAAGCGCTCTACGAGATCTACTACCGTTTCCTCGAAACCGAGGACGAGTACTTCGACTACGCACCCGCTCCCGTGCCGCCGCAAGGCCGCTGGCGGATCTACGGCATCGGGCTGCCGGAGCAGGTGCTGCGGAAAGTGTATTACGCCAACGCGGCCCGAATGTTGAATATCCAGATATAAGACACCGAGGTGTACAATGCGAGCGCTCGCGCTGTCCCTGCTTGCCGTCCTGCCGTCCTTCTCTCAGGTGAAGGTCTGGGAGGGCACCCTGACGCTGCCAAGTTATCAGGAGGGGCTTCCGGATCCCAATCCGCCGTTCGATCTCTTCGCCACCACGCGCTTCAACTATCCCTATACGATGCGCGACAGCCTGACGGACCGCAAGATTAACCAGGCGTGGCGCGCGCTCTACCTGGAAAACGAGTACCTGAAGTGCTCCATTCTGCCCGATATCGGCGGGCATCTCTATAGCTGCACCGACAAGGTGAACGGCCGGGAGATGTTCTACGCCAATCCGTCGCTCAAGAAGGCGCTCATAGGGTATCGCGGTGCATGGGCGGCCTTCGGAATCGAGTTCAACTTCCCCGTGTCGCATAACTGGGTTTCGATGTCGCCGGTGGATTACGCCATGGTGAAGCACCCGGATGGCAGCGCTTCGGTGTGGGTGGGAAACATCGACCGCCCTTACGGCATGCAGTGGCGAGTCGAGCTTATCCTGCGGCCTGGCAGTACGGTGCTGGAACAGAACGTGCGCCTCTACAACCGCGCGGATGTTCGGCGACGGTTCTACTGGTGGAACAACGCAGGGGTCGAGGTGAAGGACGATTCCCGCATCATTTACCCCATGCGCTTCACCGCGAGCCACGGCTTCGCGGACGTGGACACCTGGCCGGTGAACCGTAACGGCCTGGACGTCAGCGTGATCAAGAACCAGACCGGCGGTACGGTATCGGAATTCGTACACGGCAGCCGCGAACCATTCATGGGGGTGTGGCACCCGTCGACCAACTCGGGCATTGTGCACTTCGCCTACTGGCAGGAGTTGCCGGGAAAGAAGATCTGGTCGTGGGGTTCCGATCCCGCGGGGCTCGAATGGCGCAGGGTGCTCTCCGATGACAACAGCGCTTACGTCGAGGTGCAGGCCGGGCTGTTCCGCAACCAGGAAACCTACGCCTTCCTGCCCCCGCAGGAGATGCTCCAATTCCGCGAGTACTGGATGCCGGTGCGGGACATCGGCGGGTTCTCGCGCGCCAATTTGGACGCCATCGTAAACATGGAGCGAGCCGGCGGCGATCTGCAGGTTGGGCTGAACGTGACTCGTGCTGTCGCGGGTGTGGTGCGCATCAAGAACGGCGCGCGCGTGGTGGTGGAGGAGCGCGTGAAGCTGACCCCGCGCGATAGCTGGAAGAAGACCGTGCCCGGTGTGGAGGCCGGCCAGCGCTACACCGTTGAACTTGCCGGCGCCGATGGGCGCGTGCTGCTCGCCCATACCGAAGACCAGTACGACATGGACCCGCCGTCTGAGATCAAGACGGGTCCCCAGGAAGCCAAGCGATATCCGAACGAAGAAAAGCGCAGTGAGGGCGATTTTCGGGAAATCGGCGCGGACCAGGAGTTGAATGGCCGGCTGCTGGTGGCCTATGCGACGTACCGGAAGGGGCTCCAGCGCTTTCCCGAGAGTTTCGATCTGAACCGGGCCGCGGGCCGCCTTGCGGCCACGCTGAACCGCCACGAGGAGGCGCTGCCGGCGCTGCTCAAGGCGCAGAAGTTGGTGAGCAACGACGCCGAAACGCACTACTACCTGGGGATTTGCTATAACGCCCTGGGGCAGAGCCGCAAGGCTCGCGGGGAATGGCAGCGGGCGCAGTTGTTCCGTGCGCTACGGCCGGCGGCGGGGCTGCAACTGGCGCGCCTCGAAGCGCGCGAAGGCGACGCTGGCGCGGCTTTGCGGGAGATACGCGCGCTCACTAAGGAGTTCCCCGATTCACTTCGGGCCGGCGGCATGGAAGTGGCGCTGCTGCGCCATGCCGGCCAGAAAGAAGCCGCCAAGGCGCGCCTGGATCATTGGCTGGCACAGGACCCCGCCAGTTCCATGCTGCGCTATGAGCGCGTGAAGCAGGGCGCGGCCGACGAGACGCTCTGGAGCCATCTGGCGGCCGACCCCGAGCGCGTCCTTGAAATCGCCATCGACTATATGGACCTGGCGCTATGGAAGGACGCCGTGGAGTTGCTCTCGCGCCAGTATCCCAAGGTGGACCCCGCCACCTCCGAGCCGGGCGCCTTGCTGCCCCAGGATTATCCGCTGGTGGCCTACTACCGCGGTTACTGCCGGGAGAAGATGGGGGTGCGGGGCCGCGCCGATTTCGAACAGGCCTCAAAGATGTCCACCCGCTGGGTGTTCCCGTATCGCCCCGCCACCTATCAGGTGCTGCGAGAGGCCGTGGAGGCGAACCCCAAGGACGCTATCGCGCGCTTCCTGCTTGGTTCGCTCTACCAGAGCGGCGGCGAGGTGGATCGCGCGATCTCTGAATGGGAAGCCGCCCGCGCCATCAACCGTAATATCCCGGTGCTGCACCGCAACCTGGCCATCACTTACCTGCTGCTGAAGGATTCGCCGGAGTGCGCCGTCGAGATCTACCGCGAAGGCATGCAGGCGGATGCCACCAACCTGGAAATCTACACCGGCATCAATCAGGCGCTTTCGATTCTGGGCCGCCCGGCAGCGGAGCGCGCCGCGGCACTGGAGCGCTACCCGGATAAGGCCGGGATGCCCGCGAACCTCGTGTACGCATTGGCCCTGGCTCTCGCAGAGGACGGGCGCGCAGCGGAAGCCGAGAAGCTCTTCGCGGGCCGCTTCTTCCCGCGCGAGGAAGGCGGGCTCGATTCGCGCCAGGTGCACCTCGAAGTGCTCCTGCGCAAGGCATTGACGGAGCGGCGCAGTCCCGGGGCTATTGCCGATGAGCCGCTGGCGCGCAACGCGCGTTTCCAGTATTGGGCAGGTGAAGCGGAGAGCCGGGCCGGCAACCAGGCCGCCGCGCGCGAGCGCTGGAAGCGCGCCGTCGAACTCGGGCAACGCAGCGACCAGGTCGTCTTCGCATTTAAAGCCGCGCAGAAATTGGGGCAGGCGGAAAGCTGGCGCGAGCGGCTCCAGAACGCGCTCGACCGAATGGGTGATCCGGCCGAGGGAGGCCGCGCCAACTGGTATACTCGCGGCCTGCTCGAACAGGCGCTCGGGCGGGACGAAGCGGCCGCCGCCAGCTTTCGCAGCTCATTGCTGGCGCCGGACCGCATGCTGTCCCACTACTACACCCGCAGCGCGATGGCTAAGTGACGGACCTCGCGATTGCCACGTCGACCGGGCGCGCCGGGGTACTATGGGAAGTCTTAGCCGGAGCGGAACGTGGAACTGTGGATAGCGGTGTTGGTTTGCTGTGCCGCGGGCGCCGCGGTGGCGGCATTCGCGTATCTTGCCGGACGGGGCAGGGCTGAGCGCGCCGAGTTGCGCGTGGAGGAATTGGAAGCCCGGCGCACCGCGCTGGAGCTGGAGATCAGGCAGCACTCGTCCCGCACCAGCGCCGCCGAGGCCGAACGCGATCAGTACCGTGAGCGGGTCGGGGCGCTTGAACCTGCCCTGGCTGCGCGGGATGCGGAACTGCGCGAACTCAGCACCCGCCACGCCGAACTCTCCGCCATGCGCGAGAAGGAGGCGCAGGCCGCAGGGGAGAAGCTCGCGCTGCTCGCCCAGGCCGAGCAGAAGCTCTCCGACGCCTTCAAGGCGCTCTCCGCACAGGCCCTCGAAGCCAATAGCGCCGGTTTCCTGCAGCTCGCCGGGACGATTTTTGAAAAGCACGACCAGGCGGCCCGCCAGGACCTACAGCACCGCCAGGAGACTATCGCCCAGATGCTCACCCCGGTGGGCGAGGTGCTGGGCAAAGTCGAAATGCGCATTCAGGAGATGGAAAAGGCCCGGGAGGGCGCCTACCAGGGACTGCGCGAACACGTCACCGCCCTGGTGGGGACGCAGAATGCCCTGCGCGACGAAACCGCCCGCCTGGTAAATGCCCTGCGGATGCCGCAGCAGCGCGGCCGCTGGGGCGAGATTCAGTTGCGCCGCGTGGTCGAAATGGCTGGGATGGTCCAGTACTGCGACTTCGTCGAACAGTCGTCCATCGAGACCGAAGCCGGGCGGTTGCGGCCGGACCTGATCGTCAAGCTTCCCAACCAGAAGACCATCGTGGTAGACGCCAAAGTGTCGCTCAAGGCATACCTGGAAGCGCTTGAAACCCAGGACGACCAGGAGCGGCAGCGGCGCATGCAGGAACACGCCGCGCAGGTGCGGGCGCACCTGGTAGGGCTAAGCGCCACCTCTTACTGGAGCCACTTCGACAATACCCCCGAGTTCGTGGTGGCGTTCCTGCCCGGCGAATCGTTCTTCAGTGCGGCGCTCGAGCAGGATCCCTCGCTGATCGAATTCGGGGTGGAAAAGCGCGTCCTGCTAGCGACGCCGACGACGCTGATCGCACTGCTGAAGGCGGTGTCGTACGGCTGGCGGCAGGAGCGCATCGCCGAGAACGCCCAGGCCATCAGCGACTTGGGTAAGCAGCTCTACGACCGCGTGCTCACGCTTGGCGGCCACTTCGACAGGCTCCGCCGCAGTCTGGAAGGTGCCGTGGGGGCGTACAACCAGGCCGCGGGATCGCTCGAATCGCGGGTGCTGGTGACGGCGCGCCGCTTCAAGGAATTGGGTGCGGCGGCGGCTGAGGACATCGCCCCGGCCGACACCATCGACCGCACGCCGCGCGCGCTTCAGGCGGCCGGCTGGCCGGGGGAAGATGCCGCCGCGGCCGCTGCGGGAAAGTAAGGGGACTGGATGAAACGTACTTGTATGATCTTGCCGTTCATGGCAGCGGCGCTTTGGGCTCAGTCCGATGATGCCGCCTATCGCCGCATGATGGAGAGCAGGGAACAGGTGAACGCCTATCTCGTGAAGGCCGCGCGCGCCATTACGGACCGCGCCGCCGAAGAGATCCGCTCGCCGGAGGTCTGGGAGAAGCTGCGGGCGCGCCGCCAGAACGAGATGCGCGACATGCTCGGCCTGCTGCCGTGGCCTAAGCGCACCCCGCTCAATGTGCGGATCACCGGCAAGATCGACAAGGGCGACTACACCATCGAGAAGATCGCCTTCGAGAGCATGCCGAAGTTCTACGTCACCGGCAATCTCTACGTACCGAAGAACCGCAAGGGCGCGGCCCCGGCCATCATCTACGTGTGCGGTCACGCTCCGTCGCCCTATGGTTCGAAGACAAAGTACCAGCGCCACGGCATCTCCTTCGCCAAGAACGGCTACGTGTGCTTCATCCTCGATCCCATCCAGATCGCCGAAACGTTCGCCCTGCACCATGGGATCTATAGCCAGGGGATGTACGACTGGTACTCGCGCGGATACACGCCCGCGGGGCCGGAGACGTGGAACGCCATCCGGGCCATCGATTACCTGGAGACGCGGCCGGAGGTGGACAAGGACCGCATCGGCATCACCGGTCGTTCCGGCGGCGCGGCTATGAGCTGGTTCCCGGCGGCGGTAGACCCGCGCATCAAGGTAGCGGTTCCGGTTATGGGAATCAGTACCTACGCCGCCAATGTCGCGGCCAACACCCAGAAGGGTCACTGCGACTGCATGTTCGCCATCAACCACCTGCTGCACGACATGATGCATCAGGGAGCGCTCATTGCGCCGCGCCCGCTGATGATGGGGCACGGCAGCAAGGATTCGCTCTTCCCAGTCCCGGGCTACACTGAGTTCGAGCAGCGCGTCGGTGCCCTATATAAGGGCTACGGCAAGGGCGAGGCCTTCACGAATGTGGTGGTGGACACCGGCCACGCCGATTCCGACTTCCTGCGGGAACGCGCTATCCGGTGGTTCGACCGCTTCCTGATGGGCACACCCGATCGCAAGCTCGATATGGCCTACACCAACGCGCCCGACGAGACCCTCGCGGTCTTCCCCAGCGGGCCTCCCGCCGACGCGAAAAACTATCTGGTGCACGAGACGTTCACAACGCGTCCGCCCTCACCGCCGTTCAAAACCGTGGCCGCCTGGGAGACGCGCCGCAAGCAACTCATCCAGGATCTGAAGGCCAACGTCTTCGCGCACCTGGCGAAGGCGGAGGAGATCGGCCCCGCGCGCATCTCCGTGCGAAAGGCGCCCCAAGGCCGGGAGAAGGTGCCCGGGCTGCTCTACATTGCATCGGACGGCGAGGATGACCGCGCCATCAACCTCACCCTAAGCCAGGTGCAGAATGCCGTCCGGGTAGTGGTCCGTCCAATCGGGATCGGGGAAGTACCGTGGGACAAGACCTTCGGGCGCGACACCCTCCGCAACGCCATGCACGTGGGCCAGACGGTCGATTCTATCCGGCTCGCACATGTCATGGAGGGTGTTGCTACACTGCGTCGCGACCCGGCGGTGGATCCCAGGAAAATTATGGTGATGGGCGCCGGTGTCTCCGGCACCCTTGGGCTCTACGCCGCGATTCTCGACCCGGAAGTGGCCCAGGTGATGTTGATCGATCCGCCTGTGACGCACGCCCAGGGTCCCCTCTTCCTGAACGTGATGCGCTACACCGATCTGCCGGAAGCCGCCGCCCTGATCGCCCCGCGCCCCTTGACGTTTTACGCGCGCGTGCCGGCGCAATATGAGTACGCGCGCCACATCTACGGGCTCTACGGCAAGTCCGGCCATTTTTTCCGCGCCATGAACATCCATCGAGTGCTCGAAGGCCGCTACGACCACAACTTCGGCTCCGGGTACTGAGCAGCAGGGGGCCGGTGCACGCCGCGCCGGTCCCTGGATTACGACGCTACGATGTCCTGCTTCTCCCGATCCCACACCATATATTTGCGGGCGCGGTAAGACTTCACGCCGAACTGCCCGGCCACGGTGCCGTAATACCCGAGGGTGGCGTCGCACTTGAGCGGCTCGCCCAGCCGGATCGCATTCATGAGGTTCCGGTGATGCAGTCGCACGTCCTCCGCGCCGGTGCGCTGGTGGACAATTTCCTTCACCTCACCCGCCCACACCTTCTGCGGCCAGATTGTGAAGCCGTTGGCGTGAAAGTGCAGCGTCGCCTTGTGGCCGCGCAGTGTATGTTCGATGGCGGTATCATTGGCGAGCGATGATACCAGCAGCACGGTCGGGCCGCCGGGGTAATCCAGCATCACATTGACGGTGTCGGGAATCTCCGCACGGCTCCCGGTGAACTGGAATTTGCCGCCGTGCGCCGAACCGCTCTCCGGCACGGTGAGGCCCAGGGCCTTGATGATGCGGGTCACCCGGTGTACCAGCAGGCCCGTTGGGACGCCGCCCGAGTAATCCCAGTAGCGGATCCACTGGAAGTAACGGTCCGGGTCGAATGGCCGTTGGGGCGCGGGACCGAGGAAGAGGTCCCAGTCGAAGTTCTTGCCCGGCCGCAGGTCCGGATCCACGGGTTTCAGCCAGAAGTCATCGCCGCGGTAGTTGCGGGAATAATCGATCTGCGCCATCACCACCTTGCCGAGCGCCCCTTCCTGCACGTACCGGTAGGCCGTCTCGTAGGAATCGTCCGACATGCTCTGTACCCCCACCTGCACCTTCCTGCCGGTGCGTGCGGCGGCGGCCACCACCTGCTTGGCCTCCTCCACCGTGTGGGTCATCGGCTTCTCGATGTAGACGTGCTTGCCGGCTTCCAGCGCGGCGAGGGCCAAACGCCCGTGGGCGTGATCCGGGGTAGCCACCGTGACGTAGTCGAGGTCCTTGCGCTCGAGCATCCGCCGGTAGTCGCGATATCTCTTGGCCCCAGGAGCCAGCGCCCCGGCCTGCTCAGCGCGCTTGTCGAAGACGTCGCAGACCGCGGCCACCTCGACGTTGTCGCTTTCCGCCATCTTGAGGATGCTGCCGAGGTGGTGGGTCCCCTGAACACCGCAGCCGATCAGGCCCCAGCGCAGTCGCTCGTTAGCGCCGCGCACCTGCGAGTAGGCGCGCGCGGTCAGCGCCGCGGCGCCGGCGGCCATGAAAGCTCGTCGTTGCATGTTCTGGTTCCTCGATTCTTACGGGTCTTTGGCGCACCGGAAGCCGATATTCGCATCACGCCAGCGTGCCGGAACCGTGGTCGAATCGTACAGCGCCCCGTCCACCAGGGGACGGTCGAAGGAGACCCCCCGGATGGTGTACCAGGGCTCCCCGGGATCGGGCGGCGGGCTCAGGGTTTTGCGGAAGTAGTCAAGCGCCAGCGGCCCGGGCGTGCTGAGCTGATCCACGAACTCCCACACGTTCCCCACCATCTGGAGGGCGCCGTACGGGCTTGCGCCGTTCGCAAAGTCCTTCACCGGACGCATAGTGTGGTCGGGTAGTGAGGTGTTGCTGGCCACGTTGGCGCGGGCGGCATCCGCGTCGCTGCCCCAAGGATAGAGCCGGCCGTCGCCCCCGCGCGCGGCCTTCTCCCACTCGCGGCCGGTGGGCAGGCGCTTGCCGGCCCAGCGCGCGAATGATTGCGCGTCCATGATGCTCACCCGCACGACGGGGTTCTCCGGGTGCGCGGTGTCGAACTCCGGCGGCAGTGCGCGGCCCTGCGCCTTGGCAAACCGTGCCCAGGCCGCGTTCGATACCTCGGTTTCGTCGATGTAGAACGCCGGCAGCGTGACCGGCTCCTTATTTTTCCCGGCGAGAAACCGACCCGCGGGTACCAGGATCATCTCGCCCGTTGGAGTTGAGATGCGCGGCGGATGCTGCGGTCCCGCCGGTTCTCCCGGCCGCAGCGCTAACCACGTCACGGCGATCGCCGCCACCGCGCCAAGGCCGATTACCGGCATCAGCCACGGCTTCCTGGCCGGCGGTGGAGGCAGCGGGGGGAGCGCTGTGGCGCCCGACTGCGTGATGGCGGGATCTCCCTCCGCCAGCAGCCGCCCGAGCTCTTCGCAAACCGGCGTGAAGCCTTGGGGGCGTTGCGCGGCTTCCTTTGCCGTGCACTTCGCCACCAGCGCGACCACGGCATCCGGAGCCCCGGATTTCCGCAGCGGCTCCAGGTCGAGCGGCTCGTGCATGATGCTGTAGAAGATGCGCTCCAGCGTGTCGCCGCTCACCGGTTTCGACCCGGTGAACAGCTCAAACAGCAGGATTCCGAACGCGTAGACGTCCACCAGGTCCGTGACGTCTTTGCCCAGCACCTGCTCGGGAGCCATGTAGTACGGCGTCCCCAGAACGAAGCCGGCGCGGGTGAGCGAGAGTCCCTCGGTCTTGGCGATCCCGAAATCCATCAGCTTCACCGCGCCGGTGGTGGTGATGTGGACGTTCTCCGGCTTGATGTCGCGGTGGATGATCTTCTGGGTATGGATATACTCGAGCGCGCGGGCGAGCTCCAGCGCGATGCGCAGCCGGTTCCGCACATCCCCCGTACGGCCGTCGCGGATGGCGTGGCGCATGTCCTGCCCACGCAGGAATTCCATCACCATGTAGGGACGGTGCTGCTCGTCTTCCCCGAAATCGTAGATGGCGATGATGTTCTCGTGCGCAATGTTGCCGGCCATGCGGGCTTCGGCGAGGAACCGCGTTTTGGCTTCCTCGTCCGCGCAGCCCGCCTCCGTCAGGATCTTGACCGCCACGATGCGGCCGATCACGGTATCCCGGGCGCGGTAGACATGCGACATGCCGCCGCCCAGAAACTCCAGCAGCTCGTACTTACCGACGCGCGCGGGTAATTCCATACCTGGCTTAAGCCGCCTCCCGCTCGAAGAACTCTTCGCCATTGGCCTTGAACTCGTCAAGGCTGGTGAACTGTTTGTCCGAGGCGTTCGTGATTCGGGTCCGGTCTTTGCGATTGAGGTTCTCAAAGTCTTCATGAACCACAACGCTCTTAAAGCGAATTCGTTTCTGTCGAAACTCCAGGCACGAAATACTGGCTAGCCGGGCACCATTCTGATCTCTGACGCCAAACAGCAGAATCGGGCGGGTTCCCACATCGAATTGGTAATCCACTTCCAAATCGTCCCGTTCCGGGATTGGGAGTACGTTCGCCTGTGGGTGATACGAGACGAGCTTCTCTTCTACGTATTCCCGCAGCATCTCATCGAAGAGGCTCTGAATGACCTCGCGCCTGAACAGTTGCATGCTGGAGACTTTGGCCACGGCCTGCGCGAACTGCAGGACTGCCGGATAGAGAGACCCGGGTTCGGAATCAATGAACAGCCGGCCGTTCTCCTCCTGGATACGGTTTTCCGAGAGGATGCGATGAAAAATCTTGAGTTTGTTAGGGGTGTCCAGTTCGTAGTTGTAGGAGAGCCGCATCAGCGTGAGCCCATGGTCTGAAACCCGAATTCGTCCTGTGCCGTCAGCCGTTTCATCAATGAAGATGTCGATCATATCGCCGTCTTCGTGGAACAGCGGCGCGAACACCTGCACGACGCCCGGGCGCTTCTCTTGGAACGAGATCCGGTTATTGAACTGCTCCCTCAAGTTGTCCAGGAAGATCATGGCACCGCCTCTTCCTGAAACGGCAGCCGCGGTTGCAGATAATCGCCGAAATACAAGTCGGCGTCCACAACCGCCGCCGTTCTGAGAAATGCCGCTAGCGCTTCGGCGAACGATGCGAATTCCTGGCTTCGTTCGGCCCACTTCTCCGCTTTCAATCCAGCCGCCATGGCAGTCTCGGTGGCCTTGTGCACGTGAAACTCCGAGTGCGGATGGTGCGGGTCGAAATGGTCGTTAAACTCCCCGTGGGGTCCGTTGAAACGGAGCAGCGTAATGACGCCGCTTCCGTCGTGGGGTAGAAACCGCAGGCCGATTGAGAAGTTCTCCGGGAAGTCGGCGCTGATACGCATGAATACATGGAATTCCGAGCCGTCCAGCGTGGAGGTGAGCTTCATGTCGTTCCGCAAATGCGCACCATCCGCCTTCAGCGCCTTCCTGGGCGGCTCGGACACGGTCTTCGGACAAGCGATCAGCTGATCGATTTCGCTCTGCGTGCGACTCACGGCCTCGCAACCTCCGATACGCAGCCCATCCCGCTGAAGTAACCGCGCTGGAAAATCGGTGGAGCGCCGTTCATGTCGAGATAGAACTGGACCGTGAGGGGCTTGCCTTGCAGGGTGACGGGGTTCTTCCCAACCCGCACTATCCACTCCACGTTGAAGCCCGAGCCGGCCGGTACCCAGCGTTCGGCGTCGCCGAAGAAGTGGAACGCCGCCCACAGGCCCTCGTAATTCGCCCAGCCGAGGTCCGAACCGCCGAACTTCACGGTGGCCACGGCTTCATGCGTGCCGCCGCCCTGCCAGACGAATGCCTTCGCCTGCGGCGCGCCGCCCGCGAACGTGATGGTCTGGCCATCGATCCGCAGGCTGGTCCCGATGGTGCCCTCCGTGGGCACCGGCTTCAGGGTGTAGGCGATGCGCGGGTCCTGTGCTCCGCCGGCGTAGGCCGCCTCGGCAAACGCCGCCGCGCGGTTGAAGAAGCCCACGAAAGCCGGGTTCAGGTTCACCCCGCCCGCGGGAGCCGCCACATAATGTGGGCCCTGCTTCGGCAGCGCCTTCTGCAGGCTGCCTTCATAAAAGGTCCACAGCGCGCCATCGGGTTTGCGGAACAGCGCGTTCACTTCCTGAAGGGTTGCCGGCACCTGGGATGCCGGGTTGAAGGGATACTTCGCCATCAGCGTCCGGAACTGCGCGCAAAGGCCCTTGCCCTTGCCGTTCAACTCCGCCGGGCCGAGCGTGCGCAGCAGGCCCTCAGCGTATGTAATCGGCTGCTCGAGCAGGGTCTGCACGCTGGTTTCGATGTGCGCTTCCGGGTCGATTCGGAATGCCTGCGCCATCTGCCTGGTGGTCATCTTGGCGGCGCTTGCCTGGGTCAACGTCTGGCCCGCGGCGGCATCGTTGGGCTGCCCCGGCTGCGAGGCCACTTGTTCGATGGATGCCCCCAGCGACATCAGCGAGTTGATGTAGCTCTGGTTCGGCGGCGCGATGTAACGGTCCACGCTGCCCGGCGGCACCACCGTATGGATTGGCTGTACGGCCGCCAGCACCGTGGGGTCATCCACATTGGTGTTCTGCGAAGCCAGCCAGAAGAGCGCCAGCAGCGGCGTCTGGTTGCCCGAGAGCACCGTCAGCTTCGAGGCGGCGTCCTTCAACCCGGCGTACTTCACCACGCCCGCGGCCTTGATGTAGTTGCGCCATTGCCGGACGAAATCGGAATAGTAGCGCGACCGCAGTTCCGCTTCGAGCTTGGCGCGATCTACCGCCGGCCCTACCTGGTCGCCCAGCACCCAGCGCTCTCCGGCGAAATACTTCTCCGCGTTCTTGAGCGCGGTCTTCATGAAATCCCAACCGCCTTTGCTGAAGGCGCCGGCTACGTCGTAGTTGTCCACCACGTACGCCCCAGAACCCGGAAACTTCTTGTTGAAGTTGATCGCGGGATTGGTCTTGCCCGCCTCCGCCAGCATGAACTGGTACACCCGCTCGGTGCCGGCGAACTGCGCCAGATAGCGGCGCGCCTTCTCAATCGCGAGGCCATCGTTCTCGCTCGAATACATGTTGGCGAATTTCAGTTCCTCGCCATAGAAATCGAACTGCTTACGCGCCAGTTCCAGCCGTTCCGCATCCACGCCGCGGCCCGCCAACCACCGGTCCATCAGAACCGGAGTGAGGAACATCCGGGTGCTCTTGTCGTGGTGCGAGGTTGTAATCAGGTACGCCTTCAAAGTGTCGTAGGTGGGGCCGTATTCGGGTCCCGGAGTCTGGGGCAAACCCCGGAGCGATTCCAGCATGGCTGCCTGCGTCCCACCGAAGAGCAATTGGTGGAACTTGGCGAAGTACGCGCGGCGCGCCTCCGGCAGCAGTTCGTTCCCCACGTACAGGCCCCAGCGGTACCGCCACGGAGCACCCTCGCGGTTGTAGAGCGCAAGGGTTTCCACCGACTGCCGCAGCGTCTCAAGCCGCTTCAGCGAATCCACCGACGGCAGGTTCATCCCGCTCGACTCCGCCGCCGAGATGCCGCGCGCTGCCTCCACCGCCTGGCTCCCCAGCGACCGGTTATTAAAGAACGACACCGTGAACCCGATCATCAGGATCAGGCACAGAGCCGCCCCGGTGATGAACAGCAGGCGTTGCAGGAAGCTGGTCTTCGTGCTGGCGCCGCTGGCGCCCATGGCGGCGCGGTCCCCCAGCACGATGTCGTTGAAGAAGTGCGCCAGAAATACCCACTGCGGCACTTTTCTGGGAACCCCGACGGGACCCGCGGGCGCGGCCGAAGGCTGCGCGCCGCCTACCCGGAACATGCCGGTGGCGGCGGAGGCGGCCTGCATCGGCTGCTGTTCCACCCTCGGCGTGGGCGCGGCTTCCGTCACGATCACCGGCCGCACGCCCGAAAAATAGAACCCTCGCAGGAACGGCCCCACGGTCAACTGGCTGGGACGGCACAGGTCCACCAGGAACTCCACCGCCAGCGACCGGGTCTTGCGGAACTCCCGCGGAAACTCATACACGCCCGGCAGTTTGGATGCGTCGTTCTCGCGGCCGAGCAACTCCGGCCTGTAATCGCACAGTGATTTGAACAGCGCTTCGAAGTGCCAGGTGAGCCGTGCGGCCTCTTCTTCCCCGTAGACGCCCGCGCCGCCCGTGGCGCGCATCGGAACGGTGGCGCCGAAGACCTGCTGGGCCTCCTCGCCCGTCAGGTTCCGGACGTACTCCGTGAAGAAGGGCAGACGGTCCGCCTTGGCGAACAGCGCGTAAACCGGCAGGTTGATTCCGAAGGCCTCGGAGATCTCCCCCAGCCGTGCCCGCAACGCGCGGGATGCTGCCGTCACCGCTTCAGGCGCGCCGCCGCGTGTAAATATCTCGCAATCGAAGCACACCACCACCGCGCGGGGCGCCTGGCCGCCCTGGCCGAGCACCGAGCCGAGCTTCCCGGGACGCAGCCGCGACACCAGCCGCGACCACCGCGCCGGTTCCTGCACCAGCTTGCCGCCGGCCTCCACCACTACCGCCTTGCGGGCGAACCACAGGTTGGCGGTGCGGGTGCCTGTGACGTTGTTGTTCTGATAAACCTGCCCGGCCAGCAGTTCCGGCTCCAGGCCCGAGTGCACCACCGTGCTGGTCTTGCTTGAGCCGGTTTCCCCAACCACGAAAATCACCGGAAGCTTCCCGACCTTGCCGCCCTGCCCGGCTCCGGCGAGGCGCGCTTCGGCTTCCTTGATGAGCGCGTCCACCTCGCCGTCGGCGCCCGCATCCGCGCCGCCCGCGGCCAGCGCCTCTGCCCGCTCCGCCTTCTTGCGCTTCCAGAAGTACCAGATGCACGACAGCGCCGCGATCAGCCCCAGCACCATCCAGAAAATCGTGAAGTACAGCGATTCCATTCCCGTGAGCCGCAGCAGCATGGTGAGCGCCAGGCTCAGCCCGTACCAGAGCGTCAATCCACCGCCGGCGATGAGGTAAACGATCCACATGGCGAGCTCCTAACCCTTCCCCCGCGCGGCCACCGCCTGCAGGTCCGAAACGCCCGAGCCGAGCGCAATCTTATATGTGAAGAACATGGCCACCGCCAATACCAGGCAAGCCACGGCCACCATGGCGAACCGCTTCACCCAGGCGTCCCGGTAGACCCGCGCCTGCTCCGGCGGAATCTGCCAGCACGGCGACAGTTCCGGCAGCTTGCCCCGGATGCGCCGGATCTTCTCCGCCGTCCGGTCCATCATGTTCTTCAGCTCGCCGCGGTTGCCCACCACGTAGCGCCCGGCGAAGCCCAGCAGCATGCAGAGGTAGTAGACTTCCAGCACATCCGCCAAGGCGTGGGAATCGTCCTTCCCCAGCAGCTCATCCAGGTTGCGGAAGAAGACCTCACCGGCAATGTGGTGCCCGAACATCTCCTCCTGCATGGGTTTGCGCGGCCAGTCCGCGAACAGCGGGTTACGCGAGTTCAGAATGGACTCATCGAGGAACGCCACCACTGCGAAGATCCCCATCTTCACGTCGTCGCTCGAATACCCGGCCACGCTCCTGGCCTGTTGCGCGGCTGCCTTGAGCGCCTCCCGGACGTGGTGCCGGAAGGATTCCGCATCGGAGACCGGCTGGCGGTTGGCGCGGTACCGCACCACCACCGTCAACACCTCCTGCAGGATGAGCGCCAGGTTCTCCGGACGCCGCGCGGCGGCGGCTGCATCAGCTTGCGTCATGCATGTCTCCCTATTGCGAATCCAAGACTACCAGGAGCTCGATCTCGGGCTCGGGAAGGTCACCCGGCACGTATACCCCGACCTTCCGGGTCTGCACCAGGTGATCCCAGCACGGCCCGGCCTTCGTGACCCCGAAGTACTGCGTCTCCACGCGCGTCGAAACGGCCGCCGGCGGGACCGGCAGGTGCGTCATGGCCATCCCCGGCAGGGCTCGCCGCACCAGTTCCGGCACGAACAGCGAGGAGCAGACCTTCACCAGTTGCGGGGTCCTGGCAATAAGGTCCGCCTCCCCTACGTTCGAGTGGATCGCGAAGACCCAGCGGGAACGGCCGAGCACCCGCTGGTCGGTGATCTCGCCCTCCCAGAAGTAGGGCCGCACGGATTTCAGCGGGATGGAGATGCAGTTGGTAGGGACGATCGTCTCCAGGTGCGCGCGGATGTGCCGATCGAGCGCGTCGAAGCACTCCGTCAGGCGGTCGTGGTCGTAAACCGGCATGGCGCGCGGGTGTGAATCGAGCGCGAAAGTGCACAGCGCCCCGCCCAGGCGCGACATTTCGACGAACAGCTCCTCCGGGTGCCCGCGCTTCGACATCCAGATATGGCGCAGCGGCGCCAGACCCGAGTTCACCGCGTGCAGGAGCCAAAAGCTGGCCACCTCCCTGGAAGAGAACTCGCCCAGCGACCCGCCCGGACGCCGGCCGAGCGAGGCGCCCTTCTCTTCCAGGATGTCGATCAGGCGGCGCAGCATCAGCATCAGCCGCTCGCTGGCCGTGATCTGGATGCACGGGGGAATGAAATCGGGGTCGAAGATGAAGTGCCCGGAGCCGTCGCGCATGATACGGGCAAGGGGTAGTGTCACCACGTCGTCGGTCGCCTCGGTATCGAGCATCAGGCGCGTATTCTTGCGGCCCAGGCGCACCGAGCGTTCGTCCACGCCAGTGTTCTCGTCGTGAAAGACGCGCGCTTCGGCCACGTACCGGGCCGCTTTATCGCCGATATTGTCGAGCACGCAGTTCACGCCCCCCGGACGGCGCGGCGGGATGGCTAGCATCACGGTCAGTGCGTCGCGCGTGGGAGGGAAGAGGTCCGTAATGTTGCGAGCGTCGGGCAGTGCGTCGCATTCCGGCATGTTGAATGGCAGGCCGTCCGGGAACACGCCGCGCGCGTGCAGCACAGAGATAGTGCCGTTCGCCAGCGCCTCGGAATCAAGGTCGGCTCCCACCAACCCGTATGGACGGTACCACAGGCTGGAGGTGGCAAATTGGATGGAGTCTTCGACGTAGCGGCCCTGGGCCTGAAAGTGGTGCGGCCCGAGGTGCATGCCCTCTGACCAGACTACCTTCGAGAGAAGTTTCATAAACCAATCCCGCACCGCTGCGTTGTCGCGGCCATGCAGCGGCCCGGCAATACGACCCGATATTGCAGCATAGGCTATTCTAGCCTCCTTGTCATACATATTGAACAACAATCCACGGGATGCCATGATGGTCACTGGATTCCGGCGGGGACTACCATGAATTTCTATCAAAAATACGAGCTTCTGGCGCCGCTACCCTCGGGTGAGATCAAACGCTTCCGTGCACAGGAGGTGGGCGGCGGCCGCAATGTCATCGCGCACCTCATGGTTGCAGGCCGCACCCCGGCCAATGAGGCGCTGCTCGCGGCACTGGCGGGCCTCACCGGAGAGCACCGGGCCCACATCATCGAGACCGGCGATCATGAGGGCACCCCTTATGTCATCACCGACCCGCTGCCGGGCGGCCTGACCCTGGAAGAATGGGTGAAGGCGGCCGCGGTAGCCGCGCCGCCGCCGACTCCCGCCGCTTCGAAGCCACCGGACGAAAAGCTCTTCACCCGCGCCGGCGCGTGGAAGGTGCCAAGCATTGGGGAGAAACCGGCGCAAAAACCGGCTTCTTCACCAGCGCCGCCGTCGCAACCGAAGCCGGCTGCCCCCGGTGTGGGCGAATTCACGTGGATGTTTCAGTCGCCGGCCGCGGGCGAGTCTCAGCCGGCTGCCCAGCCGGGCGAAATCACCCGAACCATGCAGCGGCCGGCGCCACCGCCCCCGCCGGAGAGCGCTCGCACCGCCCCGTCCGCCGTGCCGCTTGAAACTGCACCCCAGCCGCTGGTTCCGGGAACCGGCGGCATGTTGCAGCAGGACGATTCCATACCGCCGCCGTCCACCGAGCCGGAAACTCCGGCCCCTGCGGCCGGAGAGTTCACCCGCATGTTCCAGGCGCCTCTCGCGTCGAAGCCGGAAGCCGCACCCACCACCCAGGCTCCCGCTCCGCCGCCACCACCCGCGCCGGAACCCGCAGCCCCCACGGCGGGTGAGTTCACGCGGATGTTCCAGGCCCCGGTTGCGCCGAAGGCGACAGCCGCACCTGCTATTCAGGTCCCGCCACCACCCGTGCCGCAACCCGCTACGGGCGAGTTCACACCCATGTTCCAGGCGCCGGTTGCGCCGAAGGCGACAGCCGCACCTGCTGTTCAGGTCCCGCCACCACCCGTGCCGCAAGCCGCAGCCCCCACGGCGGGCGAGTTCACGCGCATGTTCCAACCCCCGGTTGCGTCGAAGCCGGAAGCCGCACCTGCCACCCAGGCCGCGCCCCCGCCGCCACCACCCGCGCCGGAACCCGCGACGGGCGAGTTCACACCCATGTTCCAGGCGCCGGTT
>DATMYF010000060.1:0-56633 GCA_035561075.1 Bryobacteraceae bacterium
CCTTCCACTTTCCTCGTCGATGCCTGTAATCTGGTATCCAGGCAGGCCCAGTATTGCCTCTGATCTGATCAAACGTTTCCTTTCAAGAATGTTTTATCAGTTCAGAGGTGGGGCCTGCCCCCATTGATGATCTAGAGCCCAGAGGTTCCGAGAAGGCACGTGACCATTGCGTGACTTCGGTTAGGGGATTCGGAGCCGTGCTGAGAATCGTCCCGAGACACCTGAAGGGGTGCGGAGAGGATTCAGAATCGAAACCATGCCCGTCCAAACAGCGGCGGAAATGCCCGTTGTGGATCAAGGGGCGTCTGAATGGAAAGCTCATTCGGCGCTCTCTCGGGACTACGAACTGGCAGGTTGCAGCGCAAAGGGTTGCTGAGATTGAAGCGGCGGGTTCCGTGCAGCCGACGAAAACGCCGATCACGGTGGCAGCGGCGGTTGCGAAATTTCTGAGCGAACTGGACAGCCGGGAGCTTCGGGCGGCGACGGTCAAGAAGTTCCGTGTACTCCTATCGAGGGAGCCAAAGCCGACCGAAAGACCGACGCAATTTTCCCCGAGCCTCGTGATGTACGCAAAATCGAAACATCGAGTTCTTGCAGGAATTCGGACCGGACCACGTAACGGACTTCCGGCAACTATGGCACGACACGGGATTGTCGAAGCTGAAGAAGTCGGAGCGAATCAAGGCATTCTTCCGCTACGCCCACGAAGCCGCTTGGATTCCGAGTAATCCTGCCCGATCTTTGCGGCCACCGAAGACTGCCGCTCCGGGTGTGGTCGCTTTCTCGGCAGAGGAACTTGAACGCATTATGAACGCTTGCCACGACGAGAGGCTGAAGACGTTCATGCTGGTGATGCGATTCAGCGGATTAGCAATCGGAGATGCGGTGCAAGTAAAGCCGGATAGACTGGACGGGGAGCATCTGACACTTCGGCGCACAAAGACGGGCAAGGCGGTTCGAGTTCTCCTTCCACCAGTGCTTTGCAGTCGTCTCCATGCACTGTCGTTGTTGGAGGGTGGAAATTATTTCTGGAATCGCAAGGGCGGCGACTCCGATGTCCAGACTGCGACGGGCAACATGCGAAGGTCGTTGCGCCGGGTGTTCAGGGCCGCTGGAGTGCCTACGGCCCATCCTCACCAGTTTCGACATCTCTTCGTGAGGGAGCATTTAGAGCGGGATGTCAGCATTGAAACAATTGCCGACCTTCTCGGAAATTCGGTGAAGATCATCGAGAAGCACTACGCCAATTGGGTTCCCTCACGTCAACGGAAATTGGATGAAGCGGTCCAACGCACATGGAATACCCGTGAATTGGACCGCTACGCCTGAAGGTGTTGGATATCAACGGGGTCGGTAGTCAAGGCCGAGATCAACGGCGTCACCCGACTCCGCAGATTGCACACGAAGCTGCACTCGGCGTTGGAGGTCAGCCAAATACTGCTGGCGCTGGCGTAAACGACTTGCGGCCAGCCCGTCGATCTCTTCTTGGTTCCAAATCCGATCCGAGCCGGATACTGCATCGGCCTCGATAACGCTGGTGATCTCAAAATCGCAACCCCCGGCAATTTGGCTGAAAGGCATCGAACGCCAAACCAGCGAGTCCTCTATTTCGAGGGACGAGGCGTTCAAGAGGAATCGGTGTGCCAGTCTCCTTGCTGCCTCTGGATCTTCTGCTGCGATCACGATGGCCCCTTGGGTTGTCTGCAAAGGCGTGATCGTCACTTCATAGAGTATTTTCGTCATAGTTTCCTACCGCCGCCGTGAAGCGCACACACATATCCTCTGCGCTCGAAACCGTCTTCCGGCGCTTCGCAGTGCGCTCAACTGTTTGTGTGTGATGTGCCGCTTCCGGTGCGGCTCTGTCGCTCTACAACCATTGGATCACGGATTCTGAAAGCGTCAAGTCTTTGAAAAACCAGATACATCTACACCCGTCCACTCGCCAATTACCTACAGCTTCTTAGCGTTACTTCCAGCCACGGCATTTGGCTCGTGGCGGCAATGTGGCAGGTTGGGTGGTGTGGATTTCATTTCAGCGTATCTCCCGCCTAATCCGGTACGCTCTCCGAATCATCCTTCGCATGGCAGAGATAGCCTGATCCCCTTGCGACCGCATCACGGCTTCGCTTTCGAGTTGAGCGTCGTTCAGGGTTTCGATCTTCGCTTCCGCATCGGTGAGGATCATTTGCTCGACAAGCTCGAACATCTCGTCGTCCCAATGCGGCGGGGCGCTCCTGTCTAGTTCATGCCGCAAGCGCCCACGGAGGTAGCCGATATACTTCGTAACCCTGTGTCGGTGGCTCATGGATCCCTCTTGCTATCGCTGCAACGCACTGCGCACCGCCGGGTCCTGCAAGATCCGATGTGCATATTCCAGTTGTGAACGCACGGCTCTGCGAAGCCAAGTGGTGCGGTCCACGCCGCCCAATTCAGAGCGCACGGCGTCTATCTGATCCACGACCGCCTCGTCTAGCCGAAGGGTGATGGCCCGTTTTCTATTCATTAGTCCTGATCTCCTTCCGGGCGGGGTTGATGCAGCTATCTGCCATCAACCCCGTGAGGGATACCCGGAAGATGTATTTAGACATCCGACAATGCCGGGTTGGGGGTGCGTGCATCGGCGGCAGTTGACAGACTGCAAATCCGTGAGAACCTGAAAGCATTGAGACACAACGAACACGAGCCGGGGCGACGAAACGGTCACCAAGGTTTTGGAGTTCAGTTGGTGTCTAAATAATCTTCGACGGCTAGGCGTCGGGCACGACTGCTGCGTGGAGGAAACACGCTGGCGGGTGCGACTGTGCCAGCATTCAGATTGGCCGGAAACGGCCACGTCGATCAAGGGCGCTGCCCGGACATTGATGCTTTCCTGATGGTGAACCTTCCGTCAGGTTGTACCCCTACCAAGGTCAATCGTAAAAGCACAGGGAGTGGGAATCTCCGCAACGGACAACCGTTGCACCTGATGAGGAACGATACTTCGTCTTGCAACGAAGGAACCCTGCACAGGGGAATCATTCATCACGAGCGTGTTCGGATAAGACGTAAAAGCCGGGTCGTGGAAGGGTTGCGAAGTTTGCGGCGAAACCATAAACCGGGAGCCGAACGATTTCAGGGCGTCGATGGGCGCTGGTGGCTCCGTCATCAGGTGATCGACAACAATCCCTTTCGACAAGGGATTTTTGTCTCCGGGCAACTGGTTCCACCTTTCATCAGATGAATTGATTGGATACTGAGCGAAGCGAAGGCCGAAGGCTAATTCAAGTCCAACATGGATCGGCTGGAAAGAAGTGCTTCGCACCGTTCCGGTTTCGCTTGGTCCGGTTTCCGTTTTCGTGTGGTCGAGATCCACTCCGCATTCATCGGCTACATAGATTCATGTTGGACCCGGATGAACCCCGCTACACCATTGCCGCTGCATTGAAGACATTGCCGCCATTCGAGCGGTCGCTTGTGCGGGATCATTTCATCAATGGCGACAACGTACCGACGCTCATGCGGCGTTACGGGTTGAAGCGCCGGGACGTTCTTGCGTGTATCGAAGCAGCGTTGACGGCCATGCGTGCCGCACTCTGCGCTCGTGGGGTCCGGGGCGTTGGCGATGTGCTCTGAATCGCCCCGAAAGCCAGCATACATACAGGCGTGTGGCAAAAAGCCCCACATCAGAAAAGACATATGCACGACTCTGAAGACGAACGTTTCAATCTCGGCAGTCCAAAATGCGACCCGAAGCTTGATGCGCTATGCAGGATGACGATCAGCGGACGGGATGTTGATCTCCTTGATGCGATGATCCGCTTCCTTCAAGCGTTAAAAGCGGCAATGCCCGACGAGGGCTGAAGGGGCTATCGGGAAACCGTGAACGACGGCTTGAACGCCTTCCCGCCGATCTCAAGCGAGACGCTGAACGGCGGCTGGAAGGCTCCACAATGTTCCACGACCGTGCCGTCCGTCGCCAGTCGGATGCTCACGGACTCGCTCATCACGAACCTGTAGCCCGTGATGAATCCGAACAATGGGCATTCGCCGCCCATGTCGATGCAATGCTGGAGAACGAGAGCGGCGAGTGCGGCGATCTGCTCGGCTTCGGGCAGGGCGGTGACATCTGGCGGGGCATCAATGAATTTGAACTTCACGCCGCCCCATGCGGCGCACGTGATCGACGTGGGCCGGGTCAATGATGTCTCGACGTAAATGTACGGCGGCTTCGGCCTCATGCTACCCCCTTCACGATCCGATGCACGGATGTGTGGCTGATCTTCAGTTTGGCGGCGATTGCCCTAACCGACATGCCGCCAGCCGCCATTGCACGAATCCTGTCCCGGTCAACAACGAGGCGCTTCCGGCCAAGGTGGTCGGTGCGGCCCTGTGCTTTGAGCCGTGCGTAGGCGGCGCTGGCACGCTCGGAGCGACGTACCGACTCCTGTTTCGCCAAGACCGCCAGCAAGGAAATGATGACCTCACCGAACATCCCGGCGCTGTCTATGTACTGCTCGGTAAAGCTCTTCCATTGCACGCCGTAGCTGGAGAGCTTGCGAAGGTGTTGCAATGTGTCCGTGGCCCCTTCACGGCTGAAGCGGTCGAGCGCCCAAAAGAGCACGAGATCGAAACGCTTCTCATATGCGTGCTGGAAGAGGCGCTGGAATGCCTCACGGTCGGAGGTGCGCCCGGTTTTCTGATCTACATACTCCCCGGCGATATGCCAACCCTGCCGTTCACAGAAACCACGCAACTGCAAAAGTTGGTTTTCGGGATTCTGGTTCTTGTCCACCGTCGAAATCCGGGCATACAAGGCAATCCGCATAATGTACTTTGTAGTATAAAGCAAAAGGACGGAGATGTCAATATTCGTAATCGCTTTGGGACAGAAACGGGTTGAACCCTCAACACGATGAATCAACGGCGAAATGGCCGATCTTCGTATCTGCGTTTTGTTACAGTCTCCGTACCGCTCCGGTCCGACAACGAAGACTAATAGGCTTCTAACCGGGCCGCTGCGATGAGACGTTCGAGTGCGGAAAGGTAGTTCAGGTATTCCGTCGCAATTTTCAAACCGCTGTCTTCCGAGTCTGCTGCTTGCTGGAGACGACGCCGAAGTTGATCGTCGGATTGAAAATCGGATATCGGGACCCGCTGCCCATTCAAGAGACTTTGGACAAGGCCAACGACGTGGCCATCCAAGAGTGCCAGTTCAGCGTGAAGTTCGCTCAGTTCTTCGTCATCGCAGTCGTTGGGGAATTTAAGGGATTCAAACTCCTTTAGTGCATTTTCCAGATTGCACTTTCGTCTAACGTCTCGTTGCATCACGTCACGCTCATCAACGTGTGAATCTCGAACGAACACGCCGGAAGGTCCAATGAGCCGCTACACCCATTGCGAATGGAAACAGCATGAGCGCCGCCCAAACGATATATCGTTGGATCGTGATGACCACCATGAATGCAAAGGTCGGGCCGTGGTCTCCATCGTATAAGGCGGCTCTAAACCGATTCAGCACGAGCCACAAGAGGGGCATGGCTATGAACGCCGGGACCACGGCCCGATAAGCCGTTTCGAGCAGCCGAGTTCCGATCAATCCGTTGCGGTTCACCATTCCACCCTTATCCTCTTGCCGTCGTCTCCGGTGAATTCGATAGTCCTGAACTGGACGGTCAACTCCCGATTTCTTTCGTGCTTTGAACTGGAAATCGGCTTGCCGTCCGTATCTTCCAATCGTATGTTTCCTGCCATGCACGCTTGCCCGAACTGAACGTGGTTGCTGAATGCAACTCCGGGGAGGAAAGAAAAGCCGTAGTTCTCGCACCGCCAAACGAACCTGCGGTCATTGGGCATGAGTCCTACGAAGTAGTATTCGAGCACTCCCAACTCCCGCCTCACGATCACAGCCCGTTCCTTCCTCAAATCGGCGTAAAGACGGGAATTCGGAGCGACCCTACCGTTCACAATGACCTTTGCGGACCATGCCTTTGGATACCAACTCCAGTACATCCAGAGCGGTGGAATGATGACGAAGCCGACTATCATCACGAGTGCGCCGATGAACCACGCTGCAATCTTCAGCGGTCTTCGCATTGCCTGTCCAGCGCCTCAAAACTACTTCTCAGATTCGACACCGTTCAGCCGTCCGTTGTTCCTTGTGTTTGAGCACCCTGAATCGGATGCGCTCGTCCGTTCAGGATAGCAATGCGCCGGGACGAGTGCGACAATATGGGCGATGAACCGCCGCAATCGCATCGGCCTTACCATGCTCGTTGTAGTTCTGCCGGGTGTAGCGGTCGGACGTGAACCAGCGAAGGCCGTCCCATGTGGCCCGGAACGTATAATGCTCACGTACCCTGTTGAAGCCAGCCGAGAGTACATAAGTGGCAGACTCGAAGCGACCTTCGATGTGGGACGGAACGGTAGAGTCCGCAATGTCCATCTAGTCGGGGTCCGGGCCTTTGCGTCGGAGGTTCGGAACGCCTTGAAAAAGGCGGAATTTGGCGCTGAGTGCCGTGGCCTCAGATCAACCACCTCGTTCTCGTTCTTGCTGGACAGGAAATTGCCATTGGCTTCTGCCGTCATAGTTCGGCGGGTATCCGTTTCTGAATACCAAGTCGTCAGCCCAACGGACCTGACTGGCTCTCTTGATGTGGACCCGTACATGATTGACGAAGGCCACCCCCGGCTTGCAGCAAGATTCAAAGGATGGCTCGGCAGACTGAGGTTCTGGTGACCATGCGCTTTTCGTTTGGGGCCGTCGCCGCCCTCTGGCTCACCGCACTTCCGGGCTTCACACAGGAACTCGACCCTCATGATCCTGCCGTTATTGTAGATAGGCTGGACCGAGCCACCGCAGTGGTTATCGGCAGATTCCAAGTGGACTGGTGCTTGCCGTGGTTTGATGGCTGGCATTGCAGCGGGGCGATTCATGTTGCGGAATCCCTGCGTGGGACTTGGAAGCCGAGCGAAGCCGTGCAGTTTCGATGGAAGGAACGCTACGGGAACACCTGCCTCGTCTGCGAAAAGGTGAGCCAGTTTCATCGCCATGAGGGGATCTGGTTTTTGACGAAGAAGAACGACGCATGGCAGTTCACTCCTACCGGAGCGTTCTGGTGTGGCGGTCCTTTTCCGATGGACGACCGGGATGCCGTGATCCGGCTTGTTCGGCAGAGGGACCGTAAATGAGCGCATCGTGCAACAATGTGTTCGCCGTTTGTCTCATGGTTCTTTCCACGGTGGTGCTCGGCCAGATTCAGGGCAGGAAAACGACTGCCGCCATTCGTTCACCGGAAGACAACAACCACGACCGCTCGTACCAAGGTCTTTATGGAAACGTCCGTTCCGTTCTCACGGAGAGAAAGGAAATCAAAACCGTTTTTGGCAAACCCAAGTGGGGCAAACGGGAGCCTTCGGTCGCCAGCACGTTTGATCGTGAAGGCCGGGAAACCGAACGGCTAGTCTATGCGGTCAGAGGCTTTCCGACGAAAACGGTGAACCGCTACGACACCAATGGTCGGCTGTCGGTGAGCGAATCGTGGGGGTCGAACTCGCAGTTGATCGGAACACAGACTTACGAGTACGCCCCGGATGGGCGGCTTCGAGAAATCACCGTCTCCAACGGCATTCGCCTTCAGCTTGAATACGACTCGGAGGGCCGTCTGAAGCGGGAGTACGGGACTGATACTGCCACGAATGAAGGACCAAGGTTTGCGCCCATTCCGGCAGTAACCGAATTTCGCTACGACCCGAAAGGTCGCTTGCTGGAACGAGCAAACTTCAATGCGGACGGGTCCAAAAGCATCGGACTTGCCGACGTGCATCGCATCGTTCTATCGTACGACAACCCGCTCGGATGCGCCGCTACGTCATGGCTGAAGGCAGATGGAACAATCTCTCTCGTGAATCAGATCGAATGCTTCGATCCCGAGAAACCGAAGAATCCCATTGAGAAGTTCTTCTATGAGCCTGACGGGAAACTGAAGAGCCGCCTTCGGATTGAATACAGGTTCGATGGAGTGGGAAATTGGACGAAGAGCATCACAAGACGATGGAACGGTACGGCATGGCTCCCCATCGTCTACGAGTACAGGAGAATCGAATACTTCCCGGCTGAAACTGCGTCAGATGAGCGTGGAAAGGCGATGCCACGACGAAAGGTTGACCGTGCCGAAACGCCTTAACGACTTTGCTCCATGCGAGTGGATTCAGGCTCTCAGAAGCCAAGCACCGGAACCTTATTCACCCGTCACCGTCAGCAAGTTTAGCGATGCCGTCCTCGAAGCTCTCCACGTCAAAGGCGGGACAAGAATTGACTACCGAGACGACGAGAGAGACGCTAAAGGGGAGCAGAACGAGCCGTGATCCACAAAGACGAGATGATCCCGATGCTCTTGGACGCTTGCCCCGGATTTCGACTCCGATGGGAAGAGCATGTCGCCTACTGGAACGGTGAACCCGCTGGCGTGTACAACGATATTGGAGAGTTCGTGGCGTACTTGCTCGACGCATACGAACAGGGGCAGATAGATTGCGTTCGGGCCGCATTCGACATGCTCGAACGATTTCTGACGGAAGGTGACGCCGACACCAAGGAACGTGCTGTCATCGGTTTCATTGAGGATGTCCAGAACGCATCCTCATGGCGACCTTTTGGGGCCAACGCCTTTCTCCCCTTTCTCGGGCCGCATTCGCAGGTAGGGTGGGCAGAAGTCGAGCGGATGTGGCGTGGCAAGACGAGTTTGGCCGACGTGATTCGAGGGGAACTGCGGGAAGGAAAATCCTGACTGAAACGATCACACGCATGTGGAAACAAACCGCCAAGACCGTGAATGGCCGTCGTGTCATGCTCTTGTTCGCCATGGCCGCTGCTTTGGCGAGTTTTCTGTTGCCGCCTTTCGCTCAAATTCCCGCTGACTACCACACAATTCTGTGGCAGAGCCTTCCTCTGAGTGGCGTATGGTGCGCCTTGGCCGTCGTCTCGATTTGGCTGCACGGCAAGCGGGGAGCATGGGCGCTGCTCGGTTTGCCATTTGCGCTCTTCTACCCCGCAGCTATCCTGATTGGCGGGATTCCGCCGTGCTACTGGACACATACTTGCCGCTGAGTTCGGGAAGTGCTGCGGTCACTCCGGGAAGCGGTCACGTCTTAACGAAAAACGAAAGCGACAGTGAAATTCGGAAACGGGTTCCCATCCGGCAGGGTTTTACAAACCCACCCCCCAATTGCCACGGAGGGACCCGCCGCCGGACAATTCCCGTGGGACTCCTGCCCCGTAGCGGCTACCAGCTTAACCCCGGTGCGAACGGAGCGGCATTGCGGTCTTGTGCGCTGTCGCCGGGGCCGGGGATGCCAGAGGTCTTCCGGGCGTTTCGGAGTCGTTCTATGCCTTCCTATGCGGCTTTGCCGGGTACTCTGGCGTGCTTTGGCCGATGAACCGGGTTCTTTCGGGGCATCATGGTTCCCGGTGCGCTCTGCGAAGCCTGTCTGCCGTCATCCGCATCCGTAAGGCCGCTGTGGTGATAGGATTGATCTGGAGCCTCGTTCAGAGATCTTGAGGTTTTCTGTGTGACTGTGGCGTGACTGCGAGTGCATGTTCGACCGCTCGGAGCGGACCTGAGAGCGTTCCGAATCAATAATCTGGAACCTCTCGGAATCCCCTTCAGGCCCGAGTCCCGCCCGGCTCACCAGTATCAATCCCACAATTTAAGTCTGTTGGCCCGCTTTCGCCGGGGCCCTTTATCCACAAGCGGCTGAGCTTCGATCGCGGCCGGGCCTTCGCGTTGAAAGCAATTATACTGATCGTGTCATGATACGCCTGTCCGCCGTTCCGGCCCTGTTCGCCGCCTTTGCCGGGGTTCTGTCCGGTCAATCCATCCAATACGATGAGGCGAAAAAGGTGTGGCTGCTCAACACCCGAACCAGTTCCTACGCGCTTGGCGTCGCTTCCGATGGAGCGCTCCGCAATCTGTACTGGGGCGCCCCGCTGTGGCGCATGGAAGACCTGGCCGCGCCCGCGCAGCAGCGTGACGTGTCCTCGTTCGATCCACGCCAGATGATGGAGAACGAGGAATACCCGGGGTGGGGCGGCACGCGGTACCTGGAACCTTCCTTGAAAGTGACGCGCGCCGACGGCAACCGCGACCTGGTGCTGAAGTACGCTTCTCACAAAATCTCGGGCAACAATCTCGATATCGTGCTCAAAGACATCAAGGACCCTATCGAAGTCACCCTTCACTACCGTGTCTACCCGGAGACCGGCATCCTCCGCCGCGGCGCTACCATCCGCAACGGTATGTCGCAGCGGCTTACGGTAGAGAGCGCACAAGCGGGGGCCTGGTATCTGCCGCCCGGAGAAGGCTACAACCTGACTTACGTGACGGGCCGCTGGTTAGCCGAATCGCAGCTCAAGCATGAGCCGATTCACGAAGGCCAGAAGATACTCGAGAGCCGCAAGGGTCACACCAGCCACAACTTCAATCCCTGGTACGCCGTGGATGCAGGCGCCTCGGAAGAGTCCGGGCGCGTCTGGTACGGCGCGCTGGCGTGGAGCGGCAACTGGCGCATCGCGGTGGAACAGACGCCCTACCGTCAGGTGCGCGTCACCGGCGGCCTGAACACGTTTGACTTCGCGTATCCCCTGGCGCCCGGCGAATCGTTAGATACCCCTGCGTTCTATGGCGGCTTCTCGGACCAGGGCTTCGGGGGCATGTCGCGCGCCCTCCACCGCTTCGAGCGGGAGCATATCCTGCCCGGCGGGAACGCCTCGCGACTCCGGCCGGTGCTGTACAACTCCTGGGAGGCCACCACCTTCGCCGTAGACGAGCCCGGCCAGAAGGCGCTCGCCGAAAAGGCCGCCAAGCTCGGTGTGGAGCTTTTCGTAGTGGATGACGGCTGGTTCGGCGCGCGCAACAACGATCGGGCGGGGCTGGGCGATTGGACCGTCAACCGCAAGAAATTCCCCAACGGCCTCAAACCGCTCATCGATCATGTGAACTCCCTGGGCATGGAGTTCGGCCTGTGGGTGGAACCGGAGATGGTGAATGCCGACAGCGACCTCTACCGCGCCCACCCGGATTGGGTGCTGAACTTTCCAGGCCGTCCGCGCAGCGAACTGCGCCAGCAGATGATCCTCAACCTGGCGCGGCAGGACGTTAAGGAGTACATTTTCGGGGTGCTCGACAAGCTGGCCGGCGAGTACGACATCCGCTACTTTAAATGGGACATGAACCGCTCCTTCTCGGAGCCGGGTTGGCCCGAAGCCGGCGCCGCGAATGAGCGTAAGGTGTGGGTGGAGTATGTGCGCAATCTCTACGAGATTCTGGATCGCCTGCGCGCCAAACACCCGAAACTGGAGATCGAGTCCTGCTCCGGGGGCGGCGGCCGCATCGATCTCGGCATCTTGCAACGGGTCGAGGAAGTGTGGCCCTCGGATAACACCGAGGCCTTTGACCGGCTCCGTATACAGGAAGGCTTCTCTATGGCCTATACGCCCAAGATCATGTCGGCGTGGGTAACGGACGTGCCCAGTTCCAACGGTCGCAGCGTGTCCTTGCAGTACCGCTTCCTGGTGATGATGCAGGGAGCGCTGGGCATCGGCGCCAATCTCAACAAATTCAGCGACCAGGACACCACCACAGCTACGCAGATGATTGCGCTCTACAAGAGGATTCGCAACACCGTGCAGACGGGCGACCTCTACCGCCTGTTCTCGCCGCGCACGGGGGACGTCACCGCAAACCAGTACGTGTCCGCCGACGCCAGGCAGAGCGTTCTTTTCGCGTTCCGGCACTCGCAGCAGTACAACACGGCAGCGCCGAACATTCGCTTCCGCGGCCTGGATGAGAAGGCTGTTTACCGCGTCGAGACTTTTGGCAGCCCTTCAAAGCCGCAGCAGTACAGCGGCTCCTATCTGATGAGCGTGGGAGTGGCCTTGAACCTGCGCGCCGATTACGCTTCGGCAGCCGTAATTCTGGAGAAGCTCTGAACCAGGCGCGGGCCTGCGGTTGAGGCACATCGCGCTCCCATCGGTCCTAGAATGTAGATATGGACAAGGGTCGCCATCCTAAGGTCGTTCGGACGTGGAAGCTGGGAACGCCAAAGCGGCCGAAAGCGCCGCACGGAAAATCTGTTCCGCTACCGTCCAAATCGCCGCCGCGCACCTAAAGCACCACGGCGGCGTAAACCTTCCTTGGATCGGGAGCGAATGTACTGCGCCCGGCTCCTATGCTTTCACGGAAGCGGCGAACTGCTTGTGTAGCCGGTCCAAAACTTCAGCGCGCGGCTCGTCGAGATAGCTGAGGACTGCCCACCTCAGCCGGAGCGGTTCTCCGCCGGGCCGGAGTTGGAACGGCTGCCGGAACGTCGGTGCGGCGCTTAAATACCCGTACCCTTTGTTCATGACGAAGAACGGCGTGGGATGGCGCGGATTGCCAGGGTGGTCGAAAATGGCCACGCCCGCTTGCCGCCCGCCGTCCAGCGCACCGTAATAGGTGCACCAGGCGGCCTCCTCGCCATTGGCCCTCTCGATGGTCGCGGTCCCTTTCGCATTTAAAACCTTGCCGCCGGTCATGCTCGGGAGGAAGCGCAGACCCAGGCCATTGTAGACGTGGCCTTGGGCGCTAAGGGTAACCGGTTCCTTGTCCGCCCGGAATTCACTGGTCCACTCGAGCCAGATCCCTTCGGGCAGCGGAGCAGCGGTTTTCAGCGTCCGCCGCTCCACCATCAGTACCTTGCCTTGCGCGATCCAGTGCTGAATCGAAGTGATCTCCAGGCCCGGCTTCCGGCCGAGGTGCTCAAAACGCTGGTGTACGATCTGGCCATGAGGCGGACCGGGGTTCACTTCACCCCAAAAGTCGACCCCATTCACCCCGGACCAGGCCACCATCAGTCCCCGCAGGTGCACGTGGTCGCCGGGACCGTCCACGCACACCGGCTGTCCATTCGGAAGGTACAGAGGATGAACGTACGACTTGGGCCGCGCACCGGTATACCGGTAGTCGAACAGAGGTTGCCGCGCGTAAATGGCCGCCACCTTCTCGCCTTTCGTGTGGACAAGTTGCAAGCGCTCATCCGCGGCGGGCAGCAAGCTCGCACTCACGCCAAGAAATCCCCGCCGGGTCAGATGTAGATTAGTCATTTTCTTACGCGAGCAATTCCGCTTTGGCCGCTTCGACGATACGGTCCAGTTCCGCGGCGAACCGGCTGTCCACTTCCAAAGGCTTCTGGCGGCTGACCAGATCGCGCCAGGCTTTGTCCGCCTTTTCGAGCAGGCAACGATCCTCCTGGTGAGGAGCGATGTCGCCATTGCGATATGTGCGGTCGAACATGCGCGTGACCCAAAGCACGTCGCGGAAGTGCCGGAACGTATGCTCGTTCTCTAAGTACGTGGAGGTCTCGCAAAATTCGAGCTCATTGATGAGATCGATGCACATCGTCTCGTCGCTCACTTCGATGCCCCTGCCGAACTTATACTGGGCCTGGTTCATCTCGAGGTCCAGCATGGCCTGGACCGGCGAGAATACGGAGCCGTTATCCAGCAGTCCGATCGGCAGTGAAGTGCTTACCGTGCACCCGAACGCCATTTGCCGGAATGCCTTCATGAAAGACGCCTGCATGCCAGGGGACTTGGCTTCCACATATCCGGTTTCCACGTTGAGCACGATCCCATACTTGTCCCGGAACAACTGGTGCAACGCTGCATCGGTGAGGATCGCGGCGGGGGCCGCATAGCAGACCTGGGTGGTCTTCATGTCCATCTCGCCGGAGATCCCCGAAGCGTAATAATAGACGTCCGGATCGATGAGGGTGGCCGCGGTCATGCACCCGAGAATTTCGGCCGTGGCCACGATTACAGCTCCTGCAGGCGTCACCGGAGTTGTCGCGCCGAGTATAGGCATGGGAGCGAAATTCACCGGGAACTTGTACCGGAGAGCTTCCTTGAGCACATCGCAAGCGCGGGTGTCCAGCTTCAGCGGCGAGGTCGTGCAATAAGCATGCACGAAAATCGGCGGCTGCTCACGCAGCACCGTCGGGTTGTGATCCGCAGCGAGCGCGGCAAACTCGGCAAGGTACTTCACCTCCGCGCCGCTGCTGGTGCCTACCCACCCCGGTTTCCGGGTGTTGCGCAGCAGAATGCGCGAGGATTCGATCGTCTCGATTCGTGGATCGACGTCGCCGCAAACAAAAGGCGCGCAGATCGCCTTGGCCTCCGGAAGAGCATTGCCCAGCCGGATCATTTCGGCTTGGTCCTGGACCGTGGGGGCGCGATAAGTCCCGCTGGGATAGTCGTAAATGACCGGCGCGCCATAGCCGAAATCGACGGTCCACTCATCGGGCCGGGAGACGTCGCCTTCCGGCATTTCCCGGCAGAAGGGATACCAAAGCGACGACCGGACCATGCGGTACCGATTGCGCTGCGCCGCGACCTGTCTTTCGACGAGGTCGGGCTTGAACCAGGCGCGCTGGCGGGCGAAGTCCACTTTGCACCCCGCGTCCGCGAGCGCCTCCAGGAGAAATTGCCCGCGGATCTGCAGGCCGGTCGTCTCCAGGACTCGCAACGCGCCTTGGTGCAGACGCTCCATTTGTGCGCTGTCGATAACGCGCAGCAGACCTCTAAGAGGGGTAGATGATCCCATGAATTTGCTCCAGTCTACTCCAGCGGTAGGCGAACCGGCCTGCCCTCGGCCGCCGACAGATCCGCTGCCAGGCAGATCTCGTGAGTTTTGAAGGTGCCGCCGATGCTGGCGTGTGACTCCGTATTTGTGAGAATGCACTCGACGAAGTGGTCGATCTCCACTTGGAACGGGTGATGCGAAACGTCACCCGAATCCGGCAGCACCGTGGGGATGGTAGCCCAGCCGTTCTGCCCAGGCCAATCGGTCGTAAACAACTGATTGTTGCGAATCGTGCCTTTATCTCCGAAAAGCTGCACGTTGAAGACATAAGGCATGCGACACTCCACCAGGCTCGCAACCTTGCCCATGGCGCCTCCGGCAAAGCGGATGATGGTTACGACGTTCGGGTCGTATTCGTATTGGAACGAATTGCTTTTGCTGGTGTTGGAGTATGCCGTGACCTCGACGGCCTCATCGCCCATAATATAGCGAAGCGTATCGACGGCATGGCAGCCCGCCATCAGCAGCGAACTGCCGCCCGTCTGCTTGCTGGTCAACCACTTCCAGGACGCGTAGCATGGGCCAATGCCGTGCATGTAGTCCACCTCGGCGTAGAACACGTTGCCAACCAGCTTCTGGTCGAGCATCGCCCGGACATTCGCAACCATAGGATGCCAGCGCAGCACAAAACTGCTGATGCTCTTGACTCCCGCCGTCCGGATTGCCGCGTCCAGACAACGCAGGCCCTCGAGGTTGAGCGCCACGGGCTTCTCTACGAGCACGTGCTTGCCATTCCGCGCACACGCCACACCCTGTTCCACATGCTGATCGTGAGGTGTGCAGATGGCGACGACGTCGATGGCTTTTTCGCCGAGCATTTCCCGCAAGTCGCTGGTCGCCATGCAATCTTTGAGGTGATGCTCCGCCGCTTTCGCCGCCGCACGCGCCCGGTCGCGGCTGCAAATCGCGATCACCCTGCAATTGGGATTATTCTGAAACGCCTTGATGTACTCGCCCGAGACCCAACCGGTCCCCATCAGACCCACGCCGAGTTGTTTCATTTCACCATTCCTTTTATGCCATTTCGAGAATTCTGTCCACCGCGCGGGAAATCTTCTTGAGCTGATCCGGATCGTTGGAGCTGTAGCCCGCTTCAGTGGAAAGGAAGCCGGTGTAGCCGATTTCCTTCAGTGCAGCCATCACTTCCTTCCAGTCCACATCGCCTTCCAACAAATCCACAAACCGGCCCTGCTCGGAGCGCGCCGAGAGCTTGTAATCCTTGAGATGCACGCGCGTGATTCGTTTCCCGAGCGTCAGGATCCAATCCTGCGGGTATCCGTACTGCAGCGGGTTGCCCACATCGAAATGGACCTTGAACCACGGGCTCTTCAACTGATCGACGTAGCTGCGCATTTCCGTCGGGCTGAGCAGAAACTTGTTCCAGAGATTTTCGGGACCAATGATGACCTTCGCCGCGGCGGCCCTGGGGACTACTTTCCGGAATTCCGCGAGGGTACGGTCCCAGGTGGCCTGGGTTCCGACCTGGAATTTCGCGCCGCTCCCCAGCCGGCCCGGCACAAGCAGCAGAGGACAGTGGTCCAGGATTGTGGCGATCTCGATGGCTTTCTCGATGGCGGCCACACCGCGGGCGCGCACTTCAGGCGAAGGGTCATTCAAGGGATTATCGTTGAGCCCTTCCGCCACATACATGCTGACAATCGTGACGCCTGCCTTCCGGGCCTCATCGGCCATCCGCTTCACTTCATCGGTGGTGGAAGAGAGCTTAACGTGCTGGCCCAATTGCAGATCCATGCCTTCGAAGCCTGCGTTCCGGAGTTGCCGGAAGCATTCCGCGTAAGGCATGTTTCGGGAGAACGCCATGCACCAGATTCCCTTGCGGAACCGTGGGCCGGAAAATGCTGGGAGGGCAGCGCCCCCCGCCAGAGTGAACAATTCCCTGCGGTTCATCGAATTTCCTCCTTTGGAAATTGGCAGATCAGCACACAGCAACCGCAACCCGAGGCGACACCCGGCTGGCTGCGGTGCTTGAAGATAGTCGGGGTGAGCCGGCAGGTGCCGAGTTTTCGGGTGGGCATCTCAAAGTTGCCTGCTTCCCACTCACCGACCTGGCCTTGGCACTGGTCTCAACTTGATCAAGACTGAGTACGACTCCGGGCACAACGGCACCGGACGGGTCGGCTACAATCCCAGGAATGATTGGTAAGCCTTCCCGCGCCAGCAGAAACGCAGAGGAAAATGGGAATTGAAGCTACCACGCAACGTGCTTCAAAGCGCATACATCCATCCTCCTCACCGGGAATAGTATATGCTACCGGAGTGATTTGGGAAAGGGTGTTCAGTATCCTAAATGCGCCTATAATCCGCCGGCGCTGTTGAGGTGTTGCTGGTGTACCCGGAGGGCTACCCGTTGCGCTACCCTAGCGTAGGCACGGACGATTAGTCGTTTTTGAGGTTCGCCCTGTGCACGCATATGGCGTTCGATTCTAAAGATCGGGAGGGTTGAGCAGTGCGAAGACGGGAGTTTCTAGCAACTATACCAGCGGTTGCGCTGGCCAAAGAGCGGCACGTCAGGCTGGGGGTCGGTACCGGTGTGTACCAGGCGCACCCCATGGCGGAAGCGGCGCGCATGATCAAGGCCGCGGGATTTTCATGTGTGCACCTGGCCTGGCGCTTTGCCGACGTGCGCTTCGATCCGTATAACCCAGACTGGAGCTATCCGCGGCGTGCTCGCGATGTATTTGGCGAGGCCGGGCTGCGCATCGACGCTGTTTACGGTTACGTCAGCCTGGTTCACCCCGACCCCGATACGCGCGCGCGAAACGTTCGAGCGTTGATCGGGATTCTGGAGCACGCGCGCGATTTCGGCACCCCAAACGTGGCTACGGAAACGGGCAGCTTCCACCCCAACCAGCGCAACAACCCCCTGCCCGACGATCCCGCCGCTGGGTGGAAACAGTTCATCGGCACCATTCGGGAGCTGGCCAAGGTCGCGGAAAGCGCCGGGGCACAGCTTGCCGTTGAACCTTCGCTGGCCACTTCGCTCGGCACCGTGGAGGACGCCGGACGCATGCTGCACGAGGTGCCATCACCCAACCTGAAAATCCTCTGGGATGCGGCGCATGTCTTCAATGCCGGGAATATCCGCAATATGAAGGCGGAGCTCAATAAAGCATATCGCACCTTCGGCTCCAAAGTGGTCCATGCGCATGCCAATGACGCGCGCCTGGAGCCGGACGGAACCGTGAAATTCGGCGAGGCGGGGAGCGGGCAGCTCGATTACACAACCTACATCGCGCTGCTGGAAAAGTTAAACCGGGACGTCTCGATTACCCTCGAGCACTGTCAGGAAGCCGACATTCCGCGCGTGCGGGACTACGTGGCGAAATTCCTGTAAGCGGCCCTATTCGAGTTGCTCAAGAACTGCGGGGCCAATTCAATGAAGAAGGGCGGCAGCGGTTCCGGCTGCGGCCGCCCTGCTCACCTTTCTAATTGTCCCTATGCTCAATAACGGCCTTGACCTGCGCTACGAGTCGCTGGATTGTGTACGGCTTCTGAATAAAGCCGGCGATCGGCATTCCCTCGAAGAGCCTCAGCGCATCGGCCTCCGCATAGCCACTCGATATGACGACGTCAAGCCGGGAATTGACGGCCAGCAGTTTCGGGAGCACTTCCTCCCCGCTCATCCCCGGCATACTGAGATCCAGGATCACTATCGCGACCTTATCCCCATTCTGCCTCAGTACCGAAAGAGCCTCGAATCCGGAACTTGCCAGCAGTACAGTGCAGCCTCGCCGCTCAAGAGCGAGCTTAGCCACATTCCGAACTGACTCCTCATCGTCAACCACCAGAATTGCCCCACCCGGATGGAGATCCTGTTCCGCGCGCGGGCGAAGCGCTGTGGCGCGAACGGCAGGCTGGGGACGCGTTGCCGGGAATAGCAGGAGGAAGGATGTGCCCCGACCGGGTGCCGTTCTGACCCGGATAGCTCCTTTGTGCCCGCGCACGATTCCCCCAACCGCGGCCAGACCTAACCCGCGTCCCTGGAACTTGGTTGTGAAGAACGGATCGAAGATCTTCGCCTTGGTGGCCTCGTCCATTCCGCAGCCGGTGTCTCGAACTTCCAGGCAGACGTATTTGCCCGGCATGATGTCCCATCCGTCCAGTCCCCGGGTGAACTGTTCATCCACAGTAGCCACGCTGGTCTGCACGGCGATCAAGCCCGTCTCATTGCCGATCGCCTCGGTCGCGTTGATAACCAGGTTCATGAGTACCTGATGAATCTGGCCGCGATCCGCCTCGATTGGAGGAAGCCCAGGCTCGAAATCCAACTGCATGGCTATTTTCTTGGGAGCAGTTGATCGCACCAGATCCGTAACCTCCCGAACTACATCGGACAGGTTCACGGGTTCGATCACAAACCGGCCCTTGCCGGAATAGGCGAGCATCTGTTTGGTCAAGTGCGCCGCCTGCTCTCCCGATTTGACAATTCGATCCAGCAACTCCTCGGCCGGGCTCCCCGGAGGCAACATCTCCGATGCGAGGCTGGCATTCCCGATGACCGCAACGAGGAGATTATTAAAATCGTGTGCCACACCACCGGCAAGCAGAGCGATGCTCTCCATCTTCTGCGCCTGTCTCAGCCTCTCCTCTGTGCGCTTTCTGTCGGTTACATCCAGCACCTGAGAAAAAATAGAGACGAGCTTGTGATCGCTATCGTAGAGTGCAGAGTTGTACCACTCGCAATCCACCAGCGAACCGTCCTTGCGGTAATTCCGATTCATACTCAGATTCCGCGGGTGCGTGCCATCCAGCATTTCTTGGGATACTCTGCGGACGGCCTCGATGTCAGCCTCGTGGACCCACGGCATCTCGGCTATCGCACGCCCCAGAATTTCTTCCGCGCTCCAGCCAAATATCCTCTTGGCCTCCTTTGACCATCGCGTCACCCGGAATTGCGGATCGAACTCGATCACCGCCAAGGGCGAATTGTCCATGTGCGCGTCCAGGCGCTGCATCGCTTCGGCAAGGGCGTGTTCTGCCTGCTTCCGGTCTGTGATGTCGGTGCTCATCCCGACCCATTCGCGAACCGTGCCGTCCGGCTTGAAGATAGGGGCGGCTTGGGAGGCTATGTGCCTGTATTCGCCGCGTGCGCTCAGTTGGCGATACTCGCTGTGGTAAGGCGTTGCCGTACTCACTGCGTGACGCCATGCATCGGCGACGCGCGGCCGCTCGTCGGGATGAATCGCGTCAAGCCAGTTCCAACCAAGCCACTGCTGTAGTGTGCGGCCCGTGAATGCGCGCCACGAGGGCGAGTCGATTTCCGCCTTGCCTTGCGCGTTGGTGGCCCACACGATCTGGGCGCTGACTTCCACCAGCCGCCGGAACCGTTCCTCGCTTTCGCGCCGAGCCTGCTCGGCGAGCTTGCGTTCGGTGATGTTGTTGAAAAGGACGGCAACCTGCCGCTTTTCCGGGCTCCCAAAGCGGTAGGCGTACACGTCATACCAACGGTGCAGTTGCTCGGCGCGGCTCTCGAAGCGAGCCGGTTGGCCAGTCGAGGCGATCCGGCCGTAGATCTCGAACCACTGTTCCTCGTGACCCTGGGCAAGTTCGCGCATGCGCTTGCCCTTTGCGCCGATTAGTCCCGTATGCTTCTCGAACCACTGGTTTACCTCGAGGAAGCGATAGTCGATCGGCTTTTCGTTGTCGTCGAAAATGACTTCCACGATGCAGTAGCCTTCGTCTATCGAATCGAAAAGAGTGCGATATCGTATCTCGGATTCGCGCAGTGCCTCCTCTGCTCGTTTGCGCTCCGTAATGTCCAAACTGGTCCCGGCATGACCGATGAACTCGCCACCCGGCGAAAATCGCGGCTCCCCGTACGATGAGATCCACCGCCACTCGCCATCGGCCCGGCGGATGCGGGCTTCTGCCCGGATCGGCACACGCTCCCGGACTGCGCGCAGGACTTCACCCACATAGGCCCGCTCATCAGCCGGATGGATATATGGCTGCCACTTGCGTCCTTCCACTTGTTCGTACGTGACTCCGAAGAATTCGCGGTATGTGCGGTTCACAAAGCGATTTCCGCCGTCCGCGTCTGACACCCAGATGATGGCTGGGCAACCGTCCGCCAGAATACTGAAACGCTCCTCGCTTTCGCGCAGGGCCTCCTCCGCCTGCTTTCGTTCCGTGATGTCCAGGAAAGCGCCGACACAGCCGCGGATCTGCCCGGCCGCATTCCGGAGCGGGCTGGCGTGGCCCAACATATGCATCCGTCTTCCGCTGGGCAGGAGTACATCAAGTTCAGAATTCCGAATGTCCGTGCCTTGGAGAGCGGCTTCCTGCATCGGCAGTTCCCGCGGTTGCAGTTCCCGGCCGCCCTGGAAAAACCGCCGCACCGCCGAGACATTCGCAGACACGTTCTCCCCCGCGCCCGCCTCGTAGAACAGGTCTGCCATGCGGTTTCCGGTGATCGTCCGGCACTCCGGATCGTGGGCGACCCAGATCGCGACGGGCGCGACCTCCATCACTGTCTCCAGTTCCTCGACTCGCTCGCGCAATTGGTCCGCCAAACGCTTCCGTTGCGTTACGTCTCGACCGTAGAGGTTTGCGTATTGGCTTCCAGCGATTGGAGCGACCAGGAAGGAAAAATCGCGTTCACCAACCCGGATATCGAGTTCCGCGGGCGCACCCTGCGCCATAACCTCCTCGACGGCTTTCTGGAGGTGGTTGGGAACTCTCTGTCCGTGCTCGCATTTCCATTCTGAAATCAGTACCTTCGAGCTTGGGTTCGCGTAGAGCAGAGTGCCGTCCCCGCCAATGCGTAGAACTGGCGATGGATTCTGCTCCGGAAAGAGCGCCGCTGAATCGAGGGCAGCGCGTTCCACATCAAGGCTTGCGGCTCCAGCGGAGGCGGCACGAATCAAAGCCGTAATCATCGCGATGAGGACCGGTGGCTCGACGGGCAGTTGCAGGTATGCCTGCGCCCCGCTCTCCAGTGACTCGGGATACTCATGTTCCAGTTTGCCCAGGCTGGATATATGCAGTACCGGAATCGCTGCGGTTTGCGGATTCGCCTTGAGCCGCCTGCAAACGGCAAAGCCGTTTATGTCGGGCAGTTCAATCTCCGTCAAGACGAGCGACGGCTGCTTTTCGGCAGCCAACCTGAGCGCGTCCGCGCCGCTGGCCGCGTCGATGATTTCAAAGCCTTCTGAACGGAGTAGCCGGCTCCGGGCGTATCGATTGGTCTCGTTGTTATCGACGCAGAGAACGGTGCCGGGCAATCGTGCACATCTATCTTCGGGAGTAATAACACCCTCGATCGGTAAGGGAAACTGTGACTTGGAATCACCCACTGCGAGACCTCCACCGGCGAGAGCTAATTATAATCCCGTTTAATGTTTGGATTTAGCGTGGGATCACCCGTGGCGCGCCCCTGAACGTCCGTGAAACTTCGGCCGATGATTCGGCGTCTACCCGCGTATGGCCCGAGGAGTTCGCCCCCCGCCCGTGCCGTCTCGCCGCACCTCGCGCGTTGAGCATGACCCCTGGATCGAACACCTCGCATGGCTGATGGATAGCTCTATCGGGATTGGCCGGTGGTCAATCGGTATCGATGGCCTGCTCGGCTTAGTGCCGGGGCTGGGGGATCTGGCCGGGTCGCTTGTCTCCATTCTGATCGTGGGGCGGGCCGTGAGGGCCGGGGTTCCTCGCATTGCGGTGGCGCGGATGGTGGCGAATATTGCGATCGACGCCCTGCTGGGCACCGTGCCGGTTGTCGGGGACCTCTTCGACTTCGCTTTCAAGGCGAACGTCAAGAACGTCAGGATCTACCAGGAGAGTCTGGGTGGCGTTCGCACAGCCCGGCACTGGGGCTTCTTCGTCGTCGTAGCGGCTGCGCTGCTGTCCGTCCTGGCCATCCCGGTGACCGTCTTTGTGCTGCTTCTCCGCGCGCTTTAGAGCGATGAGAACGCCGACCAGTCGATGTCCCCGTGCCCTTCCGCCACCGCGCGCAGCAGCCGGTCGCGAACCAGGCTCGCAAGCGGCATGGGGACGTGCACAGCGTCCGCCGCGGCGGATACGAGTTGCGCGTCCTTAAGCCCCAGACGCAGCCGGAATCCCGGCGGCTCGAAACGCTTTTCCGCGATGATGGCGCCGTAATTCGCGTAGAGAGGCGACTGGAAAAGCGCGCTGTTCACCACCTCAAGGAGTTGCCGCGGATCCACCCCGGAGGCCTTGGCCAGGGCGAACGATTCCCCCATGGCCTCGATAGCCGCCATGATCATGGAGTTGCCCGCCAGTTTGACTACATTGGCGGCCGAGGGGTCGGTCCCCACCACCGAGATTCCGCGCCCCAACGCCTCAAATAGCGGCCGGCACCGCTCGACGGTTTCCGCCGGGCCCGCCGCCACCACCCACAACTTCTGCGCCGCGGCCGCCTCCGGACGTCCGAACACCGGCGCTGCCACGTAACCCTGTCCGCGGGCGGCATGCTCTTTGGCGGCGCGTTTCGAGAACGCCACGCTCACAGTGCTCATGCCGGCGTGGATGGCGCCGCGCGGAAGCGCTTCGAGAATGCCGGCCGTGAGTGCTTCCTCCGCCGCATGATCGTCCGCCAGCATGGTCACCGCAACCTCGGCGTCCCGAACCGCTGCGGAAACGGTGTCCGCAATCACGACGCCGTCCGCGGCCAGCGGGTCCGCCTTTGCGCGCGTGCGGTTCCACGCCGTCACCGCATGCCCCGCCCGCCGCAGGTTGCGCGCCATCGGCAGCCCCATGCCGCCGGTCCCGATAAATGCCACGTTCATGGCTACCAGTGTAGCCACGCCAGATAGTCGGGCTTCTCGCCGGTTAGGGTTACGACGGTACGGGGACGCACGGACGCGGCAACATCCGGCAGGTCGAAATCCCGCAGCACGCCCGGCACCACGATATCCATGATGCCCTCGTGCATGGGGGAGCGCACGATGTCCAGGTAGGACGCCGGTGCATCCTGGCGCGCCACCCTGGCGATGCGCGGTTCGAGCGCAGCGGCATAGAGCGCCACCACTCCGCCGTTGCCCTTGCCCAGGATGGCGATCTTCCCCGAATCCACGTCGTGCCGGCTGTTCAGGTAGTCGAACGCCCGCAGCACGTCGCCGGTCTGCATCCCCACCAGCGTCCTGCCGGTGAGAAAGGCCCGCTGCGCGGTTTGATAGGCGACGGAGTAGCCGCTCTTCTTCGACGGCGAGGCGCCCTCGCCCCAACCCCGAGGGTCCACCGCAAAAACGATGTGGCCGGCGCGAACCACGGTTTCAATCCCCCCGCCTTCAGCGGCATCCGACGCTTTGCCCGCCGCGTTCACCCACAGCACCGCGGATTTGCGCGCTGCCCCACCGGACGGCACAAAGACCAGACCCGGGACGGTGATGCCCGGCTCGGGCTGCATCTCGATCTTCTCGATCTGGTAGCCCTGGCGCTCCACCACTCCGCGCCGGTCCCAGGCGGGAATGCCGCGTGTCTCCGGCACGCTTAGCCGTGCCCTCACCAGAGTGGGAATGTTCTTCCCGCCCGCCCCGGTGCGCGTGCCGTAGATCCGCGCGCCGAGGGCCGCATTCAGTGACTGAATCGTCTCGGCGCCCGCGATTGACGTCGCCACCTGGCCGGTCCGGGTCACCTGAAGGTTGGCCGGCGGCTCGGTGGTGAACTCCGGTTCGGCGCCATCGTCCTGGCGCTTCTGCAGCCACTTCGCGAACCAGCGATAGGTAGCCTCCCGGCGCGGCCGGGACCACCCGTGCTCGTCGTCGTACTCGAAGAAGCCCACGCGGTCGCCGGCGCGCACCAGTTCAAACACGCGGCGCGCCTCCGCGTAAGTGGCGCGGGCGCCGTCGATGGGGAAGAAGTCCCGCATGGCCGTGGCCATCTGGATGGGCTTGGGAGCGAAGGCGATCAGGAAATCGGAAAAGCCCATGCCGTCCCGCAGGAAGCCCGCGAAGTTCTGTTCGGCATCCTGCGGGCCGGGGCCGGACCACAGGGTTTCCCACGATGTGATGTAACAGGATGGCGCCGCCGCGGCCAGGCGCGGCTCGAACACGGCCAGGTAGGACGACTGCGTGCCGCCGCCCGAGTTGCCCGCCACTGCGATGCGCGCGGGGTCCACCTCCTTGCGTGTGAGCAGGTAATCGAATGCCCGGATGCCGTCCCACGCCATATAGCGCGCAATGCTAGTACCGGTGAGCAGGCACTGGGTGCCGGCCATGGTGTGTTCGCCGGTGCCGCCGCCGGGCATGTGGGATTTCCCGGTGGCGGGATCCAGGTACTCCAGGCGCTCGCCCTGTCCGGGCGGGTCGTAGGCCAGGACGACGAAGCCGCGCTTGGCGAGGGCGATCCAGACACGCTGGTAGAGTTCCGCCGCTTTGCCGTCCAGGCTGTGGCCGGCGGTTCCCAGCACCGCGGGATAGGGAGGTTTGCCGGTCTTGGGCACGTAAACGTTGGCCGTCACGTAGTAGCGAGGCTGGCTCTCGTAGATCAGTTTCTCGACTTTGTAGTCCGCGCGATCGAGCGTGCCGGTGATGCGGGCGTTCAGCGCGGTTTTTGCGGGGAAACCGCCGATCTCATCCAGCATGGTCTTGCGGATGTACGCCTGCCGCTCCTTAACCTCGGCGGGGGTGCGGAGCGCGGCTATCCGCGCCGCGCGAGCCTGCCACTGCTCGCGCGCAATGCCCGTCAGATACCGGTCCACCATGCCGTCTAGGCCTGCGGTGACATCGAGGGTCGTTTGGGCCTGGGCCGCGGAAAGAACGAGTAACAGGAGGGCGGGTCTCATGAGGTCTTGTTTTACCATACTGGTCCGCCGGGGTATACTCTTCACCCATGGACAGACGCGAATTTCTGGGCTCGGCGGCGCTGGTGGCCGGACTGCCCACCCCCGAGGTTTTCCTGGAACGGCCAGCGCGCGGCAAACCGCACCGGGGCAAGGTGCTGGCCGCCATCCAGCCGCACGCGGACGACATCCCCCTCTTCGCCGCCGGTACCGTGGCCAAGTTGCTCGATGAAGGTTACACCGGCTACCTGATCAACGTCACCAACGACGACATGGCGGGCAGCGGCACCATCGCCGAAACCGCGCTAAAGAACGAGCGCGACGTCGACGAACTGGCGCGCGCCATGGGCTTCAAGCAGGTCTTCCGGCTGAATTACGGCAACCACCAGATGGATGGCATCTCGCGACCGGAACTGCGCTCGCGGTTCATACTGCTGTTCCGGCTGCTCCAGGTGGATACCATTGTGGGCTACGATCCGTGGGGACCCTACGAGGAGAACCCCGACCACTACGTCACCGCCGCCTGCGCGGAGGCCGCCTGCTGGATGGCCGGAATGGACAAGGATTATCCGGAGCACCTGGCCGCCGGGCTCAAGCCCAAATCCGTGCGGGAGAAGTACTACTTCGCCCGCGGGCCGCAACTGGTGAACCGCGTGGTCGATATCAGCGAATACGTGGACCGCAAGATCGACGCCAACCTGGTGAACAAGGCGCAAGGTCCTGCCGGCGAAACCGGAGCGCGGTTGCGTCGTGAACTGGCCCAGGGCGGCCGGAGGCTCCCGCTGCTCGGCACCGACGACCGCACCGCCAACCGCAACTACGTCCGCGAATTCGTGCTGGCGCGCGACCGCGAAACCGGCCGCAAACACGGGATGTCCTACGCCGAGGCTTTCCACTACATCGGGCCGGAAGCCTCGCCGGTTGAGGAGTATATCCGGAAAAACGCGGTGCCGCTGTAGCATCCCGCTACAATGAAAGCTGGTGGCTAGAATCCACTTCATCTATTTCGACGCCGGCGGGGGACACCGCAGCGCGTCCAGGGCGTTGCGCGAAGTGGTCGAGCGCCAGGGCCGGCCTTGGGAAGTGCGGCTGGTGAATCTCCAGGAACTGCTCGATCCGCTGGACGTCTTCCGCAAAGTCACCGGCCTTCGTTTGCAGGAGATCTATAACCTGCTGCTCGAAAAGGGATGGACCCTTGGGGCGCCGCAACTGGCCGTAGGGATGCGCGCCGTCATCCGGCTCTATCACGGGCAGCAGGTGCGAATGTTGCGGGAGTTCTGGCAGCGCGAACAGCCCGATATGGTCGTCTCGGTGGTGCCGAACTTCAACCGGGCGATCCTTGAGAGCCTGGATGGCGCCGTCCCATTCGTCACCATCCTGACGGACATCGCCGATTGGCCGCCGCATTTCTGGATCGAGCGCCAGCAGCAGTATCTCATCTGCGGCTCCGACCGAGCCCTTCAGCAGGCGCGCGCCATGGGGTACGACGATGCGAGCGCATTCCAAGTCTCCGGGATGATCCTGAACCCGCGCTTCTACGACGAGGTGGAGAAGCCTCCCGAAAAGCTGCCCGGTTTCGCGCCGGAACTGCCGACGGGCCTGGTGATGTTCGGAGGCCACGGCGCGCCGGTGATGTACGACATTGTGCGGCGACTGGAAGATCATCCGGTGCAGCTTATCGCCATCGCGGGCCGCAACGCCAAGCTGGCGGCGCGGCTGCGTTCCTTGCCGAGGCGCAGGCACGCCATGCACGTTGAAGACTTCACCACGGAGGTCCCGCGGTTCATGCGGGCGGCGGACTTCTTCATCGGTAAGCCCGGGCCGGGGAGCATCAGCGAGGCCCTGGCGATGAAGCTGCCCGTGATCGTCGAGCGCAACGCCTGGACGCTGCCGCAGGAACGCTACAACACGGAATGGGTGCGGGACGCGGGCCTTGGGATTGTGGTGCCCAGCTTCCGGCAGATCGGCCGTGCGGTGGACGAACTCCTGCTGCCCGAAAATTACCAGCGCTTCCGAGCCAATGCCGCCGCCCAGCGGAACCAGGCCGTCTTTGAGATCCCGGATATCTTAGATAGAATCTTGGGATCATGGCGAAAGCCGCATTAGTCCTTCTCGTTCTGGCCGCTCCTCTGGCGGCTGATGACCAGCTCTTGCGATGGATGGACCGCATCGCGCAGAAGCAGCTCTCCGAACGCGAGGCCGCAATCGCGCGCATCACCACGCCGGAGCAGGCCAAGGTACGGCAGGCGGCCGTGCGTGCCCGGCTCTTGAAGCTGATCGGCGGGCTGCCGGATTACCGGGGGCCGTTGAATGCGCGCGTCACCGGCAAGGTGGACCGACCGCGCTATGTCATCGAAAACGTCATCTTCGAGAGCCTGCCGAAATTCTACGTCAGCGCGAATCTCTACCGTCCGAAGGCGGCCGGGCGTTTCCCCGCGATTCTCTTCTCGATGGGCCACTGGGATGAGGGCAAGGCCGCGGCGCAGCGCATGGCCGCTAACCTGACAATGAAGGGCTTTGTAGTTCTGGCTTACGATCCCGTGGGACAGGGTGAGCGCCAGCAGGCCTACGACCCCCGGACGCGCCGCTCGCTCGCGGGTGGACCCACCGACCAGCACTTCCTGAACGGCGCCCAGGCCATCCTGGCGGGCGAGAACTTCGCGCGGTACCGCATCTGGGACGGCATGCGCGCGCTCGATTATCTGCTGAGCCGTCCGGAGGTGGAACCGGGGAAGGCCGGTTGTACAGGCTGCTCGGGCGGTGGCACCCTGGCTACTTACATCTCCGCCTTGGACCCGCGGATCACCGTGGCCGCGCCCGCCTGCTACATCAACACGTGGCGGCGGCTGTTCAGCGGTCCAACGGGCGACTCCGAGCAGAGCTTTCCGGACTTTCTGGCGGCAGGTCTTGACCTCACGGACTACATAGAGTTGTTCGCCCCGAAGCCGTGGATGATCTCCTCAACCGTCGCTGACTTCTTCCCGATTGAGGGCGCGCGCCACGCCTACCAGGAATCGCTCCGCTGGTATCGCGTATTCGGGGCCGGGGAGCGCGTCGCCTGGACCGTCGGCCCGGGCCCCCACGGTATGCCTCCCGAGGTGCGGGAAGGCATCTACGGCTGGTTCATTCGGTGGCTGAAGGACGGCCGCGGCGACCCGCGCGAAGAGGACGTCGATCTGGCCCCGAACATCGAACTGCTGGCCAGCGAGACCGGGCAGGTGGGCGGGCGCGAGCTGTATGAGGTAATTCTGGAGGGTTTCCGCACCCGCATGAAGCCAGGCACCACGGAGGAATTGCTTGCGGAGATCCGCAAATGGTCGGGCTCGGAGGCGAAGCGGCCCCCGGCTGTCCGGACCGTCAAGGAGACGCCCGGGCCGGAGTTCAGCACACGAGAGATCGCCATTGAGGTCGAGCCGGGGCTGGAGATCGCCGGAATGTTCTACACCCCTCGTGAGACGTCCGCCAAGCAGCCGGTGCTGCTGGTGAACGGAGGGGCGGATGCGGCTGCGCGCTTTGCCGAGGCGGGCCATACCGTTCTGGACGTGCTGCCGCGCGGCCTTCCCATGCCCGACCGGAACCTCGCTGGCGACTGGATGGCCGCCACCCGTGCCTGGGTGATCGGTCGCAACATGGCGGGAATGCGCGCCGGCGATATCATGCGTGCCGCAGACCTGCTGCCCCAGGGCGGCATCATCGCGGCGGCGCGCGGCGTGGAAGGTTTCTGGCTCCTGCTGGCGGCGGCCGCCGACCCGCGCTTTACCCGCCTATGGCTCGACCGCACGCCCTACAGCCTGCGCGCCGCCCTGGAAGAGCCGCTGTCGCGCAACTTGCACGCTGCCGTGATTCCCGGCTTTGCACTGCACTGGGATATGGAGGATTTGGTGAAGGCGATGGGCAACCGGGCCGTGGTATGGTCCGACCCGACCGATTGGATGGGTGAAGTCGTTCCCCGGCTTAAGGGTAAGAGCTACCGCCTGTTTGAGGAGAACAACGAGCGCTTCATCCGCGAACTTACGCGCTGAAGCCGCTTACACCCATTCAAGCGCGCCTTTTTTGTAGGCCCAGATGTACCCGACGAAAAGGATGGCCAGGAACACCGCAACCTCGGCCACGCCGAACCACCCGAGCATCTTGTAGCGCACCGCCCACGGGTAGAGGAAGATCGTTTCCACGTCAAAGATAACAAAGAGGATGGCGATGATGTAGAAACGGACGGTATACCGACCTCGAGCGTTGGAAAGCGCCTGAATGCCGCATTCGTACGCTTCGAGCTTTGTGAGGGACGGTGCCGAGGGGCGGACCAGCTTCGCGGCTATCAGGGCCACGACGGGGAACGCCGCAGCTAGCGCCAGGAAGATGAAAATGGGGATGTAACCGCTCGGCATGTAGCCAATATAACATGCCGAGCGATAGCCCCGGGGAGTCGCTAAGCGCGGTTGCGGCGGTACCGCATGCCTATTCCTACGCAGGCGAGTCCGATAGACGTCAGTACGATCGCGCCCGGTTCCGGCACAGGACCGGGAAGCGGCTCATCCGGAGTCCCGTAGAACCCGCCATCGCCCAGCGCGCTGCCGTACTGAAACCAGACGTTCTGGACCAGAGGCTGAGAGGAGACGTTCGAAAATGTCAGCGTCACGCCGCTCTGGATCACCGGGGTCCTGCTTAGGGCCGGGTTCGCATCAGCGGGATAGAGCGCCGGCGCCAGGCCATAATCCGCCCCATTCAGGTGCTTGCAGCCGGCTCCCACGCAACCGAAGTTGCCGTCCCCGAAGAAGCCAGCCCCCATGCCTGTTGCGCTCACGCCTTGGGTGGTGGTGTTGTACTCCGAGGCAAAAACCGCATACCCCCAATTCCCGCCTACATTGAGCGGCGCGGTGCCGTTCAGGAACGTGCTTGTAGGCGCCAGGGCGCCGCTCTCCGGCGTCAGGGTAACCGGGGTGGGGTTCGAAAGACTGAAGTAGACGCCGGTCAGCAGGTCCGCAGAACTCACGATGCTTCCCGGAGCGAGGTTCTGGATGGTAAGCATCAGCTGATTGTCGCTCGTATAGTTGAACTCCACTGATGCGCTTCGCCCGTCCTGGCTACCGCTGAAAAGAATTGTGGAAGCGGCCGATACGCCACAGTAGAGCAGTCCAACCGCTGCGATCGTCGCGATTCTGTCTGAGATTTTCAAGTGGTACACTCCCTGTCGTGTGCGCCAAGCGGGCGCCTATTTCGAGTCTATGGAGCGTGCCAGGGCCGTACAATAGAACTAAAGTCCTCTCGGTTCCACTGTTTTTGATGCAGTACTCGTGGTGAATCGTGCGCTGCGGGGGCGCATCGCGTCACAATGGAAAGGACCGATGCCGCACTCAATGGATGCCATGTCGCCGCATGAGGAGTACTCTCGCCGCCTGGAGTCGCGCCGTTCCAATGCCGCCCGTCACGACCGAAGCCACCGCAGACTCGGCAATATGCGGCTGCTGGTGGCCATTGCGGCGGCAGCCCTCGCATGGCTGGCGTTGGCGCAGGGCTCCATCTCGGGTTGGTGGCTGCTGGCCCCCGTGGGGATCTTTATCGTCCTGGCCGTGGCGCACGATCGTGTGCTCCGCGCCCGGAAGGCCTGTGAGCGCGCCGCCGCCTATTATGAACGTGCGCTGGCCCGTCTCGACAATCGTTGGATGGGAGCCGGCGAGACGGGGGACCGCTTCAACGACCCCTCTCATCCTTACGCACACGACCTCGATCTCTTCGGCAGCGGATCGCTCTTCGAGTTGCTCTCCGCGGCCCGCACCTCAATCGGCGAGGAGGTCCTGGCGGGCTGGCTGCGCGCCCCTTCGCCATTCGATACCCTCCGCGAACGCCAGGCCGCGGTAGCCGAACTGCGTGGGATGCTCGACCTTCGCGAGGATCTGGCGGTGCTCGGGGAAGACCTCCGCTCGGGCGTGCATCCGGAAGCCTTGGCCGCATGGGGCGAGCGCGCACCCTTGCTGAAATCCCGTGCCGCGCGTGCGACGGCCGTGTTCCTGACCCTCGGGGCGATAGCCGGGGCGGTAGTCTGGGCGGTTTGGGGTGTGCGCGTTCCGTTCTTCCTGGTGGTGCTGGCAGAGGCGGGTTTTATGCTCTTGCTCCGCCGGCACGTGGCGCGCGTGATTCAGGATGTCGAGGCCGCCGCGCACGAATTGGAACTGCTCTCGCTCGTGCTGGTCAGGCTGGAGCGCGAGCAATTCTCCTCGCCGCGCCTCGCCGCCTTACGCGCCGCCCTCGATACTCACGGCCGGCCGCCCTCGCACCGCTTGTCCCGACTCCGGACCCTGGCCGACCTGATCGATTCCCGCGACAACGTGGTGGTGCGGGCCATCGGTCCCTTCGTGCTCTATAGCGTGCACCTGGCCTACGCCGTAGAGGCCTGGCGCCGCGAATCCGGCCCTGCCGTGCGGCGTTGGACGATGGCGGTGGGGGAGATGGAAGCGCTTTCGTCGCTGGCCGGCTACGCTTACGAGCATCCCGCCGACCCCTTCCCGGAACTCGAAAGCGGAGGGCCGTGTTTCAAGGGTGAGGGCCTCGGGCACCCCTTCCTGCCCGAAGACCGTGCCGTGCGCAATGATGTGACCCTCGATGGCGGCGTGCGTGTGCTGGTGGTCAGCGGGTCGAATATGTCGGGCAAGAGTACCTTACTGCGCACCGTCGGGGTGAACGCGGTCCTTGCGCAAGCGGGCGCTCCCGTCCGCGCCGCCCGCCTCCGGATCTCGCCCCTGCAGCCGGCTGCCTCCATCCGGGTGACGGACTCCCTGCATGCCGGTAGCTCGCGTTTCTACGCCGAAATCACCCGCCTGCGGCAGATTGTGGACCTCACCTCCGGCCCTCTCCCGGTGCTTTTTTTCCTCGACGAGTTCCTGCACGGCACCAACTCGCATGACCGGCGGATCGGCGCCGAGGCCATCGTACGCGGCCTGGTGGAGCGCGGCGCCATCGGCTTCCTCACCACCCACGATCTGGCGCTGGCCCACATCGCCGACGTGCTGGCGCCCCGCGCCGCCAACGTGCACTTCGAAGACCGGCTGGAGAACGGGAAACTGCACTTCGATTACCGTATGCGCCCGGGTATCGTCACCAAGAGCAACGCGCTGGAACTGATGCGCTCGGTGGGGCTCGAGGTCTAGTTACTCCACCCGGAACAGGTACATGCTGCCAATCTGCGCGACAACCCGCATGCCCCAACTGGGCGGGTCGGCTGCAATTGCGTTGCCCAGCGGTCCAGCCCCATCGGGGCCGGTCGGCGCCAGGATGTAGTGGTAACCGGCATGCCTCACCGCCTGCGCCGCGGCCCAGCGGTAATCTTCGCGAGGGCGCAGCACGGCCTGCGGTTGGCCCAGCACCTGCCACTTGCCGTCCGCCGCGAGGCCTTCAAACACCATGGGCACCTGGTACACCGGCGTGTGTGAGGCGAGTTTCACGCCCGAGAGCACCTGCGGACGGTTGAAGACGGCCTCCACGAACATGCCCGGCCGCATCGGGCCCCAGGTGCGCCAGCGGGTCGCCATGTTGCCGTCGAATGCCGCCCCGATGTCCGCCGGGTACGGCGACGCCCGCAGCGTCCACTGCGGGCTGGTCCAAATGCGGTCCTCCCCCAATTGCAGCCGGACCTCATGTACGCACCACTCCCCGGGGTGCGCCACGGTAAGCCGAAAGCGCACGCCGCGCAGGGGTTGGGCGGGCCACTCGGCCTGCACGTCGTAGAACGGATCGTGCACGTAAAGGCCCGCATTCCTCATTGCGTCGAGTAGCTGATCGGCCTCCGCCGAGTGCCAGTATTCGAGCGTCTCCCGTTCCAGATATGCCTTAGCGAGGGGGACCAGGGAGAAGATGCGGTCCTTGGGTCCTGTGGCTTCCTGGACCAGGCGGGCAACCTGGTACTCGGGGAGCCTGTAAGCCACGTAATCGGCCTCTGGTTGCAGTCGCAGGGCGGCGCGCACCGGAAAGCCGCGCAGATACCACGATTCGCGCGGCGCGTACTCCCGGAGAAACGTCGGCCAGCACGCCACCACCTGCACCGCCACTAGCGCCCATAGCAGCATTCGGGGCAGCGACATCGCCAGGGCGAGCGCCATGAAGGGCACCGCGGGCAGCAGAAAGCGCGTCCCCATGTTCCAGAACCACGGCAGGGCCGCGACCGCCGCGGCCAGCCAGAGGATACGTCCCGCCCGCCGCCGCAGCGCCAGAAGCGCCAGCGGCATTGCCAGGACCACCGGCCCCAGAATGCCCTGCAAGCGCCCCCCGATCGCCAGTTCCCAGGGCGTCCGCCACCACTGGACGCCGCCCCAGGATGCCAGCGTTACGGCCAGTGTCCGGTCCATGGCGGCGTGGAAATACGGGTTCGGGAACCAGGCATTGAACAGTGGCGCCACTGGGTTGCCTGCCACCACGGCATTACGCAGCATCCAGGGGGCGAGCATGGCCAGCCCGGCCGCCGAAAAAGCCACCACCGGCCGCGCGCGACGCGAGACCAGCAGGACGGCCAGCCCCGCCGCGGGCAATACCACGATTCCGGGGAACTTCACGGCGTAGCAGAAGCCGGCGGCCACCCCTGCGGTGAGCAGGTATCCCTGCTTGCCCTCCTGCTGCCACGCAAGCAGCAGATAAAGGGTCGCCAGCGCGTAGAACACCAGCGCGGGGTCGTTATAGGCCGAAGCGCCCGTTACCCCCACCACCGGCGCACTCAGGTAGATCAGGGCCGCGCCCAGCGGAGCCGCCCCCGGAATCCCCAGGCGCTTTCCCGTGTGCGCGATGAGCGGCACCGTCGCGAACAGGAAGGCAAGGTGCACCAACTTGGCGGCGGAGTGCTTCCCGAAGGCGAAAGCGAACAGGAACAGCATCTCCATCCCTTGCGGCACCATCTCGTAGAAGCCCACGCGCCCTGGAAAGCTGCCTGTTCGCAGGTACTCGGCCACCAGTCCCAGGTGGTACCCAACGGCGTCGGCCTGGATTTCGGGCGCCATTCCGTGGACGAAGTAGAGGATCCCGTACGCGGCGAACACCGGGTAGAGCAGGCGCGGCACGGGGGTCGGGCTTTTCTCGACCGGAAGGCGGCAGGTCCGCAGAGCCGCGGCAATCGATACCCCGCCGATTATGGCAAACGCAACCGGCCCGGCGATGCCCGCCAGCAGCGTCAGGAACACGATGACGCTGAGTGCCGCGCCCCCCACCGCCAGCACGATAGGGCGGGGAACCGGCAGCTTTCGCAGCAGCAGCGTGCCGAGCGAGTATGCCGTCGCCACCGCGAAGGCGGCGCCGAAGAGGATGGAGAGGACCGGGGGCACGGCCTAGCGTTTGCCCTTTCCCGGCAGCCCGGCGGGGTTTTCGTGAACGCGCTCGCGGAAGTTGCCCTTCATCCCGTTGGCCAGCCCCACGGCCGATTCGCCGTACTTGTCGCGCAACCGGTCGGCGGCGGCCAGGGCCTTGGTCCAGCGCTCGTGCTTGTCCTCGGCCAGCAGGTCGAGTTGTTCGGGCGCGTTCTCGAACCCGGAGGCATGCACGCCCAGCAACCGTACCGCCGAGCCTCGCTTCCAATTGCGCCGGAACAGCTCCCGTGCAGTCTCGAAGAGCTCCGTATCGAGGCGCGTGGGCCGCTCAAGCGAGCGCGCCCGTGTGATGGTGCTGAAGTCTGTGTAGCGCAGTTTAAGCTGCACCGTGCGGGCATCGAGCTTGTGCTCCCGCAGCCGCCGGCCCACCATCTCGCTGAGCCGCGCGAGCGTCGCTTCAAGCAGTTCCGTATCCGCCGTATCCTGCGGAAAGGTGTGCTCGTGGCTAACGGATTTGGGGCCCTCGGCCGCTCCGATCTCCGTATCGAACCAGCCGCCCGCATCGAGGCCGCGCGCCTTGCCCGCCAGCGCCAGCCCGGCCTTTCCGAAGCGGCTCTCCAGGAACTTCTCGTCGAAGCGCGCTAAGTCCCCGACCTTGTGGATCCCGGCGTCGTGCAGGCCCTTCTCGGTGACTTTGCCGACGCCCGGCACGCGCCTGATGTCGAGCGGCGCCAGGAAGGCCGCCTCCTGCCCGGGGATGACCCACAGGATGCCGTTCCGTTTGGCCTGGTCCGAGCAGATCTTCGCTACCAGCCGCGAGGTTGCGATCCCTATGGAGCAGTTGAGCCTTGTCGAGCGCCGCATCTCCTCGTGCAGCAAATGGGCGGCGCGGAGTGGCGGGCCATGCAGCCGTTCGGTGCCGGTCATATCGAGGTAGGCCTCGTCGATGGAAGCCATCTCCACCAACGGGGAGAACCGCTGAAAGACCTCGAACACCTGTGCGGAGCAGTCGCGATAGCGTTCCGGATGGCCGTCCACGAAAATCGCCTGCGGACACAGCTTGTACGCGGTGCGCAGCGGCATGGCCGAGTGCACCCCGAACTTCCTTGCCTCGTAGGATGCCGCCGAAACCACCCCGCGCTCATCGGGCCGCCCCCCCACCACCACGGGCTTGCCCGCCAGCGTCGGGTCGAACAGCTCTTCCACCGAGACGAAAAACGCGTCCATGTCGACGTGGAAGATAGTTTTCACGGCAGCATCACTATTCTACAGTGGCGCCAATTGCGCCGCCGCCACACGCGGGATTCCCGCGAGGTCCGGGACCGTGCGGGCACTCTTCCAGCCGCACCCCAGCATCTCCAGTACACGCTGGTAGGTGCCGAAACCCAGTTCCATGATGAGCCACCCCCCGGGACGCAGCACCCGACGGGCATCGGCTACCAGGCGCTCGTAGATCTCGTAACCCGTGGGACCGGCGAACAGGGCCACGTGCGGCTCGTAGTCGCGCACCTCGCGCTGCAAACCGGGGCGGTCGCCGTCGGGAACATAGGGAGGGTTCGATACCACAAGATCGAAGCTCGCATCTGCCAGTCCGGAGAGCAGGTCGCAAGCCACAAAGCGCACCGGCGCGCCCAGGCGCCGAGCGTTGTCCCGCGCCACCGCCAGCGCGGCCGTGGAAATGTCCGTGCCCCAGGCCTCCGCGCCGGTTTCAAGCCGCAGGGTGACTGCCAGGATGCCGGAACCGCAGCCGGCGTCCACAATGCGACACGCCCCGCGCGCCAGTTCCATCGCGGTCTCCACCACGTGCTCGGTCTCGGGGCGGGGAATCAGCACGTCGGCGGTTACCCGGAACTCGCGTCCCCAGAACTCCTGCCTTCCGGTGATGTACTGGGTGGGGGCGCCGTCGAGCCGCCGCTCGATCGTGTCCTCGTATTCCGCCTGCTGGGGCGCGGTGAGTTCCGCTTCGGGGTGTGCGAACAGGTAGACGCGCTCGCGGCCGAGTAGCCATGCCAGCAGCACCTCCGCGGTCAGCCGCGGCACCGCCACACCGGCCGCCTCCAGGCGCCGCGCACCCTGAAGAAGAGCGGTGCCGATAGTCATGATTTACGCCGAAGCGCCCGTCTGCCGGGAATGCGTGATCAGGGCGTCGACAATGGGGTCGAGCCGCCCTTCCATCACCATATCGAGCTGGTGCAGGGTCAGTCCGATGCGGTGGTCCGTCACGCGGTTCTGCGGGAAGTTATAGGTCCGGATCTTCTCGCTGCGGTCGCCTGTGCCCACCATGCTGCGGCGCTCCGCTCCCACCTGCGCCTGCTGCTTCTCGAGTTCCAACTCGTACAGCCGGGAGCGCAGCACGCGCTCGGCCTTGGCGCGGTTCTTGATCTGCGATTTTTCGTCCTGGCAGGAGACCACCAGGTTCGTGGGCAGGTGCGTAATCCGCACCGCCGAGTAGGTGGTGTTCACCGATTGCCCGCCCGGGCCCGAGGAGCAGAACGTGTCGATGCGGATGTCCTTGGGGTCGATCTTGACTTCCACCTCGTCGGCTTCCGGCAGCACCGCCACGGTGATCGCGGAGGTGTGGACGCGCCCCTGCTGCTCGGTCACCGGCACGCGCTGTACGCGGTGCACGCCGCTTTCGAACTTCAACTTGCTGTACACCCGCTTGCCGTTCACCAGCGCGATGACTTCCTTCAGGCCACCGACGGCAGACTCGCTCGAGGATGTGACCTCCATCTTCCACCCCTGCGCCTCGGCGAACCGCGTGTACATCCGGAAGATCTCAGCCGCAAACAGGGTGGCCTCGTCGCCGCCCGTGCCGGCGCGGATTTCGAGCACGACGTTCTTCTCGTCGTTGGGGTCCTTGGGCAGCATCAGGACATGAAGCTCGTCCTCGATGCGTGCCACCTCGGGCTCCAGTCGCGCCACCTCGTCCTGGGCCATTTCCCGCAGATCCGGGTCGTTTTCCTGGAGCATCCCGCGGGCCTGATCGAGTTCCCCCTTGGCTTGCTTCCACTCCCGGAACTTGGCTACCTGTTCTTCGAGTTCGGAGCGGGCCTTGGCGGCCTTGCGGTACTGCTCGGCGTCCCCAGACCCGGCCAACTGGCGGGTGAATTCCTCAAAGCGCTGTTCGATTTCTTCAAGTTTCCGGATAAGGTGCGTGTCCATGTGGAGGTCGATTTAGGCGATGACCGCTTGTCCGCCCTGGCTGGCTTCCAGTTCCATGGCGCGCTCCAGGGCGGTGATGGCGACGGAGGTCTGTTCGTCGGAAGGCGGTTTGGTGGTGATGCGTTGCAACCACAGCCCTGGCGCGGTCACGGTGGCCATTACCGACGCCCGCCGTTTGGCGGCGAACCGGATCATCTCGTAGCTGAGCCCCGCGATGAGCGGCAGCAGCGCCACGCGCGACACAAACCGTGCCGCGAATCCATCGAACGGGACAGCCATGTAGACCAGCATCGAGATCAGCATCACTACCAGCAGGAAACTAGTGCCGCAGCGAGGGTGAAAGGTGGTGAACCGCTGAGCGTTGGCGACGGTCAGGGGTTGCCCGGATTCGAAGTTGAAGACTACTTTGTGCTCGGCGCCGTGATACTCAAAAACGCGGCGGATGTCCTTGAGCCTCGAAACGGCATACAGGAACGCCAGGAAGATAGCCAGCCGGATCAGCCCGTCCACTACGTTGAACGCCACCCGGCCGGAGAGCACCGGGTACCATTTCTGCAGCGACGTGACCAGGAACAGCGGAACGAACTTGTAGAGGAAGATGAAGAAGCCGAGCGAGAACAGCATGTTCAGGGTCATGGCCCAGCTCGAAAGCTCCTTCGGTTTCTCCCCGGCTTCCGCCGTATCGAGCGAAGCGTTGGCCGAGAACCGCAGGGCCTTGAGCCCCAGTTTCATGGCCTGGAACAGCGTCCCCACCCCGCGGAAGACGGGCAATTTGAAGATCGGGTACTGCTCAGACATGCGGGGAACCGGCATCTCCTCCGTGGTGATTTCGCCGTTCGGCTTCCGCACCGCCACCGAGTAGCTGTGGGGAGCCCGCATCATGACGCCCTCGATTACCGCCTGCCCGCCGACCAGGGTTTCCTCCCCGCTCTCGAGCACCGGCAACATCTGGATATGGGTAAAAAGACGGAAAAATGCGCGAAAGGACACAATTCCTCGCAGTTGTGTACCTCTCGATTATAGCAGTCGGGCGCGCGTTACAGCTTCACCAGATCGCGGATCTGCACCGTCTGGCCGCCGCGCTCCATGCTGCGGTATGCCGCAATCCCTACCAGGCTCGAATAGGCGCCCGCCAGGCTGCCCGCCTTCAGCTTCAGGGGGTCCGGCGCGCCGCTGTCACGGAAAATCAGGTCCCGCACCCCAGGGTCCGCGCCCCCGTGCCCGCCTTCCCGCTGCTGCACCTGGATCAGTTCCGATTTACCGAACATGCGGGTCAGCCGTAACTGGTGGTCCGGATAGCCTGGGGCGGCGTACATGTTGAAATCAATGCGCCCCTTGGTGCCGTTGATGGCGATCTCCTGGCCCTCGTAAGGCAGAAAACTATTGGCGGTGTAGGTCAGGCGCGCGCCGCCGGAGTAGCGCGTCATCACCGTGAAAGTGTCCTGGATGTTGACGTCCTGCCGCCACACGCAGCCGTCGATGAAGTAGCCGTCTTCGGATTCCGCCCCCACGTACAATTGCATGGACCGGTGAACCTTCGTAACGTCCCAGTAGAACTGGCAGCGCTGCTGGTGCTGGCAGCCCCGGCACCGCACCCCTCGGAACGAGTTGTTCTTCCCGTAGAACTTCAGGTCGCCCCAAGCCACCACGCTCTCCGGGACGGCCTCCAGCCACCAGTTCACCTGGTCGAAGTGATGGCAGGACTTGGTCACCGTGAGGGTGCCGGAATACTCCTTCAACCGGTGCCACCGGCGGAAGTAGCTCGCCCCGTGGTTCGTATCCAGATACTCCTGGTAATCTACCGAAATCACGTCCCCGATGGCCTTTTCGAGTAGCAATTCCTTGATTTTCCGAGCTTCCGGGAAATGCCGCGCGTTGAAGGCCACGGTAAGCTTGCGCCCGTACTTCTTCTCGGCGTCCAGGATGGCCTGGAGTTGCTCTTCATCCGTGCAGAGCGGCTTCTCCGTGATGACGTCGCGCCCCAATTCCATCGCCCGGATAATGTAGGTGTAGTGGGCGGCATCCGTGGTGGTCACCAGGACCACGTCGGGCGCGGTCTCCTTGATCATCTTGTCAAAATCCACGAACGTGGGGCATTGGGCGCGCATGATCTCTTTGGCGGCCAGGACGCGCTTGGGGTTGATGTCGCACAGCCCGACCATCTCCACCTGGCCGGCGTAGCTAGCGATCAGATCCGCGCCCCAATGCAGCCCACGGCTGCCGGTACCGACCTGAGCGATGCGCATTCGCCTGGGTGCGGCCGAGGCGCTGAACGGGGCAGCCGAGGCGGCCAGCGCCGTGCCTCCGGCGGCCACGAAATCGCGGCGGGTGATCTCCAGCGGGTTCTTCATCTTGGCTCCTGTTGGTGAGGTAGACTGCCTGTTATATCACGGCCGGGCCGAACGGAGCGACTCCGCTCAATCTGCTTCTGTCCAGCCCCTTGGATTTGCGCCCTTCGCCAGTGCGCCGCGGGAGGGTGCCACGCGCTAGACTACCGGCAGAACCTATATGCAACATAGGAAATCCCTCGAGATTCTGAACAAAAACCGGCAGTTTATCCCAGGGGGCGTGGTGTCCGTCAACCGTGCTACCCATCCGGAACTGGTCTTTACGCGTGCCAGCGGCGCCTACCTGTGGGACGCCGACGGCAACCGCTACGTGGACTATCATGCCGGGTTTGCGGCTCACTTCCTGGGTCACAACGACCCGCAAGTCACCGCTGCAGTACGGGCTGTGCTTGATGAGGAACTGAGCCTCTACGGCACCGGGACAACGGAACTCGAAGGGCGCCTGGCCGAACTGATCTGCACGCATCTGCCGGCGGTCGAGTCGGTGCAGTTCCTGAACAGCGGTAGCGAGGCCACATCCCAGGCTATCCGGCTGGCGCGGGCCGTCACCGGCCGCGACCACGTCATCGTGATGCAGGGCGGCTACAACGGCTGGCACAATGACGTCTGCTGCAATCTGATGACGCCGCTCAACGTGCTGGGTCCCCGGCTCAGCCCGGGTGAGTATCCGTACTACACCATGAGTGCGGGTGTACCGGAGGGCCATAGCACTCTGGTACACTCCGTCAACTTCAACGATCTGGAGTCGATCGAGTATGTGGCCAAGAAGTACCCCGTGGCGGCGCTCATCAGCGAGCCGATCCTCCAGAACATCGGAATCGTGCACCCGAAGCCCGGATATCTGGCGGGCATCCGGTCGCTCGCGGACCGCTACGGCTTCCTGTACATCATGGACGAGGTGAAGACCGGCTTCCGCCACGCGCTCGGCGGCTACGCTGCCATCTCGGGCGTGACACCGGACCTGGCGGTCTACGGCAAGGCCATGGCGAATGGCTATCCTATGGCGGCGCTGGGTGGACGGCGCGACCTGATGGACTATTTCGTCCATCCGGACGCCTCGAAGCGCGTGCTGCTGGCCGGCACCTACAACGCGCACCCCATCCCGACGGCGGCGGCCATCGCGACCATTGAGAAGATGCTCGTCAACAACGGCGAAGTGCATCGCCATGTGGATGCCCTGGGCCAGCGCATGCAGGCCGGCCTCGAAGCCATCCTGCGGGAACTGGGAATCACGGCAGTCGTGGCGCGGCAGGGCTCCGCGTTCTGCATCTACTTCATGGATCACCTTCCTGTGGATTGGCACGATCTCGCCGGGCACAACAATTCGGAACTTGATAACACCATGCGGCAGGCCCTCATCGCCTCCGGCATCTACACGTTCCCGGTAGCCACAAAGCAGTTCTCGATCTCCGCGGCCCATACCCAGGACGACATCGAGGCGACTTTGCAGTGCTTCAAGACGGCGCTCCAAACCGCATGCGCCACAGCCGCTTCCGCACGCTAGACTGTTTACGTGCGGGAACGCTTCATGGCGCGAGCCATCGAGCTGGCGATTGAAAATGCGCGGAGGGGCCTTGGCGGTCCCTTCGCTGCTTTAGTAGTCAAGAACGGCCGCGTCCTGTCGGAGGGCGTCAACTTGGTGACCTCCACCAACGATCCCACCGCCCACGCCGAAGTGGTTGCGATCCGGGAGGCTTGTCGTGCCCTGGGAGCGTTTCAACTGCCCGGGTGCGAGATCTACACCACCTGCGAGCCCTGCCCGATGTGCCTGGGGGCCATCTACTGGGCTCGCCCTGCGCGCGTCTACTGCGGAGCCACGGCGCAGGATGCGGCCGAGGCCGGCTTCGACGACGCCTTCATCTACGAGCAGGCCGGCAAGCCTTGGTCCGACCGTTCCATCCCTATGTTTTCTTTGATGCGCGAAGAAGCCTTGCGCGCCTTTGACGAGTGGCGTGCGAATTCCGGCAAGACGCCGTATTAAGCGGGCCTGGGAGACGAGATCATCGCCCGCCGCCTGCGGGAGCCGCTTGAGGGGTCAGGTGGGTTTCAGCGCCTTGAACGCTAAAATCGACCCATGCGGCAGCGGTCGGGCTCTTCTGTTTGGAGAACTTGTCGGAGATCTTGACTCGCAGGACGTAATCACCGGGTTGCAGGTTCAAGACGCTGATTGCGAGTGCTCCTCGAAGGAGGACGCCGTTTGGTTCCTTCTTCGGCCCGAGCGCCAGCAATTGTGTCGAACTCTCGAATACCCTTTCGGGCGTGTCGCCAGCGCGGAACACTTCCCATTGCGTCTCCAATTCGAGGCGCCCGCCGGGCCCCGGCCGCGCGTTGAATACACGAAAGCTATAGTAGATGGTCTCGGCGGTCGAGAATACGCGGGAAAGTGGGTTCGCGCTACCGCTGTAACTTCCGAGGTAGACATCTCCTTCTTTCTTACGGGCTGCGGCGGCAAGGGCCGATTCCCAACCGGGGTTGCCGGCCAGCCAAATACCTGAGAGTGCCAATCGGTTCTTTTTTACGTTGGGTATGTGAAGGAAAGCGGCTGCCGACCCGCATTGGCTGCTCGTGCGGTCACAGACGGCCGCTCGCAGCTGGTAGGCACCCGGCTCTCGGATCGGCAGCGCCAAATTGTAGAAAAGGCCGCTGCTCCTGATCCTTTCGTACGACGCGGCACGCGGATGGACTTCGAACGCCTGGACCCGCACATCCCGCTGGATTCCCATCGCGTCGAAGCTCGCCAACATGGCTTCAAAGCCCGCCCGCATGCTGCCGTCAGCTCTCTTTGAAAACACCAGCGCGCCTTTTTCCACGTGCAGGATACAGTAGACGAAGTGGCCGATCGCGGGGTCAAACGAGAAGATGGGGGTCAGTCGCAACGGGAGCGCATTCGAGACAAAAGGTGAAACCAGAGCCGCCGCCAACCCCGGTTCGGTCGCCTTCGGTGCAGCGCGATCCTCTTCCGCCGCTTCGTAGAAGCCACCCCGGGAGCGGACATGCAGTCCCGGCCGCTTCACCCGGACTTCCAGATGATGAAAGCGTTTTCGGAGGTTCCCAAAGGTCCCTTCCTCCGGACGGTAACCGATCAGGTAATACACTTGCTGGTCATCAAGGGCTTGCGCCACCTTGGCCGCAACGTCGTTGTCCACGAAATGCAGGCCGGCACTCCCCTTTGCGAGCAGTACAAGATGGCGCATTTCGGGATCAGCGGCGCTCAGCAGGGCCGGTTCTAAGCCTCGCCCGATGGGGCTGCTGAGCGGCGCTGCTCCGGCCTGAACGCCGGGAGCATACACCGTATAGATGACCACACGAGCGCGGTTCGCATAGTCGATCAGCAAGTCAAGCAAATCGGGTGCCTTGTCGGGCAAGTGCGGCAGCGGTAAGCCGTCGGAAAATAGAATCAGAGTCTTCCGCCCTGGTAGATTCTTCAACCCGGCAATGATATAGCTGAGTGCGGCGAACGTGCCCAACCCGCGGCGGCTCCCGCGGTTTATGGCCGGTATGGCAGGCAATCCGCTCGGCGATTCCTCTTTTTCCAGTTCGTCTTCTGCTTCTTCCAGCTTGTCTTCTGCGCCGGCGCCAAAACGCCAGTTCAGCTGCTGGATGGCGGCGTAGAGCTGGCGCCTATCCGAGGTGAACTGGTGTAATGCACCGCGGCCAAATGACGTTCGGAGGATCGCAACCAGGTCTCCGGGCCGTGTTTGCTCGTCAACAAACCGCCTTAAGGACTGCCGAACCGAGACCATGCTTGTGAAACTCAGGTTCAGGTCATCGACTACCAGAGCGATGGTGCGGACGACATCTTTTGGCTTCAACCGCGTCTGTCCGGGAAGCGCCTCGCCGTACATGCCGGGAGCGATCTGGGAACGTCTGGAGACGTCGCCGCGCACATACTGAAAGTGACTGATCCGCTGAGCCTTCCCGTCCTGAAAAACCTCGAAATCGTCTTTCGCGAGATCGGTTACGAACTCGCCTTTGCGATTAGTGACTACCGCATCGATTTCTACCAGGTCAACGTTGATTCGAATCGTGGGGGCCGCGTCCTGCTGCGCCGTTCCGAGTATCGGAACGGCTACGAGCAGCCAGACGAGGACGCAACGGATCCAACCCATAACGGCGATACCATCTAGGGGCCTCAGAGAAGCGATGGCGTGTCACTAATCGAGGCCCGTCCACCTTGTCAATGCCGATTCCTAGAACAGTTCAAGACTGATCGCAAGCGGGTGAAGGTGCTCTGTCATCAGCACTCCCCCCTACATTCTTAGTTTGCATGCGGCCGATCGTCAAGCACGCGCCTCTCGATTAGCCGTTGTAGTCCTCGTTGTCTCCTCAGCGCGAGCCAACTCCCAGTCCTCTCGGCCGAACCGATCAATTCCAGGGCGGTGGTGATTGCGCGATGCGCGGCTTTGAACTATCCGGGCTCCCCAGTCGCTCTCACCGACCACGACACCATCATCGAACACGGCGGCCCTTAGGCCGACGTCCGCTCGCCACAGTCTCCCAGTGCTGCTCCTTCCGCCAAAAGTGTACGATCGTGCCTCGTTCTCGGCTTCTTGCCTGTTCTGGGACGCGCGACGTCTCGGTCTTCAGATGCGTTGTTCGATATCGTATCGCTGGCTGAGGTGGGTCAACGGCGGCGCATAAGCAGCCGCAAAACCGATGCTTTGGCGCGTTTGAGAATGGCGTGCGAACTCCGGCAAGACGCCGTATTGAACGGGCCTAGTGGTCGCGCTCGATCACCAGTTCCGTGATGGTGTACAGGGCGCGCTGGTAGGGCGATTCGGGGCACTCCAGAATCAGCGCGCGGGCGCGGTCCGTGAAGGCCTGGGCGCGCTCACGCACACGCTCTACCCCGCGGTACCTGCCGAGCAGCGCCAGCACGTCGCCGAACGGCACGGACCGATAGCTGCGCTCCCGCACGATGGTCTCCACCGCGCATCGCTCCTCCGGACGCGCCTCCTCAAGCGCGTAAACCAGGGGCAGCGTCACCTTGCCCTCCCGCAGGTCGCTGCCCACGGGTTTGCCGAGCGTGCTTTCGCGCGCCGTGAAATCCAGCACATCGTCCACAAGCTGGAACGCCATCCCGAGATTCCAGGCGTACTCCCCCAGTTTTTCCTGCAACTCCGGCGAGCCCGCGCCCACAAGGCAGCCCAACTGCGCACACACCGAGAACAGGCGCGCCGTCTTGCGGTCCACCAGTTCCATGCAGTCGGCCTCCGTGATGTCCACACGGCCGATGCGCTCCAGTTGCAGCAGTTCACCCTCAACCATGATCTGGGTGAGTCCGATCAGCAGGTCGAGCACCTGGAAGTTGCGTTCCCGCAACGCCACCTGGAAAGCCTGCATGTAGAGCCAGTCACCGGCGAGGACGCAGGTGTGATTGCCCCAACGGGCGTTGGTGGAGGGCCGGCCGCGGCGCGTTTCGGCTCCATCGATCACGTCGTCGTGCACCAGCGTGGCGGTGTGGATCATCTCCACCACCGCGCCCATCCGAATGGCGCCCGGTCCGCACGTTCCCGCCAGCCGCGCCGCCAGCAGCAGCATCGCCGGACGCAGCCGTTTCCCGCCGCTCGATTGCAGGTAATGGCCGATCGCGGTGACGGCATCCACGGATGCCACAGTCTCGACACTGATCTCGCGCTCGACTTGCTGGAGATCGTCGTGGATGAGGTCGAAGATCTCTTTTGCGGTGAGTGCGTTCCCCAGCTTGCCCAAGTCCATCGAAGTTTACCAGTTTACTCGGTCGCTGCCTCTTGCCGCAAACAGAGCCGCTCGAAATTGCGGGTGGTGAGGTCTGCGATCCACTCCGCATCCGCGCCCCGGATCTCCGCCAGCGCCCGCACAGTCTCCACCATGAAGGCCGGTTCGTTGCGCCTGCCGCGAAGCGGGACGGGCGCCAGGTAAGGCGCGTCGGTCTCTACCAGCAGGCGGTCGTCAGGCGCCAGCATCGCTGCCTCCCGGATAGCCTGCGATTTAGGAAATGTCACCACCCCCGCGAAGCTCAGGTAGAAGCCCATGTCGAGCGATCGCCGGGCTTCCTCCGGACCTCCGGTGAAGCAGTGCATGATGCCCTCGCCCGTGTATCCCTCCCGCAGAATCGCAAGCGTATCCGGCCAGGCCTCGCGGGTATGGATGATCACGGGTTTGCGCATCTCCGCGGCCAGGGTCAACTGCTGCCGGAAGACCTCGCGCTGCACCTCGGGCGGGGAAAGGTTGTAGTGATAGTCAAGCCCGATCTCCCCCAATGCCAGCACCTTCGGATGCCCCAACAGTTCCCGCAGCCGCCCGTACGTCTCGGGCGTCGCCTTCGAGGCATCGTGCGGGTGCACCCCCACGGTGGCATAGATGAAGGGCCAGGCGTCGGCCAGCCGGACGCCCGCTTCGAGGTCCGGCGGACCACCGCCCGTCCCCACCGCTACCAGGCGCGTGACCCCGGCGGCAAGCGCCCGCGCGATCGCCTGCTCGCGGTCTTCCGCGAAGCGTTCGTCATCCAGATGGCAGTGTGAATCGACCAGCGTCACTTAAGCCGCGCCCCGACGGGGATGTCTTCCAGGAACCCCGCCAGCACCGCCTTGCCGCCCTCTACCGAAGCCGCCACGATCATCCCTTGCGATTCGATGCCGCGCAGCTTGCGAGGTTGCAGATTCGCTACGATCACCACCTTGCGGCCGGGCAGTTGCTCCGGCTTGTACGCCTCGGCGATGCCCGCCACGATGGTGCGGGGGGTGGGTTCCCCGATATCGATCTTCATGTGCAGCAGCTTGTCCGCACCCTTCACGGGCTCGGCGGAAAGGATGACCCCTACCCGCAGGTCCACCTTCGTGAAATCGTCGATGGTAATCTTGTCCCCGTTGGGCGAGGCGGCTGCGGCGGGTTGGGTTTTGCCGAGCAGCGCGGCCTGCTCCGCCGCGACCTTGATTTCCAGTTGCTGCATCTTTTCAATCGAGGGCTTCATCTCGGCGCGCGGGAAGACCGGCCCGACCTCCCCGATTTTCATCCCGGCCGGCAACTGCCCCCACTTGAGTTCGCTCAGCCGCACCTCTTCGAGCGGCGCGGTCATCCCCAACTGCGCCCAGATCTTCTCCGTCGATTCGGGCAGCACCGGATAGAGCAGCACGGTGGCGATGCGCAGCGCCTCGGCGGCGGTGTAGAGCGCCGTATCGAGCTGCTCCTGCGCGGCCGGCTGCTTGGCCAGCTTCCAGGGCGCCTGCTGAACAATAAATTTGTCTACCGCGGAAAGCAGCCCCCACACGGCCTCCAGGCCGCGCGAGAACTCGAAGCGGTCGAACGCCTCGATAGTCGCGGTGATCGCCTGTCCGGCCACGTCCGCGATCTCCGAAGCCCCGCCTGCGGGCACAACGCCCCCGCGGTACTGGCCGATCATCGTCAGGGTGCGGCTCGACAGATTGCCCAGGCCGTTCGCCAACTCCGCGTTGTAGCGATTGATCAGCGCGTCGTAGCTGAAGCTGCCGTCCTGCCCGAAGACGATCTCGCGCATCAGGAAATAGCGCAGCGCGTCCGCACCCATCACTTCCTTGATGGGGGTAGCGCGCACGATATTGCCGCGCGACTTCGACATCTTGTTCTCTTCGAACAACAGCCAGCCGTGGGCGAAGATGCGCTTCGGCAGCGGCAGTTCCGCGGCCATCAGGAACGCCGGCCAGAAGATGGCGTGGAAGCGCACGATTTCTTTGCCGATCAGGTGCAGGTCGGCGGGCCACAGATCCTCGCCGTCCACCGCGCTCATGTAGCCGGTCAGGGCGTCGAACCAGACGTAGAAGACATGCCGCTCCTCGCCCGGCACCGGGATGCCCCACTTAATCGTCGTGCGGGTGATCGAGAGATCGTTCAGCCCCTGCTTGACGAACGAGATTACCTCGTTGCGCCTCGCATCCGGCTGGATCCACTGCGGGTTCTTTTCGTAGAACTCCAACAGGCGGTCCTGGAACGCGGAGAGCTTGAAAAAATAGTTCTCCTCGGTCACCGTCTCGGTGGGCCGGCCGCAATCGGGGCAAGGGTCGCCCGGGTTGGCGTCGCTCACGTACAACTCGTCGTACGTGCAGTACTGGCCGGTGTAGGATCCCTTGTAGATATAGCCGTTCTTCTTGCAGAGCTCGAAAAGCCGCTGCACGGTGCGGTGATGCCGCGGGTCGGTCGTGCGAATGGTGCGGTCCACTTTGAGGCCGAATTCTTTCCACTGGCCGGAGAATTCCGCGGCGATGCGCCTGGTGTACTCCTCGGGGCTAAGCCCGGTCTGCCGGGCCGCGCGCTCCACCTTCTGGCCGTGCTCATCGGTGCCGGAGAACATCACGGCATCGTAGCCCTGCATGTGTTTGAACCGGCGGATTACGTCCGCCACGATGGTGGTGTAAGCGTGCCCGATGTGCGGCGCGGCGTTTACGTAATAGAGCGGTGTGGTGAGGTAGTATTTCATCTCGTATAGTTGAGGTAGGCGCGGACGGCTTCCGCCATGATCTCTTTCAGCGGAACGCCCGATTCAATCGCCAGTTTCCTGCAATTCTCGTATTCCGGCGCGTACCAGCCTTCGCCCGAAACCTTGATCCGCACCTGCCCGTGCGGGGTCTCCACGTCCACCGAGCGGCGCGACTGCACCCGCCTTTCAGCCTGGTACATGCGCAGCCCGAAGGTGGAGGTTTCGGCGAACACGAGGTGCGCCATTTCTTCCCTGGTTTCCGGCCGCGTGATCACCCGCAGCAGCATTCCGGGCCGGCCCTTTTTCATCTGCAGCGGCTCGACGGTGGCGTCGAGCGCTCCGGCCTCGAGCAGCCGCTCGAGTGCGTAGGCCACAATCTCCGGGCTGATGTCGTCGATATTGGCCTCAATCACCGTCACGGTGGCCGCTTCGGTCGCGCCGGTAGGTTTCCCGAGCATCACCCGCAAAAGATTGGCTTGACGGGGGAAATCGTAGCTGCCCGCGCCGTAACCCGACCGCGCGATCTCCATCGGGGGCATGGGCCCGAATGATTCCGCCAGCGTCACCGCCACGGCCGCCCCGGTTGGAGTCGTGAGTTCCACTTCCGGCCCGCGGGAGTAGATCGGCTTGCCGGTGAGCAGTGCCGCTGTGGCCGGGGCAGGAACCGGCAGTACGCCGTGCTCCGTCATCGCCGTGCCGCTGCCGACGTTCAACGCCGAGCAGACGATGCGGTCCACCCCCAGCAGGTCGAACCCCACGCAGGCCCCCACGATGTCGGCAATCGAATCGGCCGCTCCCACTTCGTGGAAATGTACCTTTTCGAGGGGAACCTGGTGCACGGCGGCCTCGGCCTCGCCCAAGCGGCGGAATATGGCTGTGGCATCGCGCTTCACGCGATCGCTGAGCGTAGCGCCGTCGATCATCTTCAGGATGTGGGGCAGGTGCCGGTGTCCATGCTGCACCCCGCATTCCACGTGGAACTTGGTAGCGCCGATGCCCGAACGCTTCACTTTTTCAAACGAAACCGTTGCCCCGGTAGCCAGCGAGTTCACCGCTTCGCTGATGCGGGAGGTGTCGGCACCCGCATCGGCGAGGGCGCCCACCAGCATATCGCCGCTGATCCCGGAGAATGCGTCCAAATAACAGAGTGTGGCCACGAACTTTCATTATGTAGGATCGCGGCGCGGCTTGTCTTAAGATTGGAGCCATGGACGGTAATGAATCGAGCAGCCGGCGGCGGTTTTTGGTCGCTGCGGCGGGCGCGCCAGCCCTCCTGCGCGCGGCCAAACCGGGCGAATCCCGGCCCAATATCGTTCTTCTCCTGACCGATGACCAGCGCTGCGATGCCCTCGGCTGCATGGGCAACACCGTCATCCGCACTCCCAATGCCGACCGTTTGGCCGCCCAGGGCGTGGTCTTCGAAAACAATTTCACCACCACCTCGATCTGTATGGCCAGTCGCGCCAGCATTCTCACCGGGCTCTACACCCGCTGCCACGGCGTCAACGATTTCGCGACTTCCCTCAAGCCCGCCGATTTCGACCGCAGCTACCCGGCACTGCTGCGCGCCGCCGGCTATCGCACGGGTTTCATCGGCAAATACGGCGTCGGCAACGCCATGCCCGCCGGCCGTTTCGATTACTGGAAGGGCTTCGCCGGCCAGGGGCGCTTCTTCCCGGAACCCGGCGGCGACCACCTCACCAACACCCAGGGCGAGCAGGCCGTGGAGTTCATCGAGGGCTCCCGGCCCGGCCGGCCCTTCTGCCTTTCCGTCAGCTTCAAAGCCCCGCACGCGCAGGACGAGGACCCCAGGCAATTCCTCTACGACCCGGCCTTGGAATCGCTCTACCGAGACGTCGAGGTGCCGCTCCCCAAGACCGCCGCCCCACGCTATTTCGACCGCATGCCGGAGTTCCTACGCAACTCCGAGGGCCGCAACCGCTGGAAGCGCCGCTTCGACACGCCTGAGCGCTACCAGCAGATGGTGAAGGCCTACTACCGCCTCGTCACCGGCGTCGATATCGTGCTGGGGCGCATCCGGCAGGCCCTGGCCGATGTCGATTGCGCCCGGAACACCATCATTCTCTTCACCTCCGATAACGGCTGCTTCCTGGGGGAGCGCGGCATGGCCGACAAGTGGCTGCCGTACGAGGAGTCCATCCGGACGCCGCTCATCGTCTACGACCCGCGGCAGCCGGGTCGCGGGCGCCGACGCGCCGAGATGTCGCTCAATATCGACCTTGCCCCCACCCTGCTGGATCTCGCGGGCCTGCCCGTGCCCGCGGGGGTTCAGGGGTGCAGCCTGCGGCCGTTGCTGGGGGCGGGGAAGCCGGCGTGGCGTCGCGAGTGGTTTTATGAGCACGGCTTCGACTACCAGGGCAAGATCCCTCGCTCGGAGGGTATTCGGACGGAGCAGTGGAAGTACATCCGGTACCTCGACCCGCACCCCGAGCGCGAAGAACTCTACGACCTCGGCCGCGATCCGATTGAAGAACACGACCTCGCCGGCGAGCAGCGCCTGAAGGACAAGCTGGGCCAACTGCGTGGCCGATGGCGCGCCTGGAGCGAGGCGCTTGCTCGCTGGAACCCCGACGCCCAATGGAAGGACCCCGCATGAGCTGCCTTTTTTGCCAGGTGATCGCCGGCGCCGTGAAGGCGGCGCAGGTTTTCGAGGACGAGCACTCGGTCGCGTTTCTCGACCATCGCCCGCTCTTTCCCGGCCACACCCTGCTGGTCCCCAAGGTGCACTACGAAACCCTGCCGGACCTCCCGCCGGAGCTTCTGGAGCCTCTATTCGCCAATGCGCAGAAGCTGGCGCGCGCCATGGAAACGGCGCTCGAAGCGGAAGGCTCGCACGTGGCTATCAACAACCGGGTGAGCCAGTCTGTGCCGCACCTGCACGTACACGTCGTGCCGCGGCGCAAAAAAGATGGATTGAAGGGCTTTTTCTGGCCGCGCCGCAAATACGAGTCCGACGCAGAAATGGAAGAGGTGGCGGCCCGGTTGCGGGCCGCCCTCGGAGGGTTCTGAGGCCTATGCCAGCTTCGGTACGACGTACGGGGCGCGGTAGGCCCGCGGTCCGAACATCGCCGTGGCTTCCTTGTCGCCCGGGCACGTGAACGTCGCCTCGTCGAAGCGGATCGTCCGTCCCAGCCGGTAAGAAATGTTGGCCAGGTTGACCAGCGCGGCGGTGATGGCGCCTTCTTCAACCGGTGCGTTCAGCATCTCCGGCTTATGGCTGCGGACCGCGTCAATGAAATTGTGGAAGTGATTGTTCGGCTGCGTGCGCGACGGCCCGTCTTTGAGTTCCTTCCCGATAAAGGAGCGGTAGCCTTCTCCGGCATCCGCCCACGTGTTCCCGTCCAGCGTAAGCAGCCCGTTCGGACCGTAGAAGATGTTCCCGATGGTGTTGCCGCCAGCGTTCGTTCCGCCGACCCCAGCTTCGTGATTGGTGATCCAGTGCCGCACCTCGGCCACCATCAGCTTCTTCTTTCCACCTTTGTTGAATTCGAAGGTGGCCACCAGGACGTTGGGCGTCTCCTGGTCGTCGTCGAACATAAAGTGGCCGCCCACGGCGCTGACCTTGGTCGGGTACGTTACCCCGAGACCCCAGCGTCCGATGTCGAGCTGGTGCGGCGCCTGGTTCCCGATATCGCCGCTGCCGTAGTCCCACTGCCAGTGCCAGTTGTAGTGGAAACGGTTGCGGGTGAACGGCTTAACGGGCGCCGGCCCCATCCAGGCGTCATAGTTCACGCCCTTGGGGACGGCTTCCGGCTTCGTGCGCCCAATCGACTCGCGCCATTTGAAGCACAGCGCCCGAACCATGTACGGATCGCCGATCAGTCCCGTGTGCAGGTGCCGGATAGCCTCCTTTACTGCCTCGGAGGAGCGCGCCTGCGTGCCGGTCTGTACCACTCGGCCGTATTTCTTCACCGCGGCGGCGATCTGCCGGCACTCAAAGATGTCGTGCGCCACCGGCTTCTCGACGTAGACGTCCTTGCCGGCCTGGCAAGCCCAGATCGTCTGGAGCGTATGGTGATGGTCGGGCGTGGCGATCGATACGGCGTCAATCGACTTATCTTCCAATAGTTTACGGAAGTCCATGTAAACTTTTGGTTTAAATCCAAGCTGCTGGGTATCTTTCAGGCGCGCCGCCATCACGGATTCGTCGATGTCGCACAGCGCCGCGATCTCCACACCGGGGATCTTTGCATATCCGTTCAGGTGGTCGAGCCCGCGTGCCCGCAGCCCGACACACGCCACGCGAACCCTCGAATTGGGGCTGGCTGCCAGAACCGCCGCCGCCGATGTCGCCAGAAATTGTCGCCGTTCCATTTGAGTCCTCCTGCTCGGGACAAATCGATGGTAGGTCTGTCCCTGGGACCTGTCAATCCAGTTATTTTCACTATGAGAATTAATCTGCCGACCAAATCCCAAAATGCGCTAGAAAAGCGTCTAGTTAGGCTCTGTTTGCACAACTAACTATTGACATCGCCTGGCCCTGCCGCGTATCATCGGTTCGTCTAGCCACCCCATGAAGCACGTGACCGGCAAACCGGAACGCGATAAACGGGTCATCGAGGCCGTTGTCCGGCGCTTCGGCCCTATCTCCCGGTCTCGCATCCATGAACTCACCGATATCAGCACCAGTGCCACTTCCGTGCTTGTCCGCGAACTCATGGACGAGGGCCGGCTGCTCGAAACCGGCCGCGCCGCGAACGGCAAGGGCACTGGCAGGAACGAAGTCCTGCTGGAGCTAGACGAGGACTTCCGCTTCATTGCCGCCGTCGAGTTTGACGAAGAGAACGTGATGGCGGGCGTCCTTAACATGCACCCGGCCATTCGCAATACCGTCTCCGAACCCGCCAACCTGCACGGCGGTGTGGACGGCTTGGTGAATCAGCTCGTCTCCTGCACCAGGAAAGTGCTCGAAAAGGCAGGTTTGGAGACGTCTTCGCTGCTGGGGATCGGGATCGCCGATCCCGGGCTGGTGGACAGCCGACGCGGCGTGACGGTCACCTCGTCAACAATCGACTTCTGGAACCAAGTGCCCCTCCAGGAGATTTTCGAGAAGGAGTTCGGCGTTCCCGCGCTGGTGCAAAGCAAAACCCGCGCCAAGACTGTCGCGGAGCGCGTCCTTGGCGCCGGCGAGATGCTGGACAGCATGGTCTACGTGGACTACGGTGTGGGCATCGGCGCCGGCCTCATCCTGGACGGTAAGCTGCTGTTGGGCGAGCGCGGCGCGGCGGGCGAATTCGGCCATACCCATGCGCTGGCAGGCGGTCCGGCGTGTCTCTGCGGCAGTTACGGCTGCCTGGAAGCCGTGGCGGGGGCGCGTGCGGTGGAAGCCAGGATGCGCCGCCTCATCGCCCAGGGAGGCAACTCCCAGGCGCTTGCGCTGGCGGGCGGAGACCCCGGAAACATCACCGTCTGGAACATCCTCGAGGCGTCCAGCCGGGGCGACAAGGTGTCCAGTAATATTGTCGCCGAAGTAGCAGGATATCTAGGGGTTGGCCTAGCCGACCTTATCAATCTCTTTAACCCTTCCGTGATCGTGCTGGATAAGCGTTTGGAGGCCGGGGGAAGGGAACTGCTTGACGAAATTCGGTTGACTGTCCGGAGGCAGGCGCTGGCCTGGTCGAACGAGCGCATTGCGATCCGTTTCGCGCAATTGGGAAGCGAAGCCGGAATACTCGGGCTCACCATGATGATTCTCGAACGGTACTTCGAGATCCCCGTGCTCCGTCCCCCCAGATTTATGATTGAACCCGCCATTCTACCGCAGCCCGCCGAGCGCGCCGCCAGCGGTCGAGGAGAGCGGCTGAACGCCTTGCATGCAGAATCAGGAGGCTCCAAGTGAAAAGTGACGTGACCCGTAGACATTTTCTGGCCGTTGCCCCGGTAGCCGGTGCGGCGGTAGGGATAGCCGGCGCAGCCGCGCCCGAAAAACCGGCCCTGTTGGGCGGCAACAAGGTTCGCACGGCGCCGTTTCCGTCGTGGCCCATGTCCGACCAGACCGAGGAACGCGCGCTGATGGAAACCCTCCACAGCGGCAACTGGTTCCGCGGCTCGGGCCAGCAGGTGAAGAAGTTCGAGCAGGCCTACGCCAAGCTCACCGGCGCGAAGTATTGCCTGGCTACCGCAAGCGGCACCACCGCGCTGTTCGCCAGCCTCAACGGCCTCGGTGTGGAACCCGGGGACGAGGTGCTGGTTCCGCCCTACACCTTCATTGCCACCGTAAACGTGGTGCTGCGCCAGCACGCCCTGCCGGTCTTCGTGGACACGGATCTCGAGAGCTTCCAGATGGATGCCCGCAAGATTGACTCCGCGATCAACGACCGCACCCGCGCCATCATCCCGGTGCATCTGGGCGGTTCCGCATGCGATATGGACGCCATCATGGCCATCGGGCAGAAGCACAAGATCCCGGTGCTTGAGGACGCCTGTCAGGCGCATCTCGGGGAGTGGCGGGGACGCAAGGTCGGCACCGTCGGGCAGGCCGGCTGCTTCAGCTTCCAGGCTTCCAAGAACCTGAACTCGGGCGAGGGTGGAGCCATCCTTACCAATGACGAAGAGTTGTACAACCGTTGCTACGCCTTCCACAATAACGGCAGCGGCCTCAGGCTGATCGGCACCAACTTCAGCTACGGCGGCGGCGTGGGCGGCATGAACCTGCGCATGGCGGAATGGCAGGCGGGCATCCTGTTGGCGCAGATGACGCGCGTCGAAGCCCAGACCCGCACCCGCACCGAGAACGCCCGTTATCTCACTTCCATGCTGAAAGAGATTCCCGGGATCTCGCCGGCCCGCATGTACGATGGCTGCACCAGCAATGCCTACCACCTGTACATGTTCCGCTACGACAAGGAGAAGTTTGCCGGCCTGCCGCGTGGTAAATTCTTGAAGGCGATGAGCGCCGAGGGTATTCCCGTCTCCGCCGGCTACTCGCCCCTGAACACCCAGGCATTCATCAAAAACGCGCTTGCATCCCGTGGTTACGCGCGCCTTTTCCCCAAGAAGACTCTCGACGAGTGGGCCGAACGCAATCGCTGCCCCATGAACGATCGCCTGTGCCAGGAGGCCGTGTGGCTGGGTCAGACCCAGTTGCTCAGCTCGCGCAGCGACATGGACCAGATTGCCGAGGCCGTACGCAAGATCCACGCCCACGCGGGCGCGCTGGTCAAAGCCTAAGCCTCGGTTTTTCCCCCGGGTCGCGGTTCCGTTCCGAGGCGGAACGGCGGCCCCGGGGGAGTAGTTTAGTGCGCCACCTTGGTGATGAAGCCGCCGAGATCCTGCTTCAGCTTCTCAAGCGATGGCTGGTGCACACATTCCCCCGCAGCGTCGGATCGAGCCCCAGGTGGTTGAACGTTTAGACGGTGGCGAAGTAGGGAGTCGCCAGGTCGTAGTAGCCGTTGCACACGAAGACCTTGAGGCTGGAGTTCTGGGTCATGGCCTCCCGCAGAGTTTCCGCCACGTTCACGTAGCGGTTCTCATCAAGAACGCGCTTGCATCCCGTGGTTACGCGCGCAATCGCTGCCCCATGAACGATCGCCTAAAGCCTAAGCCTCGGTTTTTTCCCCGGGTCGCGGTTCCGTTCCGAGGCGGAACGGCGGCCCCGGGGGAGTAGTTTAGTGCGCCACCTTGGTGATGAAGCCGCCGAGATCCTGCTTCAGCTTCTCAAGCGATGGCTGGTGCACGTACATCATGTGCCCCGCGTCGTAGTACCCCATCGAAACATTCCCCGCAGAGTAGGATCGAGCCCCAGGTGGTTGAACGGAGTTCTGGGTCATCGCCTCCCGCAGGGTTTCCGCCACGTTCACATACCGGTTCTCATCAAGAACGCGCTTGCAACCCGTGGTTACGCACGCGTTTTCTCCAAGAAGACTCTCGACGAGTGGGCCGAACGCAATCGCTGCCCCATGAACGATCGCCTAGGTTTTTCCCCCGGGTCGCGGTTCCGTTCCGAGGCGGAATGGCGGCCCCGGGGAGTCG
>DATMYF010000061.1:0-7188 GCA_035561075.1 Bryobacteraceae bacterium
CCGGAGCCGAACCGGCCCGCCCCGCCCGGGACATCTACGGCGTGCTCCCTGCCGACCACCGCCTCCCGTACGATATGGAGGAGGTCGTCTTCCGCCTCTTTGACGGCGGCGAATTCGCCGAGTTCCAGCCCGAGTACGCGCCGGAGATGCTGTGCGCCAACATGCGGCTTGCCGGGCACCCCGTGGCGGTCATCGCCAACCGGCGCGGCTTCCTGCGCGCGGAGGGCCGCCCGCGCGTGGGCGGCATTGTCTACACGGAATCCGCCCGGAAGGTGGCTTACTTCGTCGAAACCAGCGAGCGGCTGGGCCGCCCCATCATCTATTTGCAAGATGTCTCGGGCTTCATGGTGGGGCCGGAGATCGAGCGCGAAGGCATCATCCGGGCGGGCGCCGAAATGGTGGAGGCGATGGCCTGCGCCACGGTCCCCAAGATCATCCTCACCGTCAACCACGCCAGCGGCGCGGGCTACTACGCCATGGCCGGCCAGGGCTTCGACCCACACTTCACCTTCGCCTGGCCCACCGCCCGCATCGGCGTCATGGAGGGAGATTCCGCAGTGCAAGCCATGTACTCCGCGGAGCTCGAAAAACTGAAAGCGGGAGGCAATCCCGTGCCCGAGCACCTCGAAACCGCCATCGCACGCACCAAAGCCGACTACGATCGCTGGCTCGACGCCCGCTACGCCGCGGCCCGCGGCCATGTGGACGCCATCCTCGATCCCCTCGCCACCCGCGACACCCTGGCCCTGGCGCTCGAAGTGGCCCTCAACCGCCCGAGAGGCGAACATCTCGTGCTGGAGACCCTGTGATCCGCATCGCCAACGGCCAGGGCTTCTGGGGCGACTGGCTTGAAGCTCCCGTTCGCCTCATCGAGCAGGGCCCCCTCGACTACCTCACCCTCGACTACCTGGCCGAGGTCACCATGTCCATCCTGCAGAAACAAAAGCAGGAAAACCCCGAGTTCGGTTACGCGCGCGACTTTCCGCCGCTCATAGGCCGCATCGCTAAACAGTTGCCGGCACGGGGCGTCAAGGTGGTGGCCAACGCCGGCGGCGTCAATCCGATGGCCTGCGCCCGCGCCGTGAAGCGCGCCGCCCCAGGCCTGAAGGTCGCGGTTGTGCTCGGCGACGACGTCTTCCCACGCATCCGCGAACTCTGCGAGGCCCCTCCGGACAACGTCCTGGCCGCGAACGCCTACCTGGGCGCATTTCCGCTGGCAGAGGCGCTGGCCACCGGTGCCGATGTGGTGATCGGCGGCCGTTACGCCGACCCGGTGCTCGCCATGGCCCCCATGATTTACCGTTACGGCTGGACGGAAACCGACTGGGACAAGCTCGCTGGCGGCGCCGTCGCGGGACACCTCATCGAGTGCGGCACCCAGGCTACCGGCGGCAACTGCCAGGCGGGGTGGCAGGCGATCCCAGGGCTCGCCGAGATCGGCTACCCCATCGTCGAGGCCGAGCCGGACGGTAGTTTCACCCTGACCAAACACCCGGCCTCCGGCGGCGTGGTCAATTTAGCCACCGTTAAGGAGCAATTAGTGTACGAAATCGGCGACCCTAAGCGGTTTATAACGCCAGATTGCACGGCCGATTTCACTACTATCGCGCTTCGGCAGGATGGGCCGGACCGGGTGCGGGTTACGGGTGTCTGCGGCGGTCCCAGGCCGGAGAAATTGAAGCTCTCGGTGGCGTACGCGGCGGGCTGGAAGGCCGTGGGCACAATGGTTTACACGTGGCCGGACGCCCTGGCCAAGGCGCGGGCCGCAGACGCCATCGTGCGGCAGCGCCTGGCGCAACTGGGGCTGACCTTCGACGCCATCCACACGGAGTACTTCGGGGTGAACGCCTGCCTTGGCCCCGCCGCGCCGCCCAATCCGGACCCGCCCGAAGTGCAGCTTCGCATCGGGGTGCGGGGACCGAAACGCGCTGATATTGAACGGTTTACGCGCGAGATGATCCCGCTGGTGTTGAGCGGGCCGCCGGGCGCGACGGGGTATGGCGAGGGTCGCCCTAAGGTCCGGGAGGTCGTAGGGTACTGGTCCGCGCTGGTGCCCCGGGAGGCGATCCAGACCCGGATAGAGGTGTTGGAATGACCGTCCCGCTGGCCCGGATCGCCCATTGCCGTTCCGGGGACAAGGGCGACACGGCCAATATCGGGGTGGTCGTCTACGACGAGCGCCACTACCCGGCACTGGTTCGGGAACTGACCGCGGAGCGCGTGAAGGAGTTCCTGGGGCCGCTGGTGCAGGGGATGGTCGAACGCTACGAGTTGCCCAACCTGGGGGCGCTGAACTTCGTGTTGGAGCAGGCGCTCGACGGCGGCGGCACGGTTTCCTTGCGCACCGATGCGCAGGGCAAGACCTACGGGGCGGCGCTGTTGGCAATGGAGATCGAAGTCGATGGGTAACCGCATCGAGACCCGCCGCGAGGGCCGGCTGCTGCATATAGGGCTCAACCGGCCGGAGAAGCGCAACGCCCTGGACCTGGCGATGTGCGGGGAACTCGTGGCGGCGATCGAAGAGGCCGCGGCAGACCGGGGCGTTGGCGCTATCCTGCTGACCGGAAACGGCAAAGCCTTCTGCGCGGGGATGGACCTGGACGAAATTCTGACCGCCGACACAGGGGTCATAGACGACGTCCACGAGCGGCTATTCTCAATCGGCTCCCGGATCGACAAACCGCTGGTGGCGGCGGTCCACGGGGCGACGCTTGCTGGGGGCACGGGCTTGGCGGCGAACTGCCACTTGGTCGTGGCGGAAGAAGACGCGCGGTTCGGCCTGACGGAGATCCGGATCGGGCTGTGGCCGTTCCTGATCTTCCGGGCGGTAGCGGCGGCGTTGGGCGAGCGCCGGGCGGTGGAACTGGCGCTAACGGGCCGCATTTTCGGAGCGGAGGAGGCCCTGCGGTACGGGTTGGTTCACCATGTGGCTTCGCAGTCGGAAGCCTGGAGAATTGCTGCAGAGATCGCGGACGCGAGCCCTACGGCGATTCGCGCGGGCATGGAATCGGTGCGGGAGAGCCGCGGCAAGAGTTGGGGAGAGGCCGGGGAGATCGCGCGACGCCGGAGGGAAGAAGTTTTCCGCAGTCCGGGGTTTCGGGAAGGCGTGCGGGGCTGGCGGAAGTAGTTGCGCGAATTGTGCAGTATTGGATCCGCGCCACTATATGTTGTGGGCGCTCGAAAAATAACCCTCTATGCCGTGCGGTAGGTATTTACATTTGCCCCGCTCGCGTTTAGTATGGTTACAACTCCCCCGATGCAGACGAGGTAACCAGTTTGCTGAAACTGAAACGTGTCGAACTGCAAGGCTTCAAGTCGTTCTGCGACCGGACCGAGCTGAAGTTCAATGGCGGCGGGATTGCCGCGGTAGTGGGTCCCAACGGTTGCGGGAAGTCGAACATCAGCGATGCCATCTGCTGGGTGCTTGGCGAACAGTCCGCCAAGAGCTTGCGGGGCACCCGCATGGAGGACGTGATTTTCGCGGGCACGCGCAACCGCAAGGCGGTTGGGATGGCCTACGTCACCCTCACCCTGATGAAGCCTGATATCCCGCTAGATGACCAGGAGATCGTCCAAATCCACGGGGAGAACGGGACGAACGGTCATGCCAACGGGCATGCGAACGGGCACGCCGGCATCAATCCGGCGCAGGCCGCGCCAAAGCCCGGGGGCAGCGAGATCACGATTACGCGGCGGCTCTACCGATCCGGCGAAAGCGAATACCTCATCAACGGCCGTCCGGCGCGGCTGCGCGACATTCAGGACCTGTTCATGGGCACCGGCCTGGGGCCGGAGAGCTACGCCATTATCGAGCAGGGGCGCATCGGGCAGATCCTCAGTTCCCGCCCGCAGGACCGCCGGAACATCATCGAAGAAGCCGCGGGCATCACCCGGTACAAGAACCGCAAGCGGTTGTCGGAAGCCAAGCTGGAGAGCGCCAAGCAGAACCTGGCGCGGGTGTTCGACATTCTGGAAGAAGTGACCCGGCAGGTCAATTCACTGAAGCGGCAGGCCGCCAAGGCACGGCGGTTCGGGGAACTCAAGAGCGAGATGGACGCGCGGCTGCGGGTGGCGCTGTCGGGCAAGTTCCGGCTGCTGGAGCGCGATGCGGCGAAATCCGCGCTGGACCTGAACCTGGCGGCGACGGAGCTGAAGACCTCGTCGGAGGATGTGGCGGGGAAAGAGAAGCAGTACGAAGCGTTGCAGGCGGTCGGGTACGAGACCGAACGGAACCTGACGGAGACGCGGAAGCGCCTGGCGGAATCGAAGGTGGAAGCCGAGCGCACGCGCGGGCGCCTGGAATCGCAGGTGCGGGAGAGTGGTGCGATTGAGCAGCGCATCGCGCAGGCGGAGCGCGAATCGCAGGAATTGGACGCGCGCCTGGAGAAGCTGGACACGGAACTGGCGGCCAGCCGGGGGGCGCTCGCGGAAATCGAGCAGCGCATCGCGGGCTCGCGCGAGAACATGCAGGAGAAGAACCTGCAGCGGGACGCGTTGCAGGCCAAGGTGCGGGAGCGGGAGAAGGCCATCGAGGCGGGGCGGCAGGCAGTGCTGCGACTGCTGGGCGAGGCCTCGACGTTGCGCAACCAGTTGGCCCAGATCGACGAATACCTGGCCGGGATCGACAGGGAGACGGCGCGCAGCGGGCGCGAATCCGAAGTGGCCGCGGCGGAGATGGAGCGGCTGAACGGCGCGCGGCAGAAGCTGGGGGAAACGGTTGCCCAGCGGCAGCAGGAGTTGGAGCAGATCACCGCGGAGCGGCGCCGCACGGAGGAAGAGCTTAGCGTCCGGCGGCGCAGTGCGGTGGAGCTGCGCGGGCAGATCGATGGGCTGCGGACGGAGTGCTCGCGGCTGAAGGCGCGGAAGGAATCCGTGGAGGATGTGCTGGCGCACCGCAGCTACACGACCGATGCTGTAAAGCGCCTGTTCGCCGCCATCGAGAAGGGCAAGGCGCCGCAGCTTAAAGCGCTCGGTGTGCTGGCCGATTACGTGGAAGTGGACGCGACGTTTGAGAAACCGGCCGAGGAGTTCCTCCACGAGGAACTCGAATACGTGGTGGTGGAGAACTGGGAACAGGCCGACCGGGGGCTGGATTTCCTGCGGACGGAGCTGGACGGCCGCGCCACGTTCATGGTGCATCCGGAGAAGGGCGGGAACGGCAAGCCGCACCTGCCGGAGCCGGCCATTGGCCCCGAGACAGGGATCGTGACGAGGTTGAGCGATGCGGTGCGGCTCACCAACGGGCTGACGGACCGTGCGGCGGACCTGCTGCCGCGCGTGTCGTTGTGCTTCGTGGCGGAGGATCGGACGGCGGCGCAGCGGCTGGCCATTACGTATCCGCACCTGTACTTCCTGTTGCCGGACGGCTTCTGCTATCACGGGCACACGCTCAGCGGCGGCAAGAAGAGCGGCTCCGGCCCACTGCAATTGAAGCGCGAAGCGCGCGAGCTGGGGGTAGGGCTCGCGGGCAAGCAGAAGGCGCTGGACGCGCAGATCAATCGCCTGGAGGATCTGAACCAGGAGATTACCAACCTGGAGGCGGATCTCGAGCGGCTGCGGACCGCGCAGCAGGGGCGCGAGAAGGAACGGGTGGCGCTCGACCACGAGATGCGCAAGGTGGGCGAGGATCTTTCGCGCGCGACTTCGCGGCTCACGGTGGCGCGCACGGAACTGGAGCGGCTGAAGCGGGACAGTGAGCGTTCGGCCGAACAGCGGGAGCGCAATCGCGCGGCCGTGGAAGAGAAAGACCGGCTGCGGGGCGAAAAAGAGCGGGCGCTGGAGGCCGAGCGGCAGGAACTGGAGAAGCTGGAAGGTCAGGCGGCGACCATCACGGAGGAGCACGCGGTGCTGCGCGCGGAACTGGCGCAGTTCGAAGAGCGGCATCGCGGGCATCGTGCGGCGCTGGCGCGGGTGGACCAGCAGCATAAAGAGACTTCGGGGCGGCGGGGGCGGATCGCACCGGAGATCGAGCGCATGAGCGTCCAACGTGCGCGGCTGCTGGCGGACAACATCGAGCTGGATAAGAAGGGCGTCGAACTGGCCGAGCAGATCAGGCAGGGCGAGGCGGCGGAGAACCGGCTGGCGGCGGAGGAAGCTAAACAGCGCGAGACACTGCGGGCCGGCGACGAAGAGTTGAAGGTCTTGCGGGCGCAGGTCCAGGAGTTGCATGAGCGCCGCAGCCAGATTGAAGTGGAACTGGTTCGCAAGCAGGCGGAGCTGAAGTTCCTGGACGAGACCAGCCGGAAGGAACTGGGCTGCGCGGTGGCGGAACTGGCGGAAGGCGATGAGACGATCACGGCGCCGGAAGCCATCGAAGAAGCCGAGCGGCAGTACCAGGAAGTGCGGGCGCGGATTGAGGCGCTGGGGCCGGTGAATGCGCAGGCCAACGAAGAATACGAGGAAGCGCAGCAGCGGCACGACTTCCTGAGCGCGCAGCGGCAGGACCTGCTGGACTCGATCCGGGACACCGAAAGGGCGATTCAGGATATCGACGTGATCTCGCGGCAGAAATTCGCGGAGGCGTTCGAGGCCATCAACGGCAACTTCCGGGTGGCCTTCCAGACGCTGTTCGGCGGCGGCACGGGCGAGATGCGGCTCACCGACGCGGAGAACATCAACGAGTCGGGAATCGACATTGTGGCCTCGCCTCCGGGCAAGAAGCTGCAGAATGTGCTGCTGCTTTCGGGCGGTGAGAAGGCACTGGCTGCGGTGGCGCTGCTGATGGCAATCTTCCGTTATCAGCCCAGCCCGTTCTGCATCATGGACGAGGTGGACGCGCCGCTCGATGAATCGAATATCGGGCGGTTGACGGCGCTGCTGAAGGACATGTCCCTGCAGACGCAGTTTGTGCTGATTACGCACTCCAAGAAGACCATGGAGGCGGCGCAATCGATGTACGGGGTGACCATGCAGGAGCCTGGGGTTTCGAAGCTGGTGTCGGTGAAGTTCCAGGCGGCGCAGGATATGGCTACTGTTCAGTAGGTGATGGGTTTTGGGTGGTGGGTGTCAGGGGCTAGCCAGACCGGCACGCCCGGTTAGCCCGGCAACCACCCACGATTTGGCCGTGACGAAAGGCAGTTCTTCGCGTCGGGGACGGACCAGCGGGATTGGGCTTGCTTCCGATTCGACGACCACAGGGTCAAGTGATTAGGCTCGTTTTCCGGTATCCCCGTATTTCGCCCACTTGGA
>DATMYF010000062.1:0-82377 GCA_035561075.1 Bryobacteraceae bacterium
CCGCCGCGCGCTTGAGTTGATCAGCTGCTCCTTCCAGGGGCCCGTGGTGAGGGGCTTTGCGGGCACCAGCCGGAAGCCTTTGGCTTGCCCCGCGCACAGCCGGTTACATCTCGTGGGCCGGGCGGCGTGAGGCGGTTCACCCCCGCTCACGCCGGAAAATTTAACTGCGGACTTATCTGCCTACCAGCGTGCACTCCTCCATCAACCCGTAAGGCTCCTGGGTGTAGGCCGCGCCCGGGGGCATTCCGTCCGGTCCGGAGCGGAAGTTTCCGGGGCCCACCATCCCGGGTTTGAGGTTCCCGTGAAGCGGGCCGAGCAGGTTCTTGTTGGAGCCGCAGACCAGGACTTCGATGCGGTTCTCGCCGTCGCGGACGAGATTCGTGATGTCGAGCTCATACGGCTGCCAGCCGATGATGCCAGCCGCCTCGCCGTTCACCTTCACCTGTGCCACCGTTCCCTGCCACTTGCCGAGCCGCACCTTGTAAGGACCCGCCGCGCGCTTGAGTTGATATTTGCGGGCATAGGCGACCTCGCTCGCGTAGAAGGGCAGAAGCTGCTCCTTCCAGGGACCCGTGGTGAGGGACTTTGCGGGTACCAGCCGGAAGCCCTTCGCTTGCGGGCTGACGCCGAAATCGCCGACCACGTAAACCGGCTCCAGTTCCGTGTGGATGGTCATGGGTGCGGCGGTCAAGGTGACCGCGTTGCGGCCCGCCGCGGCCACGTCGCCAATGGCGTACACGGCGAAATCATGGTCGAGCCACCAAGCGCCGGGCTTCGGCGTTACCGGCTTGCCGTTCACCGTGACTTTCCATAGCTCCGGCCGCTCCACCACGAGTTGCAGGCCCGCGCGGTCGAGTGCCGCGTCGGTCTCGAACCAGAAGGTTGCCTCGAAGCCGGAATCCGCGGGGAAACGCTTGTCAATGAGGGTGGTCTTGTACTGCACAGCGGCGTCCCAGGGGTTCGCTTCCAGCCCGTGGTGTTTCCAGACGCGATCCGCGGCCTTGTAGTAGAAAAGATCTTTCGTCTCTGTGCCGGCGAGTTTGAGATCGCAGTAATCGATCCGGATGGCGTTCGGTTCGACGCGCCGCAGTTCGAGCGCGCCCGAGGCCGCCACCGGCCGGGTCGGAACCGCCGGGGCGGGTTTCACAGCCGGCTGGGTGCCGGACTTGCCGGCAAAAAGCAACATGCTGCCGGCGGGCGGAAGCTCCAGGGAAAACGACAGCTTCCCGGCCTTGCGGGCAGCCGGATAGGCACTGATTTCCCCGGTCATCAGATCCATCCGGGTCAGCGTCGCAGCCTTGAGTTCCAGGCTCGCGGTGGCGGGCGCTTCCAGGCTCGAGTTGACGAAGAAGAAGAGCTGCCCATCGGCGAGCTGCCGCCGCTGGTGGAGCAGCTTGCCCTCGTGCCGCACGAATTCGGGGCTGAGCAGCGGGTCGATTGACTGCTCCCGCTTCCAGTTGGTATTCTTCGCCAGCTTCGTCACGCGATCGCTCGGCGCGCCATCCACCAGCGCGGGCGCATCGACGTACGCCAGCACCTTGCCTCCCGAGGCGAGATACGTTGCGAGCAGGTTGACCGTCGGGGTGTCGAGGTTCTCGGTGCCCGGAGGGATCACAACCACGTCATAGCTTCGCTGCCCGACGGTGAGTTTCCCGGCGGCGGCCTTGCCGTGGTCCTTCATGATGTTCTCGCTGCCCAGGTCGTACTCCCCCTGGCGCGACTCGATTCCGGCGATGAACGAGAAGAACGCGTTGGCGTTCTCCATGATCTGGGGGTCGTGTTTGGGGAGGGCGGCGTACATCCAGGCAGTCGTGGTCGGCTCGATGATGAGGGTGTGGTTGACCTGTTCACCGGTGGCGAGCGCGAGGGAGACGCGGCCCAGATAGTCCCCCAGCACGCGATAGTGCTTCCACCAGGGGTTGTGCGGTGCGAAGGACTGCGGGTAATCGCCTTTGCGGGCGCCCACCAGGGTCATGTGGGAGAGGTGCTGGTTGATCAGGTTCACACCGAGGACGGCCTGCCAGTCGGCGAGGCGCTTCTGATCCTGGAAAGTGATCTCCCAGCCCGCGCCGCCATAGGTCTCGCTGAGGGTGCGGCGGCGGCCCATCTGGTTGGCGACACTGGCGAGTTCCTTGACCGCTCGCACGTTGCCGAACTGCGCGTTGGTGTCCTCGCGGAACTGGTTGAAGAGCATGTCGATGCCGGGAATGTCGTGCCACGCGTACATCGCCATGTTGTCGGGGCCGTCGGCGGGGCTGGGCCAGCCGTGCTCCCAATAGTGGCCGGTCCAGGGCAGTCCCTTGGCCTTGGCGTAGGCATTCCAGGGCTTCGACCAGCGGTCGATGAACATCTGAAGCAGCAGCGCGTAGTAGTTGTGCCGGACGCGGCGCCAGTCGCCGATGGGCTCGTACAGGGAGACCAGGTGCGGCGTAAGGTCGTAGCCCCAGCGTTTCTTGAACTGCTCGAACAGATCGGGGGTCCAGCGCAGGGCCCGGTTGCGTTCCGGCGGGTTGATGTTGGGCTCGTCGGTGAAGATGCCGGGGACGGTCTTACCGAACTCGCCGCCGATGGAGCGCTCATACCCTCGCATGGTCACTTCGATGAACTTCTCGGTTACGCCGGGGAGGAGGAGGTCCACATAGGAATAGCCGCCGTGCCAGGCGCGCTTGGGATAGTAGGCCAGCTCGAAGCAGTAGTACTCGCCGGGGGCGCTGTCACCGGGGGCCGCGACCGCGATGGTTTCGCCGGTCTTCTTCAGCAGCACGCGGCAGCCGGTGGCGGGGGGAACGCCGGAGATCTTCCGGATCGCGAGCGCCTGCCCCTGGTTCCAGGATTCCGGCATCTCTGCGGGCACGTGGCCGCCGGCGAAGCCGCTGGGATAGGAATTCTCGTCGTAGAGCCAGACTTCCATCCCGAGTTTCTTGCCGCGCTCGACGGTGTAGCGCACGAGTTCGAACCAGCGATCCGAGAGATAAGGGGTGATCAGCCCGGGACGGGGATGGATGAACACGCCGCCGATACCCTTAGCGTGGAAGTCGTCCAGGAAGCGGTCGATCTTCGCTTCGGTCACCTCAGCGTTCCAGACGAGGAAGGGCAGGGTGCGATATCCCGCCGGCGGGTCGGTGAAGCGACGGCTGAGGCCGGCGAAGGAATCGGGCTCCCCGGCGGCGGGCGCGGCGGCAGCCAGCGCCGTGGCGGCCGCGAGGGCAGTCAGAATAATACGGTGTGTCATCGAGTACAACTCTGCTGGACTATCGTACGGTCAGCGCGCCAACTCGGCGGGCAGCGGAATGGTGACTTTGCCGGTAGCGGCCCATTCGGCGCCGCGGACGAGCGTGGAGATGAAACCGGGGCTCTTCATAGCGTCCGGGTCGTGCCCGAGGGCGTCCACGAAGACGCGGCCGCTGCCGTATTCCACTGTCCAGAGCATCGGTTGGTGCAGGCCGGCGCCAGGGATGGGCTGCCGCGCCTTGCCTTGGTAAAGACTATGGTTGTCCCAGGCGGTGGCCAGGACGTGGTAGGTCCCTTCGGGCTGCCACTTGAGGTTGGCGTAGAGCTCGTCGTTGGGCTGCTTGAACGACGGCTTCATCCCGCGGGTGATGGGGTGCTGCGTATCCTTGATATCCACCGTGAAATCGTGCCGCGCGGAGTGGTGGCCGTTGTTGGGCCTCCAGTTGCCGGCGGACATTTTTTCGTACTCGCCCCAACCGTCGAAAGCGGCTGTGCCGAAGTGGAAGATGAGCGCCCCCTTGCCGGAGCGAACAAAGTTCACGAGCGCGTTTTCTGCGCGCTCGCCCCAGCGCAACTCAGGGCGCCGACGGTCGTAGTAATTCAGGATGACGAGATCGTAGGGAGCGAGGGTCTCCGGTCCGGCACCGCGAAATTCCTCGACTACGCGCACTTCGAAGCGGCCGGTATCTTCAAGTATCTGGCGCAGAGCGGGGGTGTCGGCGCGCCAATTATGCGCGTTCTGGCCGGTAATGATGAGGGCCTGGAGCTTGGGCGGCTCTGGCTTGGGCTGTTGCTGCGCCTGAAGGTACGGCAGCACGGCCGAGAAAAGCGCCAATACGAGGGTGGTTCGCACGGGAAATCTCCTTTTGATAAGAGGATCGATTATACCGCTCCCGGAGACGTTCGATGCGGCCGGTACTTTAACGAACCACTGCGAGGTGCTAATCGGCACTTCAACGCGTTCTGTGACCCAGGTAACCCCTCCCGCCGAAAGCCTGTCTCCTGTAGGCTGTTCTATTAGACGGCCCGCCGTGCCACCAGCCTGGAGCGCCACTCACAGCACCGTCCCTGATCGAAGAGGCCGTCCGGAGCGAAATTTGAGTGGAGGGAGCAAGCACTTTATGCCGAACGGCGCCAGACAGGTTGCGAGCCGCCGGACCGAGGATGCCCTCGTGTACCTGCCGCACAAGTCCGTGGTCGAGTATCGCCGCGGACAGGTGATCTATGACGAAAGCCAGCCTTCGAACGGGATTTACCTGGTGGTGCGCGGGCGCGTCAAGACCTCTGTCCCGATGGACGACGGCTCCCAAACAGTAATCGAGATTTTTGCCGCTGAGGATTTCTTCGGCGAGAGCGGACTGCTGGAACTGCCGCAGCGCGGGGAATCGGCTGTGGCGCTGGAGAACACCTCCCTGATGGCATGGTCCACCGCGGAGATCGAGGAGCAGGTGGACCGGCAGCCGAAGCTGGGGTTGGCGTTCATCCAGACCCTCGTCGAGCGCTGCCTGGATTTCGAGGAGCGGCTGCAGAGTTTCGCGCTCGATAAGACGCCGGAGCGCATTATGCGCGCGCTGCTGCGTTTCGCCAACCGCTTCGGCACGCGTGCCGAGGACGGCTCCGTGCGGATTCCGCCGATGACCCATCAACTCATATCCGAGTACGTGGGGACTTCGCGCGAGATCGTCACGTTCCAGATGAACCGGCTCCGCCAGGAGGGCTTCATCCGGTACTCAAGAAAGGGTATCGACGTGTACACGGAACCGCTGGCGGAGAACCTGCGTCGAATCACGGAGCCGGGGCTATGGCGCGCCACCGGGGGGAACGAACCGGGCGCAGGCGCCTTCAGCGGGGGCATCATCTAGGCGGACACTAGGCGCAGAAGGGGTGTCCAACACGCGGGTGATCGGACCCCGGCGCCTTGTTACACCCGACCGGCAAAGCCAAGGAATAGCTGAGCGGCCGAATAGGCCATGGTGCGGTTTCGTATAGCGCTGCCGCGTGAAGAAGGCTAGAGCGCGAAGAGAAACACCTTGCCGTGCTCGAGCTGCTGGTAGCGCACCTCCGGGGCTCTCACGGCGAGGGACGCGCGGAACTGCGCGGGGTCCGCGGCATTATCCGGGAACATATCGTAGTGGCACGGGATGGCGACCTTCGGCTTCACATCTGCGGCCAGGCGCGCGGCTTCGTAGTGGGACAGGTTGTTGAAACCCCCGTTTATGCACGTGATCATGACGTCCGGTGAGTGACGCGCTACCGAGGCGAGCAGTTCGTGGTAGTCCGTGTCGCCCGTGACGTAGATGCGGGGACCCTTTCCGAATTCGAAGACGAACCCCATGTGATTGAGGTCCGTGTCGTCGGTGGGGAGGGCGAAGGTGCCGTGGATCGTGACATCACGGACTTCAATGCGGCAATCGGGCCACGACGGCTGGATGCGGCCGCCCTCAATGCCTTTTTCCCGGTAAACGTCGCAGGTGGGCTGCGGGCCGACGAAGTGAGTGGTATCGCGGTTGCGAAGGCGGGCGATGGTTTCCGGATCGGTGTGGTCCAGGTGGTTGTGGGTGCAGGTGAAGACATCCACGTTCACATCCTCCGGGGGGATCAAGACCGGCACAAGGCGCTCGAGGTTGACGCCGGAACCGGCGAACGCTGTGGCGCAATTGTTGGTCAGGTAGAGGTCGGTCGAAACGAGCGTGCCCTCGGGGCTTTTGAAGATGTAGCCGTTCTGGCCCAGCCACCACATGGCTACCGCGCGGGCGGGGACGCGGTAGTCGCGAATCTCCTGCATGAGGCTCATGGGGGCATTGTGGCAGCAGCCGCGTGGGACTGCAACCGCCGCGGGGTCTTGCACGGCGGTGAAGCTTGCGCCACATTGAAGACATGCCGGTTCCCATTGATTTCCTGCGTGGAGTGCTGGGCGTACTGTGCGTATTGTTCGCGCACCTGTTGGGCCGCTCGGCCGCGCGGGTCCGCCGGGGCGAGAGGCCGGGCAGGCTCTACAGATGGATCGTCCGGACGGTGCTCACGGGGCTCGGGACTGCATGGCGGCACGGTATGGACGGGGTCATGATCGCGGTGCTGGTGGCGGCGGTGTCGGCGGCGGCCCTGGGGGCATGGCTGGAGGCGCGGCCGAAGCCGCCCGAGGAAGATCTGACGCACCAGATTTTTCCGCCCGAGTAGAGATGCTATCTTGACCTTTATGCTGCGACGCACCTTCCTCCAAACAGCTTCAACGGCGGCCATGACCGCCATGCCCGGGGCGGCGGCTCCGGCCGGAATCAAGCTGGGCTTCGATACCTATTCCCTGAACGCCTGGAAGTGGAAGGACCTGCAATATCTGGACTACGCCGCCGGCCTGAAACTCGACACCGTGCAGTTGTCGAGCCTGAGCGACTACGAAAGCCTGGAGCCGGCGCACCTGGCCAGGGTGAAAGACCATGCGGCGCGGCTGGGGCTCGATATCGACGCCGGGGTGGGCTGCATCTGTCCGTCGTCCGCGGCCTACAACCAGAAAGCCCAGGGCGATGCAACGGAGTACGTTGTGAAGGGGCTGCGGGTCGCGAACGCGGTAGGGTCGAAAATGCTGCGCTGCTTCCTGGGGAGCCGTGCGGACCGGCAGGGCACGTTGCCCATCGAAGCCCACATGGAGAACACCATCAAGGTGTTTCGGTCTGTGCGGTCGCAGGCGCTGGACCTGGGGGTGAAGCTGGGGCTTGAGAACCACTCGGGAGACATGCAGGCGCGGGAGGTCCGGACGATCATCGAGGAGTCCGGAAAGGACTACGTCGGGGCGTGTCTCGATTCGGGGAACCCGCTATGGGCGGTGGAAGACCCGTTCGTCACCCTGGAGATCCTGGCCCCCTACACCGTGACGACGCACATTCGCGACACCGCCGTCTTCGAGCACCCGCGCGGCGCCGCCGTACAGTGGGTGGCTTTAGGCGACGGTTCGGTGGACCTGAAAGGTTTCATGCGGATGTACCGGCAACTCTGCCCGCAGGCGGCGATGCAACTGGAGATCATCACCGGACGCAAGCCGGAGGTGGTGCCCTACCTGGAACCGGATTTCTGGAAAGCCTACCCGAAGATGCCGGCCTGGGAGTTCGCGCGGTTCGTGACGCTGGCCCGGAACGGACGGCCGTTTATGGGAAACATGCTGATGGCGGATTGGCGGCCCAGTCCGGCGATCCAGGCGGCGCTCAAGGAGCAGCAGAAGGCGGATCTCGAGCGAAGCCTGGAATACGCGAAGAAAACCCTCGGTGCGGGAATAAGGTGGAAAGCCTAAAGCCCTTAGCATCCTATGCCGATGCATAGGGTGTATGCCGACGGAACCAATCATCATCATCTTAGACGTGTTTTGCGCGTTCTTCTTCTGTTAGCCTGCCGAGCGCACGGCGCGCGGCGTCCGCGACGGACGCATCCGGCGAAGCTGCCAGCCGTTCGAGCGGAGCCTGGAAGGCCGGCAGCCCGGCGTTCCCCATCGCGATCGCGACGTTGCGCAGGAAACCCGTGTAACGTGCGCGCCGGACGGGGCTCGCGCGGAACATGGCGCGGAATTCTTCTTCGGAGAGGGCCGCCAGACGTTCGAGCGGCGGTGCAAGCTCACGGGGAGCGAAGGCCGGGTCCGCGGTTACGGGGGCGTGGCGATTCCAGGGGCAGACGTCCTGGCAGATATCGCAGCCGAAGACCTGCCGGCCAATGCCGTCGTGCTGCGCGGGAGGCACGGGACCACGCAACTCGATGGTGAAGTAGGAAATGCAGAGCCGCGAATCGACCGTATGGGAGGGTCCGTCCGGCGAGTCGGCGGGAACGATTGCGGATGTGGGACACGCATCTATGCAGCGGCTGCACGAGCCGCAGCGGTCGGGTGGCGGCAAGCCGGGTTCGAGTTCGAGCGAGAGCAGCAACTCCCCCAGGAAGAACCATGACCCGGCGCCTTCGCGGATGAGGCAGGTGTTCTTCCCGATCCACCCGAGACCGGCACGGCGAGCATAGGCGCGTTCGAGGAGCGGCGCGGTATCGACGCACACGCGGTGCTCGAAAGCGCAGCCCGCCTCCTCACGAATGCGCACCGCGAGGCGCTCCAGGCCGGTGCGCAGCACGTCATGATAATCGTCTCCCCAGGCGTAGCGCGAGATCCACGCCCGGGCGGGCTCGTCAAACTCGGTGGAGTAGGGCTCGGGACCGTTGTAGAGCCTGGCGACGCACACCATGGAGCGAGCCGAGGGCAGCAGGTTGCGCGGATCGTCCCGTACGGCTGCGCGATGATCGGTGAGGTAACGCATTTCGCCGCCATAACCGGCGGCGGTCCACCCGTGATACCACGACGCTTCAGCGAGCGGCGCCGCGGGGGCCACCCCGGCAAACTCAAAGCCGCATGCGCGGGCGAGTTCCTCAATGCGCTGGGAAGTAATCAAGCTATCCTCTCAGTCTAACCCGGCCGGCATTGTGACGGGAGAAACCGTTCTAACGGCGAAAAGCAGGTTGTCAGCGGAAGTCGTGTGCCCAATCCAACAGCACGGCAGCAAGCGGCGTTGACAGTGTTTAACGCTTGGGAGAAAGTCGAAGTAGGTCTGTGCGCCAGCCGTTTAACGGCCGGGTCGGCTGCTGTGCTAATGGTTACAGCAGCGATTGCAGACGTAAGCTTTCGTCTTGACAGTAAGCTGCGGTATCCCGCACATTGGTCAGAGGTTGTATGCGGGGTGTAAGTTCTCCGGGTGGGTGCGCGTTAGAAGAATCCAGTTATCAGGCGCTGGAACCGGGTGCCCAAAGGTATTGGTTCGCACTCCACACCAAGAGAAACCGGGAGAAGAGTGTAGGCCAGCTACTTAGGGCAAAGGGTTACGAAGAGTTAGTTCCGACTTATCGAAGCCTGAGAAAGTGGTCCGACCGTTACAAGCAACTGGAACTGGTGCTATTTCCCGGTTATGTCTTCTGCCGGTTCGACCCGGCTAAGCGCGGTCCGATCCTGGCCACTCCGGGAGTCGCGGCGGTGGTTGGCAACGGTCGGGTGCCCATTCCGCTCGAGAACTCGGAGATCGACGCTCTTCGTAGGGTGATCGGATCGGAACTGCCCGTGGAACCCTGGCCTTACCTGCGCGTGGGTCAGCGTGTGGCGATCGAGGGCGGCCCGCTTACCGGATTGGAAGGAATCTTGCAGGAAGTACGTAGGTCATGCCGGATCGTGGTTTCGGTGGATCTGTTGCAGCGCTCCGTGGCAGTGGAAGTAGACCGGGACCGGGTGCGGCCTCTCGGCACGGATAGTGCTCGCGATGCGGACTCACGCAGGCGCAGACGCCTAGCGGTGATGAATCCCGCAGGTTGCGCGGAAGCGGCCGGCGGATGAATGTGGGGAGATCGGATGGCGGCACTCCTTAAAAGTAGAAACAGGCTGGTGAGCTTCCGGCTGTCTCCGGAGGAATACGAAGGGCTTAAGCAGGTATGTATCGCTGCGGGAGCCCGCAGTATATCGGATTTCGCGCGTGAAGCCGTCCTCCATGGCATTGAAACCCGGAGGGGGGCGCGGGCGTTTCTGGGAGACGACCTGGCCACTTTGAGCTTCCGGCTTGAGGAACTCGACTCGGCGCTCAAGAATCTGAGCGGGATTATTGCCCGGGTGCTCGGCTCACGGGAAGAGAAGACGTACCACGGTCCCAACCCGTAGCCCGGGGTGACCCGGCGGATGACCGCTGCTTTCTCAATACGCAGTAATCTCCACCCCTATGGGGTCGTGGTCCGACAGCCCCAACCCGTGGATCACTGTAGGCTTATCCGTGCGCAGACCGCGCGCCGCTAACCAATCCAGCTTGAGCGGGCAGCGCCCGCCGTGGTTGCGGAGTGCCCAGCGGATAAAGGCGAAGCACCAGCCTGGCACCCACTCCCCGAGATTGCGCCGCGCCTTGGTGTCGGCAATGTCATAACAGCCGGTCGGCTCGCCGGAGACGTTTGCCGAGCGGTAGTCGAAGCCGTGCTTCTCAAGCAAACTGAAGAGACCGCGCTCGAAATGCCGGTAGGGGTGTAGATAGTGATTGCGGATCACGTGATCGACCCCAATCAACACCCGCAGGGAGTAGCCCAGGATGGCGTGGAGCGCCGTTGAGGAGTTATAGGTACTGGTATTCCAGTCGCCGCCCAGCAGCACGGGGCGATGCAGGTCGAGACCCGCGATCACGTCGGCCATCTGGTCGCGCCGGTGGCGCTGCGTGGACTGCGCGTCCAGGTGCACCGAGACGGCAGTAAGGCGCAGGTTGGGAAAATCGATATCGGCGGCGAGCGCCGACTGGCGCCCGATGCGCTTTTCGCGGCGCGCCATTTTATCTACCCCGTTGTGAAGCCGGATGGCTCTCACGGCGGTGATCGGGTAGCGGCTCAGGACAGCGTTGCCGTGCAGCCCCAGCGCGTTTTCGCCAGGGACGTCGCGCTCCACCCCGCAGCCTTTGGCCAGGTTCAGGTAGCAGGGCGCGAAGGCGTAGTGCATTCCGAGGCCGCGTGCCAGTTCCTGGGCCACGTCGCGGTTGCCGGATCGCGCCATTCCGAGATCCGCTTCGGTTAGCAGAAGGACGTCGCACTCGCGGAGGTAGGGGTGGGTGCGCAGGGCTTCGAGCTGGCCCGGAAATTCCATGCCCCGCTCGATATTCCACGCGGCTACGCGGTAGCGCTCGCGAGGCGGGGCTGCGGCGCGGGTGAAATCGCCGGTGTCAATGGTCCCGAGTACCTTCTCAAAGTCCGGCCGCAGTTTCCGATAGACGGGGTGGGCTTCCAGTTCGGCTGTAGAACGGCAGAGCGCCAGTTCCGGAAAACACTCCAGGAGCGGGCCTACCAATGGCTCGTATAGGGACTCGGCAGTCTGCATTCGTGCGCTTTATACCGATGTTAGCAGGCTACTGGAGATAGCTGCCGCCGACGAGCATGCGTTTGGTCTCGTTGCCGGAGGAATTCGTCCGCCGCCAGACGAAAACAGCGTCGGTTGTAAACGGCCGGCCGTCATCGACAGGCAGCGCCAGCCCGGTGCTCCAGGCGATATCGTCGGCACCGCCGCCGGGAAGAACGAGCCGGATATGGTGGATGGTGCCGCGGCCCATGTTCGCGCTCTCCACCGTGTAGACGGGCCGTTTTTCACCGGCGAACGGCGTCAGCAGCACGGCGCTCATCACGGAGCCGGTATGTTCGGAGGCGTAGCGGAACTCCACGCGTGGGGCGGGAACCGGCTTGACACCGCCGCGCCCCAGCCAGCCGCTTCCGCACTCCATGGCGGCTTTGGGCCCGGCGATGAGTTGCACCGCCAGGTTCGCGTCACCGTTCTGAGACCACCAGGCGAGTGAGCCGGGGTCTTGCGACCACTTCTCCATGGGGCCCATCTGCCAGACGTTGCGGATGTCGGCGCCGGCGTCCGCGCTCATGGTATCCAGCGAAAGCAGGTACTCGCCCTTGATCCAGAGCAGGATGCGCTCGTGCTCGCCGTAAACGCCGCGGCCCCGGCCATTGCGGAAGCTCCAGGTATAGGGATTTTCCCAATAGCCGCCCTGGTAACGCGCCTGGATGAGGACGGCATCACGGCCGAATTCATATCGCAGGAGTTGCCCGTCCGCGCCGGATTGGTTCCAGCCGTTCAGGTTGAGCGTGCTATGGGCGGCGGTGGATTTGCCATAGGCTGCGAGGGGATCGCTCATTTCGTAGCTGATGATGGCGGGGTCCGCCACGAGCACCCGGCCGCCGGAACGGAACACGAACGAGTTGCGGCTGAGGTGGCCGTGGCCGCCGCCCCAAGTGCTGGCGTCGAAAGCGAGGTAATCCGCGCCGGGCTTCCATTCGGTGCGGACAAAGACCTGGCCGGCGGCGGGGAAGGCCTGGGCGAGCGGCGGCACAGCCGGATACTTGCCGGCGAGGCCCATACGGCCCAGCGTCTCGGCGCGCGCGGCCAGGCGCGAGAGTGTGGCGGGGTCGCGATGCGGCGCGCCCGAGTCGTTGATGCCGGAAAGTTCGGTGTGGGCGCCGTAATCGAGCGCGCGGACAACAATGTCCGTGTCCACGGCCGCGTCGGCTTCAGGGAACTGGCGGGCCAGCAACCAGTAGTTGGCGGCCACTCGCGCCATCCAGTCGGCGTAACCGGGGGTGCGCTCGATGTGCGCGCCATCGGCCAGGAACTGCGTCTTCAGAGCCCTCTGCATCCCGGTGGCGCCGACTTTGAGCAGCGTTGGGGCATTCGGCAAAAAGGGGAAGCGCAGGGCGGTGAACACCAGGGTATCGAGCTGCGAGATGCGGAAGTTGCCGGTTGGGGTGAGGTGGCGGGACAGGTACCCGGCCTGCTGCGAGATGGAGGTGAGGACGCGGTCGAGGAAGGCGTCGTCGAAGGCGGGGCTGGCGAGAAAGATCGGGAGGGTGCCGCCCCAGCCGCTGTCGATGCTGCTCCCGAGTCGGATGCTCATATTGAGTCCGTTGTCGCCGGGACGCATGGTAGTGGCGGTGGCATAGGGGTCTTCGCGCAGCCAGTCTTCGATGTAGGCGCGGGCGGCTCGGGCGAAGCGCTCGTCGTGCGTGGAGCGGTAGGCGGAAGCGAGGTCGCGCAGGTGGAAGAAGCGGTTCAACTGCGCGGGCCACTCCTGGTGCTTGACGTGGCTGCCGCGCCAATCGATGTCGCGAAGCCCAACCTGCACGGGCGTAGTGCCGTAGAAGAAGACCGTGCCGCCGGCGATCTGCTCGGCCTTCTTAACGATTTCGGGCGTGGCTTCCGGTATCTGCCGGTCGCCGCCAAAGGCGGCCAGCACGCGGGCGCGTTCCTGGATGATGGCGCGGCGATCCTGGGCCGGCGCGATGGCGCAGAGCAACAGAAGGGCGGGGACGAGGCAGCGTCGCATGTGGTCCATAGTACTCCTCCTTGCGCGTGCGACGCGACTGATCCGTGTTGGGGTCCTACGTCGCCGCCGGCCGTATGTTCTGGTTCACGCGGAACAGATTCCCCGGGTCGTATTGCCTTTTGACCGCGGCCAGGCGCGCGTAGTTACCTCGATAACTGGTCGCGATACGCTCATCACCCTCGTCCATCAGGAAATTCACGTAGGCACCTCCGGCCGAGTGGGGATGAAGGGCGGACCAGTACGAGCGCACCCACTCGCGGTACTGCGGCATGGGCGCCGGGTCTGGGCTGACGGCGGCGAGGATGTGGGCAAACTTTACGTCCCGGTACGCAAATGCGGTCTCATCCGCGGCGACGTCGTGAACCGCTCCGTCCAGCGGATAGATGTGCATGGCGGAATTTACGGTTGGAATCTGCGGGCCGTAGCGGACGTGCTCGGCGATGAGTTGCTCGCCGAGGTCGTTGACGAAATCGGCTTTCCAGTAATGATGCAGGCCATGAGGCAGGAGACCATCGAACATCTTCTGCACGGCTGGATAGGGCGCGGCGTGGCCCAGGGCGAACGCCGGCGGGCCGAACTCGCGCAAGGGTCGGGTTGCCTGCTCGCCTTTTTCCAGGTCCCCGGAATAGACGTAGACAATGCCGCACATCGTCTTCATGTGAAGCTGTTCGGGGAACGGCGGTCCCGGAGGGACGATCAGGTACGCGAAGAATGCGCTCAGCTCGCGCGGCGCATCGGCCATAAAAGAGGCAAAAAACCGCTGGACCTCGGCCCCCTTTTCCAGCGGAAACAGCACCGGTCCCGCATAAACCGTGCTGACGGGGTGAAGCCGGAACTCGAACGAAGTTACAACGCCGAAGTTGCCGCCCCCGCCGCGGATGGCCCAAAAGAGATCCTTGTTTTCCGTAGTGCTTGCCGTCACCAGCCGGCCATCGGCGGTGACAACGTCAGCCGAGATTAAGTTATCGCACGATAGCCCATAGCGCCGGGTCAGGTACCCGAAACCGCCGCCCAAGGTGAGGCCGCCAACGCCCGTGGTGGAAATAATGCCTCCAGGTGTAGCGAGGCCAAAGACATGCGTGGCGTGATCGAAATCACCCCAGGTGCAGCCCCCCTCGACGCGCGCGACTCGCCGAACGGGATCCACGTGGATGCCTTTCATGCCCGAAAGATCGATGACGATGCCGCCATCGCACGTTCCAAAGCCGGGAACGCTGTGGCCGCCGCACCGCACAGCGGGCGCCAGGCCTTCGTCCCGGGCAAGGTTGACGCAGCGGATCACGTCAGCCACATCGGCGCACTGGACGACCAGCCGCGGGCGGCAGTCAATCATGGCATTGTAGACTCGGCGAGCAGCGTCGTACGCCTCGTCAGACGGACGAATGGCCTTGCCGCGCAGGGTCGAAGTAAGTTTTTCAATGGCCTGTTCGGCTGGGCCCGCCGGAACTGGCGCAACGGAAGATTGTCCCATGTTGTCCCCTCCAGAAAATTGTGTTTGACAGTTTCCCGCGATCCGATTCGCGAGTCAAGCTGCCTGGCGGGCTGTCTGCATGGCGAAATGTTACGGTTTACGCGCTTCCGTTCGGGGGCGCACGTAAGGCGCGGCGCCGGGTTCCATTTCGTTCCATTGCGGAGGGGCGGGGTTCCCGGCGAGCATCATAACGCCGAGCGCGAGCATGCGATCGACCCGTGCCATGTTGGCGTAGTCGATCTTCTGCCAGTGGTCGGCCAGGCCGTGATAGTCAGGGAAGGTGAAGGCCACGCAAACGGTGTGGGCGGGAATGCCCGCGCCGGCGAAGACGACATTGTCACTCTGGCTGAAGTACGTGTTGGGAGCGCCGCCGTCCCCGACCTTGATTCCGGTAAGTTTTCCGGCGGCCTGGAAAACCTTGGGCATGTCGGAGTATTTGAAGCCGGTGAAAGAGGCGGTGTTCACCTGCGGCCCGTCGCCCGAGTCGGTGCGGCCGAGTTGCTCCAGGTTCAGGTCGGCCACGGTTTTGGAAAGAGGAAAGACCGGGTGGCGCGCGTAGTAACGGCTGCCCAGCAGGCCGCGCTCCTCGCCGAAGAAGGCGACGAACACAATGCTGCGGCGGGGATGGCGGTCGAGTGCGGCGAGGGCATTGGCAATCTCGATAACGGAGACGGCACCGCTTCCGTTGTCGTTCGCGCCGTTGAAGATGCAATCGCCTTCCGTGCAGCCGGGCTTTTGGCCGATGTGGTCGTAATGGGCGGTGACGAGCACGCAGGTGTCGCGCAGGGCCGGGTCGGAGCCGCGCAGCACCCCCACCACGTTTCGCAGCTTCACGGGGGTTTCTACGGGGGCGTCCATCCGGGCTGATACGACCGCTCCGGCGGCGCCGGCGTGGACGGCTTTGGCGAGCGCCTCGTCCCGGACGGTGATCCAGGGTGCGCCGGCGGCGGGTTCGGACGCGTCCACCAAACGGCGTAGCGGTCGGTCCTGATGCGGGACCTTTGCGGGGTCGAGCGTTACCACCAGCGCCGGTCCGAGCGCCCGCAGCGCCTGGACGCGGCGCCTGGTAGAGGCTCCGGCACGCGAAGGCCAATCGGCGAAGAGCACTTTCCCGGCAACCGAAGCGGCTTCGGGAAGGGGCGCCTTCTCATCGAGGCTGACGACGGCGGCCGGGGCGCGACGGATGGCGAGGGCCGCTGTTGAATACAGGATGACCTCGCGCGCAACGATAATCTGGCCGCCCTGTTCGAAGGTCAGCTCGAGGGTTTCGGGGCGCGGTTCGACCAAGCGGAAATCCGCGTTCTGGAAGTAGCCGTCGCCGCCTGCGGGTTCGAGCCCGGCTTTGCGGAACTGCGCGGCAATGTACTCCGCGGCGAGATCGAGCCCACGCGACGCCGTGTCCCGGCCCTCCAGCAGGTCCGAGGCAAGGAACGAAAGATTGCCGCGCAGCGAATCGGCCGAGATGCGGTTGAGCGCCTTCTCGATGGCGGGGGTATAGGTGAACGCGGCTGGTTCGGGCGCGGCGGCGGAGGAAGCCAGCGCCAGAAAGAGCGCGGCGAGCGCGCACAAAGGTTTCCGGGACATGTACCTGATCCAGCGTAACATTCATAATGGAATCAGCATGACGATGGCGCGGGTTTGGTTTTTTCTTGCCGGTTTGGGTGCGGCGGCGACGGCATACGCGCAACCGGCGGCCGATGTGGGGCGAGTGGCGGCTTCCATCAGCGCGCGTGCGCAGGCGATGCGCCGGTTCGGCGACGGCCGCGACTGGTTCCTCGAGAAGCGCTTCGGCATGTTCATCCACTGGGGGATCTACTCGGTGGGCGCGTGGCACGAACAGGACGGCTACCGGCGAAAAATGAGCCGCGCGCAATACGCCGAATACGCGCAGCGCTTTAACCCCGTAAAATTCAACCCCGACGAATGGCTCGACCTGGCCGCGCAGGCCGGGATGGAGTACATCACCTTCACCACCAAGCACATCGACGGCTTTTGCATGTGGGACACCGCGGAGACGCCCTTCAATATCATGCGGATGCCGTACCGGCGCGATGTCCTTGCAATGTTAGCGGCGGCATGCCACAGGCGTAAGGTCCCGCTAAGTTTGTATTACTCGATCGTGGACCGGAGTCATCCGAGTTACCCGAACAGTGGACGGTCCTACGAATTGGCCGCACCGGAAACAGGAGACCGGCCGGACGAAGGGCAATATCGCGAGTTCGTGAAGCGGCAGGTGCGGGAGCTGTGCACGAAGTACGGGGAAATCCACGGGATCTGGTGGGACGCGAACGTCCTCAAGGCGAAGGACCCGTCGATCCACGCCATGATCCGGGGGCTGCAGCCCAAGGCGGTGATCAACAACCGCGGCTTCGACGAGGGCGACTTCACCACGCCGGAGCGGGACTGGGACGATCCGTCGAATGCCCAGCTCGCGTTCGATACGCCCGTCGAGGCGTGTCAGTCGGTGGGATACCAGAGCTGGGGTTACCGGGTGGATGAGGATTACTACTCCGATGCACACCTGATCCGCGGTATCCAGAAGATACTCGCTAAGGGCGGGAACTACCTGCTGAACGTGGGGCCGAAGCCCGACGGATCGATTCCGGAGGAGGCTGCGGCGATGCTGCGGCGGATCGGGGTATGGTACAGGGCGGTGCGGGAGTCGCTGGTGGACGTGGAGCCGGCGAGCACGCTCACGGGCAATCGCGATGTGCTGCTCACGAGGCGCGGAAGCGTGTTTTACGTGCACCTGACGAAGGATCCCGAGACCGCGTCGGTGTTTCTGCACCCCATCGCACGGGCGCCCCGGCGCGCGGTGCTCTTGAATACCGGGGAGGCGGTGGCCTTCGACGTGGAGGCGTTGCCGCGATTGCACAGCTCGAAACCGGACCGCTGCCTGCGGTTGAAGAACCTGCCTGTGAACGGCCGGTCGACGGCGGGCTGGGTGATCAAGCTGGAATTCGACAGCCTGGGCGGGTAGCACGATGCCGCTCGAATTTCATCGCCGCGCGTGTGTGCGGCCCGGCCGCCTGGGCATCCTGCCTGGCACCTTCAATCCGCCCACGGTGGCGCATCTGGCGCTGGCACGCGCCGCCCTGACCGTGACGGACGAGGTGCTCTTCGTGCTGCCAAGGGTGTTCCCGCATAAGCGGTACGAAGGCGCGGATTTCGCGGCGCGGGTGCGGATGCTCGAAGCCGCGTTGGCAGGGGAGCCGCGCTGTTCCATCGGGAGCACCGGGGGCGGGCTGTTCATCGACATCGCCCGCGACTGCCGGGAGGTGTACGGTTTGGAGACGCGGCTGTCGTTTCTGTGCGGGCGGGATGCCGCGGAGCGCATCGTGAACTGGGATTACGGGAAGCCTGGGGCAATCCGGGAGATGCTGGAGGTCTTCGACCTGCTGGTGGCTTGCCGGGGCGGCCCTTACGAGCCGCCGCCGGACGTGGCCGGATGCGTCGAGACTCTGGTGCTGACGGGCGGGCACGACGGCATCTCCGCCACCGAGGTGCGCCGCCGCGCAGCCGCCGGGGAACCCTGGGAGGCGCTGGTTCCGCCCGCCATCGTGCCGCTTGTGCGGGAAATCTACTTGCCGCCCGCGTAGGCCTTGTAGAGCCCTGCGATGCCCGCGGTATTCACGTCGCCGGGGTGGATCACCACGCGGTAGCGGAAGCGCAGGCGCTTGCCTGGCTCCAGGACGATGTCGCCGTTCTTCGATTTGTCGCGCTCGAAATCGGCCACGCCGAAGGGGTTGGCGGCGAAGAGGCCGTAGGACCGGGAGTGCCAGTAGGTGGGGTGCCGCGGGTTCCCGGGGTGGTCCATAATGGCAATCCCGACGGGTTCGCCGTGGACGGTTCCGAAGTAGTCCACCCATTCGGCGCGAGTGCCCCAAACCTGCTTTTCGGTCTCCTTACCGGTGGAGGCGACCATCTTGCCGTTGCGCTTGGGCGCGGGGATGTTCTTGGGCTGGTTCTCTTCGAGCTCCGGCGCCAGGCGGACGGCAAAGGTGCCTTCCTTGGTATCCCCGAAGGTGACGCGTTCACGGGCCGTGAGGGTGATGTCGAAGTCGATGGTGCGCAGCTTGGGGTCCTCGTAGAAAACCATTCGGCGCTGCTCATGAAGCAGGGTCTGGCCTCCCGCGGTCCAATCGAAGCCGGCCTCGATGACGCCGGATTCCTTGCCGCCTTTCGCCTTCTTTACCTCGGTCAAAACGATTTTGCCGCGGCCCTTGCCGACGCCTTTCTGGCTCTCCTCGTTGGCCCAGAAATCGTAACCGTTGACCACCCCGTGGGTGAACCACAAGCCGCGATGGTGGACGTGGTCGTGGGCTTCCCCGGGGATATCGGATTGCATGGGGTACCCTCGGGTCACCACCGTGCCGGTGGCCGCGCGCAACGGCGCCAGGTAGGGCTTGTTCGTGCCGGGGCCGATGTGGAACTCCGTGAAGGGCTTGCCATCGATGGCCACGGAGATCTTTTCAGAGCCCTGTCGCGCGATCTCCACCTGGGCGCAGAGCGGCAGCGCGAGGGCCGCCAGACACAGAAGCTGTTTCATGTGAGACATTGCATCACAGGGACACATGCTACGGCAATTCGTGAAGTGGATCGGGAGTGGCGAGAAAACGCCTGCACAAGCGATGGCTTTGTGCCTGGAGCGCATCGCGACGCGAGACGGCGAAGTGCTCGCGTGGGTGGAGGCGGCGCCGCGGGTGCCCTCGTGCGAGGGGCCGCTTTCCGGCGTGCCGTTCGGCGCCAAGGACATTTTCGAAACGCGCGGGATGGCAACCGAGTACGGGTCGCCGCTGTTCGAGGGGCGAAAGGGCGAGCGCGACGCGGCGCTCGTGAGCCATCTCATGGCAAAGGGCGCGGTGCTGATGGGGAAGACCCGGACCACGCCGTTCGCCTACCTGGATCCGGCGCCGACCAGGAATCCACGGGCTCCGGGGCGCACGCCGGGCGGCAGTTCCAGCGGGTCCGCGGCGGCGGTGGCGGCCGGGATGGTGCCGTTTGCGCTGGGCACGCAGACGCAGGGCTCGGTGATACGGCCGGCGGCCTTCTGCGGGGTGGTGGGGTTCAAGCCGACGTTCGCCAAGCTGCCGATGGAGGGGGTACTGGGGTTCGCTCCATCGCTCGATGCCGCGGGCTTGTTTACCGAAACCGCCGCGGATATGCAGGTGCTGTGGGAGCGTGCAGGGTGGGGAAGCCGGGTGCCTCCGCCCAGGCGCGCCGCGTGGTTCGCATGTTACGACGCGCCCGACGCTCTCCATCGGCTGCGCGCCGCGGGATGGGGAATTGATGTCATCGACACGCCTCCGGAGTTCGCTGCTCTGCTCGCTGCCGTCCGGCTGATCAACGATTACGAGGGAGCCCGCACGCACCGCGCGCTGTGGGAGCGGCACGGGGCGGCTATCGGGCTGAAGCTCGCCGCCATGGTCGAAAGCGGTCTGAGCATTCCCGAGGAACGATACCGCGCGGCGCTCGACTGCGTTAAGATCGGAAAACAGAAAATGGCTGTATTGTTCCGCCACTATCCGGTGGTGATGACGCCCGCCGCTCCGGGTCCGGCGCCCGAGGGACTGGCCTCTACCGGCGACTCCCGGATGAACGCGCCGTGGACCGGACTGGGGGTGCCGGCCATCACGGTGCCGCTGCCGGTGGAAGGTCCACCACTGGGGCTTCAGATGACCGTCGGGGCCGGGGAGGACGACCTGTTGCTGGCCGCTGCCGTGGAGGTGGAACACTGCTTCACGCGCTAGAACGCTACTTCGAATTCGACGCCCTCGGGACCAACTGGCGCACGGAGGTGCTGGCCGGGTTCACCACCTTTATCACGATGGCGTACATCGTCTTCGTGAACCCGTCGATCTTGGCGGAAACGGGGATGCCGGTGGCCGCAGTGACGGCCGCCACCTGTCTTTCGGCGGCGTTCGGGAGCCTCATGATGGGCGCGTTCGCCCGCTATCCCATCGCGCTCGCGCCGGGGATGGGACTCAACGCTTACTTCACCTACACGGTCGTGAAGGCCATGGGGGTGCCCTGGCAGGCGGCGCTCGGGGCGGTGTTCATCTCCGGGGTGGCGTTCTTCCTGCTCACCTTTATAGGGCTGCGGCAATTGATTCTGCGGGCCATCCCGTACGAACTCTACGCCGCGGTGGCCGGCGGGGTGGGGCTGTTCATCGCGCTGATCGGGTTCCGCAATTCGGGGATCGTGGTGCCGGACCAGGCCACGATGGTCGCGATGGGCAACTTGCGGGAGCCCCATACGCTGCTGGCGGTCGGCGGACTGCTGATCACCGCCGCGCTGCTGGTATGGCGCGTGCGGGCGGCCATGCTGCTGGGCATCCTGGCGACCACCGCGATCGGGTTTGCCGCCGGGATAGTGAAGTGGCAGCCGCAGCCTTACGCCTTGGGGGAGTTGTGGGCCACGGCGTTCCAGTTGGATGTGCGGTCGGCCTTTGGGCTGGGCTTCCTGGAGATCGTCTTCGTGTTCCTGTTCATCGACCTCTTCGATAACATCGGGACACTCGTGGCGGTGGGGAAGAAGGCGCAGTTGTTCGATGCGGCCCACAGCATTCCGCGGATCAATCGCATTTTGTATTCGGACGCGAGTGCCACGGTGGTAGGGTCGCTCACCGGGACCTCGACCGTGGTGAGCTACATCGAGAGCGCCGCCGGGGTGGCGGCGGGCGGGCGCAGCGGGGTCACCGCAGTGGTGACGGGGCTGCTGTTCGTGCTGGCGCTTTTCATCGCGCCGGCGCTGGGAGTGATCCCTTCTGCGGCCACGGCTCCGGCGCTGGTCATCGTTGGGAGCATGATGGTTTCGACCGTCAGCGAGATCGACTGGAGCAATCCGGAGGTGGGGATTCCGGCGTTCCTCACCATGATGGCGATGCCCTTGACGTTCAGCATCGCCAACGGACTGGCGTTCGGGTTCACCACCTACACGCTGCTGAAATTGGCGCGCGGCAAGTTCCGGGAAGTGAACTGGTTTGTGTATGCCCTGACGGCGCTGTTCATCCTGCGGTTCGCGTGGCTCGGCCGCGGCTGAAGAATTCTTTATAGTACCGGGGGCTGGGTGAGTACCGGGGCCGTACCGGCAGTTCCGTACTATTGTAGGCACGCCGAATCTCCCGTATTCTGACTTTGGGTTTGCCTTCGCGCTCCTTATTGGTTGCGACCTGCGCCGTTCGTCAGCGGCGCAGGTTTTCTTGCCTCCAGCCGACAATTCCGTGACATCCCTGCGGCTGATTTCCATAGAATAGAATCAGTTACCATGCGTGCTCCGGGCCATCGCCGGCAGGTGTTGTTGTTCCTGGCTGCCATCCTGGCGCCTTGCCTGCTCCTGGTGGGACTGAGCCTGCGGATGATCGGGCAGGAGCGGGAATTGGCGGAAAAGCGCCGGTCGGACGAACGGCGGCTGGTCGCCAACCGCATCCGGCAGGAATTGCTGGCACGGTTGGAGCGCATCAAGCTGGAAGAGGCGGGCGCGGCGCGGCGGCTGTCGTCCCAACCCCCTCCCCCGGAAGTCGCACTGGTGGCCTGGCTACGGGACGGCAAACTGGCAATGCCCTGGGAGACAGAGAAGCCGGAGGCTCGCTTCACGGGCGCTTTCGGGGAGGCGTTGCGAGAGGGCGAGCGGCTGGAGTTCGTAGCGGGCAGTGCCGCCGCGGCGCTTCCGCACTATCAGCGTGCGCTGCGGGAGGCGGGCGAGCCCGGGGAGCGTGCCTACGCCCGGCTGCTGCGTGCGCGGGCACTTGAAAAGACCGGACGTACCGCTGAGGCGCTGGCGGATTTCCGCGTCCTGCTCGCCGTGGGGCAGGGGATTCACGATGAGGAGGGGGTTCCGCTGCAATTGCTGGCGGCGGAGCGGCTGGCGGGCGCGGGGGCGGATCGCACAGCCGTCCTGGAGGCCACACAACGCGCGTTGAACGGCCGACAGTGGCTGCCGCCCACGGCGTGCTATACGGCGTCCATCGTGGGGGATAAGTTGGGGGCGGCGGAACTAAAGGCGGAAGTGGCGGCGCGCATCCGGCGCACCGGGCAGGCGCTGGGCCTGGAGGCCGACTATGCCCGGCTGGGGTTGCGTGACGGGGTGTGGGTGACGTACGGGGAGGATCCCTGGCTGGTGAGCGCGGTGCCAGGCATCATGGTGATCGCGGTGCGCGCCGCGGATGTGTTTGGCGCGTTCGCCACCCAATTCACCGCTGCGGAGCCGAGCATTTCCGGGCTGCGCTTCCTCACCTCCGGCCAGACAGGCGGGGAGTTGCTGGGCGAGAGCTTTCCCGGGCTGAAAGCGGCGTTCACGGTGACGTCGGACGGCGTGGGGTTGAATCGCGAAGTGCTGCAACGCCGCTTCACGTATGCAGTCATGCTGGTGGTGCTGTGCGCGGCGCTCTACGGCGCCTACCTGCTGTGGCGCGATTTGAATCGCGAGATGCAGCTTGCGGGGTTGCAGGCGCAGTTCGTCTCCAATGTATCGCACGAGCTGAAGACGCCCCTGACGGCGATCCGGATGTTCGCGGAAACCCTGCAGATGGGACGGTCGCGGGATGCGGAGGCGCAGACCGAGTACCTGGATACGATCGTCAGCGAGTGCGAGCGGTTGTCGCGCCTGGTGGACGGCGTCCTGACGTTCTCGAAAATGGAGCAGGGCAAGAAGACCTACCGGTTCCGTCCGGTGAAGCTGGCAGACTCGGTGCGAGCCGCCGCGCGGGCCATGGAGTATCCGCTCCGGCAGCATGGCTTCGAGCTGCGGGTGGATGTGGACGATGCGCTGCCGCCGGTGCGCGCGGACCACGACGCCATCGAGCAGGCCGTGCTCAACCTGCTGAGCAACGCCATGAAGTACTCTGGGGAGCGCCGTGAGATCGAGCTGCGGGTGCTGCGGATCAACGGGGACGCGGCCATTCAGGTGCGCGATTATGGCCTGGGGATCGCCGCCGCGGAACAGGGCCGCATCTTCGAGAAGTTTTACCGCGCCGCCACGCCGGAGAACCAGCACATCCCGGGCACCGGGCTGGGGCTGACGCTGGTGGCGCAGATCGTTCGCGCGCACAGCGGGCGCGTGGAGGTCCAGAGCGCCCCGGGCGAGGGCAGCACGTTTTCGATCCGGCTGCCGCTCGAGAGCGGGGCCGCCGCGGAGAAGGCATCGGTATGAGTGTGATTCTGGTAGTGGAAGACGATCCGGCCATCCTGCGGGGATTGGCGGATAACCTGAAGTTCGAATCCTACGACGTCCTCACGGCGGCAGACGGCGATACGGGCTACCGGATGGCGCGGGAGAAGAAGCCCGACCTGATCGTGCTGGACCTGATGCTGCCGCGCATGAGCGGTTACGAGGTCTGCCGCAAGCTGCGCGGCGAGGGATTGCAGGTGCCCATCCTGATGCTGACGGCGCGGGGCGAGGAGGCGGACCGAGTCCTGGGGCTCGACCTCGGGGCCGACGATTACATGTCCAAGCCCTTCTCCGTGCGGGAACTGCTGGCGCGCATCCGGGCGATCCTGCGGCGCGCGCAGCCGGAGCGGGCGATGCCGGATGAACTGCGCTTCGACGACGTGGCGGTGGACTTCCGCTCCTGGGAGGCCGCGCGCGCCGGCGAGCCGCTGGAGATGACCCGCAAGGAGTTCAGCGTGCTGCGATACCTTGCCTCACGGGCGGGCGAGGTAGTGACGCGAGACGAACTGCTGAACGAGGTCTGGGGATATGAGAACTACCCCACCACACGCACGGTGGACAATCACATCGCCGGGCTGCGGACCAAGCTGGAGCGCAATCCCGCCGAGCCCTTGCATCTGCGTACGGTGCACGGGGTGGGGTACAAGTTCGTGAAATAGGGAGCGGCTACCGGGATATCTCGTAGCGCTTGATCTTTTCGTAGAGCGTGGAGCGGTCGATGCCCAGCACGGCGGCCGCTTCCTTGATATTGCCGCGGGTGCGTTCGAGGGTCGCCTCAATGGCCTGCTTCTCCAGGTCGTGGAGGGTCATGTTCGCCGGCACCGTCCAGTTCTTCTTCCCGTTCTGCGTGCGCAGGAAGGTGAAGTCCGTCTCCGTCAGGATGTGGCCGCGGCAGGTGACGATGGCGCGCTCGATGGCGTTTTCGAGTTCCCGCACGTTGCCGGGCCAGTCGCTGTCGAGCAGCATTTCGAGCGCGCTGTCGGAAATGGCGGAAATGTCCTTGCCCAGTTCGGGCGCCAGCCGGCCGACGAAGTGGCGCGCCAGCAGGGGGATGTCCTCGCGGCGTTCGCGCAGCGGCGGCAGCCGGATTTCGATCACGTTGAGGCGGTAGAAGAGGTCGTCGCGGAAGCGGCCCTCTTCGACGGCCTGGCGCAGATCCACGTGGCTGGCGGCGATCACCCGCACATCCACCTTGATCTCCTCGGATCCGCCGACGCGGTAGAAACTGCGTTCCTGGAGCACTCGCAGCAGGTCCACCTGGAGTTTGCCGGAGATGTCGCCGATTTCGTCGAGGAAGAGGGTGCCGCCGTCGGCCAGTTCGAACTTGCCCTTCTTCTGCTGGGAAGCGCCGGTGAAGGAGCCCTTCTCGTAGCCGAAGAGTTCGGATTCGAGCAGCGTTTCCGCAAGCGCCGCACAAGAGACAGCCACGAAGGGGCGCCGCGCGCGGTCCCCCGAGTTGTGGATGGCGCGGGCCACCAGTTCCTTCCCGGTGCCGCTGTCGCCGTGGATCAGGACGGTGCTGCGCATGCTTGCCACCTGGCGGGTGAGCTCGAAAATGTCAAGCATGCGTGGGTTCTTGCTGATGATGTCGTGAAACTGGTATTGCCGTGTGAGCTTTTTGCGCAGGATGAGGTTTTCGCGCTGGAGGTTTTTCACCTTGATGATGCGGCCCACCAGCAGGGAGATCTCCTCCGGGTTACACGGCTTGACGATGTACTCCTGCGCGCCCTCCTTCATGGCGGTAATGGCGGTATCGACGGTGGCGTAGGCGGTGATAATAATGACGGAGGCTTCCGGGCGCAAACGCCGGATCTCGATCATCGTTTCGATGCCGTCCATGCCGCCGGGCATCTTCAGGTCGACGAAGTAGATGGCGTAGTCGTTGGCGCGCGCCTTCTCCAGGGCTTCGGCGCCGGAAGAGGCGGTGTCCACGCCGTAGCCGTCCTCGCGCAGCCAGGCGGCCAGCGACTCGCACATGATCTCTTCGTCGTCGACGACCAGGATTTCCCAATGCCTCTTCATGCCGTTGCCGCCGTATCCGCCTGCGCCAGGGGCAGGGTCACGGTAAACGTTGTGCCGCTGCCGGGCTCGCTGGTCACATCCACATCGCCGCCGTGAGCCTGCACGATGCCGTAGAGCACGGCAAGCCCCAGCCCCACGCCCTTGCCCTCGGGTTTGGTGGTGAAAAAGGGGTCGAAGATCCGGGTGAGATTCTCCCGCGGGATGCCCTCGCCATTGTCCTCCACTTCGAGCAGCAGTGTCTGGCTGCCGCCGTGCGCCCGAGTGCGCACAGCCACGCGGCCGCCGTCTTTGGCATGCGTCGATTCAGCGGCGTTGAGCACCAGATTGAGGATCACCTGCTGCATCTGGGAGGCATCGCAGAGCACACTCGGAAGATCCTCCTGCAGGTCGAGATGCATCTCCACGTTGTTGAGCTTCAGTTTGTGGGAGGCGAGCGAGACGGTGGTGCGGATAATCCGGTTCAGGTCTTCCGGGGAGCGTTGCGGCCGCGAGCGGCGCGAGAAGGAGAGCAGATCCGAAACGATGCGTCCCACCCGCGAGGTCTCTCCCACCACCTGCGAGAGGTAGCGGCGGAAGTCCTGCACGCGGTTCGCGGGGACCCCCTCGTCCGTCATGATGCGCTGCATCAACATGGAGAGGTTGAGCACTCCCGAGACCGGGTTATTGATTTCATGCGCCACGCTGGCCGCAAGTTGCCCGAGCGATGCCAGCCGGTCATTCTTCATGAGCTTCTGGTGGACCACCTTGAGCTGCGCGGTGCGCCGCTCTACCTTGGACTCCAGGTCCTGGGTGAACTGGTTCAGTTCGTACATGGCGCCGCGCAGGCGCTCCCGCATGGCATTGAACGAGCGGGAGAGTTCGCCCAATTCCAGGCTGCTGTCGATGATCTCGAACGGCTTGTCCAGGTCCATGGCGCTCACCGCTTTGGTGCCCTCCACCAATTTACCGATGGGTACGGTGATGAAGCGCCGGGTGAAGAAGTAGATGAAGACGGCGATCAGGATGATCTGGATGGCGGTCACCAGCGCAACCCGTATCTGAACGGCGGCAATTTCGCGGTCCACCGGTTGGAGGCTGAGAGCGACGTCGAGTACTCCGAGCACCTTGAGCTCAGCCGGATGCGCGTGGCAGGCGGCCTGGCTGCAGGAGGGCTCGTTGTAGATGGGGGTGACCATGGCGAGACCACGCTCGCCGCCGGCGTCCCGGTAGATGCGGACGCGGGAACGGACGTCCGGGTGGAGCTTCGGCGACCCCGAGGCGTGGCAGACCGCGCACGTAGCGGCGTCTTTTTCCACCTGCGTGTTGCTGTCTCCGGGGTGGGTCGAGAACATCACCTGTCCGGCACGGTTGAACATCCGAATGCGCTCAATGCCCTGCTTTTCGGCGATGGTCTGCATAACCTGGTAGGCGTCGCCGCGGTGGTCGGTGAGCATGGCGTGCCAGGTGGCACTGGTGATGGCTTTGGAGAGCTGGTCCGCTCCCAGAATCATGTTTTGCAGCAGTTGCCGCTCTTCCGTCTTGACGTGGACCAGGCCGGATACCGCCGCCACGATGACCACGATGACGGTCAGGGACAGAACGAGTTTCTGGGCCAAGCGTCGCGGCAAGGTGGTGCCCCTCTGAAGAGCAAAGACAGTTCGAACCCCGATTATCTCAAATTGCGCGACCGTGGAGGGAGCCCCGGGCGCCGATTACTTTTCTACTTCGAAATCGAATTCCATCACTTTGCCCCGCACCACGTAGCAGAGGTAGTACTCCCAGAAACGGCGGGCGCGGACGGAACGGTTCACCAGGAATTCGAAGCCCAGCCATCGCCAGAAGGCCAGCAGTTTCACGCGGACCGAGAGTTCCTTGAGCTTCGCCGGGCTGTAATAGCCGAAACCGCCGTGGTCCGGACCGAAGTAGCGGAACGAGAAACTGGTCAGGTGGCTGCGGTGGGTGGGGTCGCAGAACGAGCTGAAATCGGTGTAGTGCGGGGTCTCGATACGGATGCGCCCGCCGGGGCGCACGAGACGATGGAACTCCTCCATCGTGCGGATCACGTCGGAGACATGCTCGATGACGTGGATGGCGCGCAGGCGGTCGAAGGAGTTGTCCGCGAAGGGGTAGGGAATATGATCGAGGTCGCAGAGGACATCGGCGCGGCTGGCGGGATTGTGGTCAATCCCGACGGCGCCGGGATGTTTACGGATCCCGCAGCCGACGTCTAGCGTCTTCAGGTTGTCGCCGTGGTCAGGCACTCTTCCAGGATATCGATTGCGAAGTCGCACTGCTCGCGGGTGATGGTGAGGGGCGGGCTGAGCCGCAGGGTGCTGTCCCCGGCGCCCAGCACCAGCACGCCGCGCTCGAAGGCCAGGGTGGTGATGCGGTCGCGCAACGATCCGAACGGTTCGCGGCTCCCCTGGTCCTTCACCAGTTCGATGCCGATCATCAGTCCCAGGCCCCGGACCTCCCCCACGTGGGGGAAGCGGCGCGGCCAGTCGCGCAGGCGGTCCATGATGTGTGTCCCCATGCGCGCCGCGTTATCAATCAAGCGTTCCTCGAGCAGTTCCAGCGTGGTGAGGGCCGCGGCACAGGCCACCGGATTGCCGCCGAAAGTGGAGGCGTGCGCCCCCGGCGGCCATGTCATCAATTCCGCACGCGCCACCGTGGCTCCCAGCGGCAGTCCGCTGGCAATCCCCTTGGCTACAGCGAAAATGTCGGGTACGGCGTCGAAGTGCTCCGCCGCCCACATCTTGCCGGTGCGCCCTACACCGGACTGAACCTCGTCGAAAATAAGCAGAATCCCATTCCGTTCGGCGATGCGGCGCAGTTCGTCCATAAAGCGGCGGGGAGGCACGATGTAGCCGCCTTCGCCCTGCACCGGTTCGATCACGATAGCGGCCACCTCACTCGCCGGTGCCACCGTCTTGAGCAACTGGTCTTCAATGAACCGGGCGCACTCGACGGCGCAGGTGTTGGGCTCCCGTCCCCACGGGCACCGGTAGCAGTTTGGATAGGGAGCGTGCACGACACCGGGCAGGAGCGGCGAGAAGCGTTCCCGCTGGACGGTGCGGCGGGCAGTGAGCGAGAGCGCACCCAGGGTGCGGCCATGGAAGGATCCCAGGAAGGCGATAAACTTGTCGCGGCCCGTGGCGTAGCGCGCCAGCTTCAGGGCGCCTTCTACCGCCTCCGCCCCGGAGTTTCCGAAGGAAACCCGGCGTGGCACGCCGCCAGGCGAGATGGCGGAGAGCTTTTCGGCCAGCAGCACAAGGTTCTCGTAATAGAAGTCCGTGCCGGACATGTGGATCAGGGTGGCCGCCTGCCGCTGGATGGCTTCCACGACGCGTGGATGGCAATGCCCGGTCGCGACCACGGCGATGCCGGCATTGAAATCCAGGAAGCGGTTGCCGTCCACATCCTCGATAATGGCCCCTTCACCGCGGGCGGCCACCAGGGGATAGCAGCGCGTGTAAGACGGGGAAACGAAGGTCCCGTCCCGTTCGATGATCTCGGTTGCCCGCGGACCAGGCAGCGGGCCTGCCAATTGCGGCAGATCCCTTCGGGCCATCTGCAGCCTGTCGGCCATGGAAGTCCTCCTATGGTGTTGGTGATTTACAGGGAGAAACCGCAGCGAAGGAGGATTAATCGGAGCCGAAGAGGCCGGGACGCGATGCTGCTGGCCGCCTGGGCATGAATCCAGTTTATACCCACTGGCAATCGCGAATAATGTAAGACTTACCACACTGTCGAGGCATGCGTAACGAATGAGACGGAGTTAGCAGTTTGGTAATCGGAATGCAATTCTTGTCGATGACAAACGTCTATGCGACTCATCTGGGCGTCAATTCTGATTTCCGCGCTCCTTGCCACCGGCTGTGCGGACAGAACGGCGGGTGTGCCGCAGGCAACTACTGCTTCGGAACAGCCGGCAGAGGTTTCGACCCGGCCGCCGGGAGAGAGCGGGGCTGTGCGGGCGGTGTCTCCCTTCGGCAGTCGGCAGGTGGTCGAGCCGAGCCGGAATGAGTACACGATCCCGCGGGGAACGGTGTTCCGGGTGCGGCTGACGCGGGCCGTCGATACCGCCGCCAGCCGGGCGGGGGACCATTTCACCGCCACCTTGGATAATCCCGTCCTGGATGGCACACGGGTGGTCGTCCCCAGGGGCACGCTCTTCAACGGACACCTGACCTCCGCCAAATCATCCGGCCGGTTGCGCGGGCGGGCGGTGCTGGGGTTGACGCTCGATTCCCTGGAACTGGCGGGAGTGACGTACCCGGTGGTCACCTCGGCGGTAAGCCGGACGAGCGGCGACCACAAGCGGCGGAACGTCGGGTTGATCGGCGGGGGCTCCGGCCTGGGGGCGGTTTTGGGAGCCATTGCGGGCGGTCCACAAGGAGCGCTCATCGGCGCCGGAGCGGGCGCCGCGGCCGGCACTGCCGGAGCAGCCATCACCGGCAAAAAGAATCTGCGCCTCCCGGCGGAAGCCCTGCTGGCTTTCTCGCTCGAAAAGCCGCTGGTTATATAGGGAGAGAACGCAAGGGGGATGGCAGCATCCCCCGAGAATTACTCCCGAATCTCGATCCGGGTGGCCTGGAGTTGGGCTTTCTCGTCAAACTTACCAAGGACGATCACCCGGCGGCCTTCCTTTACCTCGTCGATAGTGCTGGGCTTGTTCTGGTAGGTAATTTTTGTGTTCGGGCTATAGAGGACCGTCCGTTTGACGGTCCCACGCGCAAGCGTGATGGTGGACGTATCCTTGTTGATCATCTGGATGCGGCCGCTCAAGCGGTCGCCCGCAATCTTCTTTTTTGCTTCGGCTTTCCCGGGGGCTTGGCCTGGCTCCTGTGCCGTGGCGTGGGATGCGAGCAACAGGGTCAGCAGAGTCCCCACAAATAGAGCGACAAAACGCTTCATAAAACCTCCCGGCAATGCGACTATAGTCCCGAACGTCACCGAAGTAAATAGGCGCTGCTCAGGTATGGTAGCGTACAGACGGGACCGAACCGTTCCGTGGCCGGGGAGCATCTGAAAGACATGTATCGCGTTTGGCTGCACCGCTATGCGGTGGTTGTTGCGGTTTGTACCTTGCTGCTTTTAGTGGCAGGCGGACTGGTGGCGAGCAACGAAGCTGGCCTGTCGGTGGATTCCTGGCCTCTGGTGAGGCTCGGCGCATCGCCGGCCACGCCGGGCGCGACGTACGAGTTGGTGCACCGCGCGGTGGCGTCCGTGGTAGGGCTGCTCACCCTCGGGTTGGCGATATGGCTGTGGCGTGTCGAGCGCCGCCGCTGGATGCGCTGGTTGGGGGTTACGGCCGCCATCGCGGTGGTCGGGCAGGGCATCCTGGGCGGGGTTGGTATTCGATGGGCGCTGCCGCAGTCAGTCAGCGTGATGCACGCGATCCTGGCGGGCCTGTTTTTTGCCATCACGGTAGCGATTGCGGTGTTCACGTCTAGAAGCTGGCTGGAAGTGCCGCGGCCCGAAACGCGGCTGTTCCCGCTCGCGGTGGTCGTCTCGGCGGTGCTCCTGGTACAACTCGCCTTGGGCGCGGCGGTGCGGCACGACGCGCTCGGGGTGGGGCCGCATATCCTGAGCGGAAGCGTCGCTGGGGCTCTTGGGCTCTGGGCTGTCTGGCGGGTGCTGGTGCGGTACGGCGCGCATACCGAACTGCGCCGTTCGGCACTGGCGCTCCTGACCCTGGGAGTCTGCCAGGCGATGCTCGGGATGGGCGCCTACCTGAGCCGCGTGGCGTTGATGCAATCGCCCCAACCGCCGCCGGGGGTGGCGCTGATGTTCACGGTCTCGCATGTCGCCGCGGGTGCGGCGGCCCTGGCGGCGGCGGTGGTCCTGGCGATCTACGCATCGCCCAGGGCGGAGGCGGCCTGAAGTGCGGGTCGTCCGAGATTACGTGGAGCTAACCAAACCGCGGATCACGTGGCTCATCCTGATGTCCACGGGAATCGGATACTGGTTCGGCACCGGCGCGGGACTGAACTGGGTCGCGCTGTTCCACACCGTCCTGGGTACCGGACTGCTGGCCTCCGGCACCGCCGCCCTGAACCAATGGTACGAACGTGAAGCCGACCGGAAGATGCGCCGCACGGCAGCCCGCCCGCTGCCATCGGGACGCATTTCCGCCCGGGGCGCGCTGCTTTTCGGCCTGGGGCTTTCGGCTGCGGGCTTCGCCGATCTTTGGCTGGGCACCAACCTGTTGGCAGCGCTGATCGGGGCCTTTACGCTGGCGAGTTACCTCTGCCTCTACACGCCGCTTAAGCAGCGGACCTGGCTTTCGACCACCGTGGGGGCGATTCCGGGCGCCATGCCGCCGCTGATCGGGTACGCCGCCGCGCGCGGTACCGTCACCGCCGAAGGCTGGGTACTGGCCGCCATCCTGTTTCTCTGGCAATTCCCGCATTTCTACGCCATCGCCTGGATGTACCGGGAAGATTACGCGCGCGCCGGCATCCGGATGCTGCCCGTAGTGGAACCGGACGGGCGATCCACCGCGCGGCAGATCGTACTCTATGGCGCGGTCCTCATTCCCGTAAGCCTGCTGCCCGCGGTGCTGGGAATGTCTGGAACGGTGTACCTGGCGGGGGCGCTCGCGGCGGGGCTGTGGTTCCTTTACTCGGGTGTGCAGGTGGCACGGGAGCGCACCGTTTTGCGCGCGCGGGGCGTCCTGATGGTATCGGTCCTCTACCTGCCCCTGCTTTACGGTCTTATGCTTTTGGATCGGCCCGGCTTGTGATCTCGGTAAACAACATCACCCACCGGTACGGGTCCCGTGCGGCACTGTCGTATGTCAGCTTCGAAGTGCAGCGGGGAGAAATCTTCGGCCTGTTGGGTCCCAACGGCGGCGGCAAATCGACGCTGTTCCGGGTGCTCACCACTATGATGTCGCCCAGCGAGGGACAGGCATTGGTGGCCGGCTTCGACGTGTCGCGGCAGCCCGCTGAGGTGCGCCGCCGTGCCGGCGTGGTCTTCCAGACCCAGAGCCTCGACAAGGCGCTGACCGTGGCGGAGAACCTCCGCAGCCAAGGCCACCTCCACGGGCTCCATGGGAAGGACTTGGCCGGTCGCATGGAGCGCGCCATGGCCCGGCTCGGGTTGACGGAACGCCGTAATGACCTTGTGGAGACGCTCTCGGGCGGCCTGCGGCGCCGCTCCGAAATCGCCAAGGCGTTGCTGCACGCCCCGCAGGTGCTATTGATGGACGAGGCCTCCACGGGGCTCGACCCCGGCGCCCGCCGTGAGCTCTGGCAATATGTCCAGGAGTTGCGGGATCGCGAGGGTGTGACCATATTGTTGACTACCCACATCCTGGACGAAGCCGACCGCTGCGACCGCCTGGTCCTGCTGCACCGGGGGCAGGTTGTCGCGGAGGGCACTCCTGCGGAATTGCGGTCGAGGATCGGGGGGGACGTAGTGGTGCTGGACACGGGGGACCCCGCGGCGCTCGCGCCCAGGGTGGAGGAGCGGTTCGGTGTGCACCCGTCCATCGTGGAGGGTACCCTGCGCGTCGAGATTACCAATGGACATAGGTTTATCACCGAGGTGGTGGAGGCGTTTCCGGGCTCGATCGAGTCGGTGGCGCTGCACAAGCCCACCCTGGAGGACGTATTCGTCCACGAGACAGGAGCGCGAATCGATTGAGCGCAATTCCATCCGCTGAACAGGCGCTGGCGGCCCCTGCCGCGGCAAAACCGGCGTTCTGGCTGCCCGCCTACACCCTCTGGCTGCGCGAACTGGTGCGCTTTTGGAGGCAGAAGAGCCGCGTCCTGGGGGTGGTGGCTTCGCCGCTGGTCTTCTGGCTGCTGATGGGCTACGGCTCGGGCGACCTGGGCCGCTTTTTCGGCGGCGCGGTGGTCCTGACAGTCATGTTCTCGGCCGTCTTCTCGACCATTTCGATCATAGAGGACCGGCGCGAGGGCTTCCTGCTCTCGATGCTGGTCTCGCCGGCGCCGCGCACCAGCATGGTGCTGGGGAAGATCCTGGGGGCCGCCACGCTGGCCTGGGTGCAGGGACTAATCGTATTGTGCTTCGCACCGCTGGCGGGGGTCCGCCTGGGTGCCTGGCAACTGCCGGCGCTCGCCGGCGCGGTTTTCCTGGTGGCGTTCGCGCTGACCGGGATCGGGTTCATCATCGCGTGGCAGATGGAGTCCACTTCGGGATTCCACGCCATCATGAACCTCCTGTTGGTGCCGATGTGGATGGCCTCGGGGGCGCTATTCCCCATGGCCACCGCGCACGGCTGGATTCGCGCGATCATGTGGGCGAACCCCCTCACCTACGCGCTCGCGCTGTTGAATGGACTGCTGGGCCTCGGCGATCCCGCTCCGGGCACCGGGACCAGCCTTTTCGTGACGGGCGCATTCGGGCTGGCGCTGTTGGGCGCGGCCGGAATCCTGGCGTCCCGCCGTACCACTCGAAGCAATGCCTAAGACAATCGCCGGCACTCTTGCCGCCCTCGCTCTCGTGACGCTTCTGGCCGCCTGCCGCACCCAGCCGCCCCTGCCGGTCTTAGGGGAAATCCCCGAATTCCATCTGGTAGCCCAGGACGGCCGCACATTCGACCGCTCCACCCTCGATGGCAATATCTGGGTGGCCGATTTCATCTTCACCAGTTGCCGCGGGCCGTGCCCCCTGATGACCAACCGGATGCGCCGCATCCAGAAGGCCGTGGCGGAATACCCGGACGTGCGGCTGGTCTCATTCTCCATCGACCCCGAGACTGACACCCCGCCCGTGATGGCCGAGTACGCACGGCGCTACCAGGCCGATACGTCGCGGTGGTTCTTCCTGACCGGGGACAAACCGGTGCTCGACCGTCTGGGCCGCGACGATTTCAAGCTACAGAGCATCGACGGAACACTGAACCACAGCACCCGCTTCGTCCTGCTCGACCGCCGGAGCCGCATCCGGGCTTATTACTCGAGTGAAGAGGAGGGCGCCATCGACCGCCTACTGGCGGACCTGCGCCGGTTGCGGAAGGAGAAGTCGTGATGGACGTGCGGGATCTCCCCACCCTCAATGCCTTTCTCAACGCCGGGGCTGCCGTGCTTTTGGTCTGGGGATGGACGCTGATCCGCAGGGGGCGTAAACGGGAACACCGGCGGGTGATGCTGGGGGCTTTTACGTTAAGCCTGCTGTTCCTGGCTAGTTACCTGGTTTATCACGCCCAGGTAGGCTCGGTGCGGTTCCAGGGGACCGGGCCGGTGCGCGCCATTTATCTTGGAATTCTGCTGACCCACACGGTGCTGGCAGCGGCGGTGCCTCCCCTGGCCGTGGTGACCCTCAGCCGAGGGCTGAGGGGCCGCTACGACCGGCACCGGAGGATCGCCCGCTGGACTCTTCCGATCTGGCTCTACGTCAGCGTGACGGGGGTGGTGGTGTACCTCATGCTTTACCAGCTCTCTCCAGCTCTGAAATAAAAAAGCCCGATCCAGGACCTCTGAACCGGGCTTTTCTCTTGGGGGATGCGACTACGCGCACCTGATGGGTTCTAAGCGACCTGCTGGGAACGGTACTGCTTTACGATCGCTTCCATCTGATCTTTCAACCGGAGTTTCAGCTTCTTCAGCCTGACCTCTTCAACCTGCTCCTGCTCGGTGAGGTGCGGCAAGGCTTCGAGTTCGTCCAGTTTTCTGGCGTACTCCGAGTGCTGGGTCGCCAACTGTCGATACTCCTGATTGGCTTCCATCAGATGCGCTTTGAGCTGGTCCTGCGCGTTGCTTTCCATATCTGGCACTACCTCCCAAGTGGAGTTGCCGACCGGGTCAGCGTCTACCCCGGCTGGTCATCTCTTCACTTCGTTGCTGCTGTAGTGGCGGCAGGTCCTCCGCGGAACCCGCCGTCTACCTGTGACAGTAGCATGAACGAATACCCATCACAACCGCCGCTTCGGGAGGATCCTGGTAATACCCGGGTCTCCTGCCTAAATCACGGAAGCCAAAGGATTTATAGAGCATCCGAGCAGCTGAGTTGGATTCCCGAACTTCCAGGAAAACGGCGCCCGGATGGCGCTGGCGAAGGTCCTGGAGAAGCGCCGTCCCGAGCCCCTTCCGGCGGTGCCCTGGATCGACCGCGAGATTGAGAAGCTCGCTCTCGTCGGAGGAGACCCGGCGGGCGACCGAGAAGGCCGCCACGATCCCTCCACAAACGGCCACCCGGAAGTCGTGGTCCAGGTAGTTCCGCACCTCCCAGCCGGACGCTTCGGGAGAAAGGGCCTGAATCTCCGCCACTCGCTCGAGGTCCTCCGGGCCGCCCTGCCGGACGGCCACGGAATCAGGCAAAGCGGACATCTCCGGCTTTACTCCAGGCCAGTTCCTTCGGCGCTGTCTCGGCTTGGGCAATGGCGGCGCGGTACTCCACAGTCACTCTTGATTTCGCCGGAATCCAGCGGTAGCAGGGCACCCCGAACATCCTGCCGCGTGCCAGCATCTGGCGGCGACTCTCCGGCATGGGGGAGACGCCGAACTCCATCCCCCGGGTGATCGTCTTCCCATTCCACGGTGGATCCTGTCGGCTGCGGTTCTCCTCCCAAAGGCCCATCCAGGGGAAGTCCGCCTGGCGCCAGACGTATCCGAAGGCGGTTTTAGAAGCGGGCGACCAGGCAACGAAGAAGGCATTGGCCCGCGCCGGGTCCATCAGGTGGGTGGTGAAGCCGCCCGAAACCGGGGCGTCGTTGAAAACGCGAAGATCGGCGCTGCCGCCGTCCAGCCGGGGGACGTGCGGCCAATCGAATTCGGCCCCCACCTTCATGTAGTCGCCGGCACCGAAGCCGGTTTCGAAGACCTTCGAGCGCGTGGCGGAGGTCTCCAGGCGGGTGGCTCCGTTCTCGATGAACGGCGGGCCGAGCGTCACATGCTGCGTCCAGCCGACGGGGCGATCCGTGGCGGCCAGGTTCTCGACGGTTTCGGTGAACTCCACCACCGCTCCGGAGAGCCGGAGGCGCCGCTCGACACGGAGCTGGCTGGCTGGGAGACAGGCGCTCATGGCCAGTTCGGCGTCACCCGCGGAGATTTCGTACCGCGCCACAGAGGCTTCGCCGTGGACCGTCAGGCCGGCGGCGGCCTCGGTATCGGAAGGCCCGCCGAAGAAATCCAGGCAGAGGTTGTGGCCCATCAGGCCGGCAAGAAGACGGGACTCGGCGTCGGCTCCGTATTCGCGATGCCTGGCCGGGTCGTATGTGGAAGGTTCAATAGAGGGCCAGGGCGGCGTCCAGAGAGGGTTGACCCCACCCGCTTTCCCGAGGATCTCGGCGATGTGGCCGCCCTCCTGGAGCACGGTGACGCGCACATCGGCGTTCTCGATGAAGGCGGCACGACGGCCGCGGTATTCGGTTTCCGGCATACCCGATATTATGCGCGCCGTCGCAGGCGGCTGTATACGGCTGCATCACGAGGAAATAAATCCTTTATTTGCAGTGGGTTGTGCAACTGGAATTATGCAGTGCGTGGGCGGTACAATGAAGATGTTCCCCCTCAGTGGCCCGCACTCAGGTTTACGCATATGAAGACACTTCGAAATTTTTGGCCGTTCTTCGATGAAGACTATGAAATCTATGACAGCCCGGCATGGGATATGCCTGGCCGGAGGCGGGCGGTCCGCAGTTTGAACAAAGAGGGGAAGCCCCGCCGCGCACCAGCACGACGGGGCTGAGAACCAGGGACCCTAGGCTTTGGGAGCCTTGGTGGTGACCTTCATGGCCTTATCATCCCAGTACAGGACGCGGCCTTCGCGATAGGATTGTACAGCCATCGAAATAGTTACCTGCGCGCGCATCGCAATATCCACATTCAGCGTGGGTTTCTCGCGGGTGCGGATGCAACTCAGGAAGTTGTCGATGTGAGTGGTCATCGCGTCGCGATCCTCGACGGGGATGATCTTCTCGTCTTCGCCGAACTTGGTCTTGTACTCGTCCGTAATGACCTTCTTCTCGGGAATCAGGGTAATGTGCTTGGTGCGGGCTTCGAACTGCCCGTGATCCACCATAATGATCGTTCCCATGTTGCCCCGGATAAGCCCGGGAATGTGACGGGAGTTGGCCATCGAGGAACTGAGCACCAGGGAATGGCCCTGCGGGAAGTCCGCGATCAGGTTGAAGGTGTCCGGCACCTCGCGCTCGTCCTTGAACTGCCACGTGCCGCCCAGGGCGGATACACGGAGCGGGAACTGCGGTTCCGGCCAGCAGACGTTCAGCGGCGCCACCACGTGGAAGAAGAGGTCCGTGGCGATACCGCCCGAATAATCCCAGTACTTGCGGAAGCGGAAGAAGCGGTCGGCATTGAAGGCGCGTTTGGGAGCCGGGCCGAGCCACATTTTCCAGTCGATAAAGTCCGCGCCCTTCTTATCCGGGCCGGCGTTGGCGTCGATCGGCCAGTTCCACTCGCCTTCCTTGCTGTTGCGATGGTATGAGCCCTGGCTGTTGATCATCCGGCCGATGGCGCCGTCCTTGATGTACTTCTTGGCCATGTGCCACTGGTCGCCGGAAGTGGTCTGGGAGCCGACCTGCAGGACGCGCTTGGTTTCCCGAACGGTTTCGGAAAGCTGCTTGGCTTCCTCGATGGTGTGGCACATGGGCTTTTCGAGGTAGACATCCTTGCCCTTGTCCATGGCTTCAAGCGCGATTTTGGCGTGCCAGTGGTCCGGGGTGGCAATGAGGACGGCGTCCACATCCTGCCGGTTCAGCACTTCGTGAAAGTCCAGGTAGCCCTCGGCCTTGTACTTCTCCATGGCTGCGAGTTTGCGCTTCTCATAGACGTCGCAGACGGCCACCACTTTACAGGCGCCGGTGTTTTCGCCAAACCGGCTGAAGGCGCCGGCCAGGTAATTGCCGCGGCCGCCCACCCCGATGACCCCGAGGTTGATCTTGTCATTCGCGCCGATCACCCGTCCGGTGGCAGCCTTGGAAGCCTTGCCGAACACGTTCTTCGCCGCTCCGAGCGTGGCCCCGACGGCCGCCGCGTTCCGTAGAAAATCCCTGCGATTCACTTCGTCAGACATGGATATACGCCTCTCTTACGTCGCTCACAACCGATGAACGCCTTTAATATATGTATCGCGCCCGAAGGGAAGCCCTATTTTACTCCCTGGAAAGAAGGAATGGGAAGCCAGCACACACTTGCAGGTAAAAGATTCCAGCCGCGAAAGGCAGAGTTGCGGTGTCGCTGCATATCTGTGAGGAAACAGGCAAGTTGCAGAACGGATGCTGAATTGCAACACAACCGCCGAGGGCAACCTATGAGACGTTTTCTACTAGTGACTTGCATCGTGACGGGGGCCATGCTTGCCAGCGGCTGCGCCACAAAGAAGTACGTCCGCCAGACTACCGCGCCTGTTCAGGCAAAGGTGGACCAGGTGGGCGAGCAGACCGCCAAGCAGGCCCAGGAGATTCAGGAAACCCGCTCGAACGTTAAAGAAGTCGACGAGCGGGCCCAAACTGGCATCAGCGCGGCCCAGGAGCGGGCTGCCGGAGCCGAGAAGAGCGCCGGCGAGGCGATGACCAGAGCTAACCAGGCGAACGAGGTGGCCACCCGCAACACCGAGGGGCTGAACGCCCTACGGCAGGTGGTCAATAATCTCGACGACTACAAGATGCAGACGGAAGTCACCATTCCGTTTAAATTCGATAAGGCCCAGCTTGACGATCAAGCCAAGCAGGAGTTGGATACTCTGGCCAAGAACGTCAGCGGTGCGAAGCGCTACTTCATCGCTGTTGAAGGCTACACCGACCGGACCGGGCCGCGGACGTATAACGAGGCGCTCAGCCGACGCCGTGCCGACGCCGTGGTGCGCTACCTGGTAGCCAACCACGATATTCCGGTTTATCGGATCCACATGATCGGCCTGGGCCCCGAGAAGCCAGCCGAGCAGGGTACCACGCGCGCTGCGCGTGCTAAGAACCGCCGTGTGGAAGTGAAGCTCTTCAGTGCGGACCAGGCGTCCGGACAGCAGACCCAGACCGGCGCCGCCGTCGTGCGGTAGTTCGCGCCGCCCCCGGCGCGATCGGTCGAGTACACGGGGAGGGTCCCGGGCCCCACGGGATCCTCCCTTACTGATGTGCCGCCTGCCGCCCGGCGGCATCGTCTTTCAGTTGCGCGCGGCGGAAGGTCTGCCACCAGACATAAAGGCAGATGAAATGGGAGATCACTACCAGCATGCTGCCCGCCAGCGCCACCCATCGGAATTCAGGAGACGTCCGCAGCGTTAACTGCCGGATGGACTGGCCGATTGCCGCTCCTGCGAACTGAATTCCAAGCCCCCCGCTCAGCATCAAAAGCTCCTGGTTCTTGGTCCGAGACGCTACCAGCGTGGTCCATAACACCAGGTCAAGCACCACTGCGGCGAAGCTGAGATCGCGGCTGATGAGCGTCATCCAGGCATTCATTTTTTCAACTGGTCCCGCGTGGACTGCGAACAGAAGTGCAAACAGCAGGAACGCCGCGACCACAAGCTGTCTCTGTCTGGACGCACGGGCCCGGGCAGTAGCCATAGCCTGGTGAATGAGAGAAATAACGACGGCAAACAGGAGCGCCTGTAGGATGGCGTCGTCAATCCAATAGAGCTTCCACAGTCGCGCCAGCGATCCCGTGCTATGCGCCGCGATTTCGGTGATTGTGCTGAAAAACAGGGCGATGGTGTAGGCGAGCAGGAGAGGATAGCGCTTGGCGGGGCCGCGAAGCAGGGCTCTCAGGACCAGCACCTGGAGAATAAACCCCAGTGCCCAGAGGCCATACTGCAGTCCTAGGCGCATTGAGCTCCGAGTTGCTCAGCAGTCGTGCGGCATGCTTCACGACTGAGCAGCAGCTCAGGCGCGGAATCCGGATGGAGGCAGTTCTTCCCATGGGTCAGGCGGGAGCGTCGGGCCGTGGGCAAGCAGACCGGTCGGGATTTCTTCCCATGGGTCGGGCGGCAGTGTCGGGCCGTGGGCAAGCAGACCGGTGGGGATTTCTTCCCATGGGTCGGGCGGGAGTGTCGGACCGTGGGCAAGCAGACCGGTGGGGATTTCTTCCCATGGGTCAGGCGGCAGCGTCGGACCGTGGGCAAGCAGACCGGTGGGGATTTCTTCCCATGGGTCGGGCGGCAGCGTCGGGCCGTGGGCAAGGAGGCCGGAAGGAATTTCCTCCCACGGGTCGGGTGGCAGAGTCGGGCCATGTGCAACGGTTCGTTCGGAGTCGATACCGGCAGAAGTAATCCAAATGCCGGGTTGGAACGTCAGACTGTCCACCGCAGCTGACCAGGAACCGCCAGCGAAACCGCTGACAGTCACTGCCAAGATAAACAAAACGGAAAGTATACCACAGAGCACTCGACTTCCAGTGATGGCTCGCATATCAAAATCCTCCGCCCGCAGCACGCGGGTCTGCCTTATGGGGCACCTATCCTGGAAGTTTACTTGAGTTTGGTGGAGATTGGATGCAGAACTAGTACCGATGAATTCATTGTGGGAGTACTAGAACTGGATATCCTATTTAGATAAGAAAAAGATTGTGGATAAAAAGGTCTAGGTGTAAACTATTGCGCTGCCCGCCCGTGGGCTTGGTCGAAAGCGCCCAGGGCGCGGTCCGCGGGCCACCGCAGCCGCATATCGGCGCTCACCTCATCCAGCATCTCCATGGTGGCTACCCTGGATTCAACAGCGAATGCCGTAAGCAACAGATTGTCGCAAACGGCGTTAATGAGGCGGGGAATACCTTGCGTACGGGTGTGAATTTCAGTTAGTAAACGGACAGCAAAGACGGTTTGTTCCGACAATCCGGCGTGTGCCAGGCGGGAGTCTATATATTGGGCAGTCTCGCCGCGGCTGAGGGGCGCCAGCGCGCAACGCAGCGCAATGCGCTGCTTCAACTGCCGGAATTCGGGAGCTTCGAGTTTACGGTCGAGTTCCGGCTGGCCGGCCAAAACAATTTGCAGCATTTTACCGGCGCGATTCTCAAGATTTCCGAGGAGCCGGATTTCCTCCAGTACGTCCCATTCAAGGTTCTGGGCTTCGTCGACAATGAGGACGGTGGTCTCCCCGGCAGAGGCGCGTTCAAGCAGGAGCTGATTCAAGCTGAACAGCACTTCGGTTTTCGATGTCCTGGAGCAGCGCAGATCCAGGTCGTAGGCGAGCATTTCGAAGAACTGTTGCACGCTAATCCGCGAATTGAAGAGGGAGGCGAAGCGGATGGATTCGGCATGCAGGAAATCCCGCAGGCACTCGAGCATCATGGTTTTGCCCGTGCCCACCTCGCCGGTGAGCACGATGAAGCCCTTGCGCCTCTGGACGCCGTAGACCAGGTTGGCGAGGGCCTCCTCGTGCTGCGCGCTCCGAAACAGGAACGTGGGGTCCGGGCTCAGATTAAACGGCTGTTCGGTAAATCCGAAAAACGCGTTGTACATGGGAGCAGACGCATGGTAGCACGTCGCAGACGGTTCCCCGGCATGACTGCCGCACGGACAGGGCAACGGACCGTCCCCTGACAGGCGCGGTTCCGCTGCGGGCTCAGCCCTGGGCCGGCTGGGGCCTTGGCGGCGCCTTCTCGGGCGGCTTGTCCGGTTTGCCGCCCTTCACGGGACTCAGCAAAATGTGGGCATTGCGGCCTTCCATGCGCGGCGAGCTCTCTGCCGTTCCGTAGCTGGAAAGGTCTTCGGCAAAGCGGGCAAGCAGCTTTTTGCCAAGGTCCGCATGCGCAATTTCGCGCCCGCGGAACTGCACGACCGCTTTCACGCGGTTGCCGTCCAGCAGGAAGCGAATGGCGTGCTTCTTCTTGAAGTCGTAGTCATGGTCGTCGGTGTTGGGCCGGAATTTCAGCTCTTTCACCTCTACCACGTGCTGTTTCTTCTTGGCCTCGTGCTGGCGCTTCTTCTGCTCGTACTGGTAATGGCCGAAATCCACGGCCTTGGCGACCGGCGGCACGGCCGTCGGCGCCACCACTACGAGATCCAGGCCCAACTCCTGGGCCTTGCGCAAAGCGGCCGAGGTCGGCATGACCTCGGTGGTCCCGTCCGGAAAGACCGCCCGGACTTCGCGAGCCCGAATGGCCTCGTTGACGTTTTCGCGGCGGTTCTGCCTGCGAGGAGGAAAGTGTCTGCCTGGAATCATTCGACTATTTCAACGATGATAGCGGCCGGGAGGAACGGGGCGTGAGGATGCGGAAGGCCCTGCGACCTTCTCAGGTTGCGGTTTTGCGTGACGGAATTGTGCAATCTTGTGTCTGCCTGTCTAAGTGTACTGGGAATAGGGCCGCTTGTCCACTGGGATGATGGCCCATAAGCTGTTAATTTCAGAAGTTCTCGCTGCATCATACTCCCTTACCAATGTCCCGGTGGCTGACCTTGGTCTTAAAACCGGCTTCGGCCAGGTTCTTGCGTATCTGGTCCGCGATCATCACCGACCGGTGGTGGCCGCCGGTGCATCCAAACGAGATGGTGAGATAGCTCTTGCCCTCCCGGATGTAGTGTGGCAGCAGGTACACCAGCAACTCCGAGATGCGGTTGACGAATTCCACCGTCTGGGGAAACGAACGGATATACCGCGCCACCGCTGGATTTCGCCCGGTGAGGTTCTTGAAGCGCGGAATGTAGTTCGGGTTGGGGAGAAAGCGGACATCGAAGACCAGGTCGCTGTCGGCCGGCACGCCGTGGCGATAGCCGAAGCTGGTGACGTACACCATGATCTGGGACGCCTCTCCCCCGCCGCGGAACCGCTCTCCGATGAATTCGCGCAACTCGTGAACGGTGAACTTCGAGGTATTGATGATGAGGTCCGCCATGGCGCGGATGGGCGCCAGTTGCTTCCGTTCGGAGGCGATGGAATTGGTGATGGAGCGGTCCGTCCCGAGGGGGTGCGGCCGGCGCGTTTCGCTGAAACGGCGAAGGATGGTGGATTCGGCCGCCTCGAGGAAGACAAGTTGGGCGTTCAAGGTTCGTTTCAGCTTCTTGAAGACCGCCGGAAGCCGTTGGAGCGCATCGCCCTCGCGCACGTCGACCACCAGGGCGGCGCAATGGGTCTTGGTGGAATCGCGCGTCAGTTCGGCGAACTTGGGGATCAGGTCCACCGGGAGGTTGTCGACGGAGTAGTACCCCAGGTCTTCAAGGGCTCTCAGGACGGATCCTTTGCCCGAGCCGCTCAGCCCGGTGATAACCACCAGTTCGGCCGCGTTGCCGCCGGCCCCATTGGCGCCGACGGCTTCCACAGGATTCTTTTTCGGCATCCGAGAGCGGTTCAAGCCTCCACGAGATCGAAGTTGCCGTCCCGCCGTCGGATGAGAACTGCCACCTGATCGGTCTCGGCGTCAACATAGACCAGGTAATCGAGATCCTTTTCCATTTCGAGGAGGGCTTCGTCAAGCGTCATCGGCTTGCGGTGCTCGTGGTGATCGACGCGGAAGACCTGGCCGGCCTCCGCTTCGCCCTCCGGCGCGACTTCCGCTTCGGGCGGGTTCGGGGTCACCACCGATTCCGCGGTCTGGGAGCCCTTGCGGGGCAGACGCTTCAGGTCGCGCCAGCGCTCCCGCACCTTCACTGTCTGCTTCTCAAGCTTTTCGATGGCGGCATTCAGGGCGGTGAACAGGTCCGGCCCCGATCCGACACCTACCAGGCGGTGATCGTAGTAATCCACCGTGATTTCGGCGTTATGGAGGTGGCGCTCGAGCGACAGCACCACGTGCGCCTCCTTCTCCTCTTTCCCGTCGAGGAGCTTTCCGATTTTCGCCAGTCCGGCTTCAACCTTCTTCAACTGGGCCGGAGCCAGTTCCACCTGCCTGCCTGTGTAGCTGACTTTCATCTTGCCTGTCCCTCCAACCGCCGCTCCCTCCCGGGCGCGGTTCGGTTCGATGCCATCATATTAGCTGCGAACACGGCGTTGATGCGTGGACGGGATTTTCATGTCCTCACGGTATTTTGCCACAGTCCGGCGGGTAACCTGAATGCCCTCCGACTGCAGTACCGCGGTGATCTGCTCGTCGGTGAGGGGGCGGCTCGCATCCTCCTCCTCAATCAACTTCTTCACTTTGCGCTTCAGCAGCAACAATGGAGTGTTGCTGCCGGAAGGGCCTTGCACCGCCTCGGAGAAGAAGTAACGCAGTTCGAAGACGCCCTGCGGAGTGTGCACGTACTTGCTGGCCACGGCGCGGCTGACGGTTGACGGGTGTACCCCGACCTCCTCGGCAACCTCTTTAATCATCATGGGCCGGAGATGGTCGATGCCGTTGCTCAGGAACTCGGACTGGCGCCGCACGATGGCCTCGCAGACCTTCAGAATGGTCTGCTTGCGCTGCTCGATGTTCTTCATGAGCTGGATGGCCGATGTGTAGCGTTCCCGGACGTAGTCGCGCACTTCCTTGGTGGCACCGTTTTCCCGGTCGAGCATGCGGCGGTACTGGGCATTCAGGCGCAGTTGCGGCACGTCCTCGTCATTCATCTGGATGATGTAGTGGTCGCCATCCTTGGTGAAGTAGACGTCCGGTTCCACCAGCCGCGCGCCAGGCCCGGAATAACGAAGGCAGGGGCGCGGATTGAGGTGGCGGATCACCGACACGGCGATCTCGACGTGCTCGGGCGGGCGCCCTAAGACCTTGGCAAGCTCCCGGAACTGCCGCGTTTCGAGCAGGCGCAGGTGGTTGGCCACGATCTGCCAGGCCACTCCGCCCTTGCCGTTCATGCTTTCCAGTTGCAGCAGCAGGCACTCCCGCAGGTTGCGCGCGCCGACGCCGGCGGGGTCCAGCGCATGCACCACCCGCAACCCCTCCTCTACCTCCTCGGGGGTATGTTTGCCCACTTGGGCGATCTCTTCCAGCGTGGCCGAGAGATAGCCGTCCTCATCCAGGTTGCCGATGATGGACTCTGCGGCGTCGCGAATATTCTCCGGCAGTACCGTAACCGCGAGTTGCTGGTGGAGATAGTCCGTCAGGGTGACCGGGGCGGAGAGGAAGGTCTCAAACGACGGCTTCTCAACGGACTCCGAAGCGGGGCTCTTGTATCCCGGGTCCAGATAGTCATCAAAAAAGGTGCCGAAATCGATTTCGTCGAACGGATCCGCGGTGACGGGCGCCTCGGGCGGGTCGCCCGCGGTGGCATCGGCCGGGACCTCGGCGGCGTCGAAGAGCGTGGGGTTCAGGGAGGCTTCCGACCCGGCGCCGTCCAGCATTCCCTCACCGAGACCGGCGCCCAATATCTGGGCGTCGGCGGGATCCTGTACGCGTTCGGGTTCCAAAAGCGGCAGCAGTTCGGCTGGAGAGACCTCGTCACCGGGCTCGTCAGTCGATTCTTCGAGGACCGGGTTTTTGACAATCTCCTGGTTGATCATCTCCTTCAGCTCCAGCCGGTTCAGTTGGAGCACGGTGACCATCTGAACCAGACCCGGAGTGAGGATCTGCTTCTGCGCGACCTTTAGCTGAAGTCTTGGAGACAGCAAACTCATCTAGCCCTATGATATCACTCCCGGCCTTTTTCACCGCCTCCCCGGCGGAGTGTCCGGCAACTCACAAGTGCAGCCGGATCATACAGTAACGGAGGAACAAGCCGCGCGAGAGCGCGAAGCCTTCTAGCGTCCAGATGCCGGCTCGGGGCCGGTTCACGAACGTGGCGAAACTCTTGCCATCGGGCGAGAGGCTGATCTCGGCATCGCCGGAGAGCTTCAAGTCGGTAAGCACCTTTGCGGCGCCGGTAGCGCTGGGCGATGCGGGACATCGGGGACGAGCCGCGACGCGGCAGATCAGCCGGCGTCGCCGCAACCGGTAGCAAGGGTTTGCGTTCGCCAGCATCGTTTCTCGTCGTCAACGATGAGCCCGCATCGCCTCCTCCTCGCGCCTCGCTGGCGAACGCTAGAGCAGCCGGTCCAGAAGGTCCGCTACACCCAGACGGGGCGCCCATTCGCGAAGGTAACTGGTGTCCAGTTGTTCGCCCTGCACGGCCACGATGCCACGGACATCATTCCATTGCCGCTCGGAAACGTCCCCTCCGGCCCGGTACCAAATGAGCTTGCTCAGAATGGTGTCTTCGGGCGAGGCTATGGGGAACCGTACGGCTTCGTATTGGGCGGTTCTCCTGCGGGCGAACTGTAGTCGGGCGAAGGGATCGCCGGCGAGCGGGAAGATATCGAGCTTAAGGCTGCTGGCGAAGTGTATCAGATTGAATGCGCGGCCTGCGGCCAGGGCCTCTCGCATCATTTCCTCGTCGGCGTAGAATTCGCCCTTCAACTCCTGCGCGAAAGCCGGAACGATTTCGGGCGTCAGCGCCACAACCAGGTCTACGTCCATGGTGGTCCGCGGAAGCCCGTGCACGGAAGAGGCTACAGAACCGCACACGTAGTATGGGATACCCAGGCTCTCAAGCACGGCCAGGAGCCGGGTGAGGCCCGCCGCGATCATCGGTGGGCCTCGGGGTCCCAGCCGTAGGCGGCTATCATGGTCCCGCGGTCGAGGCGCCGGGCCGCCGCACGCATGAAGATTTCGCGATCGCTCGCGTCAGGGTGCCGCTGGCGCTCACCAGTCTCGGCCAGTTTTATCGCGAAGTCAGTGAGCCGGCAGACCGTCGCGAACTTCTCCCCGGGGGACATCCGGCGCTGAGCCTCCAGGAAGACATGGAGTGCTCGCGGGTCCGTGTCGGAAAACCAGTCGGACGTGCCGCCCTCGTGGATTCGGTTGCCCTGGGCCATAGAATGTGCTCTCTCCACCCGGGCGCGGCGGAAATGCGGGGCCCGGATTCCTGCCCATAGTACAATGAAAGCAACGGAGTTGGTCACCAGATGAGTTTTCCTATTGCCGCGGTGCTGTCCTCGCTCGCGGTTCTCTCGTTCCCTGCGTATGCCGCGGGAACCGCACCCGCCCGCCCTAAAGCAGGCCCGGTCGAGATCATGAAGTCCTCAGAGCTGAAGCCGGGAATGAAGGCTACCGCCTGGACCGTGTTTTCCGGCACCGAGCCGGAAGCGATCCCGGTGGAGATTATCGGGCTCTGGAAGAATGCCTGGGGCCCCAGGCAGGATGTAATCCTGGGGAAGATGGGGGGAAAGGCAGCGCGCACCAATGTCGCTGGAGGGATGAGCGGCAGCCCGGTCTACATCGACGGGAAACTGATCGGCGCGGTGGCACTTCGGCTGAGCGTCTTTTCTCCGGACGCGATCTGCGGCATAACCCCGATTGAACTGATGCTTGAGATCAATCAGTTCGATTACAGCCGTCCGGCCGACGCCCGTGCTCCGGGTAAGGGCACGCCGCAACAGCGCGTGGCGGAAGTCCCCGGGGAGGTGCTGGCGCAAGTAGTGGCCGCCGGAGCCGCGCCGTCCCTGCCGCAGCAGTTCCCCACCATGGTGCCGATCGAGACGCCCCTGACGCTCGCCGGCTTCACCGAAGATACTCTGCGGGAGTTCGGCCCCTTCTTCCGGCAGTTGGGCGTATCGGCGGTGCAGGGCGGCGCGGGCAGCGCCATCCACACCACGAAACCCGCACCCGGCTGGCGCAACGCACTGCAGCCCGGCGATGCCGTGGCGGGCGTGCTGGTCTCCGGCGATATGAGCATGACTGGGATGGGGACTGTCACGTATAACGACGGCAAACGCGTACTGGCGTTCGGGCATCCATTCTTTAATTTGGGTCCGGTGAATATGCCGATGGCCAAGGGGGAGGTGCTGATGACCTTGTCGTCGGCTTTTCAGCCCAACAAGTTTGCGAATGCCACGGAGTTCGTCGGGGCGCTGCAGCAGGACCGGCATAGCGGCATCATGGGGGTGCTGGGCGAATCGTCGCGGATGATTCCCGTCAGTGTGAAGGTGCGATCTTTCGACAACGCCAACCAGGTGCGCAGCCAAAAGGACCTGCGCTTCCAGGTCTTTGTGCAGCAGAAATGGACGCCGTACCTGATGATGGTGACGCTGTTCAATTCGATCTCCGGGCTGAACGAATCCATGGAGGAGGCCACCTACCGGCTGAGCGGCAACGTGGAACTAGAGGGGCAGGGAAAGATCTCACTCTCCACCATGCAGACTGCCGGCGAGATGCCGGTTCCACCCACTATGCTGCTGGCGGGATGGTGGGGCGACAAGTTCAACCGCCTTTATCTGAATGCCGTGAAGACGCCGGACGTGCGCAGTGTAAACGTCACGGTGGACCTCATCCCCGAGCGCCGCGTGGCCTCGATCGAGAACGCGTGGGTGGCCAGTCCGGAAGTGCGGGCGGGAGACGAGGTGCCGGTGAAGGTGGTGTTGCGGCCCTACCGCGGGGAACGCATCGAGCGCGATTTTCGGGTGAAGCTCCCGGTAGGCCTGCCCAAGGGCGACCACCGCATCCTGCTCAGCGACAGCGACACCGTCAACCGCTTGCAGAACATGGCGGGGTACATGAACCGCTTCATGGACCTGCCCCAGACCGTATCGCTGATGAACCAGGAGCGCAGCAATAATAAGCTGTACGTCTCGCTGGTGGAGCCGAGCCCGACGGCGTACTACGATGACAAGACGCTGCCGAGCCTGCCCTCGTCGGTGCTGAATGTGATGCAGGCGGGGCGCGCTCCGAACCGCAACATGATCACTTCGCCCGAGACGGCGTCGGAGCAGATGGCGCTGCCGTTCGATTACGTGGTAACCGGCAGCTACAGCCTCAAAATCACAGTAAAGTAATTACGAACGCCACTTCAATGCACACCTCATCTTACCGGCGCCTGACCCACGGCGCCTGCTGTGCCCTACTTCTGTTCACCGCCGCCGGGGGCCGCGCGGGACAAACGCATACCTGGACGGCGGCCGAATACTCGGATTTCGAGAAGGGCATCGTCCATAACCTGTCTCTGCGCAGCGACGGGGTCGTAACGCTGGCGCCGCGTTTTCACGAACTCTTCGACGCCTCCTCCGCTTATCTCTGGGCGCTTGCGGAAGACTCCAAGGGGAACCTCTATGTGGGCGGCGGTCCGGGAGCAAAGATCCACCGGCTATCGCCCAAGGGAGACAAGAAGGTGATCGCCGAACTGGAGGGCCTCGAGGTGCACGCGCTGGCGGTGGACAACGAAGACCGGCTATACGCGGCCACGTCGCCAGACGGAAAAGTCTATCGCGTCCTGCCCAACGGCAAGAGTGAGCTCTTCTACGACCCCAAGGCGAAGTACATCTGGGGCATGGCCTTCAATCGGGCGGGCGACCTGTTCGTGGCCACCGGCGACCGCGGCGAGATCCACCGCGTAGCGCCCAACGGCAAGGGCGGGCTGTTCTTCTCGACAGACGAGACGCACGCGCGCTCGATGGTGGTGGATGGCGACGGCAACCTGATTGTGGGGACGGAGCCGGGCGGGCTGGTTATCCGGGTTTCGCCTTCGGGCCAGGGATTCGTGCTCTATCAGATGGCGAAGCGCGAAGTGACCGGGGTGGCGGTAGCTAAGGACGGAACCATCTGGGCAGCGGCGGTGGGGAACAAACAGCCCGCCGGGGTGGGGCAACCGGCGCAGCCGCCGGCTCCGCAGCCGCAACCCGCGGCACCGGCTTCCGGCGCGGCGGTGCAGTTGCGTCCGGCAGTTCCGGCGCCTCCCGCGATTGGGCTGGCCCCGCAGGTGAGTGTGGCGGGCGGGAGCGAGGTTTACCGTATTGACCCGGCGGGCAACCCGCGCAAGGCGTGGTCGCACCCGCAGGACGTGGTCTACACGATGGCATTCGACGGCGCGGGCCGCGTGTTGATCGGGACAGGGAACAAGGGCTACATTTACCGCATCGATTCCGACACGCTCTACACCGCGCTTCTGAAAGGGTCGCCCACGCAGGTTACGGCGTTTCACTCGGGGCGCAACGGGCGGTTGTTCGCGGTGACCAGCAACGTCGGAAAGCTGTTCGAGATCGGTCCCAACCTCGAACAGGAAGGCGCGATCGAGAGCGACGTGTTCGACTCCGGAAATTTTTCGCAATGGGGCCGTTTGAGTTTCGACGGCGTGGATAACGGCGGCGGCATCCGAATCACGGCGCGCAGCGGCAACCTGGACCAGCCGCAGAAGAACTGGAGCCCCTGGTCAGTGCCGGTCACTTCAATGAAAGGCGAGCGGGTGAACTGCCCGCCGGCGCGATTCGTGCAGTGGAAGGCGACCCTGACGGGGTCGAAGGCCGGGCAGTCGCCGGAACTGAACGCGGTGGAGCTGGCTTACCTGCCGAAGAACGTGGAACCGCGAATCGAGCAGGTGGAGATCACGCCGTCGAACTACCGGTTCCCGCCGCCGCCTCCTCCCGCCCCGCCAAACCAGTCGAGCATGACTTTGCCGCCGCTGGTGAAGCGGACGCCGCAGCCGCGCGGGGCGGCGCAGTCGCGCACGGCCCCCGTGGTGCTGGACACGGGCACGCCGGCCATGCAGCGCGCCAAGGGTTATCTGGGCGCGCGCTGGACCACATCGGACGAGAATAGGGACACGCTCATTTACAAGGTGGAGATCCGCGGCGTGGGCGAGACGGCGTGGAAGCCCCTACACGATGAGGTGCGGGAGAAGTACGTGAGTTTCGATAGCGCGGCTTTCCCCGACGGGGATTACCGCCTTCGCCTGACCGCTTCCGACAGTCCGGCGAATCCTCTGGCCGAAGCCAAAACGGCCACTGCCGAGAGCGCGGTCTTCCTGGTGGACAATACGCCCCCGCAGATTGCGGGTCTGGCGGCCACGCGCAACGCGGCACGGTTGTTCCTGCGCTGGAAAGCGGTGGACAACCTGACTAATATTCAAAAGGCTGAATATTCGCTCGACGGCGGTGAGTGGACCGTGGCTCCACCCGTGGGCGGTCTGGCGGACTCCCCGGAACTGACGTACGAACTCACGCTCGAAAACGTCCCCGCCGGCGAGCACACCTTGGCGGTGCGCGTGACGGACGAGTACGATAACCAGTCTGCGGCGAAGATTGTAGTTCGGGAGTAGCCAGCGATCAAAATAGCGGGCCGGCCGGAGATGGCTGCGACCGGCCCGCAACGGCGGTGACTCGGGTTTGCGCCCGCGACGGGTACTGCTCTCGTCCACGGGCGGAAGGAGGCAACTACGCCCGGGTCACAGCCTCATGGCATCTTCTGGCTTCCTCTGCCCGACTCGATTATATCCGTCAAACGGCCTGGCGCAGCGTGAAGATCGGGCGACTCTGTGCGGGTGGGTACCGACATCCGCATTGCGTGCCGCGTGCGCATAGTTCAGTGTGTGCAGGCACCCGAATCGGCTGGGAGTGTTCCGTTTCTGACGGCGCCGAAGCGCCCCTGCCCGTCACGATATAGGCAGAGGAGATGTAGATGAGATTCTTACTGACCATTGCCGCGGTCCCGCTCGTGGCCGGGATGTCGCTGGCTCAGAATACCCCGTCGCAGAATACCCAGCAGCCCGAGAACCCGCCGGCCGCAGGCTCACAGAAGAGGGAAACCGGCGCCCAACCCACCACGCGGACGCCATCAACAACGGAGACGCAGTCGCAGACTGAGGCGCGGCCCGCGGAGATGAAGACGCAGACGTACAAGGGAGTCCTGACGGATGCCTCCTGCGCGATGCCGGGTAGCGCCGCGCGCACGGGGAGCACCCAGACGGAATCGTCCTCATCAGCCGCGGCGGATCGCACCAGCTCAACGGCCAGTCAGAGCGAAACCCGCTCATCCGAGCAGATGCGCCAGAGTGACGCGAATCGCACCGCGACCGGAGGCCAGTCGCAGAGCGAGAAGTCGCAAATGGGCCAGATGGGCCAAGCGCAAAGCGGGCAGGCGCAAAGCTGCCCTGTTACCGCGAGCACGAGTGCGTTTGCGCTAAAGATGAACGATGGCCGCGTAGTCGGTTTTGACTCGGTTGGAAACCAGCGGGCCCAGGAAGCGATCAAGAACAAGAAGAAGTGGAGCGAGGCAACGACTTCCGGGAAGCCGATAAAAGCAAAGGTGGATGGCGTTCTCACGGGCGATAAGCTGCTGGTGGTTTCGATTCGCTAGCTGCGCCGCCGCGCCCATATGAGGCAAGACCCCGGACCGTAAAAGGTCCGGGGTCGAGATTGTCAACAACGCCGGGTTACCATTCCAGGCGCAGTGTGCCCCACAGGTTACGCGCGCCCGCGCGATCGCTGGGTGCGCTCGCATTCGGTCCGCCCGTTGAGGAAATCGTCGCGGCGGTGGCCAGGGTCGAGACGGTCAGGGCCGGGTTTCCCAGGTTCGTATGGTTGAAGACGTTCGTCCCGAGCAGGCCGATGACGAGCTTCGGGGCGCGTTCTCCACCTAGCGCCACGGTTTTGTGGATGCTGGCGTGAATCACGTTCACGCCCGGCCCGTTGATCACGCCGCGAGCCGAGGTGCCGAAGCGGCCAATGGGCGGAGCGCCGAACGCGGCCAGGTTATACCAGTTCGTTTCGTCGCGCTTGCCGCCCACGTTCGGGTCGCTGAGCAAGTCGGGACGGATGGAGATCAGGGGACGGTTCGCCGAAGTGGTGTAGCGCGTGCCGGTCGGGTCCGGAACGGAAATCAGGGGCGTGAGGTGCGAGCCCGTCTGCTGGGATGAGGTCACCGAGAGCTGCCAATCATTGATGATGCGATTGACAAGCTTCGGCGCCTCGCTGAACAAGGCTTTGCCGTGGCCGAACGGTAGATCATAGAACATGGTGGCGCTGAAGCGCTGGTTCGGCAGCGTCGTATCAGGGGCGCGCTCGCGGGCGCGGTTGGATGGGTCTTCAGGGGTCGTGTCGCTGTCGCCAAGATCGCGCGCCCAGGTATAACCAGCCTGGAACATGGGTCCGCCCTTGGTAACCCGCCGCCTGGCCTCAAGGACCAGCGCCTGATAAGTGTGGCTTGCGCCGTTGTCGCTGTAAGTGATTCCCGGGTATTTCGGGAAGGGCCGCACCTTATTGATGTACAGTTGGTTGTCTATGGCGGGCGCGTTCAGGTCGCGGTCCCACCACATGTGGCGGGTAGCGGTGCCGACGTAGCGGGCGCTGAAACCCGTGTCCCACTGCTCGCGGGAGAGCGCCAGGCTCCACTGGTGCGAGCGCGGCAACTGAATGTTTGGATTTGGCCGCCGCAGGCAGGTTCATCGTCGGCTGCCTGCCGGAACTGGCCGACGGGAATACCACGGGCAGGACCACGGTCGGGGTGGTCGGGGTGTTGTTGAACACCGGTTCGTCCACCGCGAACGGGGAACTGGCGGAGGTGGGCTGGAAGGGATTCGAGTCGTGCGCCACGGTGAAGCCGGCGCTGATTACGGTCCGGTTATCCTTGAACGGGCGGAACGCCGCCGAAAGCCTCGGCTGGAAGTTGTTCCGGTCGCCCGACACCAGAGATTTTGGATTCAGGCCCACCGATGAGGCCGAAACCACGTCGACGTAGCCGAGCGGGATGAATTTCGATACGGCGGACATGCCCGCATCGGCAACCACAACCTTGCCCGTGCTGGGGTCGAACGTCGAGAAGAGGCCTTTCACCGAAGTCCAGGGTGCGTGGTACTCGTACCGCATCCCGAAGGTAAAGGTGACCCAGGATGCCGCTTTCCATTGGTCCTGGATATAGAAATCATACGCCTTGCGGCGATTCGCTTCGAGTGGGCCCATGACTCCGCGGTTCGAGCTGGTCGGGGTGCCGAACAGGAAGTCGGCGTAGGCATGGCCGGAGTTCGAGATGCCGGCAACCTTCGAGTAGGTGTTCGCGAATGTCGCTTGGCCGAAGGTGTTGGCACCGAGTGACTGGTTGTCGAAGGCGACCCAGCCGAACAGGAAGCCCATCTTAAGGTTATGCCGTCCCTGGAAGTAGCTGAAGTCGTTGGCGATGCTCGAGTTGTTGTTGACGAACCCGGGGCGGAGCTGGTCGGTCTGGCTGATGGCCGTGATTCCGAGGCCGCTGAAGTTCACTTTGAATAGCCCGCCGCCTTCGGGCAGGTCGGCAGTGAGTCCCTGGAGCCCGAGCTGGCTGACGATCTCGCGCCCTTCGAACTTCCCGCGCCGCGGGTAGGTATTGAAGGCATGGGAGAAGCGCACTTCATTCAGCATCTGCGCGTTGAACGTGTGGGTCCAAACGCCGGCGAGGCTTTTCGTGAGCCGTTTCCAGTTTCTGAAATCGAAGGCCGGAAGCGAGCCGTCCCAATCGTTCACGTCCACCTGGTGCACTTGAAAGCTGGCGTAGGCGTAATCCTTATCGGAGATCCGCTGGTCGAGTTTGGCGGTGAAGCGGCGTTCCTCCGAACTCGGGCCCGTCACCAACGTCTGGTGGTTGCGGGTGGCGAAGGTTTTGGTGTCGCCCATGTTCGGGAGCGGGTAGAAGATATCCTGGATCTTCCGCGAGACCGGGTTGATGGCGCTGGCCGGGATTCTGCCGTCGGTATAGACGTCGCCGGTGATCGGGTTCCGGATAGCCACGCCGAGCGCGGAGAAGTCGCCATTGCGCCAGGGCTCAAGCGGCACAGTCGGCCGTAGCTCCTGCCGCAGTTGGCTGCCCCCGACCTTCTCCGCAGCGACGTGCCAGAAGGTCCGGTTCTTGCCGTTGTAGACGCCGGGGAGAAACACCGGGCCGCCGACCTCAAAACCGAAGCGCCGGTTGATACCGGTGGGAGTCTGGGTGGAGAAATAGTCGCGGGCGCGGAAGGCGGGGCTCTGGTAATTGAAGTGGGCCGAACCATGCACCTGGTTCTCGCCCGACTTAGTCACCAGGAGCACGTGGGCCAAGCCGGAGTGCTCGGCGCCGGTATTCACCATGTCGATGTGCATGTCTTTGAACACCTGGTTTTCACCGCCGAGATTCGAGATCACGCCGCCGGTGCCGGCATTGATGCTGGCGCCGTCAACAGTCATCTGATACTGATCGTTGCGCGTCCCTGCGAAGGAGGGAGAGCTCCCACGCTGGCTGGTCATGGGAAACGTCAAGAAGGACGCCCATAGCCCGTTGGAGCTGAGCCCGGTGCGCGTCAGGTACTCCTCCGAACGGGTCACGGAAGCCGTGGCGCGCTCGGTCTCGATGGCGTCCGCCCCGGCGGTCACCTCCACCGTCTCGGCAACCGCGCCCACTTCCATGCGGATGTCGAGGCGCCGGATCGCACGGACTTCCAGGAGAAGTTCTTCCTGGATGAATTCCTTGAAACCTTGCTTGGTAGCGCGTATCGTGTACCCGCCGTCGCGAAGGTCGGGGAGATTGAACACGCCGGAGTCGTTCGACTCCGTCGTATACGTCAGCCCGGCCGTTTTGTGCACGGCGGTGATTGTCGTTCCCGGCACAGCCGCGCCGGTAGGATCGGATACCGAGCCGGTGACCGACCCGAACGTAGATTGTGCGTTCGCCGCGCCGGCAGATAGCGCCAGTGCGAGCAGCATCGTTGGAAGGTGTTGGAATCTGGACATAGCGAGATTGGATGAGTATACGTGCAGTAGCCGTGGGTTAATCCACGATTCTCGGCTGAGCGCTCCAGCCGTCCAATTAGCGGGACCACATCGAGCAGTGCTAGAGGATGTGAAAATCGGAAAATCGACAATGCATGCCATTTCTTTGGTTTATCGAGAAATCTGAATTGATCTGGCATGCGGGTATATGATATGCCAGACCGGAGGTCGTTGTCGAGCCCCGCATCGCCAGTGACGAACGGTTCCGGTGTCGGGCGGGTGCCGCCGGAACAAAATGAAAGCAACTCAGGGTCGCCGCCGCGATAGCTTGAGAAGATGCGGAGGGATAAAGGGGTATGTTTCGCACTGCGGCTGCCGGGGTATGCCTGTTTCTTTTAGCGGTGCCCAAGGCGGGCGATAGGCCACCGCAGAGCCGGGTTGATGCAGATTGGGTGATGGCTCCCAAGGATTACGCCAACACCCGCTTCAGCGGCCTCGACGAGATCAACGCGGGCAACGCAAAGAACCTCAAGCTCGCCTGGACTTTCTCCTGTCGGCTGGGCCCTGGCGGCCCTGACCGCCAGTTCATGCGACCGCAACTCCGCTCGGGTGGCCTCTCATATGGCGGGCGGTGATTTCGAACGCGGAAAATCGGCGATCTTAAGGCGTGGCTGCCCGGCTTGCCACACGATCCCCGGCATTGCGGGAGCGGAAGGACTGGTCGGGCCCCCGCTCACCCGGATTGCCAGCCGCGTTTACCTCGCGGGCGTCCTGCCGAACACACCGGAAAACCTGGTTCGCTGGCTGCAGGATCCGCCTGCCGTGCACCCGCGAACGGCAATGCCGAATATGGGTATCCCAGAGCAAGAGGCGCGGGACATAACCGCTTACCTGCTGACACTGTAGTAACATCCGCCCCGCAACGTTTGCGATGTGCAACAATTGTGCGTACTTTTAACAAGGGGAGATCTTACGTGGAGCGGAGTCTCATTCTGGTTGCCGATGATGAAGCGGCCATACGCAACGTGATGGTGGCCATGCTGGAAGCTCGCGGGTATTCGGCCGTTCCCGCCCCGGATGCCGCTTCCGCACTGGAACTCTTCCGTTCCCGCCAGCCGGCTTTCAAGCTGCTCGTCACGGATATTGACATGCCGGACATGAACGGCATCGAACTATCCCAGACGGTCCTCGCGGAGGTACCCGACGCGCGCATCCTACTCGTATCCGGCAAGCCCTTGCCGCAGGCCACCCGGTTCCCGCTCCTGATGAAGCCGTTCACCGCGGCCGAACTGTGCCAGGCGGTGACGTCGGCTCTAGCGTGAAGCGAGGCAGGGGACCGTTATTCCAACTGCGGCTCTTCGTTCCCGATGTTCCACATTGCCTCCAGATCGCGTTTGCTGTACGCCCGGAACGCAATCAGGGTTTCCGTTGATTCGATTCCCGGTATCTTCTGGACGCGCCCCGCGACCAGGTCTTCCAGGTCGCCCTCACGGCGCACCCGCGCGATCGCGACGAGATCGAAGGGCCCGGCTACGGAATACGCCTCCGTAACGCCCTGAAGGTTGATCAGCGCCTGGGCCACTTCCGGTACCCGCCCTTGCGCTACGTTGATCAGAATAATCGCCGTTGTCATAAGCCTCTTTCATTCATAGCACTGTGCCCAAGCTCTGTGCTCTGTGGCAGCTTCTGATACAATCCGCAAGATGCGCACACTGCCACTTTGTTTTCTGCTTCTCGCCGGTTCCGCCGGGGCACAGGCTCCGAAAGCTGTGAGCGGCCCTTGCACGCTATTGACGAAGGCCGAAATCCAGGAAGCCTCTGGAGCCTCGGTTTCCGATGGTGTTGTCAACGCGGGAAACAAGTCGGTCTGCGACTACAAGGTGGGCAATACAGGCTCCGTGATCGGTATCATGCTCGTCGACAAAGCACCGGGGGAATCAGCCGATAAGATGGTCGCGGAGCTGAAGAAACGGAAAATCAACGCCCAGATCGCTCCTGGTATCGGAGACGGCGCGTACACCTCCGCCCCCGGCTACGGTATGCAGCAGCTTGGTGCTTACAAGGGCTCAAAGCACGTTATCGTAACGGTGATGATGATGGGCGCGCCGGAAGCGAAGGCAAGGGCCGTCGCTGATAAGGTGGCGCGAAAGGCGATCGGAAAGCTGTAGGAGCCCGGTCCCCGTTACGTTTCTGGGACCCAGAATCGCAATGCTAAGGAGAACATTCCTCGCCCAAGTAGCGGCCGCCCTGGACCGCGGTAGGCTGGATCGGGCCATACGCGTCATGGATGAGGTCACGCGCACGGGCGAGGTGGCCGCCGCGTCTCTCTGCGTTCGGCGGGGCTCGTCGCTCGTCCGGCATGTGTGCGGGCAGGCGAAGTCGGTTGACACGCCGTTTCTCTTAGCCTCGATCACCAAGCCGATGACCGCCACTGGTGTCATGATCCTGGTGGACCGGCGGGAAATCTCGCTTTCCGACAACGTACGCAAGTACATCCCCGAATTCCGCGGCGGCGACCGCGATACGGTCACTATCCGGCATCTCCTCACGCACACTTCCGGCCTTCCGGACATGCTCCCCGACAACGAAGCGTTACGCCGGCGGCACGCCCCACTCCAGGACTTTGTCGCGGGCACGTGCAGAGTGCCACTGCTCTTCAAACCCGGCGCCGAGTGCCGTTACCAGAGCATGGGAATTCTGCTTGCGGCAGAAATCGCGCAACGCGTCACTAAGACGCCGTTTCGTGAGTTCCTGCGCAAGGAAGTGTTTGGACCCCTCGGGCTATCACGAACGTCGCTGGGACTCGGCGGTAGAAGGATCGCCGATACCGCCCTCTGCCAAGTGAGTGGCGATGAGGACTGGAACTGGAACAGCCCCTATTGGCGCAATCTCGGCGCTCCGTGGGGAGGCGCCCATTCGACAGGTGCCGAGGTTACGCGTTTCGTCGAATATTTCCTTCAACCCGACGACCGGGTGCTCAAGCCGCGTACCGCGGCTTCCATGATCGTCAACCAGAACTTGGGCCTCAACGAGCCGTTTGGAATCGGCTTTCGGGTTGGCCCCGGAAGCTTCGGCAAAGCCTGCTCGACCCGTGCGTTCGGCCACTGGGGTTCCACTGGAACCGTCACATGGGCCGATCCCGCGACGGGCGTCAGCTTTGCGCTGTTGACCACCAAGCCGGCATCCGAATCCCGAGATTCGGTATTGGCTCCCGTTTCCGATGCGGTCTCGCAGGTTTAGGTACTTCCGCCAGCGTGGTAGCATCAACCGGATGTAAGCATCCGAAAGGAGCACTCCGCGATGCAGTTCGGCGTATCTACTTCTCGCCGCGTATTCCTCCAATCCACCGTCGGCGTTACAGGCGCGGTGGCCACAGCGGGACAGGCTGCTCAAACGGCTCCCGCCTTGCCCAAGGTCCAGCTGGGGAAATGGGAAATCAGCCGCCTGATAATCGGCGCCAATCCGCTATACGGCTATTCGCATTGTAGCCGTCTGCTCGACCAGCACCAGCGCGAGTGGTGCACACAGGACCGCGTGCTGCAGGTGCTGCGCAGCGCCGAGGCGAACGGCATCAATACCTGGCAGATGCACTACGGTCCCAGGGAGATGTCCGACCTGAAACGAATGCTCGCCGAAGGGATCAAGTTGCAGTGGATTCTGCTGGGGATGGGCGACTTGATGACGGATTTCACCCTGTTGAAAGAAGTGGCCAGGATGCAGCCGGTCGGTATCGTGCACCACGGCAACATGACCGATAACCGCTTCCGCCTCGGGCAGACGGACAAGATCCGTGAATTCTTGAAAGCCGTGCGCGACACCGGAGTGCTGGTCGGGCTTTCGACGCATAACCCTGCGGTGGTCGATACCGCTGAGAGCCAGAACTGGGACCTTGATTTCTATATGACCTGCTTCTACCAGCAAAGCCGCACGCCGGATGACTTCAAGAAGCTGTTCGGTGACGAACTGCCGGTGGGAGAGACTTATCTCGCAAAGGATCCGGAACGCATGTGCCGGATGATCCGCCAGACCAGCAAGACCTGTTTGGCTTTCAAGATCCTGGCGGCCGGGCGCTTGATCCAGTCACCGCAGATGGTGGAAGAACGCATCCGTTTCGCCTTCGGGAACATCAAGCGGCACGACGCAGCGATCATGGGTATGTACCCGCGCTTCCGCGACGAAGTGCGCGAGAATTCCGAAACCGTCCGGCGGGTGTTAGCGGGCGAGCGCGCCTAACGTCATGATAGTCGCCCGGTCCCAGAACGACAGTTTCAGGCCGTGTTCCGGTTCAGTTGGAAATGGAGAAGGCGTTCTCCCGGTAAGGTAAAGGAGAGAACGCATGAAGCCGAAGGACATGTTCGCCGGCCGTCAGCACGAGATCCATGCTGAGCGAGATCGCAAGCTGGAGGAGGCACGAAAACAGCGTCAGATTCGTCGGCAGCAGGCCATGGGAAGAAGGGCCGAACAGCCCATTTCCGGTCGTAGCGGAGACTAGTAAACACTATCCGTTGATCGTGCGGGAAGGACAGCGTCCCACAATCGGACCCCTGAAACGATCCCTCAGAAAGCGGAGTTCTGCTAAATTCTCAATCACCCGAATTTCGGAGATCCCCCACGCTACCCTGAGCAGTCCCCGTTTCGGTCTGGTCATGCAAAGCTCGCGGCCGGGCCTCGGAACGGCGGGTTCAGCCAAAGTCTTAAGCCCGCTTTACCAGATCGGCGGCGCGATCTGTACAATTTGCTTTAGGACTGGCATTCTGACTGGGAAGACACCATGCGAAACATTACTCGAAACTGGCTCATCCTCATGGGGCTCGCCATGCCGCTAATGGGCCAGGCTCCTGGCGCGGCATCGCGCCCCGTCACCGTCGCCGACTCCATCGAGATGAACGTCGCGAGTAGTTCACGGGAAGGTCTAGCGTATTTTTCTCCGGACAATAGCCAGTTTGTCGTGCTCACTCATAAGGGAGACATCACTACCAATAGTAATATCTATTCGCTGTGGCTCCTCAAGAGTGCCGATGTGTTTCACTCACCGCGCACCGAAGTGATCGCTACGCTTTCCACCACCAGCAATCAGCCAGCGATCAGCGACATCCGATGGATGGACGACAGGACAATTGTGTTTCGTGGGGCCATGCAGGCTAGTGCGAAGGCACCGATCTACGCGCTGGACGTGCCCACCAGAAGAGTCAGCAAGCTCTACGAGTACGACGGTTCGATTGTGGCGTTCGATGCCACGCGGGATCTGTCGGCAGTGGCTTTGATATTGCGTCCCGCACCTGAAAGTTACTACGACCCTTCATCCGGCGATCGTGGGATTCAGATTGCGGCAGAGCAACTGGCGGACCTACTGGCGAACAGGAAACAGCGTGGGAACCGGCTGATCGTCCAGCGGCGAGGGAACTCCTTCAAAGAAATCCCCCTGGGGAGGAAGTCCATCCAGTCGAACGTGTATCTTTCGCCCGACGGGCACCGCTTGATCGTAGCGCAGCCGATTCCCGCCAGTTCCGCGGTTTTTGAGCAATACAGGATTCGCAAGGGCCTCGGACTGGTGCAATATCTTCTCATCGACGCCGATTCGGGCGCCTCGCGCCCGCTGATGAATGCGCCTTCACTCTCCGGCGGTATTGCATGGCTGCCCGATGGCAATTCGCTGATCATATCCGGAGTGTATTTGCGGCCCAAATACAGCACCGGCAGCACGTCCGTTCCAGTCACCGGCGAAGTTGACGCGGAGACGGGCGGCATCCGCTCGATTGCTGAAGGTTATGCCGAGTTCCTTTCGTGGAACCAGAAGACCGCAAGCGTCCTCCTGCGTCCTCGTGCTCCTTCATTGGAAGCGCTCGATCCCGTGGTGTATCAGAAAACGGGTAGCGTCTGGGAGAAGAAGGATGCCGGCGGTAATGCTCTCTCCAGGGGCCCTTTTACTGTGCAACTGGAGCAGGACATGAACACGCCTCCACGGCTTGTGGCGGTGGACCCTAATGCGCGGAGGTCGGTTATTATGGACCTCAATCCGCAATTCAGTGGTCTGCGATTTGGCAAAGTGGAAGCCATCGCATGGAAGGGAACCGATCAGCAAGAAAGTAAAGGTGGGCTCTATCTTCCGCCCGACTTTGTTGTTGGCAGGAAATACCCCCTGGTGATTCAACTGGAGGGTTGGGATGCCACCCAGTTCTGGATCGACGGTCCGTCAACCGCCGGTTATGCCGCCCAGGAATTGGCCGGCAAAGGTATCATCGTAGCGCAGCTCGGATTGCCGCCTTTGGCGGCCTTGACGACCGCTAAAGAAGGACCAGTGGCTATGGCCGCCATCGAAGGGCTGATCGACTACCTGGCCCAGCGGGACTATATCGATCGTGCGCGGATCGGACTGCTGGGCTGGAGCCGAACCGGGTACCACGCCAGATACACCCTCACATTTTCGAGATACCCCGTCGCTGCCGCCGTGATCGTCGATGGAATGGACGCCTCCTATTTCCAATACCTGTCGTGGGCTAATAATGGACCCAATGCAGGCTATACCTATGAGCAGATCAACGGCAGCCGCCCATTTGGCGATGGCCTGAGCACGTGGAACCAGCACGCCACAGGCTTCAACCTCGAAAGAGTGCATACGCCAGTGTGGCTCATAGGTTTTCGAACGTATTCGCTATTGAATAACTGGGAATGGTTTGTGGGATTGCAGCAGCTCGAAAAACCAGTGGAGTTTACCTGGCTGCCCAACTCCGAGCACGCGCCTCTCCGTCCCCAGGAGCGGCTGGCAGCGCAGGGCGGAACCGTCGATTGGTTTACCTTCTGGCTCAGCAACCAGCTGGATTCCGATGCGTCGAAGGCAGACCAGTACGCACGTTGGCGGCAGTTGCGCAAGTTGCACGAGGCCGACGCGCGCAAGCAATGATCGGCTCCAACCTCGTGCTCCTGACGTTGATCGACCAGTACATGCGCGAGTGTTTGGCCAATTGCGGCCAGTACGTCGTTGCAGCAGTTCGCGAGGAAGGTGCAGCATGGTTCATCGCTCAACGTAGCGATTAGTGGCCAGAGTTTACCAAGACTGTCCGCCCCGCAGCCTGCGGAATCGAGTCGTGAATAATTCCTTTGCTAGCCAGTCTAGTTTTGCGGCGTCAAGGGTGGCATGAATCGGGGGCACCAGGTGACCTGATTTTCTTTTTGAAACTACAGTAGTTGCAGGTTCAGCCGAGGCTTGCCTCGCGACTATACTGGGCCGTTCAAACTGAGCCCTCAAAATGGCTATACTCGCTAACAGGGAACGCCCGCTCTCCATTTCACGCTGAACCAGCACAGCCGAACTGGACCACGCGGGCAGTTGCGATTCGGCCGTAACGCGCCGAAATCCGCGCGGGATGAACGGCCCGGTCGCCGGGTGTATGATCTGATTTCAACCGCAGCGGCGCATACGTCGTCCTGCCAGGGAGCACAGAATGACTCAGTCGCGTTTCCAGTCATTGGCCTTTGCCATTTGCCTGGCTGTGGCGGCGGTGTGGCTATCGACTCGCGGCGGAAGCGCGGCGGCCGACGCCCAGGCCGTCCCCGTGTTGAGCGGAATCCGTTCCGCCGAAGCCGTCGCCGTGAATCCCCAGGGCGCCCCGATGGTCGCCTCCGCTACCGCTGGTGGAGGCATCGCACGCGTGTTGGGACGCAACAGCTCGGTTCTGCTGGCGGAGACCTCCGGCGCACCCGCGGCGATGGCATTCGACGCCGAGGGAGACCTATATGTTGCCGACCGGCAATTGAGGGAAATCTTCCGAGTCACGCGATGGGGCAGGGTAGAGATTGTCGCGGAGAACCTGGGATCCCCCGAGGGCATTGCCGTGGGTCCCGACGGCAATATCTATGTGACCGACAGCGCTGCCTCTTGCGTATACCGGCTGAGCCCGAAAGGGGAGCGCGCGATCTGCGCCTCCGGCGTGTCCGGCGCTAAAGGCATAGTCGTATCGGCGGACAGCGGCCACATCTTCGTGTCCGACAAGGCCAACCGGATCTGGCGCTTTGCCCTGGACGGAACCGGACGAATGCAATTCGCCGCCCTCTCCGGGGTGGGTCGAGCGGCAGCGCTCGCGCTCGACCAGGGCCGCAATCTTTATGTCGCGTGGGACGGCGGCGGCAAGGTTTCGGCCTACAACGTTGAAGGCCAGCAAGTCGCAGAATACAGGCTACCCGGGCGCAGAGCGACGGGGATCGCCTTCGGCGGATACGACTTGAACGTCCTATACGTAACCGAGGCTGAGACCGGCGCTCTCTACAAGGTGCGCGTTCCCCAGCGTTCCCAACGCCTGTTGTGGGAGCACAGCCAAGAACTGCAGATCACAGAACCGGCCGACGGGGCCATTCTCAATCGCCATGATGGAGAGCCGTCTCCAGCCGGCCTTCGAATCCGCGTCAAGGGAGTAACTGCAGGTGCCGGCCCTGTCCGGGTCAATGGCGCCCCGGCCGAGGTCAAAGACGGCGTGTTCGAGTCGCGGGTCTTGCTACGCGAGCCCGAGAGTAAGATTCTTGCGGAAGGCCCTGGCGGGCTGCACGACGAGGTCACGGTTCTTTGGGACCGCAGGTCTTTTCCGCGCTACCGGTTTTCCACAGACGATAACATCTGGTTTCTGCGGGATATCGCCCGGCACGCCTCTACATACAAATCGATCTTCGACAACGACTACCTGGCGTTCTGGCGCGAAATGCACCGCAAGTACGGGACCAAGATACACCACAACATCTACTACGAGACTACCGGCTTCAACCTCTCCCAGATGCCGGATAAGTTCCGGGAGGAATGGCGGGCCAACGCGGATTGGCTGCGGCTCACGTTCCACGCACGCGCCAACGATCCGGCGCGCCCTTACGTGCACGCTTCCGCTGAGCAGATCCGGCAGGACTACCTCATGGTAAACCGCGAAATCGAGCGTTTTGCCGGGAAGGAATTACTGAGCCCGGTCACCACTATACACTGGGGCGCCGCGACGCAACCCGCGGCGGCCGCACTGCGGAAGGAAGGCGTTCGCGTGCTCCTTGGCGTGGATGCGTTCCGCGACGACATTCCGTACGTGGGTTACCATCTCAGCGTTCCGCAATACCGCCGGATCCTTGGCCGGGATTACTGGAAAGATACCAGGGAAGATATTATATTCATCCACCACGACATCGTGGTCAATTCCGTGCCGCTAGACAAGATCGCGCCCTATCTCGAGCGGATCGTATCCGACCCTCACGAGTCGGAGGTGCTGGAGTTGATCATTCACGAGCAGTACTTCTATCCCGACTATCGCGGGTACGAACCCGATTACCGCGCGCGAGTGGAACGGGCGATAGAGTGGGTCACGCGCCGCGGCTATAAGCCGGTCTTTTTCGGCGACGGTTTTCTGGGAACGCCGTAGTGGTTGGATCGCGAGGGATCATGAATACAGGCAGGAGTCGAAGAGACGTTCTGAAGATCGCGTGGGTCGCGGGTCTGCGCGCGCAGGCGGCCGAAAAACCGGCGCGGATCGGCATTGTGGGTGTCGGCAGGCGCGGCACGTCGCTGCTGCGAACGCTGCTCTCGTTGGGCGTGGAGGTGCCGGCGATCTGCGACATCGATCCAGCCAGTCTCTCGAGGGCGCAGGAGATGGTCCGGAAGACCGGGCAGCCGCGGCCAGAGGGCTACGGGCGCGGTCCGGAGGACTTTCGCCGCCTGGTTGCGCGGGACGATTTGAAGGCAGTCGTAAACGCCACGTCTTGGGAATGGCACACGCCCATTGCGGTCGCTACGATGCAGGCCGGCAAGTACGCGGGCGTGGAAGTTCCGGCCGCGCTGAGCATCGAGGAGTGCTGGCAACTGGTCCGGACCTCGCGCCAAACCGGCATGCCGTGCATGATGCTGGAGAACGTCTGCTACTTTCGGAACGTCTTGATGGTGCTCAACCTGGTGCGCGAGGGAATCCTTGGTGAGGTGCTCCACTGCAAGGCCGGATACCAGCACTACATACGCGGGAGCCAGTTCGGCAAAGACGGTGCGTTGAGCTGGCGTGCCAAGTACGCCCTCACGCGGAACGGCAACCAGTATCCGACCCACCCGATAGGGCCGGTGGCATGGTGGATGAACATCAATCGCGGTGACCGGTTCAGCTATCTAACTTCGATGAGCACCCCGGCCCTTGGCAGCCGGATGTACGCCGTCGAGACGTTTGGTGCGGACCACCCCGCGGCCCGCAAGAGCTTCGCTCAGGGCGACGTGAATACGACCATGATCAAGACCGAGCGCGGCTTCACCGTCACGCTCTACTACAATACCCAATCGCCCAGGCCGTACGATCTGATTCTGGATGTGCAGGGTACCCGGGGCATCTATTCGGGAACGCTGGATAAGCTTTTCGTCCAGGGGCGCACTCCAATGAAATCCGCCGAGCCGTCATGGGAGGACGCGGCGCCTTACTACCAGCAGTATGAACATCCCCTGTGGAAAGCGCAGGGCGAATCCGCCGTGAAACACGGCCACGGGGGCGCCGATTACCTTACGTTGTATCAGTTCGTCAAAGCGGTCCGCGACCGCACGCCGACTCCTATTGATGCCTGCGATACGGCCACGTGGAGTGCGATCGTGCCGCTCACGCAGCAGTCCGTCGCTTCCCGGAGCGCGCCGGTAGAGTTTCCCGATTTCACGGAAGGCAAGTGGCAGACGGCAAAACCGGTCGATCCCGGCCAGGTCTGACCGGATTTCATTCAGCCGAATGGGGTGTCTCTGAGGTGAGAATATGATGCGATGCTTTTTTCTATCAGCCGTGATGGCCGGCGCACTCGGCGCCTCATCCTTGACGGTTCAAAGCCCGCCGGCCGCCGTGCGGGGGCAGTGGTTCCAGGACGCCCGGTTCGGCATGTTCATCCACTGGGGTGTCTACTCCCTCGTGGGCGAGGGCGAGTGGGTGCAGCAGACCAAGATGATCCCTCCGGACGAGTACGAAAAACTTGGTCGCCAGTTCAACCCCGTGCACTTTGACGCCAAAGCCTGGGTGGACCTCGCACGGGCCGCCGGGATGAAGTACATGGTGGTGACCACCAAACACCACGACGGCTTCTGCCTCTTTGACACCAAACTTACAGACTGGAACGTCATGAAAACGCCGTTCCGTCGCGATATCGTCGCGGAACTGACCAGCGAGGCGCAGCGGCAGGGCCTCACCATGGGATACTACTACTCCATCCTGGATTGGCATCATCCCGACTACCTGCCCCGGCACGCCTGGGACAAGCGCCCTGCCGCCGATGCCGACCTGAAGCGCTATCTTGCCTATGCCCGTGGACAGGTGAAGGAACTCCTGAGCCGGAGCCGCGGACTTGGGTCGGTCTGGTTTGACGGTTCCTGGGAGCACACCGCCGAAGAACTCCAGTCCTCCGAGATGATCTCCCTGATCCACAGCCTCCAGCCGAATGCGTTGATCAACAACCGGCTCAATTTGGAGGCCGATTTCAGCACGCCGGAGCAATTTATCCCCGCGGTCGGGCTAAAGAACCCCGACGGCAGCGACCGCCGCTGGGAAAACTGCCTCACCATGACGTCACACTGGTGGGGTTACGACAGGCTGGAGACCGACTACAAACCGGCCGATCAGTTAATCCGCACACTGGTGGACGTGGCCAGCAAGGGAGGCAACCTGCTCCTGAACATCGGCCCGCGCCCGGATGGAACTATCCAGCAGGAGTTCATCGACCGGTTGTACGCAATCGGGCGGTGGATGGCCGTCAATGGCGAGGCCATCTACGGCACCTCGGCCAGCCCCTTCCCCCGGCTGCCGTTTTACGGCCGCTGCACCAGCCGTCCGGGCACATTATACTTTCACGTTTATACGTGGCCCGCTGACGGGAAACTGGTGATTCCGGGCTTGAAAAACCGTGTGAAATCCGCCTACCTGCTGCACGACCGTGCGCAGCCGCTCGGATTCCAGCAGGGCGGCGATACCTGGACGATTTACGTTCCTCGCGAGGCCCCGGATCCGGTGGCAAGCGTAGTGGCCGTGGAGATTGAGGGCGCTCCAGCGATCCGCCCCATGCAATTATCCTCCGATGGCGACGGGCGGATCGACCTTCCGGTGCTGCACGCCGAAATCCGCTCGCAACATGGGCAGCGCATGCAGTTCGGAGTCGAGGGACGCGAGGTCCACACGGCTTCCTGGACGCGCCCGGTCGACTTCGTCTACTGGGAGTTCGAGGCCAAACAGGGCGGCGACTACCAGGTTCAACTGACGTATTCCTGCGATGAGAAGCAGGGCGGCGGCGAGTTCGGCATCAGCGCCCTTCCGGGCGGGATCGCCGAACCGCAAAAGGGCGTAGGATCGACCGCGCGCCGGCCGGAGATCCCCATCCAGCTATATGGCTCGGTCCAGGACACCGGGTCCTGGTCGGCCTACCACACGGTTGCCTCGGGCACGGTTAAGCTCGAGCAGGGCAAGAATGGCATTGTCGTCCGTCCCGTACACCTGCCCAGAGGACACCTTATGAATCTGAGCCGCGTGCGGCTCATACCCGTGGCGCAAGCGGGGGCGCCGGCAAGGTAACCGGCGCTGGAGGGAACGTTGGCACACGTTAGCTGCATCGCTTTGCTCGGCGCGGCCGTACTGGCACCACTCTCATTGTTTGCCGCCGTACCGGAATTGTCCGCCTGGACGGCGAATGAGTTCGAACGGGTGCGGCCGGCCGATGCGCCGAGACCGTTGCGCGCCGCGCACCTCGAAGCCGCGCGCAACGAGTACGCCCCCTTCCAGATCGTCGTGCGCGCCGGCAAAAACGGCCTGCGCGGCGTGAATGCTTCGACGGGCGCCTGGAAAGGCCCTCGCGGCGCAACTATTCCATCGTCGCGCATCGCGCTATATCGCGAGCACTATGTGGAGGTGACGAAGGCGAGCCCGAAGTCGAAAGCCGAACCGGGCTGGTACCCCGACGCGCTCATCCCCTTCGTGGATCCGGCTACGGGCAAGCCGCCTGTCACTGCGCGATTCCCGGCGGCGCCGTTCGATGTGCCGGCCAACTCGAATCAGCCGCTGTGGGTGGACGTGCTGGTCCCCAGAGACGCCGCCGCCGGCGACTACAAGGGAGACGTCACCATAACCGCCGCCGGCGGGGTGCGCGTGAGGGTTCCGGTACGCCTGACCGTCTGGGATTTCGCCCTGCCGGACACCCCTTCCATGCGAACCCATTTCGGCGATGCCGATCTCAACCCACTGGTGTCGCGCCCCCTCAAAGTGGCGGCATGGGAAAACCTCGATGAGCGGGGCCGGCGGGAACTGCAGACCAACTATGCGGAACTGGTCGCGGCGCATCGCATCTGCCCGCCCGTCCCCACCTTTCTGCTTCCGAAAGTAAACCCCGATGGCAGCATCGACCCGGGCCCCACGCACGCCGCCTTGAAAAACTGGATGGAGCGCTTCCACATCACAGGTTTCCCCATACGGTTCCTCGACATGGACGGCCGGGGCTGGCGTGGAGACCCGCTGGGCGCCGGGCGCGAGCGAAACGCGCGCTATCTGCGCTCGCTTCATCAATACCTTCGTGCAAATGGGTGGGACAGGCTCGCCTACGTTTACGTCGTCGATGAACCGAGTACGCGCGAGGCCTACGAAGAAGTGCGGGCGCGCGCCCGGTTCGTGCGGGAGACGGCGCCGGGAATCAAGGTCCTGTGTACGGAACAGCCGCAGCCGCAAGATCCTGCCTGGCGAACCCTGGCGGGGTCGGTGGACATCTGGGTGCCAATCTGGCCGCAGTTCGACGAAGGCCCGGCCAGGGAGCGCTTGGCCGCGGGCGACGAACTGTGGTCGTATACCGCGCTCTGCCAGGGCAGGCCCGGCCAGGACACGCCGTTCTGGCAACTGGATTTTCCGCTGCTGAACTACCGTGTCCCGGCCTGGATAAGCTGGCGCCACGGGATCACCGGCCTGCTGTATTGGAGCACCACCAACTGGATGTCCACCGCGGACGTGTGGACCAACCCGCTCACTTACCGCGAAATGTACAACCTGGAAGGATCGCTGCTCTATCCGGGTGCGGACGCGGGAGTCAGGGGGCTGGTCTCCTCCATGCGGCTGAAGCAAATCCGGGAGGGGCTGGAGGATTACGAGTACTTCCGGATCCTGGCCGCTCGGCGCGGGCAGGCAGCGGCAGATGAAGCGGTACGGCGCATCGGCAGGAGCTGGCGGGATTGGGATCCCGATCCCGTACGTCTCTTGGAGGCGCGGGCCGAAATCGCCCGGCTGATCGTTTCCAAATAAAGAAAGTGTCACGTTAGCCATGCTTCGACCCGCAATAAGCTTTCTTCTTCTGGCCGCGACGGCAGCCGCCCAGATCGACCTGCCTTCTCGATCGCTCAACAAACCGGAACGCCTGGAGTGGTTCCGCGACCTTGGTTTCGGCCTGTTCATCCACTGGTCCGTCGATTCGCAGACCGGCGTGGTCATTTCCCACTCCCTGGCCGGCGCCGACGAAGCTTACACCAATCGCTTCTTCAACGATCTGCCGCGGACCTTCAACCCGCGCAAGTTCCACCCGCAAGACTGGGCGGCCCTGGCCAGGCTCGCCGGCGTCCGCTACGTGGTCTTCACCACCAAACACCATTCCGGCTTCGCCATGTGGGACACGAAGACCACCGGCTTCGGCATTATGAACACGCCTTTCAAAAGGGACATCACACGCGAGATCCTCGAAGCTTTCAAGGGTCAAGGCATCCAACCCGGCATCTACTTCTCGCCTGATGACTTCTGGTGGCTGTGGAAGAATCAGATCGACGTCCAGCGCAATATCCCTTCCGTCCAGCCCCGCAATAATCCTGGCCTTATGAAGCTGGACCTGGACCAGGTCCGCGAGTTGATGACAGGGTACGGTCCTATCGACGTGGTTTTCTTTGACGGCGAGCCGGACGGACTTCGGGAACTGGCCTGGAAAATTCAGCCCGACACGATCGTCACACGCGGCGCTATCCAGACTCCGGAGTTGCATGTCCCGGGGACCCCGCTGGAAGGAGCCTGGGAAGCCTGCTTCACCATGGGCACAGCCTGGCAGTATCAGCCGCAGAATGAAAAATACAAAACCGGTGGTGAGGTAATCGATCTTCTGGTGGAGACGCGCGCCAAAGGTGGAAACCTGCTCCTGAACATTGGGCCGAAGCCCGATGGTGAGTTGCCCATCGAGCAGGAGGAGCGGCTGCGCGAGGTCGCGCTCTGGATGCAGGTGAACCAGGAGTGTATCTACGGCGTGCGTCCGTGGGTGATCACGAACGAGCGTAATATCTGGTTCACCAAGGCGAAAAACGAAAACACAGTTTACGCAATCGTAAAACAGCAGCCGCGCTGGTTGCGCGGCCAGTGGCGCGACTTCGTGCTCGCGAGCGTCTCGGCCACGGAAAAGACGCAGGTCAGCGTGCTGGGTCAGAATGGCCGGGTGTTGGAATATCGTCCTGAAACGAATCCTGCGCCTGCCTTCAAGCAGGAACCCGACGGTTTGCATATCCGCGCTATGTTCACACACCGTCTACAGGACAATAGCCTCTGGCCGAACCCCATCGTCCTCAAGATCACCAACGTGAAGCCGACGTTTACTCCGCCAAAGGTAGAGACCTCCGGCGCGAAGTTCGACCCTTCCACAAAGGCCGCCACGTTCCAGGGCGTCCTGCTCGACATGGGCAAGACGGCCAGCCTCGAGGTCGGCTTCGAGTACCGCAGCATCGTCGGGCTCGACGCCAGCGACCGCTCCATCCCTTGGCAGAAGGCAACATCGGCCACTTTGACCGCTCCTGGGCCGTTCTTCCTTACCGTGCCCAATCTGAATCCACAGGGGATCTACGAATACCGTGCGTGGGTGAAGCATCCGCTGCTGAGCATCTTCGGCGCGGACAAGCGCCTGCCCATGAAGTAGGAGTCTGCGATCAGGCGCTTTCAAGCAAGAACGTCGGCATGACTACGCCGCGGAATGGCTGGAAGCTGCCCCGAACCTGGCACAAGTGAAGCTCGACGTTGCGCGCGCCCCAGTCGTAGGCCAGGCGAACGAGCTTCGGGTGATCCACCGGCAGGAGGAAGAGCGGGGTGCGTCCGCGGTAGGAATCCAATTCGCGCGCGAGCAGTACGGCCGCAATTTCGTCGTTCAAGGCGACCGCCGGTCCCAGCATATTGAGAGCTTCGTGGCCGGAGGAGATCATGTAGCCCTCGACGGCGCCGGACGTGTTCTCGTAAACGGAGGCGCGCCAGAAGCCGTTGCGGTTGGCGATGCAGAATCCGTAGTCGTCCCCACGGGTGACACCGCTGGCTGTGAGCTCGAGGGCCGCCATCGCCGGTGCATCGGAAGGGGTGGCCTCACGGACTCGCTCCATACCCGGGAGGGATACGTTGAGGCCCGAGGGCGGCAGGGTGAGCACCATGTCCTGGAAGACGGCTCGGGGTACGAAGCCAGTACGGTTGTAAAGGGAGAACGAGTCGAGGTTGCCGGCGCTGGAGATCAGGCGCAGCGCCGGGTAGCCTCCGCTGTCCGTGAAATCGGTGATGAACCCAAGAAGGGCGCGAGCGATGCCACCGCCGAAGTAATCCGGGTGGACATTCATGATGCCGAGAGAAACATGGGTGGGGCGCGGGTGGTAAAAACAGGACCCGGCGAGCCGGCCGGTAGCGAGGTCTTCGGCGACGACGCAGCGGTCAGGCTCAAGCGTGCTGTAGACCTCGAAGAAGACATCCGCCTGGGCCGGGCCGCCAGGGAAGACGGCCGAGCCGGCATGGGCTTCATACCAGCAGTTGAGCGAGGCACAGATGAGTTCGGCGATCGCGTTGCGGTCGCCGGGACGGGCCGGGCGGAGGTGTATGTTCATTGCGCAGTTCCGGTCAACTCGGCGCTTACCAATACTTGCGGATGAGATCCCGGGAGTTCGGTACGCCCTCCATCGGGTCGTTCCTGCCCGAGTACTCGATCGAGAGCGACCCCTTATACTTCTGCGCCTTGAGAATTTTGAAAACCCGCGCAATATCGTAGTCCTCGATATCGCCGCGTTCGTTCATCTTCATCACTTTGACGTGGGTACCGAAGGTGTAGGGCGCGAGTTTCTGAATCTCGTCGTAGCGGATCTCGGGGGGGAAGTTGCCCAAATCCAGCAGGACCCCAACCCACTTGGAATCGGTACCGCGAATGATGTTGATGAGGTTATCCGCCGTTGAGGAAACCCCGCCGTGGTTCTCGATGGCGATCCGGACTTTCAGTTGCCGGGCAAGTGGCAGCATCTCATTGAGCCCCTCAATCAGCCGCCGCACACCCACCGCTTCGTTTTCCCCGCTGCTTACCGCACCCGCATTGATGCGCATCACCGGCGCTCCCAGCCGGTTGGCAAGCCGGAGACTCTCTTTGTAGTGCTCAATCTGCAGCCTGCGCTTGGCTTCATCGGCCAGGGCGAGGTTGCCGTCGGCCTGGAGAGCGACAATGGTTCGCCCCGCGTCCTTCGTTGCTGTTTTCAAGCGGTCGATGTAGGCTTCGTCCCGACTGGTGAAATAGCGTTCGTTGAACGAGATGCCTTTGATCCCGTGTTTCTTGAACAATTCCGGGATGGCGAAGACGTCCAACTTCCCCGCGAGGAGCGGCTCGCGAAAGCTGTAAGTCTCACACGCGAGCACATTTCCGCCTCGCAGCGCCACATCTTCTCCCGAAAGCAAGCCACAAACCATCAGAGCCAATATTCCGAGTCTCACGTTATCTCCTGGGCCCAGGAATTATTTCGGTTCCCGAACTGCCGCATTATACATCCGACCGCCTTAGGCGCGGGAAATCCGCTCAATCGATCGGGTATCCGAGCTTCTTCAGGTTTTCCCTTACGTGCGGATAGATCCGCATGGCGTTCTTGTAGTACAGCTTCTCCAGCACGTCCAGCGGGAGGGCCAACCCCTTTATCTTGAATTCCCCTTTCAGTCCGCTCGGAAGAACTCTATCGGTCTCCAGCAGATCGAAATACCGCTGATAATTTGGGACCCTGCTCTTGAAGTTTTCGGCAGCTCCGCCGAGATCGGGGGCGAACCACTTGGTTCCCATGTCGGTCCCGAAGAGAATTCGGTCGGCGTACTCGATCATGAACGCCCTGAGGTTCTCTCGTCCGACGGGGTGCATGAATTCAGGGGCGGTGGCAAGGTCGACGTGCAGGTTCGGATAGGTCGTCAACATGTACCGCAGGTAATCGAGTTGCTCGTCGGAGTGGCACAGCCAGAGCATGTGCGCGTTGACAAAGACGACCTTGGGATGCCGCCGCAGAACATTCTCCCATGCGTGCTGCTGCCGCCAGAACTCGACCGGCTCCGGAAACCATTCCGTGCGGCGGCCCCAGGTGCCGCTTGGATCGGCGACATGAACCGAGGCGCCGATCATTCCGATCTGCGCCATTTTGTGGAAGGTTGGATCATTCGCGGGATGATCGACCTGGACGCCGCGCTGCCAGCCGGGATAGAATTTGAGGCCCACGGCGCCGCGCTCCTGCCACTCGACCAGTTCTTGCGGTGAAAATCGTATCCCATCCGAGATCTTGTAGTCGTGGATGACGAACAGGATCCTGCCGTTGTAACGCTCGCGCAGTTGCTGGAAATCCGGCGGCCCCTGATCTCTGCGTCCAACGCTGACCCACATGGCCATCTCCACATTGAGCTGCGCCTTGAGGGCGCGGCGCAATTCCATGTACTGGTCCATTACCTCCCAGGTGTTGTCGATGTGAGAGTGCACATCGATTCTTGGCATGGTGGCGAGCGTAAAGCCACCTTCCGCGGCGGTGGCCGGTACGGAAAGTAGGCAGAACACCGTCGCAACCAGCAATTTCACGCGCAATGTGAACATCTCGCACCTCCTGATAAACAAAGCGATCATACTTCCGGATCAGCCCCAATTCAACCTGGTTGACAGCCCGCCCCGGTCGACGTACCGTAGGCAGACAAGGGAGCTGGAATGAAGCGACGAGAATTCCATGCGCTCGGCGGATGTACAATCAGCAGTTCAGTCTTCGAAAGCAATTTCAACTCGTGGTGAAACTGATATGGTGATCCGTTGTTTGCACCGCCTCGGCCTTGCCCTTTTGGCGTGTTCGATCCCCGCCTTTGCCGCTGAACTTCGCGTCGGGCGCGCCGCCGTCCCCATCACGCCTCCCATCGGCAGCCCGATTGGAAGCTCATACGGGCTCTCGCCATCGACGGGAGTCCACGACGACCTGTTCGCGAAAGCCATCGTTCTCGAGGTTGAGGGCGTGAAAGCGGCGATCGTCGCATGTGACCTCGTCAGCATACGAAAACCGATCGTGGCTGAAACGCGCAGGCTGATTGCCGCCAACACGGGGGTCCCCACGGATCACACCATCATCAGCGCAACGCACTGCCACGCCGGCCCGCAGATGCACCCGCTCTTTCTCTCGATGACGCCCGAACCGGCGAGAGACCTCGGCGAGAAATACATAGCCGCACTGCCGGCAAAAATTGCGGAGGCGGTACGCCGGGCGGAAGCGGATCTCCGGCCGGCGCGGGCATGGCTCGGCTCGCAACGCGTGGAGGGGATCAGCTTCAACCGACGGTTCCTGTTGAAGAACGGGACGGTCCAGATGAACCCCAGGCGCGGGAACCCGGACATCGTGCGCCCGATGGGACCGATCGATCCGGAGTTGTCCGTCGTCTACTTCGACGCACCCGACGGAACGCCCCTTGCCACGCACGTGAATTTCGCGTTGCATGTAGCCATCGTAGGGGGACTCGAAGTTTCGGCCGACTATCCGGGCGTGCTCTCGAGAGCCCTCGCCGATGTGAAGGGCCCGGACATGCTGACGCTCTTCACCAATGGAATGTCCGGAAACATCAACCACTTGGATGTGAACGACACCCGTCCCTTGAGCGGACACGCCGCGGCGGCGCGCGTGGGAACCATTCTCGCTTCCGGCGTCCTTGAAACTTACAAGCATCTGCGCCCGGTTGCGCCCGGGCCATTGGCAGCACGGACCCGGCGCGTCGATCTACCCGTAACGCCGGTGACGCCATCGGAGGTGGAGCGGGCGAAGCAAACACTCGCCGGCTTCGGCAAACCGGGTGCGCCGCCGTTCCATGACGTGGTGAACGCCTGGAAGGTGCTCGATATCGCCGCGCTCGACGGAAAGCCGCTCGACACGGAAGTCCAGGCCATCACGCTCGGAGACGATCTCGCGTGGGTGGGCATGCCGGGCGACGCGTTTGTCGAACTGGGGCTCTCCGTCAAGCAGAATTCGCCGTTCCGCCATACCGTGGTCGGCGAGCAGTCCGGCAGCGGCGCCATCAGTTACGTTCCCAACCGCAAAGCCTTCCCCGAGGGCGGTTACGAAGTCATCAGTACGCGGTTCGCTCCGGGAGGAGGCGAGATGCTATCCGACGCGGCGATCAAGCTCCTGATCGAGATGTATTACTCAGGCCGCGCGTCTGGCGCCGGAGCAGCGAGCGCGATGGGGCGGCAGTGATGACTACGGCTGACTCGGGGATGCGTGCTGTCGCGGCCGCACCGGCAACAGCCGCCTCAGGACGACTGGTTGCGCTAGACGCGTTGCGCGGCTGGGATATGTTCTGGATCATCGGGGCGGATCGCGTGATCAGGGCCGTCGCGAAGAACAGCGACAGTCAGTTTCTCGCGTCTCTTGGCACGCAGTTCGAGCATGTCGAGTGGGAAGGGCTCCGTTTCTACGATCTGATCTTTCCGCTGTTTCTTTTCATGATCGGCGTATCGATCCCGTTCGCGTTTGCGCGCCGGCTAGGCGGCGGCGAGTCGAAGAAGGCACTCTACAAGCATATCTTCGCGCGCGCGGCAGTTATGGTGTTCTTCGGAATGCTGATCACCGGCAACCTTCTCCGGTACAGCTATTCGAATCTCGACATCAGCTACAGCGTTCTTCAGGTGTTGGCCCTCGGCTATGTTGTCGCTTCCGTCCTGTATATGAATCTCGCGCTTCGACCACAGATTCTCGTGACTGCGGGGATGCTCGTGCTGTTCTGGGCTCTGATGACGTTTATCCCGGTTCCGGGCCATGTCGTCGGCGTGTATGCCCCCGGAGCGAACTTCGGCGACTGGTTGAATCACCTGATCCTCGGGAACTGGCAGGTTAAATATCCAAATTCGTGGATTCTGAACACCCTGACCTATGGAGCCACTGCGATGATGGGTGTTTTCGCCGGCACCCTGTTGCGCTCTTCGCTCGATACGCGCAAGCGACTGCTGTGGCTGGGCGCCCTGGGAGCGGGATGCCTGATCGCGGGTTACCTGTGGAGCCTGCAATTCCCGATCATCAAACGGCGGTGGACCAGTTCGTACGTGCTCGTTGCGGCCGGCTGGAGTTACTGGTTGCTTGCGGCCTTCTACTGGGTAGTGGACGTGAAGGGCTATCGCAAATGGACATTCCCGTTTGTCGTCGTCGGCATGAACTCCATCGGCGCTTACATGGGCTGGGGACTGTTCTCCGGCGCCTTCCGCCGCGCAGCCGAGGTCTTCACGAACGGTTTAAGGCCGTACGTGGGTGGCTGGTACGATGCCGCAACGTGGGCTCTGGCCGCCGGTATGTTTTGGCTCGTGCTCTATTACATGTATCGGAACCGCACATTCCTCCGGATCTAAAATGAACAAACGCAATCTCGCAAATCTGCTGTTACACCAGAATCGACGAGAGTTCCTGAAGCGCGGCGCTGCGTTGGCGACCGCCGCCTTTGCTCTACCCGCCAACGGCCAGAAAAAAGGTCTTACCACCGTTCGTGTGGGCATCGTGGGTGTTGGGAACCGTGGCAGTGGACATGTGAGGAATTTGCTCCGACTCCCCGGCGTTGAGCTCAAAGCCGCTTGCGACCTTGTCGCCAGCAAGGTCGAAAACGTCCAGAACCTCGCGCAGAAGGCCGGCAAGCCCCGCCCCGAGTCTTACACCGATGGCCCACAAGATTATAAGCGGCTCTGCGCGCGGCAGGATCTCGACCTCGTCTACGTTACTACGCCCTGGGAATTACACACCCCCATCGCAGTGGAGGCCATGAAGAGCGGCAAGCACGCCGCAATCGAGGTGCCCGCCGCTACGACGGTTGAGGAATGCTGGCAACTGGTGGAAACCGCCGAAGCCACCGGCCGGTACTGCGTGCAGCTTGAGAACTGCAACTACGATCGGGTCGAGCTGATGGCGCTCAACATGGTGCGGAAGGGTCTCCTGGGCGAGATCGTGCACGCCGAGTGCGGCTACCTGCATGACCTGCGCGAAGGTAAATTGGTCTCCAGGGCAGGGAAGGAGTTGTGGCGGCTCAATCACACGTTGCGCCGCAACGCCGACCTGTACCCGACGCATGGCCTGGGACCGGTGGCGCAATGCCTCAATATCAATCGCGGCAACCAGTTCGACCATATGGTCTCGATGGCGTCGAAATCGTACGCGCTCAAGGCCTTCGCCGCGGAAAGGTTCGGTGCGGAGAGTCCCCAGAGCAAGCTGGATATCGCCCTCGGTGACGTGGTCACCTCCACCATCCGAACGCGCGCGGGGCAAACCATTATCCTTGTGCACGACACCAACACACCCAGGCCCTACAGCCGCAAGTTCCTGGTACAGGGATCGAAGGGGCTGGTGGAAAAGTACCCGACCCCGCGCGTCTACCTGGATCACAAGAGCCCCGCGCACGAGTGGGAGGATCTGGAGAAGTACGCGAAGGAATGGGAGCATCCACTGTGGGCGAAACTGAGTGAAAGATCCAAGGGCGGTGGACACGGTGGCATGGACTTCGTGATGACCTGGCGTTTGGTGGATTGCCTGCTGAAGGGCGAAGCCCCCGATATGGACGTCTACGACGCTGCGGCGCTCAGCGCGGTGACGGAGTTGAGCGAGCGCTCCATAGCCAATCGCAGCCGCACGATGGACTTCCCCGACTTCACGCGAGGCAAGTGGCTCTCCCGCGCGCCGCTGGGAATCGTAGCCTGAGACGGATCCCCAGCGAACTAGCTGCGGGCGCGGGTGCGCTGCACAGCACGGTGCAAGGGGAGGCGGGAGGACGTGTCACAAACAACGGCAATTGGCGTAGAGCCCGGTTTTGGCAACTGGCGGAGAGAGAGGCATTCGGAAGCGGACTCGCAGCCGTCTTGCCTTCCGTCCATTTTATGGGATGTACAGTATGTCGCCAGAATCTCACCAAGTTCGGCGGCGGTGAAGGCGGATATACGCTCAAATCTCTCCATGCCAGGTATACCGAATATCTCCGTCTCTGGCAGGAGGGAATATCCATTATCAGTCTTCCCATCGAGTATCCACCAAAAGTAAGTTTCTTGTGGTATGCCGATCTCGCATAGTTTCCGCGCCAGTTCCAAGCTGCAGACCTGTTCTTTGATGTTCATGCTGTAATCAAAGCAGACGTGCGGCGGCCGTCAAGATTTTATTGCGAGGATCACCGAAGGGCTTGAATACGCCGTCCTTGGGCTGGTCGATCAAGATGTTCCGGTCAGCCAGATAGAGGATCTTCGGCCGCCTATGGTCCCCGGCGCGGTTCCAGAGCGCCGCCGACAGCTTCCAGCAAATCTGGAACGCCACCATCGTCTTGCCTGTTCCGGTCGCCATCGTGAGCAACATGCGGCGCTTGCCCTGGAGGACCGCCTGGACGGCGCGGTTTATCGCGATTTCCTGGTAATAACGGCGGCTCATTCCCGAGGCGTAGTACCCTGGCGTCAGGAGGCGTCGCGCTGCTTCTGGCGCGATAGCTTGTCCGTGGGTGTAGCGGCACCAGAGGTCGCTCGGGGTCGGAAACGCCTCTATCTCTTGTTCCTTCCCGGTGAGATAGTCGAACTCCACGATGGTCTTGCCGTTCGTGGCGTACGCGAACTTCAGCCCCAGGATCTCGGCGTACTCCTTAGCCTGCTGCAAGCCATCGTAGGGCGTCTTGTAGGTGGGCTTGGCCTCGACGACAGCAAGAGTCATATCCGCGCGGTAGCGCAGCAGGTAGTCGGCGCGCTTGCCCGGTCGCCGTCTGGCCCGCGGGCCAGACACGACGATACGGCCATCCGTGAAGGTCGCTTGTTCCGCCAAGCAATGGGGATCGGTGTCCCATCCGGCAGCCTGGAGCATGGGTACTACGAACTTGCGGCAGGTGTCTGCTTCGTTCGGCATGAGCGTGAGGGGCGCACGGCGAGGCGTATCCGATCCGCGGCCGGGGTTCGGGGTGACGCCGTGCCACTAAATGTGGTGAAGAGTTAGATATACCACGCCTCGGTTGGCGGCGCGAGGGCGTTAACCCCAGTCCAATCGCCGCGCAGTCCTACAATGCCTGGCATGAAGAAGGTGAACCACGCCGCCGCCGAGTTCCTGGTCGTGCCGCGCGGGGTGGAGCACCAGCGCGTGGCGGACCAGGAGTGCAAGGCGGTGGCGGCGAGTGCGACCGCTGGCGGCGGGGGGCTCGGCCAGCGCACTAGATGTCGCAGCGCACGTGTGGCGTACCTGCGCGTACCGCAGTTGTAATCCGCGATATGCAAGTTTACATGATAGACATAGGCGCGTCCGTAGAATCGAAGATACACACAGGAGGAGAAGTGGACGAAAGACTATCCATCGTGATCCCCGCGTATCGTTGCGCCAAGTTCCTGCCAGCGGCCATCGCCAGCGCACTACGCTGCCCCGCGGCGGAGATTCTGATTGCGGAGCATACCAGCGGAGATGACACCCTGGCAGTAGCCCGGCACTGGCGCAAGTGCCACCCGGATCGCATCCGGGTGATTGAGACGGGCAGGCACACTCCCGGCGTGAGTCGGAACCTGAACCGGGCGTTTCAGGAAGTGAGAACCCCCTTCGTACTGCGCGTGGACGGCGACGACCTTGTGCGGGCCAGCTACATCCCGCACGCGCTGAACCGCCTAGCTGCCGACGAAAGCGTGGCAATCGTGAGCGGGCCGTTTACCACGATCGGATCGGACGAGTATCTCGACTTTAACCGTCCTCCCGCTGATACCGAAGTCGAGCCGGAAGGTTACCGCAAAGTCTCGGGGCTCGATGCGGCCAAGTTTGTGCTGGGCTGGGCCCCTTCGATGTCGTCCTCCGGAACGATCTTCCGCATGACCGCCTGGCACGATGTGGGCGGCTTCGATGCGGCCCTCATGTGGGGCGAGGACTGGGAGCTCTGGTTCCGCCTGGCACGGCGCTGGTCGGTGGCTTGCTTCTCCTCGGAGATCGCGTTCTATCGCACTAACCACAGCGGCCTCACTGCCGTGAACCAGCGGCTGGACCGCCTCTGCTACCAGTACGATTACATTTACCGGGCCGCCAGGAAGATCTGGCCCGAGGCCGAATTGACGCCGCTGTTCCGGAAGGCGTACTTCAAGGCCGCACGAACGTACTGCGGATCGGCGGTGCGCGCTTTGGAAGGCCGGCGCTTTGCGGAAGTACCGGGCCGGACCATCCGCGGCTTGCGGGGCCTGGCGATGGCGGCAGCCGTATGATGTAGGTTATCTCTCCCCCCGCTCACGCCTGCGGTGAACTCGGGCCTGGCACCGCGGTATCCCCGGCCGCGCTCCGCAAGCGCCGCATGAGCGCCGCGGGTCGCCAGCGGATCATCGCCGCCTTGAATAAGCGGTGGGCGGCTGTGCGGGCGGCGAAGGCGGAAGCGGCGACGCCGAAGACCGGGAAGAAGGCGGCGGCGAGAGTGGCGGCAGAGGCGAAGAGGCGGTCCACGAAGCAGGCCCCGGTTCGCGCACGGGTGAGGCTCCGTTCGACTCGCGGCTTCAGGCAGGCCACTCTCCCGTAGCACCTCGACCGCGACGGGTTAGTGACCACCTGCCAGTGCGTGATCCCATGTCGGCGGCGCCCCTCCCCGGACGTGAATCCAGTGACGGGTGTCTCGATGCCAATCTTCTTCGTATCCAGTACACTCGATACGTATGAGCGATGAGCGGTACGTCATTCCTTCTCCACCGGAACCGGAAAAGACGCAGCTTGCCCAACACTCGAAAGAGCGGCGGCGAGCCATTTCGCAATCGTCATAGCTTGTTTAGCAGGTACCTTTACCGGGTGGCAGGCGTACGAGGCACATCGAGCTAGACTCGACGCAAAACACGCTTTCAAGGAGCAGGCGAGAGATATGGAGCGGGCACGCAAGGCGGCAGAAGACAGTGCGAAAGCCGCATTGCTACTAGCCGACCTTGGAAAGCAGAGCCTCTCTATCACTGACCGTGGCGCAGTTGCGTCCGAGCGCAGCGCCCGTACAGCGGAGGCAAGTTTCAAAACGACAAAAGAACTATTCGCTGAAGGTCGCAGGGCGGAAATGAGCCGCATAACGACCGTTATGCAGAGATTGCCCGGAAGTCCGTTGAAAGTAAGCGACCCTCGGAACTCATAGACTACGCGACCGCGACTCCCTTGGCAATTGGCTTTTTGGAAACGGCGTGCGCCATTGAGGACAGCAACATTGGAATCTGGCGGTAGCCGATA
>DATMYF010000063.1:0-19853 GCA_035561075.1 Bryobacteraceae bacterium
GCGCGGCCTTGCGCGCGCGGTCCTGCTCAAATGGGGATGGACCCCTGGGGGCCGGGGCGCTGCGCGCCGGAGATGGGGGACGGGAGATGGGAGATGAGGCCGCGTCTCGCGGCAGAGCCGCCAGGGCTTCCTCGATCGGCAGCAACTTGCCGGCGTGGACCAGGCGGATTAGGCCGATTTCAAGATGGAAGCGCGGTTGTAGTGAAAACTGCAAGTCGCGGAAGAGGTCAATGCTGAGCTGGAGGTAGCGGGTGAGGTCCTCTTCGGAGAACTTCGCCGCGATGCCCGCCATCTTTTCGCGCTCCGCCGGGGAGGCTGCGATCAGGCGCGTCTCGGCTCCAGCTATGCGGGCCACCAGCAGGTTCCGGAAGTAGCGCGATAGTTCGCGGCTGAAATGCTGCAGGTTGTGGCCGTTGCGCTCCAGTTCGTCCACCACCTGGAGCATGCGGGCAGAGTTGCTTTCGAGCAGCGCCTGGGTAATCTCATCCAACGCGTCGAGCGAGAAGGCCCCCAGCAGCGACCGCACTTCGGCCGCCTGGAGTTTGCCCGCGCAGCATGCAATCGCCTGGTCGAGCGCCGAGAGCGAATCGCGCACGCTGCCTTCGCCGGCCTGTGCCAACACGGCCAGCGCGTCGGTGTCGGCTTCAATCCCCTCTTGCGCGCAGATCCACTGCATCCGCGCCACGAGTTCCTCGAAATCCACCGACCGGAAGCTGAAATGCTGGCAACGCGAGGCGATGGTGGCAGGTATCTTGTGCGCTTCCGTCGTACACAGCACGAAAACCACCCATGGCGGCGGCTCTTCAATGGTCTTCAGCAGCGCATTAAACGCTTCGTTCGTGATCTGGTGCGCTTCGTCAACAATGAAGACCTTGTAGCGGTCCCGGGCCGGCTGATAGCGGACGTTTTCGCGCAATTCGCGCATTTCGTTAATGCCGCGGTTGGATGCCGCGTCGATCTCGATCACGTCAACCGAGCCGCCGGAGGCGATCTCCCGGCAGCTTGCGCATTCGCCGCATGGCTGTGAGGTGGGGCCGTTCACGCAATTCAGGCAGCGCGCCAGAATTCGAGCGACTGTGGTTTTGCCGGTACCGCGCTGGCCGGAGAAAATATAGCCGTGGGCGATGCGCCCCTGGGCAATGGCGTGCTCCAGGGTCGTCTTCACGTGCTCCTGGCTGACAACCTCGCGAAACGACTGCGGCCGGTACTTGCGCGCTATGACCTGGTACATTGGGTGGGCTTATGCCAGGCCCCGGGTAATCCGCGGCACACGAACCGCACCGCTACCGTTGCTTCCTTCCGGACCTGGCGGGGTTTGCGGCCGCCCATTGCACGGAGCCCGAGACCTGACGGAACCATCGTAACACGAGCCATAATGGTGTTGAGTTCCTGACACCTCGGAGGCGCGCATGGTCCGGTACGAGGTCCACGGCGGGGTTGCGGTGATCACCGTCGATAATCCGCCCGTCAACGCGCTGGGCGCCGGAATGGGAGAGGCGATCGAGGCTGCCGTGGCCCGCGCCGCGGCCGATCCGGAGGCCGAAGCCGCCATACTCACCGGTGCCGGCGCCACGTTCATTACCGGCGCCGATATCCGGATTTTCGCCGGCCTCACTTCCCGCGAAGCATCACTCGAACGGTCCCGTAGCATCCACGCGCGACTGCGCCGTATTGAGGATTGCCCCAAGCCCCTGGTGGCCGCCATCCACGGTGCGGCGCTCGGTGCGGGACTGGAACTGGCTATGGCTTGCCACTATCGGGTTGCCACGCCGGACGCCCGCGTCGGCCAGCCCGAGGTGAACCTGGGGATCATTCCCGGGGCGGGCGGCACGCAGCGCCTGCCGCGCCTGGCCGGAGTCGCAATGGCTCTCGAAATGTGCACCCAGGGGCAGCCGGTGGGCGCCCGGCGCGCCCTCGACGCGGGCATTCTAGAACGGATTGTGGATCGCGACCTTGTCGCCGGAGCTGTCGCGTTCATCCGCGGGAAACAGGTGCGAAAGACGCGTGAAGCCGACCCGGGCCCCCGGGCTGAGGCGTTGGCCGCCTGCGGCACCGCCCGCCAGGCATTATCAAGAAACACGCGCTGCGTCCCCGCCGCGTTAGCCGCGGTGGACGCCATCGAAGCCGCGTTCACCAGCGATTTCGAGGCCGGCTGCCTCCGCGAAAGCGAGTTGTTCGCCGAACGCGTGATTTCGGGTGAATCCCGCAACCTCGTGCGGCTGTTCTTCGCGGAGCGCGAATGCGCCAAGATTCCCGATATCCCCCGCCACACCCCGGCGCCGGAGATCCGCTCCGCCGCGGTAGTTGGGGCCGGCACCATGGGAAGCGGGATCACGATGGCCTACGTGAACGCCGGGATTCCCGTCATCCTTAAAGACAAGTGCCGCCAGGCTCTCGACCGCGGCCTCGATGCCATCCGCCGCACCTTCCGCAGCGCCGTCGCCCGCGGCCGTATGACCCCCGAGCAGTTCGAGCGTTCCATGCTGCTCATCCGTCCAACCTTGCAGTACGACGGCTTCGAAACGGTGGACATTGTGGTGGAAGCCGTCTACGAGGACCTGGAGTTAAAACGCTCCATTTTCGCGGAACTGGGGAGGGCGACGCGCCCCGAGTGCATCCTGGCATCGAACACCTCCACGCTCGATATCGACGAGTGCGGGCGCGCTTCCGGCCGCCCGAAGAAGGTGATCGGCCATCATTTCTTCAGCCCCGCCAACGTCATGCGGCTGCTCGAAATCGTGCGCGGCCGCGCCACCGCGAAAGACACCGTAGCGGCCTCTATGCGGCTCGCCAAACGGCTCAATAAAGTCGGGGTCCTGGTGGGCAACTGTTTCGGGTTCACCGCCAACCGGATGCTCGCCTGCTACATGCGGGAAGCGCTGCTGCTGCTCGAAGAGGGTACCGGGGCGCCCGAGATCGATGCCGCGATGGTGCGGTTCGGGTTCCCTGTGGGGCCCTTCGCCATGCAGGACATCGCCGGCATCGACGTCGGCTGGCGCATCCGGGAGTTTCTCCGCGCACGGGGCCGGACGCGTGCCGAAGGGCCGCAATCGCCGGTGCCTGATTGGCTTTACGAAATGGGACGCTACGGCCAGAAAACCGGGGCCGGCTGGTACCGCTACGAGCCGGGCAGCCACGTCCCGATTCCCGACCCGCTGATTGATGAACTGGCGGTCAGGGCCGCCGCCCTCAGGGGTGTCGACCGTCGGCCCGCCGGTGCCGATGAGATCCCCTGCCGGCTCCTGACGGCGCTGGCCAACGAAGGCGCCCGGGTGCTCGATGAGGGCCTCGCGCTACGCCCCGGCGATATCGACGTCATCTGGGTACACGGCTTCGGTTTCCCGCGCCACCGAGGCGGTCCCATGGCCTGGGCCGACGAAACCGGCCCGGCGCGCGTGGTGGCAAACGTCCAGGACTACCGCGCCCGCTTCGGCGACCACTGGAGACCCGCGCCGCTATTGGAGCGCCTGGCGGAATCCGGCGGCGGATTCTACTCTCGTAGCCCTAGCGCGGCCCTGTGAATTGCGGCTCCACTCTCGCGTGGGCATCCTCGGCCGTACGCATCCAGACCCTCCGCAGCACGTCGCGGCTGTACGCCAGGTGCTGGCGGTCCGGAGTGAACACCTCGAGCGTGATGGTGCCGTCGTAACCGGATGCGTGCAGCGACCGCATGGCGCCGGGAAGATCGAGGTTGCCCGCGCCGAGCGGCAGGTGGAGGTCATCATTCCCGCCCTTGTTGTCATGCAAGTGCACGTGGCATAGGCGATCGCCATAGGCCGCCAGGATCTCTCCCGTGGTGTTCGATGGGACCTTCAGGTTGGCATGGCCGATGTCCAGGTGCAGGCCGATCTCGGGTAACGGGTCGAGCAACTCGGAAAGCTGTCTGGCGTTATTGAAATCACCCGGTAGATTCTCCACCATCAGACCCACTCCAAGCCGCGTTGAATGCTCCAACAGTTCCCGCAGAGACGCCAGGTTCCGCTTGATCGAGAACGCCCGGTCGTGCATGGGGGTATAGCGATCCGGGTGGATGTTCATCATTTTTGCCCCCACCCTTGAAAAGACTTCCATGCACCGGCGTAATTCCGTTACCGCACCCAGGCGCACCTCCTCAAACGCGCTGCCGATGGGCAGGTAATAGGCCGTGTGCCCAACCACCTGCATTCTATGGCGGTCGAGGGCCGTGCGGATCGCATCCGGGTCCACCTTCCATGCGGCCGCGGTGGGCGGCTCCAGGGTGAGGTCGAGAAATTCCATTCCCATCTCTGCCATCCAGGCGATCTCGTCGAGAACGCTGTTGACGGGATGGTTCATCGTGCCGATCAGCATATGGCGGGTTCCGGTGCCGCGAACCAGCCGCGGCGGTCGAGCAGTTCAACACGGGAGCGGTCCGTGTCGGGCGCCGTGCCGGGCTGCGGCGCGGACAGCTCAAGACGCTCCCAGATCCAGCGAGGAAAGGCGTGCGCGCGCCCCGGGCAGATCCACCGGAAAACGGAGATCACGCCGGCCAGCAGCGGCAGGTCTTCACCCATGCGCTCCAACAGGTGCTCCCAATCGAGGGTGGGGCCGGCGGCGTAGATCAGCTTCATGGCTTCCGGCCAGTCGCAACGGTCGCGCTGGAGCACGTACAGCTTGTCCCAGATCATCTCTTCCACCGGCAGCACCCGCAGGTGCTCGCCGTTCACATTCACCTGGGCACCGTAAAGCAGCCAGCTTTCATCCACCGGCGCGCGATGGTTGGCCATGGCCCACATGAGGTCTACAATTACTTCATTCGAACAGGACCGGTAAATCCACGTGCGATCGTAGGGCCGCTGGTCAAAATAGTCCACCAGCCCCACACGCCTGGTGATGTCGATCATGCTATCCCGGTCGTGTGGAAGGATGTAAATATCGAGGTCCTTGGACTCACGCCAATGGCCCGTGTACACGGAAACCGCCAGGCCGCCACCCAGGGCGAAAGGAATGCCTTTTTCACGCGCCTGCGCGATCACCTGCCGGTATACCGACCATTGCTCGTCGGATATGGGCGCCGTCGTGTATTCCGGCGCGGTGTGATTATTCGGCCCCAGACTGCGCATCCCCATCTCGCGGGATAGTTTGCAACCAGGGGGCCATTCCCATACAATCGGAAAGCCCGTACGGAACGATACGGAGCCTCACCCGCGCAATACCGCGAGTCCTGTCTTCGCCACCACCCACACCGCCCACGGGATCGTCACCCCTATAAGCGCCGTGGTGAACGAGATCTTGCGCGCCGCCACCGCGATCCCCACCGCGAGCAGCCCGATTTTCCAGAAGCTGAACAGGTCGATCGACGAAGCGATGCTCATCACGGCCTTGGAGGTAGCCTGGGGGTCCAGGTAGGCCCCGACGTTGAACGCCAGCGGGTTCTCCATATTGAACTCGTCCGGGTTCTTCAGGAGCACCACAGCGGTCGCGGCTGCCTGGTAAATCAGATCCGGCAGCCAGGCGTAGGCCGTGATGGCAAATAACTGCTTGAATGTGAGGTCCGCGCCCATCATGACCCGGAACACCACAACGAACACCCCGGCCACCACGAGCGTGAACAGCGGAATGGTGACAATTGGGCTGACAGGCACCACATAACCCATCACGGAACTGGCTTTAGCGATACCCTCCTGGGCTTTGGCACGCTGCTCCGCGCTCATGTTCTGTATCTGGGGGTTGCGCTCCATCTGCTGCTCCATCACGCGTCCCCAGCCCACGCGGCTCGAAAAGACCGACAGATACGCCACACTGAACACGATCAACAGCACGAGCGGCACCCACGGGCGGGGACGCGCGGCGATATCCGCAAAAGCGGCTTTTGGCTCCAGGTAGACGTTCATAATGCGGCCCGCTTCGCTCATGGGCCTCTCTTCTATATCTTGGGGGGACATATTATTCGCTCCTTTGAACGGAGGATTATCCCAATACGGCGCGGCGGGTGCAAGCCCCGCGTGCCGCGGGGGCGCGGGTGTGCCATTATGTTGTTAAGCGTGCAACCCAAACCACAGAGGGCCGTCCCCCCGGCCCAATCGCTCTCTGTCAAGCGCGCCGAGGTAGAGTTTCATAATTTCGCGTCGCTCGGTGAGCCGGAGCGCGCCATCGCGGCGTATGCCGAGGAGAACCGCCGGCGGGGCGGCGTGATCGCCAATCACCGGAAGTTCATCGGGCCGATCTCGCCGTTTCTCGAAATCGGCGCCAATGCCGGCCACACCAGCTACATGCTCGCCAACGAGTTCGGGGGCGAGGGTTTCGCGCTGGATATCTCCGCCGATGCGCTGCGCTATGGACGCACCTTGATGGACGAATGGCAACTCACCCGCGCACCCATCCGGGTAGCCGGGGACGCCGCCAACCTGCCCTTCCGCGCCGGCTCGCTCCGGCTGGTAGCTGCCTTCCAGTTGCTCAGCCAGTTCATGGACATCGAGAGCGTCTTCGTGGAAGTGAAGCGCGTTCTGGCGCCCGGCGGCATATTCCTCTTCGCCGAGGAACCGCTGCGCCGGATGCTCTCCCTACGCCTCTACCGCGCGCCCTATTACAACCTGATGAAGCCCTGGGAGCGCAAATTGCACGACTGGGGTCTGCTGGGCTACCTGGTTAAGGACGTCATCGGCGCGCATCAAGAGGAGAGCTTCGGGATTCGCCAGAACCACACCATGGGGCTGAACGACTGGCACCGGCTCATTACCAAGCACTTCGCCGCCCAGGAGTACGACATCTTCGTGCGGCAGCGCGGTTTTGACGGGCTGGTCAAACGGGTAGCGATGCGGCTCGACCCCTATCTTTCCGCCTGGGGCGCCGCGCGCCTGCTCGGCGGCACCCTGGCTGCGGTATGCCGCAAAGAGGGCATTCCTCCGGCGTCAGAAGCCGGGATGGAGCATTTCGAGCGTCTGCTGCGCTGCCCCGATTGCCACGGCACGCTGATCCGCAATGCAGCCGACACGCTCGTGTGCGGTAGCTGCGGCTACCAGGCCCCCAACGAGGGCGGCGTTTATAACCTGCTGCCGGCCGCCGAACGCGCCGAGCTATACCCCGGGGACCGTGACGACGTGATCGACTTCTCCATCCCCCAGCACGCCGCACGGCTCATCGACGGCTGGCACGCCGTGGAGGGCGTCTTCGGCAATAAGTATCGCTGGATCGGGAAGTGCGCTTCGGCGCGGCTGAAACCGGTCCAACCCGGTGCACAGCGCTTGCGGCTGCGCGGCCACGCCCACCGGAGGTCCTTTCAACAAGGCGAGCCGGCCAAGGTCGTGGTGGCGGTCAACGGACAGCGGGTGAGCGAGACGATCCTCGACCGCGCCGGACTGTTCATCATCGAGGCGGACCTGCCGGAGGCCTCCGAGTACATCGTGGAAATCTCCGGCAGCCCTACCTGGAAGGCGCCTCCCGACCAGCGGCTCTTCTCTGTCAGCGTCAGCATGATCCGGCTGGTACCGCGAGAGTCTTAACCCAGGCGGAACAAACCGGTCCCGGGCATCGTATCTGGCTTTGAGGTGAGTATGCGGAAACCTGTTCTCGTGGCGGTTCCAGCCGCCGCGCTCCTGGCCCTGACTGCCTGCGACTGGGCGGATATGGCGGATATGAGGGGTTCCGGGCGCTACACGGAAGATTTCCATTACGCCCACCCGCTGAAAGCAGGGGGGCGCCTGTCGATCGAAAACTTCAACGGGCCCATTGAAATCTCCTCCTGGAATGAAAACTCGGTCCAGATCAGCGGCACTAAGTACGCCCCGACAATCGAACTGCGGGATGCCATGAAGATCGATATTTCGGCCCAGCCGGATGTCATCTACATCCGCACCCTGCGGCCGTCCGAGCGGCGCGGCAACATGGGGGCGCGCTATTTCATCAAGGTACCGCGCCAGACGCAGCTCGACCGCATTGTCAGCAGCAACGGCAGCGTCCGGGTGACGGAGGTGGAAGGCAACGCGCGTGTGAAAACCAGCAATGGCTCGGTGCGAGCCGAGAGCCTTCGCGGCGCCCTCGACGCCCAGACCTCGAACGGCAGCATCGATGTCAACGCGCAGGAAGGCGGCGTGGTGCTCCGGACCTCAAACGGGCGAATTCGGGCCGAAGGCGTCCGGGGCGCGCTTGAAGCCACCACCTCAAACGGCGGCATTACCGCGCACATCGCCAAAGGCGAACCGGGTCGCACGGTGCGCCTGGAGAGTTCCAATGGCGGCGTGGATCTCACAGTGGATACCGAAAACCGTAACGATGTGCGGGTCTCCACCAGCAACGGCGGCATCACCGTGCGGTTGCCCGAGGGGACCAGCGGAAGGCTGGTGGCGGTAACGACCAACTCCACCGTGAAGAGCGAGTTCGACGTGCAAGCGGAAGGCCCGCCCAGCAAGCACCGCCTGGAAGGCAAGCTAGGCTCGGGCGCCGGACCTACGTTCGATCTTTCGACCACCAACGGCTCGATTCGGATCCTGCGGCATTAGCGCGGGCAGCGCTCAATCCCTGAGCGTCTCCCGGATGCGCTCGGTCAGCATGTCGACAAAACGATCCGGCACGTAGCCGTTCATGCGGCTGACCAGTTTTCCGCGCCGGTCGACGATGATGGTGGTGGGGATGGATGCGATCTCGAGCACCCGCGAGAGGCCATCCTCGAACCATACCTTCACGTCCCACTTCTGGCTGGCAAGGAACGGCGCCACGGCATCGCGATTCTCGTCCGTGTTTATCGAGAGGAAGACCACGTTCGGGTCTTTGCGGAAGCGCTCCTTCACCTGCTCGTAGAGCGGATATTGCGCGCGGCACGGCCCGCACCAGGTGGCCCAGAAATCGAAGACTATGGTCTTACCCAACAGCGAGGCGAGAGGCAGCTTGGTGCCGTCCAGCCCCGAGAGTGTGAACTCCATGGGGTTGGTGACGTGCGCGTTGGGATCGCTTTCCTTGAAGCGCAGGCGCCGCGCGGCCAGAATCGCGGTGGTGCGGTCGTAGGCCGCCAGGATGAGGTCGCCCAGGCCCTTCTCCGAGCCCTTGAGCTTGACGTAGAGTTCGCCCATGCGGGTACGGTCCCGGAGCCGCTCGGCATCGGTCACCCGCGGGTCCGCGACGGCGAAGGCGTCGGCCATGGGCTCGAGCGCCTCCTGTTCCTTGCCGGACCGGACCAGCCAGCGGCCGACCTCGCGGGCGGCTTCCGCGCTGGGAAAGGCCTCCCAGCCCTTGCGCGCCGCCACAATCGCTTCGTCCATGCGGCCCAGGTTGCCGAGGGCACGGGCTTCGAACGACAGCGCGCGCGCCACACCCCGGTCGACCTCTTCCCGCCACTGCGCCTTGCCCATCCGTCCCGGAGCTTCCTTGTCGCGCAACCCGGTAAGCAGCTCGCCGTAGCGCCGGGCGTACTTCAGGGCGCGCGCGGCGGCCTCTTTGTCGTCGGAGGAAAGCAGGGCGCGGCTCACGCGGTCCAGTACCTGCACGTCGTCGGCTTCGCGGGCCAGAACACGTTCGCCGTACTCGATGATGCGCTTCTCGTCCTTGTTCTCGATGGCGGCCTTCACCAGCGCGCGTTCGAGTTCCGGCCTGCGGCTGCTCTCGGGGTACTTCCGCAGGTGCTTTTCCAGCACCCGGACGAACTCGACCGGGCTCGATCCGGCCTCGGAGACAGCCTGGCTGAGCTCCTGCTCTTCGGCGTCGGCTTCCGATGCCGCGGGGGGAGCCCCGCTCTGCGCCGCGCCCGCCGACAGGGCCAGAAGGAATACCGTAAGAATTTTCATTTGGTGGCGCGGATGGCTTCTGCGATTCCCGCGGCTCGCACGCGGGCGGTGTGCATATAGGTGGCGTTCTTCGCCACGCGATCGAGCATCGGGAGGTACTGTTCGACCGCCACCAGCCGCTTGCGGTCCAATGACGCTTCGAGCAGCAGCAGCGCCTTCAGCACCCCCAGTTTGTCGTACTTGACCGTGCGCTCGAGGTTGACCAGGTGCTGCTCGGATTCCGCTATGCGCTCGAACCAGTCAGCCAGTGCCCGCGCCGCAAGGTCTTCCGAAAAGTTGAACTTCACCTCGGCTTTCTCGGCGCCCCTCTCGATGCGGAAGGTCTTCGTGCCCATGAACGCGACCTTCAATGGCGATTCGAGCGGCCGCCGGAAGTTTTCCAGCTTTTCCACCAGACTGAAGATCTCTGCGGCTTCCGCTTCCTTCAATTTGAAGCGGATCGGCTGATCGTCGTTGTGGGCTTCCTTGTACTCCCCCGCTCCAGTGCCATCCACGGTGATCCCTATGTAGGGCGGCATACTGCCCGGGAACTCCTTGGAGTACGAAAGGCGGGGCACGTCGTTGCCCCATGCGGTTACAGCGGTGGTGAATAGAACGGCGCAGGCGAGTCCGCCCGCCGCCGGAATCCGGCTGATCATGTTCCCGAACCCCTCCGAGTGACGTGGCAAATGGCCACGGCAAGTGCGTCGCAGGCGTCCTCGGAGTCGACTGGGACTTCCAGCCGGAGCAGCGAATGGATCATGAGCTTGACCTGGTCTTTCCCGGCCCGCCCGTAGCCGACCACACTGATTTTCACTTCCATCGGGGAATACTCCCCGCACTCCAACCCTGCTTCCGCGATGGCCAGCAGGGCGATTCCCCTCACGTGCGCCAGTTTCAGCGCCGACCTCGCATTGACGGCAACGAATACGTCCTCCACCGCCGCTGCGCCGGGTGCGTACTTCTCGATGACCTCACGCAGCCCCCGCGAAATCGACAGGAGCCGCGCCGGGAGCGGCCGCCCCGCCTGGGTACGGATCACCCCGGACGCGATCATCCGATGGTCCTTGCCGTCGCTCTCGATCACCCCGTAACCGGTGCACTCGGTACCGCAATCGACGCCCAGGACCCGCATGGGTGCGCCGCCCCCCTACCGGGAGGCCATCGCCTCCAGTTCTTTCTCGTCAATATCAAAGTTCGAGTAAACGTTCTGCACGTCCTCGTGATCTTCCAGCGCTTCCACCAGGCGCAGAACCTGATCCGCGTTCTTGCCCTCGACCTTCACCAGGTTTTTGGGAATCATAGCGACCTGGGAAGAGGTGGGCTCCAGCTTGGCTTTCTGCAGCGCGTCCAGCACGGCGAAATGCGCTTCCACGGGCGACAGCACTTCCCAGCTATCGCCGTCGTTGCGGATATCGTCGGCGCCCGCGTCGAGCGTGATATTCATCAGATCCTCTTCCGTCGTCTTCTCGGCGGGAATCATGATCTGGCTCTTGCGCTCGAACATCCAGGCAACGCTGCCCTCACCGCCGAGATTGCCGCCATTTTTCGAAAACATGTGGCGGATTTCGCTGACGGTGCGGTTGCGGTTGTCCGTCGCTACGGATACCAGAACGGCGGAACCGCCCGGCCCGTAGCCTTCGAACATTACTTCTTCAATCTGCCCGCCTTCCAGTTCGCCCGTGCCGCGCATGATCGCCTTCTTGATATTGTCGGCTGGCATGCTGACGGCCTTGGCGGCCAGGACGGCGGTACGCAAACGAGGGTTGGCATCCGGATCGCCCCCGCTGCGGGCGGCGATGGTGATTTCTTTGATGATGCGGGTGAAAGCTTTCCCGCGTTTGGCGTCCGTGGCTGCTTTTTTATGCTTGATTGTCGCCCATTTCGAATGGCCTGACATGCGGCACCTCTCAGGTAGGCCCGATCTCCGGATCGGGAGGGAAACTGTATGAATCCAACCACCGAAGGATAGCAGAAAATAAGGAGTTCCCTCAACTGGGTACCCCGTGCCGGCACTCCGTAACCACTCGCACACGAGACACGCCACAAAGGGATATATTGGTAGGTCCCGAGGAAAGACATATATGGATCGACGGCACTTTCTGATGACTTCCGGAGTCGCAGGCGGAGCGCTGCTGGCTGGCGCCAATGACACCATCCGGGTGGCCTGTGTGGGCATCCGCGGCCGCGGAAATTCTCATATCAAGGGCTTGGCAAAGCTGCCGGGGGTGGAAGTTGTGGCGCTGTGTGACATCGACGAAAGCGTCCTCGACAAGCGGGTGAAGGAAGCTGAATCGGCCCGCGGCAAGCGACCCGCGGCGTTCACGGATTTCCGTAAGCTACTGGAAGACAAGAACATCGACGCGGTATCCATCGCTACGCCGAACCATCATCACACCCTCCAGACCGTCTGGGCATGCCAGGCGGGCAAGGACGTCTACGTCGAGAAGCCCTGCTCGCACAACATGTTCGAGTCGCGGCAGATCGTTGCGGCGCAGAAGAAGTACGGTCGCATTGTGGCGCACGGCAGCCAGAGCCGCTCCTCGGCGCCCATCCAGGAAGCAGTCCGGAAGATGAGGGAAGGGCTCATCGGGGACGTTTATATGGCGCGCGGCCTGTGCTACAAGTGGCGCGACACCATCGGCAGGGCCAAGCCCGAACCGATACCCGCCGGCGTTCACTACGACGAGTGGATCGGCCCGGCCGCCAAACGCGAGTTCACCAAGAATCGCTTCCATTACAACTGGCACTGGCAATGGGAATACGGCAACGGCGACCTGGGCAACCAGGGCATTCACCAGGTGGACCTCGCGCGCTGGGGCCTGGGAGTTACCTATCCGGTGAAGATCAGCGCCATGGGCGGGCATTACATGTTCGACGACGACCAGGAGACCCCCAACACCATGGTGGCCACCTTCGAGTTCAACGGCGCCGCCAAACGCAAACTGCTCACCTTTGAAGTGCGCCATTGGATTACCAATTCCGAGAGCGGCAACAGTGTCGGGAACCTCTTCTACGGCTCCGAGGGCTATCTCACCTTCCGGAAGGGGTACGAAGTCTTCCTGGGCAAGGAGCAGAAACCCGGTCCGAGTCCCACAGTGAAGCTTGATGGCGGCGACAGGCATTTTGCCAACTTCGTCGCCGCAATGCGCAGCCGCAAGCAGAGCGATCTGGCTGCACCGATCGAAGAGGGCGCCATCTCCTGCGACCTGGTGCACCTGGCCAACATAAGTTACCGGCTCGGCCGCACGCTGCGCTTCGACGCCGCTACCATGACGTGCCCTGGCGACGCAGAAGCTACAAAGATGTTCAAGCGCACCTACCGCGCCCCGTACGTAGTGCCGAAGCTGGCGTAAAGCGCCCTAATCCACCGCGACGATGATCAGGATAAGCGCCGCGATGCCCACGAGAATCCAGAGCAGGTCTCGCTCCGAGATTCTGCCTGCGGCGAAGTCGGCTTGAGCCTGCTGGGCACGGGTGGCAAGCCGCGCAAGCTCGCCGTCATCGAGGGACGCGACCGCCGCCTTCACCTGTGCCGCGTCCAGGCGAGCGGTCCGAAGCGCCTTCTCCGCCTTCGGTGTGGTGAGGAACGAGGCGACCGCGTCGCGGTTCGTTTGGCGAACATGCGTCGCGGCAACGATTGCCGACTGCAACTCCTCCGGGCTCACAATCTGGGTTTGGGCTGAGGCACTCGGCGCGAACGCAAAACCGGTTACCAGAGCGCAGACGATCATTCTACGCAACGTCATCGCGATCATTCCACTCCTCGATCAAAGCTCACTGACAAATATATAACACGCCAGTGCGGCTGGAACCCAGGGCTACGCCACCACTTCGGCCGCGACTGGCCGATTTCGCCCCTTGTGGTGGTATTCGGCCACCGGTGGAGGCGCCATCGCGGCCGTAATCCGCTAAGAACCCAGGTGTTCCGGATTGGTGCATCAAATGCATGCTTAACGTGCGACAGGAAGTCGAGCGGAAAGGAGCACCACGACAATGAAAGCGAAGTTGACCTTCCTTATTCTGCTGTTGGCCGCCCCCGCCGTGGTGGCAGAGACGCACGTCTCAATAGGAGTTCACGTGGGTGACGATGGCTACGGTTACTACCCGCCGCCACCCCCGCCGATGTACGTCTATGAACCGCCGTGCCCCGGCCCGGGTTATCTCTGGGTTCCGGGAACCTATTATCGCGTGGGTCCGCGCTATTCCTGGCGCAGCGGCTACTGGACACCGCCCCGTCACCACGGGTGGCGCGGGGGGCACGGGTATCGCGATTCCGATTGGCGCGGTGAACCGTACCGCGGGAAGTACCGCAAGGAGGGCTATCGCGACCGGGGCCGCGGGCGCGATCGCGGCCGCTGGTCCAGGTAGCAGCGGAGCTCGGTTCCGCTACGGCACAATGATCATCTTGCCCACCCCGTCCGTATAGTGCTCGGAGATCGAGAAGGCTTCCGCGATCTTCTCCAGCGGGCGGGTGTGGGTGATGAGGGCCGCGAACCGCGCGGTGTGCTCCGCCAGCAACTCCACCGCCGTCTCCGTCTCGTGGTTGGACCGCCGCACGTTCAGCAGGCGCAGTTCTTTTTTCCGCAGGGGCGAGAAGTCCAGGGGCACCTGAAGCTCGGAAGGGATGCCCGTCACCACCACGCGCCCTGCGTTCCGCACGACGTGAATGCAGTGGTTGATGCTGTTGTCTTTGGCTGCGCAGTCGATGGCCACGTCCACGCCGCGCTTGCCGGTTTCCCGCAGGATCTCGGCCACCGGGTCTACGGCCCGGGGGTCGATCACCGCATCCGCGCCCGCCTGCGACGCCAGGTGGCGCCGATGGGCCACCGGATCCACGGACCACACGCGCCCCGCTCCCGAAAGCTTCAGGCAGATCACCGTCATCAGCCCGATCGGCCCCGCGCCGAAGACCACCGCGGTCTCACCCAGCCGGATGTCGGCAATTTTCATGGAGTGCAGAATCACCGCCAGCGGCTCCGCCAGAGTGGCGTCGCGCGTCGAGAGTTGCGGCGGGATTGGCACCAGGTTGCCCGCCGGGATCGAAACGATCTGGCGGAAGTAGCCCGGGTCACCGGGCATGCTCATGAAGCGGATGTTCTCGCAGACATTGTGCAACCCCGCGCGGCAGAACTCGCAGTGATAACAGTAGATGGCCGGCTCGAACGCAGCGCGGTCGCCCACGGCCCAGCCGGTAACACCGGAGCCGGTCTCGATCACCGTTCCGGCGGGCTCATGCCCCAGCACCTGCGGATACTGGCATGGCGTGTCCCCCACCCCGCCCTCGGAATACGAGTGGATATCGGAACCGCAAATTCCCACCGCCTCGACCTTAACCAGCACCTCGGACGGGCCGCGCTGCGGGTCAGACGCCTCGCGAATCCGGAACTTCCGGGGCGCGATCAATTCAGCTATTTGCATGATTCTCCCCTCAATCGGGCCGTTTCCTCATCACCAGCCCTGCAATGTGATCCAGCACCGCGTGGAAGTACGCCATGTCGCGCTCCTTCTCCGGCATGTCGTCGCGCACCACGGCTTCCGGCCCGGGCAGATAGCGGAACGGGAACCGCTGCGCCTGCGCCCACGGCATGTAGCCCCAGCCGCTCGCCTGCCTGAAGAAGATGTCGCAGCTCGCCAACTCCAGCTTCAGGTTCTCCAGAGTGCTCTCACGGCCGTTGTCGTCCTCGTTCATCAGCACGGGACGCGCCACCTCGCTCAACTCCCCGGCGCGGCGCGCCTTCTCCTGCGGGTTGCGCCCGTTGCCGTGCAGCAGCACGATATCGGTCTGGCCCATGATCGACTGCGGGTAGCGCATCCGGCCTCCGCTCGACACCGTCACGGGCACGTGGAAACGCGCCTTCTGGAAGCGTTCCCGCACCTCGTCCACCAGCGGAATGATGTTCTGCGGGATGTACTGGTCAAAGTCCCAGCGCGGCCCGATGTCGTATTCGTTCGCCACATCAATTATGACGTTGCGGAAGTTCTTGGCGATCAGCCAATCGGTTACATTGTCGGCCGCGCGGTGGATGGATTTGGTGGAATCGAACAGCTCATCCTGCCCCTGGTAAAAGTAGATCAGGTTAACGATCATCCCGTGCCGGTCGGCGGCATGCAGCAACCGTTCAAGCCGCGCCAGCCACTCCGGCTTGAGCCTTCCATCCGGCCAGAAGGCGCTCACGTGGGTTCCCTTTTCGCGCCCGAACCTGTAGCCGTTCTCGCGCCTGATGCCGTTCACCTTCAATTCGTAGCCGGCCTGCCCGCCCTGGAGACTCACGTTGACCATGAGGACGCCGTGGCGCTTGTAGAAATCGAGCGCGGCGATAACGGCATCCGTATTGGCACCCGGATCGAACGGCTGCTCGGTCATCCACTCGTCGTGGAACAGGGCTTGCGCCAGCCGCAGGTTCATGAGCTTGCCTGCGGCTTCGGGCAGATACTCCGGTCCCGAGCAGGTCTTCAACCATGTAGCCCTGGGGGAACTGCGAACGTAGAACGCCCGCTGATCATAGGCGGGCCCGAGGATGGCGCCGGTCGAGACCTCCGTGGCCGCGAGCGCGACGGCCGCCAGCAGGAACGCGCAAACGGTTTTCAAGCTGCCCATGTTAGCGCAACGCAAGCAGGCGCCGCGCCTCCGCTTCGAGCGCCGGGGTACACATCATGCAGTTGCCGCCGTGAATGGTTGGGTTTCCGGAGAAATCGAAGAAGCGCGCCCCGGCCTCTTCCGCGATGATCTTGAGGGCGGCGAAATCCCACGCCTTTCCAGTGGGCTCCAGCCACACGTCGGCCTGGCCGCGTGCCAGCATCATCGCGTCCATGCATCCACCCATGCTGCGCACCGCCCAGAAGGGCTCCAGCCACTCCAGGAGCCGCGGCGCAAAGGGATAGCGCCCGATGTAGTTCAGGCTGTTGATGCACAGCACGGCCTCACTCACTTTCTCGATGCCGGAGACCCGCATGCGTTCTTCCCCCACCCACGCGCCGCCGCCCTTCGACGCCCTGAACGTCTCTCGCGCCGCAGGGAAATGAGCCACCCCGGCCACCACCTCGCTATCGGCCTCTAACGCCAGCAGCACGGCCCACGCGGAGTTCCCCCGAATGAAATCGCGGGTGCCGTCGATGGGATCGATGATCCAGCGGCGCCCGCTCGATCCGGCTTTCGAAGCGCCCTCTTCCCCCAGCAGGCCGTCCTCGGGGAATTCCGCGACCAGGGCGGCGGCGATCAGGCCTTCGCACTCGCGGTCCGCGGCGGTCACAGGGGAGTCGTCCGGCTTGCTCTCTACCGCCACGCCGCGCTTGAAGTACCGCAGCGCCGCATCGCCCGCTTGCCGCGCGATCCGGCAGGCCGCGTCCAATTCCTTCGCCCAAACGTCCATGTAGACTAAAATATCGTTGAATGCTGAACTTCCGCCAGTTCGAATCCCCGCCGGACCTCTCCGGCCGCACGTGGCAGGTGTACTTCAAGTGGATGCAAACGGCCATCTCGCTGCGCCACAGCGATTCGGTAGACACCCGCTTCCTGCTCGAAAGCGGCGGCGAACGCATCGAGAAGACCATCGCGATGGCCCACCCGGATCTGCTGGAGCTTGCCCGCACCCAGCGCCGCGAACTCACGGACCCCTGGTGCTCCCGCCTGGCCGCCCTCCACTTGCGTTACATGCTGGCCACCGGCGCGGATATGGAAAAGGACATCGCCACCGCCTCCGCCGCGCAGCTTGCCGGATACGCCGCGGAAATCGATCGCGCCGAACAGCAGGAGATTCAACGCCGGACGGGAGCGGCTCGCACCTGAAGATCGCCGACATTCGCGCCACCACCGTGACGGTGCCCTTGGAGGCCCCGTTGCGCCACGCCAACGGCTGCCACTGGGGGCGCTTCGTCCGCACCATCGTGGAAGTTGAGACGGACAACGGCCTCATCGGCCTCGGGGAGATGGGCGGCGGCGGCGAATCCGCCGAGGGCGTCTTCCGCGCCATGAAGGAGTACCTGGTGGGCCGCGACCCCGCGCGCGTGGAGGAGATGCGCTTCCTGGTCGCCAACCCCACGGCCTCGCTCTACAACAACCGCACGCAGGCGCTGGCAGCCCTGGAGTTCGCGTGTCTGGACATCCTGGGGCAGGCCTGGAACGCACCCGTCTGCGACATCCTGGGCGGACGCCTCCGCGATGCCGTGCCCTTCGCGTCCTACCTATTCTACCGCTATCCCAACCCGCGCACCGGACGCGGCGAAGTCAGGACACCCGCGCAGGTAGTGGCGCTGGCACGTGAACTCAAGCAGCGCTTTGGCTTCACTTCCCACAAGCTGAAGGGCGGTGTTTTCCCCCCGGACTACGACTTGGCGTGCTACCGTGCGCTGGCCGAAGCGTTCCCGGAGGACCGCATCCGCTTTGACCCCAATGCCGTCTGGTCCGTCGAGCAAGCCATCCGCTGGGGACAGGCTATTGAGGGCTTGCGGAACGATTACCTCGAAGATCCGACCTTCGGGCTGAACGGGATGCGCCGCACGCGCCAGATGGTGCGAGTGCCCCTCGCCACCAATACCGTGGTGGTCAACTTCGAGCAACTTGCCGCCAACGCGCTTGATACGGCGGTTGACGTGATCCTGCTCGATACGACGTTCTGGGGAGGCATCCGGCCGTGCATCAAAGCGGCGGGTGTCTGCGAGACGTTTCAGTTGGGCGTGGCCGTGCACTCCTCGGGCGAGCTCGGGATCCAGCTTGCCTCTATGCTGCATCTGGGCGCCGTGCTCCCTAACCTCTCCTTCGCTGCCGACGCGCATTACCATCACCTGGTGGACGATATCATCGAAGGCGGTCCCCTGCCCTACCGTGCGGGCGCCATCGCGGTGCCGCGCGGGCCGGGCCTGGGGGTGCGGCTCGACCGCGACAAGCTGGCGCAGTATAGGGAACTCTACCTTCGCCTGGGGTCCTACCCCTACGACCAGGATCCCGGGCGGCCGGGCTGGACCCCCCTGGTCCCCAACGACCGCTGGGCGGACCCGGACGACGACGCCATCCCTCACATTCCCGTATAGCTGGAGACTTATCATGCTTCGACGCGACTTTCTCGGTGTAGCGGCCGCCGCCCCGCTGGTACCTTCGCTCGCCCTCGCCGGTGCCGCACAGGGAGCCGGGACCGCGGACCTGCGCTTCCGCCAGGTCCACCTAGACTTCCACACCAGCGAGCAGATCCGGGGCATCGGCGACGCCTTCGACCCCGAGGAGTTCGCCGCCACGCTACAGAAGGCGCGCGTCAACTCCGTCACCTGTTTCGCGCGCTGCCACCACGGCTGGATCTATTACGACACCAAGGCCCATCCCGAGCGCCACCACCCGCACCTGCGCCGCAACCTGCTCAAGGAACAGATCGAAGCCTGCCATAAGCGCAACATCCGGGTCCCCATCTATACCACCATCCAGTGGGATCACTACACCGCCACGCGGCATCCCGAATGGCTGGTTCTCGATGAAAAGGGCGCGCCCGTTGGCAACTCCACCTATGAGCCCGGCTTCTACCGGCGGCTCTGCGTGAACACGCCCTACCGGCAGTTCCTGGAATCACACGTGAAGGACCTGCTCACCAGCGTCGCCACGGACGGCCTGTTCTTCGACATCGTCAGTCCCATGGACTGCTCCTGCCGCTACTGCCGCGAGAAGATGCAGGCCGCTGGACTCGATCCCTCGGACCAGGCCACGCGCAAACGCTTCGGCCTCGAAACCATCAACGGCTGGAAGCACGAGATGACCGCCTTCGTGCGCGGCATCAATCGCGATTGCACCATCTTCTACAATGCCGGCCACATTGGTCCGCGCCACCGCGCAGTGGCCCCGGCCTACACGCACTTCGAGCTGGAATCGCTGCCCAGCGGCGGCTGGGGCTACATGGATTTTCCGCTCAAGGTCCGGTACACCCGCACCCTGGGCATCCAATCGCTCGGCATGACGGGTAAGTTCCACACGTCCTGGGGCGACTTCCACTCCTTCAAGAACCCCGCCGCGCTTCAGTTCGAGTGTTTCCAGATGCTCGCGCTTGGGGCGAAGTGCTCCGTCGGCGACCAGCTTCATCCCACCGGCAAGATCGACCCCTATACCTACCAGTTGATCGGTTCCGTCTACGCAGAGGTGGAGAAAAAGGAGCCCTGGTG
>DATMYF010000064.1:0-17460 GCA_035561075.1 Bryobacteraceae bacterium
CGGTTGGCGGCCTATCTGGCATCCTATCCCGCCCTGGATGTGATCTACCGCTTCAAGCAGCGCCTCTGCTACCTGCTGCTAAAGAAACACCGCACCCGGCGACAGTGCGCACGACTGGTGCCACGGTTCCTGCGAGCGGTCGAGGAGTTGCGGCAGTCCGGACTGCTGCAACTGGTACGGCTCGGCGAAACGCTGCACAACTGGTCCGCGGAGATTGCGGCCATGTGGCGCTTCACCCGCAACAACGGCATCACGGAAGGCTTCCACACCAAAATGGAACTCCTGCAACGCCAGGCATACGGCTTCCGCAATTTCCAGAACTACAGGTTGAGGGTTATAGTGATGTGTTCTTGAATTTGCTTCAGTGGTGGGGGTGCCCCCATTAATGGCGTAGAGCCTGAATTTGCTTCAGTGGTGGGGGTGCCCCCATTAATGGCGTAGAGCCCGTAGAGCCAAGTATTTTATTTTCTATGGGATATGGAGCCACCCGCCGGGGTCGAACCGGCGACCTGCTGATTACGAATCAGCCGCTCTACCAGCTGAGCTAGGGTGGCTCGTTCAATGAAATCATAGCACAGCGACCCGCCCGCGGAGGTAGAATCGCCCCTATGAAAGCACTGCTGCCTTTAGCCCTGCTGCTCTTTTTCGCCCCTGCCGCCGACGAGTTCCCCACCTCTGGCGGCGTCGTCCGGATCACCCCCATCCAGCACGCCAGCGTCGTGCTCGAAGCCGCCGGCAAGGTCCTCTACATTGACCCCGCCCAAGGCAGCTACGACACTCGCCCCGCCGCCGACCTCATCCTCTTGACCGATATCCACCCCGACCACCTCGTCCCCGCCGTCATCGAAAAGCTGCGCCGTCCGGGTACCGCCATCTTCGGCCCCGAAGCCGCCGCCAAGTCCGTCTCCGGCGTCACCATCATCCGCAACGGCGAAACCAAAACGTGGCGCTCCTGGACTATCGAAGCCCTCCCCATGTACAACCTCACCCGCGGACCTGCTCCCTGCAAGCTCTACCACGAGAAGGGCCGGGGCAACGGCTACCTCCTCACCTTCGGCGGCAAGCGGTTCTACTTCGCCGGCGATACCGAGGGCATCCCCGAAATGCGTGCCCTTCGGAACATCGACGTCGCCTTCGTCCCCATGAACCTGCCCTATACCATGACCCCTGAGGAGGCCGCCGATGCCGTGCGCGCCTTCCATCCCCGTATCGTCTACCCGTACCACTTCCGCGGTTCCGATCTTGGCGGGTTTGCTAAGGCACTGGCAGGCAGCGGAACCGAGGTCCGGATCCGCAACTGGTACGGCAACTGAACCGCTATTTTTTATCCTGGAGAATGTAAACCCGCTCGTCTGGCTGCACCAGCTTGAGCCGCTGGCGGATCTCGAGCTCCTGTAGAGATGGGCTCTCCCGCAGGCGCCCTATCCGCTCGCGCTTCACCTCGATCTCCCGGGCAAGCGTCGCGTTGCGTTCCTCCAGTTCCTGTATCTGCCGCCGCTTGTCCGCCAGGGCGGGGATGCCCTGCGGGCCGCGTAACGTGAAAAACGCATAGCCGACGGTAAGGAGGATGGCTAACGCATAGCCGATTTTGGTCAGGGATGGTCTCATGAACGAGCCCGAAAATAATGGTACCATCGGTTGCAAATTTTGCTGCCGCTTTTTTCTTATGACGGATAAGATTGTCGTCTTTAGCACCTGCTCCTCCTCAGCCGACGCCGAAAAGATCGCCCGCCACCTCGTCGAGACCCGCGTCGCAGCCTGCGTCAGCATCCTGCCCGCCGCCCGCAGCATCTACCGCTGGCAGGGCAAAATCGAGGACGCCGCCGAGCACGTACTGCTCATCAAGTCTTCCCGCGGCCTGTTCCCCGCACTGCGCGACGAACTTCGGAAGACCCATCCCTACGAAGTGCCCGAAATCATCGCCGTCCCCGTCGTCGACGGCAGCGAAGAGTATCTTCAGTGGCTCGGGGCCGAAGTGCGTGAGTAACCGCCAGGGAGGGTGTGATAAGATGCGTTCTTGCCCCTGGGTCGCTCCCGGCTTGGCCCTCATCTTCGATATGGACGGGGTGATGGTCCATTCAAACCCCGTCCACTGCAGGGCGTGGCAGATCTACAACAGCCGTTTTGGCATCCAGACGGATGAAGACATGCTCCAACGCATGTACGGCAAACACAACGACGACATCGTGCGCGACTATTTCGGCACCCGCCTGAGTCGCGATGAGATAGCGGCCCATGGCGCCGCCAAAGAACGGCTCTATCGCGAAATCATGGCTCCTTCGCTTGAGAACTCGCTGGTGCCCGGCCTGAGGGAGTTCCTGTCACGCCACGCGAGCGTCCCCATGGCTGTGGCCACTAACGCCGAACCCGCCAACGTGGATTTCATCCTGGATGCCGCCAACCTGCGGCGCTACTTCCGCGTGGTCGTGAACGGCCAGATGGTCAGCCGCCCCAAGCCGTACCCGGACGTCTTTCTGTGCGCCGCAGCGGAACTCAGAATCGCCCCCGCCGCCTGCATCGTGTTTGAAGACTCCCTGTCCGGTGTGGAGGCGTCGCGCGCAGCCGGCATGCGCACCGTGGGGGTCCTGACCACACACAGGGAGTTGCCCGGACTAGACCTGGCGATCGATCATTTCTTCAGCCCGGAGTTGGAGCCATGGCTTCAATCGCAAACTCTGCCGGACTAAGGGCGGCGGCAGTCGCGCTGCTCTGTTGCTGCGCCGTCGCGGCGCAGGATTCCATGACCACCCGGGAGGCTTCCGCCCGTCGGGACGGCGATTTGAGCGCGGTCCACGAGGGAGAAAGAGCCGTTGTGCGCGGCGTGGTTTCCTGCCGCGTCATCCGCGTCACCAGCCAGGTTGAGCAACTCGGCATCGAGCAGGACGGCTACGGCCTGGTGCTCGAAGCGGAGGGCAATTCACCGCTCCGTGGGCTCCAGCCGGGGAATCGGGTGGAAGCCGCCGGCCGGATCGCCGCTCGCTCCGGGCTCATTGTCATGCAGGTCGCCTCCGTAAAAGTGCTGGGACACGGTCCTGCGCCCGCGCCCGTTGCCCTCGAAGTCGACGAACTTCAGGGGTTCCGTCACCTGGGCCGACTGGTGGTTACCGAAGGCCGCCTTGCGAGCGTCCGGCAGAATATCGCGGGAAGCAGCATGCTTATCGGCCTCAGCGACACCCCTTACAAGCTGTTCGTCCCCGGCCCGCAGTACGCCGATGCCATCGCCTCCAGCTTCTCCGAGGGGGACACCATTCGGGTCGTCGGGATGGCCTCCCAGTATTGCGCCGCCCCGCCTTACAACCGCGGCTTCCAACTGAACGTGGCAGACCCCTCCCATGTCATGCGCACCGGCCATCCGCTGGTACTGCCTCCTTCGCTGGTGGCCGGCTTCCTGGTCTCTACCCTGCTGTTCGCAGTCGTCTGGTATACCCGCGAGCGCCGCCTGAAAGCCCAACGCGAGGCGCTCCGCCGTTCCCATGAACTAGGGGAGGAGATCCTCGGCGCCTCGTCCGCGCAGGATATCCTGCACAAACTCGTCGCCGTGGTGCCGGCTATATTCGGGGTAACGCGGGTGCGGCTCTACCTTCTTAATCCCGGCACCAAGACGCTGGATAAGGTCCCTCAAGCCGAGGATGAGGCCCCCCTGTCGATCTTGCCGGGTTCACCGCGCGGCGGCACCGACGCGGGTGCCGCGGCCTGTTTCCAGAACCGTATGGCTCTAGCCGTGCCGGACAGCTCGCGCTGCCCCTTCCCGCCGCCCGACGCCCTCGCCCCCCCCATGCCCCGCGCCGTCCTCTTCGTCCCCATGTTCGCCCAGGGCGAGGCAGTGGGAGTTTTCGAAATCGGCAACCAGGACCGGGTGCGCGATTTCAGCCCCGACGAACAAGCCGTCGCCCAGCACCTCAGCAACCAGATTGGCGTTGCGCTGAAGCTGCTCGACCAGCGCTCTGTCCGGGAGCAGCTTTTCCGCACCGAAAAACTGGCTGCCGTAGGCCGATTGATTTCCGGGGTGGTGAACGAACTCCAGGCGCCCCTGTCCTCCATCTGCAACCTGGCGGACATGGCTCTCCAGCAGCAGCCTGCCGGATCTGGGCAGCTTCGGGTCATTGCCGTGGAGGCGCGCAAAGCCAACGATATGGTCTCCCGGCTGGTCTCCTTCGCTTCGAGCGAGCCCGTGGAGGCCCGCCCCGTGGACGTCAACCTGGTGCTCCGGAAAATGGCCGAGTTCCGCGAGCGCGAGTGGAAGGCGCGCGGCATCCGGGTGCGCGCCCTGGTAGCCGATGAGCCGCTTCCCGTGCTCGGTTCCGAGGGGCAGCTCGAGCAGGTCATCCTGCACCTCATCGTGGACGCCGAGCAGGCCCTGCAGGACAGTCCCGAGAAGCTCATCACCCTGCGCACTATGCGGCTTGCGCGCCGGGCACTGGTTGAGATCGCCTACAGCGGCCGCCGCGGTGAGGAGCCCTCCGGCGATGCTGCCGCCGCCCTGGGGCTCGGGGTCTGCCGCAGCATTATAGCCGGGCACGGGGGCGAACTGCGCGCCATCTACCTGCCCGATACCGATCCGCGCTTCGAAATCGAGCTGCCCCGTGCCGTCAGGGAACGCTCCTCGGCTCCTGCCCCGAATCACGAAACTCGCGATCCGTCCCAGTCCGCCACCGCGCTGGTCATCGAACCCGATGAGGCCGTCGAGCGCCACCTGCTCGCGTTGCTCACTTCCCGCGGCTACCGGGTCGTGCCGGTTCCAAGCTCCGACTCCGGCCTGGACCTCGCCCAACGGCTCCGCTTCGATGTGGTCTTCTGCTCCGTACGGGCGCCCGGGCTGAACTGGGTCGAGCTTTCCGAGGGCCTCCAGAGCCGTGTGGGTGGCTTTGTGCTCCTCTCTGATGGTTACGATCCCGAGTTGGCCGCCGATTTCGAGGGCGACGGCCGCTACGTATTGGCCAAACCCATCGACGAGAATATTCTGGAGCGCGCCTTACAGAAGGTGGAGGCCATTCTGAAGGCACGCGCCGCCGCGCGTTAGAATGCCGGATAGGAGACCACTTCGATGCGCCTGCTTGCGGTCTTTTCGCTTTGCGCCCTGGTGCTCTTTGCCCAGAAATACGCCGGCCCTCGTCCGCCCAAGCCCGACGTCCCCTTTCTACTGCACGCCGATAGCCTGGTAGAAACCGAGGCCGTCGAGGCCCAGGAGCAGCAGAAGAAGGACGACATTCTGTACACCGTGGCGGGACCCAACTCCCCCGTCAGAACACCCTTGGCGTCCCCGATCTTTCTGCTGCGCGCCGACAAGCTCGACGCCTCCCGCCTGCAGCTCTATAAGCTCGAAACCCGCAACAATCAACGTGAAATCCTGTTCCGGAAGAAGAAAGGTTCGGCGCGTCCCATCCGGCTCTCGGTTTCGAAACTGTCCTCCGACAACCTGTATCGAATCGAGGTCGACGAAAGCCTGGAAAACGGCGAATACTCCCTCACCCCGGAGGGCTCCAACCAGGTTTTCTGCTTCCAGGTCTATTGACCGAAGTGCACTATCTCCAGTCCCCCATCTCCCGTCTCCTGTTTCTTGCCCCTTGCGGCGCCCTCTGTGCTATTCTATTTACGTACATCAGACGAGATTAAGAGAAGACAAGGAGCACACACTCTAGCATGGCACTGGCGGTAGACGTAAAGCGGCAGGTTCTCGTTGGGAACCAGCGTCATAAGTCTGACACCGGGTCGCCAGAAGTACAAATTGCGCTGCTGAGCGAGCGGATTACGCTTCTCACGGGGCATTTCAAGACGCACAAGAAGGACCATTCCTCCCGCAAAGGGCTTCTGACTCTGGTAGCCAAGCGGCGTCGGCTTCTGACGTACCTCAGAGACAACGATCCGGAAAGCTACAAGGCTGTTATTCAGAAGCTCGGCATTCGTCGCTAGAGTGTGCATTGAGGGGGGAGCGCAAAGGGCTCCCGGCGAGATCGCTAGGATCTCCTTTCCGCACGCATTCCGGCCCGTTCCGGGCCGATGGTCTTTCGGCGCCGTTCAGGCGCCTCCTGTCCTGTCAACTCCAGTCTCATGCATTCCCGCAGGCTGGTTTACAGCCGAGGTTGGAGACAAATAATGTTAGAAACAGTTAGCGTTCAATTGGGCGATCGCACCATCACGCTCGAAACGGGCAAGATGGCCAAGCAGGCGAACGGCGCGGTCGTCGTTCGCTCCGGCGATTCCGTCGTGCTGGTCACGGCGTGTATGGCCGAAGAAGCCAAAACGGGAGCCGCGTTTTTTCCGCTCACCGTAGACTATAGAGAATATACGTACGCCGCCGGCAAGTTCCCGGGCGGCTTCATCAAACGGGAGGGCCGCCCCACCGAAAAAGAGGTCCTCACCAGCCGGTTGATCGACAGGCCCATCCGCCCGCTCTTCCCTGAAGGTTTCCTGAATGAAACCCAGGTGATCGCGATGGTGCTTTCGGCCGATCCCGAACAGGACCCCAATTCTCTCGCCATTGTGGGCGCCGCCGCGGCGCTCGCCATCAGCGACATCCCCTTCCACCACCTGCTCGGCGGTGTGAGGGTCGGGATGCTTAACGGCGCCTATGTCGCCAATCCCACTTACGCCGAGGGTCGTGAATCCAGCCTGAACATCGTCGTCGCCGGCACCGAAGGCGGCATCGTGATGGTAGAGGCCGGTGCGGACCAGGCGTCCGAAGAGGACGTGCTCGGCGCCATCGATTTCGGCCACGATTGCTGCAAGAAGATCGCCGCCGCCATCCGCCAGTTGGTGGAGAAGGTCGGCAAGACCAAGCGTGCCTTTGAGAGTCCCAAGCCCGATCCGGAACTCTGGAAGACCATCTCCGCGAAATTCCGCGACGAACTCGCCGACGCATTGAATACCCAGAAGTATCCCAAGCTGGAAAGCCAGTCCAGGGTGCGCGCCGTAAAGGCCCGGGTGATTGAGAGCGTCACGGACGAGCAGCGCGCGGCGGCCGTGGAAGTCCTGGAGCTTCTCAAGGAACGCATCTTCCGCGATGAGATGTTGAAGGCTCGCCGCCGTCCCGACGGCCGCGCGTTCGATCAGATCCGGCCCATCACCATCGAGACCAGCGTCCTGCCCCGCACCCACGGCTCGGCCCTGTTCACTCGCGGGGAAACCCAGTCCCTGGTCACCGTAACCCTCGGCACCAAGGATGACGAACAGCGCATCGAACTGCTGGAGCCGGCTTCCGAGGCCTCTAAGCGCTTCATGCTGCACTACAACTTCCCCCCGTTCAGTGTTGGGGAAGTGGGCTTCATGCGCGGCCCCGGCCGCCGCGAAATCGGCCACGGCGCCCTCGCTGAGCGCGCCCTGCTGCGCATCATTCCCGACGAGAAGGTTTTCCCCTACACCATGCGGGTGGTGAGCGACACCCTGGAATCCAACGGGTCGAGCTCCATGGCCACCGTATGCGGTGCCTCCGTCAGCCTGATGGACGCCGGTGTGCCGCTGCCGGCGCATGTGAGCGGTGTTGCGATGGGGTTGGTGAAGGAGGGCGACGATTACGCCATCCTGACCGACATCGCGGGCGCCGAAGATCACTACGGCGATATGGATTTCAAAGTCGCCGGTACGCGCGAAGGCATCACCGGGCTCCAGATGGACATCAAGGTGCCCAACGTGACCACCGCGATTATGAAAGAGGCTCTGGAACAGGCGCGCCGCGGCCGGCTGTTCATCCTCGATAAGATGTACGCGGCCATTTCCGAACCGCGCGCGAGCATGTCGAAGTACGCGCCGCGCATCTACGCCCTCACTATCCCGACCGACAAGATTCGCGACCTGATCGGGCCGGGCGGCAAGGTCATTCGCGGGATCATCGAGCAGACCGGCGTCAAGATCGACGTCGAAGATGATGGCACCGTGCACGTAGCTTCGGCCGATGAAGCCGCCGCCACGAAGGCCCTGCAAATCATCGGCGACATCACCGCTACCGCCGAGGTGGGGAAGACCTACCTGGGTAAGGTGGTAAGGCTGGTGGATTTCGGCGCGTTTGTTGAGATTTTCCCTGGTACCGACGGCCTGCTGCACATCAGCGAGATTGCCGAGAATCGCGTCCGCGAAGTGCGGGACGAACTGAAGGAAGGCGACCAGATCCTGGTCAAGGTCCTCGGTATCGAAGGCAACAAGATCAAGCTGAGCCGCAAAGCCGTTCTCCGCGAGCAGCGCGAAAAGCTCAAGGCCAAGTAATCGCTGGACCGCCATCCGGCGGAACAAACAAAAACCCGCGGCCACCTTACCGGTAGCCGCGGGTTTTTTATGTGTGCCGAGCATATTGGACAGCTCGGGGGTGAAAGTCCCCTTGAGCGTTCCGGTGACGGAGGGTCTGAAAGAAGCGTGGAGCAAACGTACGAGCCGATGTCCAAGAACCGGATCTGAGGCATACGGTGCTGGGCGAGCGGGCATATGATCGGCCATTTGCGTGCGGAAGGCAGTCCGGCGACCACGATCCATCACGACTAAGGTGCGGTGGCCCGGCCCTGGGAACGGACGTTTCTGGGGTTCAGCTTCATGGCGGGTCGGGAACCAAAACGGCGAATCGCGCCAAAGGCGGTGCTCCGATTCAAAGAGAAGGTTCGGGACCTGACGCGGCCGACACGAGGGGTCAAAGTGAAGCTGGCGAACAGCCCAGCACTCTCGTTTGCGCTGTCCAATGCCTATTTCGACTCGCTCGGGATTCCGAGATTGACTGGCGGCCGATAGCTCAACCCGCCGAACCGCCGTATACGGACCCGTACGTACGGTGGTGTGACAGGGAAAGCGGGCGACCGCCTACCTATGTTTATTTCCTGATGGTTTCGGGCCCTAGCCGGCCGCTTCCAGGTCGATGCGTTTCTGCGCGGCATCGATCTTGGATATCCGGAAGCTGCGGATCTGCCCCGGGCGAAGCGGTTCGTCACCGCCTGCGGAGCCGCCGCCGCCCTTCCACTTGGCTGCCAGCATTGAGGAGAGTGCCGAGAGGTCCACCGACTGCCCGCCGCCCTGTGCACCGGATTCCGCGTTTTCCGCGTTCAGGTTGCAGTAGCCCATCACGCCTTCGCCCAGTTCCACTTTGGCGCGGTTGCCGCGCACGTCGACCACCCGGCCGGTCACCACGTCCCCGTCCTTATGCTCGCCGAGGTACTCGTCCAGGCTGGTGGGCACCAGTTGCTTCATGCCCAGGCGCATGCGCCGCTTCGCGACGTCCACCTCCAGCACCTTGGCCTGCACCTTCTCCCCGATCTTCAGCACGTCCTGCGGGTGGTTGATGCGCTTCTCGGCGCTGATGTCGCCCACGTGGATCATGCCCTCGACGCCTTCCGCCAACTGCACGAATGCGCCGAATTTTTGCAAGCTGACCACCGTGCCCTCGGCCACCGCGCCGGCGGGCCACTGCTTGGCCACCTCCGCCCACGGGTCTCCGAGCGCCTGCTTCAGCCCCAGTGAGATCCGCCGGTCCGCCTGGTTGACGCCCAGGATCATGACCTCCACGGAATCCCCGGGTTTCACCACGTCCGCCGGCTTCCGCACCTTCTTCGACCACGACATCTCGGAGAAGTGGATCAGCCCTTCCACGCCCGGTTCGAGTTCCACGAAGGCGCCGAAATCCGCCACCCGCGTCACCGTGCCCGTTACCTTGTCCCCGGTCGTAAAGCGCTCCGCCACGCTCTCCCACGGATGCGCCTTGAGTTGCTTCAGGCCGAGGGAAATGCGCCGCTTCTTGGGGTCGACCTTTAGGACCTGGACGTCCATCTCCTGTCCCACCTGAAGCACGTCCGCGGGCTTGTTCACGCGCGTCCACGAGATGTCCGCCACGTGCAGCAGGCCGTCGAAACCGCCGATATCGACAAAGGCGCCGTAATCGGTCAGGCTGCGCACGGTGCCGTGCAGCACCGCGCCTTCCTTCACCTCGGAGAATCGCTCCTCCTTGGCCTTGGCCTCTTCCTCTTCGAGCACCGAGCGCCGGTCCACCACCACGTCTTCATCGGCGACGTCGAGTTTGATAATCCTGCACTTGATGTCCTGGCCGACCAGCTTTTCCATTTCGGCGGCATCGCGCGCGCCGCTGCGGGACGCGGGCATAAACGCGCGCACCCCGACATCTACGCTCAAGCCGCCCTTCACCACACCGCTGACCACGCCGCCGATGGGAGTCTTATCGGCAAACGCCTTTTCCAGCGCGGACCAGTCCTTCGGACGCTCCACCTTGATCAGCGAGAGCTGGTAATAGCCCTCGTTGTTGCGGCCCTTGATGGAAACCTGCAGCTTGTCGCCCGGTTTCACGCCAAGGCTGCCGTCCGGCTCCCGTGGGAGGTCGGCCAGGGGAATCACGCCCTCGGTTTTCATCCCAATATCGAGAACGGCGTTTTCGGGGGAGATAGCCACCACCGTAGCGGCCCGCCCCTCGCCGCTCTCACCGGGCCGGTGCGAGTGCGACTGCTCGTATTCGGAGAGAATATCGCCGAAGGAAGTGCCCGAATCGGGCGCAACTGGGGATTCGGAATCGGTTACCCGGTCCTGGTCCAACGTCATAGGATTGACCATTGTGAGACTACCTATTGCCATTGTGGCATAATCCCGACTAGGAATTCATGCTCGCGCCATACCTTCACAGCTTCGGCCGCGCCCTGGGCCGCTTTCGCGCGCAGGACGCCGTCTGGCTACTGCTCTTCGCCGCTCTCGCCTGGTCCAGCCGTCCGCTCGACGTCTCTGAAACCGGGCTCCTGGCGGCGCTCGCCGCAGTGCAGATTGCCGAACCCAAACTGCCGTTTCTCGAACTCAACCGCAACAAAATCCTCTGGATCGTGCTGAAGCTTCTGCTTGGGTATCTATTGATCGGCTACACCGGAGGGCTGGCCAGCAGCTATTATCTCATTCTTCTTCTCCCCGTTGTGTCCGCCGCCACCTCCCTGCGGGTTGTGCCGGCGCTGTTCTTCACGCTCCTCGCCTGCGGCTCCTATCTCTCGTTCCTGCTCTTCGTGGATTGGAACCGCTGGAGCGTCGGCCCCTACGAGATTCGCGAGTTGGGGCTGCGCGTGATCTTCATCGCCATGACCGGGAATCTCGCCAGCGCGCTTGCCGAGTTCGTGCGCGTCCAGTCCGGCGATTACCAGCGCGTGGCGGAGAAGCTCGCCGCCGCCAACCTGCAATTGCAGGAGGCCGAGGAGGCCGTGCGCCGCTCGGATCGCCTGGCCGCCCTCGGACAGCTCTCCGCCGGCCTTGCCCACGAGCTCCGCAACCCGCTCGGCACCATCCGCGCGTCTGCCGAAATGCTCTCCCGCAGCGTCGCCACGGAAAACGACGTGGCCCGCGAGGTCACCGGCTTCATCTCTTCCGAAGTGGATCGCGCCAATTCCCTGGTAACCCGTTTCCTGGAGTTCGCCCGCCCGCTCCAGTTGCGCCTGGCCTCCGACGACCTCGCCCGCGTCCTCGACCGCGCCGTGGCCCTCGTCGAGCGTGAGCAGCCCTCCCCCGCCGTCACCATCTGGAAGAACTACTCGCCGGAGATCCCGCCCTTTCCGCTGGATGCCGAGCTCATGGAGCGGGTCTTCTACAACCTGCTGCTGAATGCCGTCCAGGCCACCGCCCCGGGCGGCGCCGTCACCATTAAAACGCGCCTGTCGGACGGCTCCGCCGAGGTCTCCGTTATCGACCGCGGCAGCGGCATCGAACCCGCCCTGCTCGACACCATCTTCAACCCCTTCGTCACCAGCAAGCCCTCCGGCGTCGGCCTCGGCCTGGCCATCGTTTCGAAGATCGTCGACGAACACGGCGGTAAGATAACCGTAGAGAGCCAGCCCGGCAAGGGAAGCATCTTCCGGGTCTATCTCCCCATGGCGCGGGTTGCCGTGCCCGAAGCGCCACTCGTCCCATGAAAAAACGCATTCTGGTTGTCGAAGACGAAGAGAAGCTGCGCCGCGTCATCGAGCTGCAGCTCGTCTCGAGCGGCTACGACGTCGACAAGGCGGGTACCGCCGAGGACGCCCTCAAGCTGGCCGACCGCGCCGATCTCGTCCTCACAGACCTCCGCCTGCCCGGCATCGACGGCCTCGAACTGCTCGTGCGCCTGCGAAGCCAGAACAGCGCCACGCCCGTCATCCTCATGACGGCTTACGGCTCGGTCGAGACTGCCGTCAACGCCATGAAGAACGGTGCCACCGACTTCGTCATGAAGCCGTTCTCCCTCGATCACCTGGTCACCGTGGTCCAGAAGGCGCTGGAGGTTCGCGCCCTGCGCGACGAGAACCGCCAACTAAAAGAGGAACTCGGGCGGCGGTATGACTTCGACAACATCGTCGGGCGCAGCGGCCCCATGCAGGAAATCTTCGCCACCGTAATGCGCGTCGCCCCCACGCGTGCCACCGTCCTGCTGGCCGGAGAGAGCGGGGTAGGGAAGGACCTCATCGCCCGCGCCATCCACTTCCATTCTCCCCGCCGCGACCGCCCGCTGGTCAAGATCAACTGCACCGCCATCCCCGAAAACCTCATGGAGAGCGAACTCTTCGGCTACGAGAAGGGAGCCTTCACCGGCGCCCTCGGCACGAAGCCCGGGAAATTCGAGCAGGCCGACACCGGCACCGTGTTCCTCGATGAGATCGGCGATGTTCCCGCCTCCGTTCAAGTGAAGTTGTTGCGCGTACTCCAGGAGCGCGAGTTCGAGCGCCTCGGCAGCAACGTCACCCGCCACCTCGACGTCCGGGTGGTTGCTGCTACCAACCAGGATCTGCGCGCCGCCCTTGAACAGGGCACCTTCCGGGAAGATCTCTACTATCGGCTCAATGTCGTTCCTATAAACCTGCCGCCGCTGCGCGAGCGCAAGGAGGATATCCCCTTCCTGGCGCGTCATTTCGTCGCCAAGCTCGGCCCGGACATGGGTAGCCCCGTCGAAAACATCACGGACGCCGCCATCGCCCGCCTCATGGCCTACCACTGGCCGGGCAACGTCCGGGAGCTGGAAAATGTAGTCGAGCGCAGCCTGGTGATGTGCTCCGGTACCACCCTCGACGCCGACGACATCAAGCTCGAAATGGCCCCTCGCCGCATGAATCACGGCGCTCCGGCGTTCCTCCCGGATGGTGTCACCCTCGACCAGTACGAGCAGGAGATCATCCGCGAAGCCCTGCGCCGCGCCGAGGGTAACAAGAGCCAGGCCGCGCGCCTCCTCGGCCTCACCCGCAACGCGCTCCGCTACCGCCTCGCCCAGATGGGCATCGAAGCGTAGCCCGTACTGCCTCCCCTATACTACGATCCCTGTATTTCTACCCGCACCGCGTCGGGCTAAGATGCTCGTAACAAACGGAACGGGGATGACAGGTGTTCTTCCATGGTGGTCCGTCCGGGCATGATGAACCCGGCGGAATTCGCCAACATTGCGCGTTCGGAACGGGATTTCTGGTGGTATCGCGGGATGCGCCGGATTCTTGCCGCTGTGCTCGATCCCTGTCTCGAAAAGCGCACCGTTGCGCGCGTCTTTGAAGGCGGCTGCGGCACCGGCTACCAGTCCATGCTCCTCCAGCGCGACCGGAAATGTCGGGTGTTTCCCTCGGACCTCGGCTGGCAAGGCCTCCAGTACGCCCGCAACATGGGTGTGCGCAACCTCGCCCAGGCGGATATCTCCAGGCTCCCCTATCCCGATGGCGCCTTCGACCTGGTTCTCTCCCTGGATGTCCTGGTGCACTTCCCGCGCGGTACCGAAGATGCGGCCTTCCGGGAACTGTCGCGTGTCCTGGCGCCCGGTGGTCTGCTGGTATTGCGCGTCTCGGCGCTCGATGCGCTCCGCAGCCGCCACTCGCAGTTCGCCCAGGAACGCCAGCGCTTCACACGCGCACGGCTCACCCGGCAGGTCGGCGCCTGCGGCATCCGGGTATTGCGCTCCACCTACGCCAACAGCTTGCTGCTGCCTGTGGCGCTCGGCAAATTTCGCATTTGGGAGCCGCTCACGCGCAGCGCGCCATCAAGCGGTGTAATCCCCGTCGCGCCCTGGCTGGACCGCCTCCTCTACGCCCCCCTGGCCCTCGAAGCCGCGTGCCTGCGCGCGGGCGTGAATTTCCCGCTCGGCCAGTCGCTCATCCTGATCGGTGAAAAAGGGAACTCATGAATCGCGTCCGTTCACTCTCGGTATTCTTCCCCGCGTATAACGATGCGCCGTCGCTGCCCGGCCTGCTCGCGAAGACCTTCGAAGTGCTGCGGGAACACCTCCCGGATTATGAAGTGATCGTGGTGAACGACGGCAGCAGCGACGACACCGCCCAGGTGCTGCAACGCTTGCAGGTGCAGTATTCCCCTCACCTCCGCATCATCACCCACGAAACCAACCGCGGCTACGGCGGCGCCCTCCGCAGTGGTCTCGAAGCGGCCTCCAAGGAATTCGTCTTCTACACCGATGGCGACGGCCAGTACGATCCCTGCGAACTCCCCCTGCTGATGGCACTGATGCGCCCCGGTGTCGGCTTCGTCAACGGCTATAAGCTCCAGCGCCAGGACCCGCGCCACCGAATCTGGATCGGAGCGGCCTATAACCTGTTCGCCCGCACTCTCTTCCGCATCCGCATCCGCGATATCGACTGCGACTACCGCCTGATCCGCCGCGACTTGCTCGACGACTTCCGTCTGACCTCTACAAGCGGCACCGTCTGTGTCGAACTGGTCCGCAAACTCGAACTGAGCGGCTGTGAAATCGCCGAAGTCGGGGTTCACCACTATCCCCGGCTTTACGGCAGTTCGCAATTCTTCCGCATCCGCTCCCTCGCCACCACCTTCGCCCAACTGGGGCTCCTCTACGGCCGCCTCGTTCTCCTTGCGCCATTCAGGCGCTTCGTCCCGGCGGGAATCACCGCGAGGTTCAAATCGGCAGAGCAGTGAAAACCAGGTGTGGGTTTTGGGTCAACCGGCTAACCCGATTACCCAGTACCCAACACCCAACACCCCGACCGCTCATAATGGAATGATGGATCGGATGAGGTTTTGGGTGTCGGGCATCGCGTGCCCCAGCACCCGATACCCAGCACTCAACACCCCCCGAGAGGCCTGCCTGTGATGTTTGCCGATCTCGCTCTCGCCCGGCGTCTGGAAGCCGCCGAGGCCGCCATCGGCATCGCTTGTGCGCACAGCCAGAGGGGCGCTCCCGCGGCAGTCGAGCACGTGGCCGGCGGGTATGCCGTGTTTGTGGGGGTGAACTCCATGCTGACCCACGCTCTCGGGCTGGGTATGAACGGCCCCGTTACCAGAGCCGAAGTGGACCGCATGGAAGCGTTCTTCCGCGGCCGCGGCGCCCCCGTGAATATCGACCTTTGTCCTCTGGCCCACCCGTCCCTGATCGAAATCCTTCGCGGACGCCCCTACAACATCTCGGAATTCAACACCGTCCTGGCGCTGCCGCTTACCGGGGCGGTTCCAGCATCCCCGGACGGACGCATCCGGGAGTGCGTTCCGGAAGATCGGGAGATCTGGTCCCGTACCGTCGCTGCCGGCTTCTTCGAGCGCCACGAACTCTCCGACGACGAAACCGCGGTGGCCGATACCATCTTCGGAATGCCCGGCTCGCGCTGCTTCCTGGGCTGCTCGAGCGAAGGCCGCCCCGCCGCGGGCGCCGCCCTCGCCATTCGGGAAGGCCTCGCCTCGTTCTTCGGCGACAGCACCGTGCCGGCTTACCGCGGCGCCGGGCTGCATTCCGCCCTCATCCGCGAGCGCCTAAGCGCGGCCATCCGGGCAGGATGCGACACCGCCACCGCCTCCACCCTGCCGGGAAGTCTCTCGCAACGCAACTACGAAAGGCTCGGCTTTCAGGTGGCTTACACCAAACTCGTTCTCACGTCCTGATGGGGGCCGACCGGCCCCCTCCCGCTACCCTCACCGGAAACGCGAGCCCGCCGGCGCTCCGCACCCCCCGCCTGTAGCAAAGCTGGAGAGCACCCGCTCGACCTCTTCGGACTCGCAGAACGGGCACTCCTGCGGCTCATCCGCATCGGTGATCTTACGTAATTTCTCGAACTTCCGGTTGCACTTCTCGCACCGGTACTCGTAAATCGGCATAGTCCTGATCGTTCAGATGCAATCCGCATGCCGCGGTGACATCCGCATCTACCTGATCTCGAAGGCCTCGATCACGCTGCCGTCGAGCGCCACCGCTTCCAGGCGCGCCGTCTTCCCCTCTACCTTCACCTGTACGTAGTGCTCCGTGCTGACCACCTTCCGGGTCATGCCTTCGATCGGCCCATCCACCGGATACAGCGGCGCTCCCCCGCCACCCGTCACGATGTACTGGACCCCGTCCTTCACGTGGCGCTGGTAGTTGTGGTCGTGGCCGCTGAACACGGCGTGCACCTTGTACTTTTCAAGCAGCGGCACTAGCGTTCGCGACCGGGTGCCGTCCGACTGCCGCTTTTTTACCGCTGTGTAGGGCGGTTCATGGAAGATCACGAACCGGAAATCGGCTTTGGCGGCGCGTTCCAGGTCCGCCCCCAGCCACCGCGTCTGCTCATCCCACTCGGCCGCCACGATTCCCGTATCGAGCAGCGCGAAATGCGCCGACCCCCAGTTGAACGAGTAGTACGGCTTCTTCATGTCGAAGAATTCGAAATACTGCGGATTGTTGCGCTCATGGTTGCCCAGCACCGGGAAGAATACCGTCCGGCGCAGCAGTTCCTTCTCGATGGAGAAGAACCGCGACCACTGCTCGGAGTTCGCGCCGTCCGCCACCAGGTCCCCTGTGTGGATCACGAATTCGGGCCCGGCCTTCACCATTGCGTCCACGATGCGCTGGTGCATGTCATGCCGCGAACGCGTGTCTCCGTAGACGATGAAGTTGAACGGAGCCGGGCCGCTTGGCGCCGTTTGGAACGACCCCTTCCCGGAGTCCTGCCCGAGCACGTCGTAGTGATACGTCAGCCCCGGCTTGAGCCCGCTGTAGGTCACCTTCTCCGCCCGAAGCACCGGCACCGTGGTGGTCAACTGGTCCGGTTTCAGCCCCAGTTTCGCCTCGGACGTCTGAACCACCCAGACCACCGTAGCGTCCCGCGACCCCACATTGACCACTACCGGGCCTCCAACCAGCTTCTCCTGCCCCTGCGCCGCCGACAGGAGCGCAAACAGGAACCCAATGAGCGCTGTTTTCCTGAACATATGGTGGGCTTATTATAACGGACGTTGTAACGTGCGCCCGCTCAGGCCATCCGCGCGTCGATCACTTCCCGCACCTTCTCCAGCAGCGTGTCCGGCGTAAAGGGCTTGTGCAGGAAGGCGCGGTTGGCCGTCTGCCCCCCGATGGGGTTGTCGCGGTAACCCGACATGAACAGCACCTTCAACTCCGGGTTGGCCTGCGCCAGCCGCTCCCCGAGTTCGAAGCCGTTCATCTGCGGCATCACGACGTCCGTGATCACCAGGTCGATCTTGTGCGCGTTCTTCTCGTAGGCGGCCAGTGCGGCGGCCCCGCTTCCCGCCTCGATCACGCTGTAGCCGTGGCCCTGGAGAATGGCA
>DATMYF010000065.1:0-43290 GCA_035561075.1 Bryobacteraceae bacterium
GGGGAGGCTCGGGCTTGGCAGTCCCGGCGGGTGCGGGCGAGTGCGGGGACGAGGTGGCGGCCTTCGCCTCCGGCGGCACGGCGGGGCGCGGTTGCGGATTGGGAACAGTACCTGCCGCCGCAGGCGGTCTCGCCTGCGGAACAGCCGTCGATGGCGCGGGAGCGGTTTGCGTGTTGCCCGCGGGCGCGGCAGGACTGGCCACCGCGGGTGCGGCAGGTGCGCGGTAATTGAAGTCCGGCGGCCTCGAACCCGGGAGCCCCTCGCCAAATTTGTGGCCCTGGGCGTCGCCGATGGACTTGTAGCGCTGCAACAGCCGGTCCGCTTCAGTGGTCGCCGCGACATTGGGAGCAACGGCCCCCGGAGTTCCTTCGCCCGGCGGGGTCACCGCCACGGGGGCAGGCTGGTCAGGCGGCGGCGGAGCGATGTAGATAGGGGCCGAAACCGGCGGCGGGGCATCCGGAATAATCTGGTGCACGCCCTCAAGCAGGATCAGCACCTCCTCCAGGCCGTGCAGCAGCCCCGTAGGCTCGACATGAATTTCCTTAAACTGCGTCCCCCGGCGCACCACCCGCACAATGCCGGCGGGAAAGCCTTTAGGGAAGATCCGGTCATCGCCGGAGGTGAAAAACAGCTCCCCCACCTCGACCTTCTCCTCGTTCGCCACGTAATCCACTTTGCAATTGGCGTAGCCCTGGCCTTTCAGAGTCCCCCGGACGTGGGTCTTCTGGGAGACTACCCCGGCGGCGAAGTCCGGGTCCGTCACCAGCAGTACCTCGGAAGCCGTGGGGTAGGCCGCCAGCACCTTTCCAACGATGCCATCCGGCGTCACCACCGCCATGCCGCGCATCACCCCGGCGGATGAGCCCGCATCCACATAGACCAGCTTGGAATTGGTGCCCGCCCCGGTGGCGATCACCCTGGAAGCCAGGGTCCGGGACGGCGTCCGCGATTGGAACTGAGCGAGCGCCTTGGCGCGATCCGCCGTCGAAAGCTCCGTCCGCAGGAAAACGTTTTCGATTTTGAGGCGGTCCAGGTCGGCTTTTATGCGCCGGTTCTCTTCGTGCATATCGCGCAGCAGGAAGTAGTTCTTGACCACGCCGAAAGTACCGGAGCGAAGGGTTTCGAGGGTGCGGGCAACAGGCGTCACCGCGGTGACAGACCAGACCCGGATCATGCGCACGTCCTGGTCGTTCCTGACCTGCAGGGCGAGCAGCACCAACTGGGCCAGAATCACCAGCAGCAGAACGGTGATGTTCCGGTAGCGGTTAATCAGGGAGTCCATGACGCACGGGGACACGCCGCCGAAACGCGCCGCGGCGCAACCCCCTCAAGATTAGTCTATCGAAATCTTGCGCAACAGCCGGAAGTCGCTCAGCATGCGCCCCGTGCCGAGCACCACCGACGCGAGCGGGTCGTCGGCGATTGAGACCGGCAGCCCGGTTTCTTCGCGAATGCGCTTGTCCAGGTTCTTGAGCAGCGCGCCGCCGCCCGTTAATACGATGCCGCGGTCGCTGATATCGGCGCTCAACTCCGGCGGGGTCCTTTCGAGGGCCACCCGTATTGCGTTCACGATCGTTGCCACGCACTCCGACAGGGACTCCCGGATCTCACCGTCGTCGATCGTGAGAGTACGGGGCACGCCCTCAATCAGGTTACGGCCCTTAATCTCCATGGTGAGCGGCTTATCGAGCGGGTACGCCGAGCCGATCTCCATTTTGATGGCCTCCGCGGTGCGTTCCCCGATCAGCAGGTTGTACTTGCGCTTGAGGTATTGCATCACCGCGTCGTCCATCTCGTTGCCGGCCACCCGCACCGATCGCGAGTAGACGATACCCGAAAGGGATATTACCGCCACATCCGTGGTGCCGCCCCCAATATCCACCACCATGTTCCCGGAGGGCTCGGTAATCGGAAGCCCCGCGCCGATGGCGGCCACCATGGCCTGCTCGACGAGATGGACCTCGCTCGCCTTCGCCCGGTACGCCGAATCCATGACCGCGCGCTTTTCCACCTGCGTGATCTCGCTTGGCACTCCGATCACGATACGCGGATGGACCAGCATTTTGCGGCCGTGCGCCTTCTGAATGAAATAGTTCAGCATGCGCTCGGTCACTTTAAAGTCGGCGATGACGCCGTCTTTCATGGGTTTGATCGCCACAATGTTACCCGGCGTGCGGCCCAGCATTTCTTTGGCTTCTTTGCCGACCGCTTCGACCTCACCGGTGTTCTTATTGATGGCGACGATGGAGGGCTCGTTCACCACGATACCCTTACCTTTAGCGAATACGAGGGTATTGGCGGTCCCCAGATCAATTGCGAGATCCGAGGAAAACAGGCTGAAGAGAGAGCGTAAATTCATGTACCGAGAATTCGATCCAAGGGAGGATTGTGTCGGTCGTTCCGAGAACGAATCCACTTGGATGGTATCACAAAGAGTGCCGGAAATCACAGGTTGTTTTCAGCTCGCTTGGGGGCGGCGTAACTCCGGATACAGGCCCCCGGGCGCTACAATGTGGGGGAATGCAGAGGATCTCCCGCCGCGCGCTGCTCGCCGGTGCCGGCGTGCTGGCGGCATGCAGCCGGCCGAAGGGCAGCGGCTACGACGGCTACGTATTCGTCGCTAACCGTGAAGGCCGCGATGTTGCCGCCGTGGACCTGATGACCTTCACGGTCTCCCGCCGCATACCGCTTGGGGGCGCGCCGGAATGCGTATTGGGGCATCGCGCCAGGCGTTGCGCCTACGTCTTATGCCCGGAAGAGGGCAAGATCCATGAAATCGACGCCACCGCCCGTCAGGTGCGCCGTACGGCAAAGCTGGGAAGTCCGGTGACGGCCATGCGGATGGCCCCCGATGGAGAGGCCCTCTGGGCGCTGTGCCGGACCCCCGACGCCCTCGTTCAAGTGCCGCTGGGAGAATTTCGCCCGGCCGCCCGCATCCGCCTGGACAGCCCGGCGGACGACTTCGACCTGAGCCCGGACGGCGTCGCGGCCGTGAGCTTCCGGCGCGAAAACCGCATCGGACTGGCCGGCGTGCGCGCCTCCCGAATCGAGACCACCATTGCGGCCGGCGGAGAGCCCTCGGCCGTGCGCTTCCAATCTGACGGCAAACAGGTGCTGACCGGCAACCGCGCCGGCCGCTCCATTACGATTGCCGACGTGCGCCGCGCACGTGTAGTGGTCAACCTCCCGGTCCCCGTGGAACCGTCGAACTTCTGCTTCACCTCCGACGGCGGCCAACTGTTTGTCTCGGGCCCCGGGATGGACGCCGTCTCCGTTGTCTACCCGTATAACACCGAGGTGGCCGAAACCGTGCTGGCGGGTCGCGCGCCTGAGTCCATGGCCGCTTCAAGCAGCCCCGAATACCTGTTCGTGGCCAACCCGCTCTCCTCCACCGTGACGGTGCTCGACATCGAAACGCGAAAACTCATAGCCGTGGCTGGAGTGGGGGCCGACCCCGGCCAGATCCTGTTCACACCCGACCTCCAGTACGCCCTGGTGCTGAACCGCGGCTCCGGGGACCTCGCCGTGCTACGGATACGCTCCCTCCGGATCAGCGCGGACGGCAAAACCCGGCGCTATACATCCCCGCCGCTCTTCACCCTCATCCCTGTTGGTTCACGGCCGGTGAGCGCCGCGGTTGTTCCCGTTTAGGTGTTCGGTGTTGGGGGCTAGCCGGCGGTGCTGCGCGGGGTAAATCTTTGCGGGGCCGAGTTCGGGGAAACCGCCCTCCCGGGCATCCCGGGCACGAATTACACCTGGAACAGCGAGGCAAGCTTCCGCTATTTCGGCGCGAAGGGCCTGGGGCTGATCCGTATCCCGGTGCTGTGGGAGCGGCTGCAGCCTGAAGCGTACGGCCCCCTTGAATCCGAATATCTGGCGGGACTGCGAGCGAACCTGGACTGGGCGGCCGCGTCGGTCTGCCGGGTAATCATCGACGTCCAGAACTTCGGGCGCTACTACGGCCGTGTGGCCGGTCCAGAGACGCTTGCCGATCTGTGGGTACGGCTGGTCCTGGCATTCGGCGATCATCCCGCACTGTATGGCTGGGGCCTCATGAACGAGCCACACGATACGGGTGCGACCCGCTGGATGGAGGCGTCGCAGGCCGTGGTCACGGCCATCCGGGCGACGGGCGATACCACCCTCATCCTGGTGCCGGGCGAGGCCTGGTCCTCGGCGCGGCGCTGGCCGGACGTGCACGGCGCCCAAGCCTGGATTCGCGACCCCGCGGACAACTTCGCTTACGAAGCCCACCAGTACTTCGACCGTGACGGCAGCGGGCGCTACCGGCGCACCTACGAAGACGAACTGGCGCGCGACCCCGCGCTGGCGCTCCGCGGCCCGGAACGCCTGTCCCCCTTCGTCGCCTGGTGCCGGGCCAACGGGGTGCGCGGCTACCTTGGGGAGTACGGAGTGCCCGATACGGACATCCGCTGGTACGGCGTGCTCGACCTGTTTCTGTCGGCGCTCGACGATGCCGGCTTCGACGGCACCTACTGGGCCGCCGGGGAGTGGTGGGGCGCCTATCCCCTATCCGTGCAACCCGCCGGGGGCTTCGACCGCCCCCAGATGGCCGTGCTCGAAGCGCACCTCGGACTCTGAAATAATCGGTACAATGCCGATGAGACAATCGCTCAGCATGACCCGGCTTCTCGCGTTCCTGGTGTTGGCGCTGCCACTGGCCGCGGCCGACCTCCGTCAGCTCAACATCGATTCCTTCGATCAGGTCTGGAATACCATCCGGGACCGCCATTGGGACCCAAAACTGGGCGGGCTCGATTGGCAGAAGGTGCGGGAGGAACTGCGCCCCCGCATCGAGCAGGCTGCCACCGCCGAGGAGGCGCGCGCAATCCTGCGGGAGATGCTTGGGGGGCTGGGCCACTCTCATCTGGGGATCATCCCCGCGGAAGCCTACGGCCACATGGACCCGAAAGGCGCCTCCCGCGAGGGCTCGACCGGCGTGAACGTGCGGGTGATCGGCGGTGCGGCCCTTGTCGTCTCCGTCGAGCCTGGGTCGCCGGCGGCTGAAGCGGGCGTGCGGCCCGGGTGGGAGATCCGCGCCATCGACGGCCAGGACCTGGCGCCGGCGCTGGCCGCGATCCCCGAGGGGACGCGCGGGAAGAGGTGGGAAGGGGTCTGGCTGACATCCCTGGTTATGAACCGCCTGGCGGGTTCGCCCGGCACGGCCGCGGAAGTGACATTTCGCGCCGGCAACCGGCCCGTCGCCGCCGTCATCGTGCGCACGCGTCGGCGCGGCACGGTCTACCGTTTCGGCTTTCTGCCCCCTGTGTACGTGTGGTCCGAAACGCGTCGCCTGGGGAACGTCGGGTATTTCGCCTTCAACCTTTTCCTGGACCCGCAGAACGTCATGACGGCGGCCGAAAAGGCGATCACCGGGTGTTTTGAGTGCGACGGCTTCATCATCGACCTCCGTGGCAACGGCGGCGGCGTGCTCGGCATGACCATAGGACTCGCCGGATGGTTCGTGAACGAGTCCGGCCGGCTGGGAACGCTCTTCACCCGTGACGCGAAGGTGCACTTCCTGGTCTCGCCGCGGCCGGAGGTCTACAACGGGTCGCTGGCGATCCTGGTGGACGGCATGACGGGCTCCTCGGCGGAGGTCTTCGCCGGCGGGATGCAAGACCTGAAACGGGCGCGCGTTTTCGGCTCGGTCACGGCCGGTGGAGCGCTGCCCGCCCAGATAGAGAAACTCCCCAACGGCGACGCACTTCTCTATGCCTTTGCGGACTACATTTCCGAAGGCGGCAAGCGTCTGGAAGGCGCGGGCGTGCGGCCGGACGTCGAAATCGGCCTCACCCGCGAAGCGCTGCTCGCGGGCCGCGACCCGGTACTTGAAGCTGCGCTAAAGTGGATCGAAAGCAGGAAGGAAGGTAAGCCATGAGATTCGCCAGCACCGCGCTGTTAACGGCTCTGTGCGCGGCGGGCATCGCCGCGGCGGCGGACCCGCTCCCCAAAGCCGAAGCCATTATCGAAAAATACATTGCCGCTACCGGCGGCCGCGCCGCAGCCGAAAAACTGCATTCCCAGGTGCTTACCGGAACCATTGAAATGGTGGGGAAAGGCGTGACCGGCACCGTCATGGTTTACCGCGCCGCGCCCAATAAGGCGCTCTCCATCGTGGAGTTCGGTGGCCTCGGCAAGGCCGAGGAAGGCACCGACGGGCAGGTGGCCTGGACCCGCAGCGCCATCGCCGGCCCGCGAGTGAAGGAGGGCAGCGAGAAGGCGTTCAGCCTGCGCGGCGCCGTCTTCAACGGCGACCTGCGCTGGCGGGAGCTATACGACAAAGCCGAGGTCGTCGGTCTCGAAACCGTGGATGGCCGCTCCTGCTACAAGGTCGTCATGACCCCCAAGGGGGAGGGCGAAACGGTCACCCGCTATTACGACAAGGAGTCCGGCCTGGTCACCAAGGTCCTCATGACGTTGAAATCGCCCCAGGGCGAAATCCCCATCGAGAGCATACCCTCGGACTACCGCAAATCGGGCGACCTTCTGCTGCCCCACAAGCTCACCCAACGGGTAATGGGGAACGAGATCGTCACCACCTTCACCAGCGTGCAGAACAACCCCGAATTGGCGGCGGACCGTTTTGCCCTGCCGCCGGACATAAAAGCGTTGTTGGAGAAGAAACAGAAGTAATGAAAAGCCGCTCCCCCGCGAACCGCGAGGGAGCGGCGTTGTTAGAACTTACCGTCCCGCGTCTCGAAGTGGGTGGGCTTGTTGAGAGTACCGCCGCCAGATTCAATCCAGGCCGCAAGCCAGTCGATCATCTGCTCCACGGAAACTTTAGGATATCCGAACAGCTTCTGACACAGCGAGGCGTTGCTCAGCAGGGCGGTTTCCGATTCGGCGCCCTCGAGTACCGGCTCGAAGCCGAAACGCTCCCCGAACTTCCTAGCGACCCACCGGACCGCCACGGTTTCCGGCCCCGTCATGTTGAGGACGAACGGCGGCGCCCCGCAATGGGCGAAGCTGCGCAGCGTGATGGAGTTGGCGTCGCCCTGCCAGATCACGTTGGCGTGCCCCATCCCCAGGTCCACCGGGCAGCGGTTCCAAATCTTGGTCCCGATATCGAGCAGCACACCGTAGCGCATCTCGACGGCGTAGTTCAGCCGCAGAATCGCCACCTTGGTGCCGTACAATTTCGAGAAGTGTTGGAACATGCGCTCGCGGCCCAGTGCCGATTGCGCATACTCCCCGACCGGTCCCGTCGGGTGCGTCTCCGTGGGCCCCCCGTAGAGCACTGGGGTAAGCGGGTAGACGTTGCCGGTCGAGAACGTCACGATGCGGGAATCGCGATACCGCTCCGCGACCAGGCCCGGAAGGAACGTGTTCATCGCCCAGGTGAGACCCTCGTCACCAGTCGAGCCGAACTTCCGCGCGGCCATATGGATCACGTTACCGGCATCGGGCAGTTTCGCGAGCACGCCCGGCTCGAGCAGATCGGCCTTGATGGTCTCGATTCCCCACTCATTGAGCTGCTTTTCGGCGGCCGGGGTCGAGAATCGCGCCACCCCGATAATGCGCTTCTTCACGCCGGCGGCGTCGGCGGCGCGGCGTGCCAGGTGAGCGAGGCTGGGTCCCATCTTGCCCGCGACCCCTAGGATAAGCAGGTCGCCATCCAGCGCAGCCATGGCGCGGGCATCCGCTTCGCTCGGCCGCGAAAGGATGTCTTCCAGTTGCTGTTCGTTCCCGATGGTCATCTCTTGTATCCGATTTTGCGCAGAAACTCGCGGCGTACGCGGGCGTCGTCTTCCGACTCGATGCCCTGCGGCGACGAGCCGTCGATCACCCCGAGCACTCCCCTGCCCTGCTCGCCCTGTGCCACGATCACCTCAACCGGGTTCGCCGTGGCGCAGAAGATCGAACAGACTTCCGGCACCTGCTTGATGCGGTTTAGTACGTTGATCGGGAAGGCATCGCGCATCACGATCACGAAAATGTGGCCCGCCGCGATGGCCGTGGCGTTGCGCGCGGCCACCGAGCGCAGGTACTCGTCGTTGCCCTCCAGGCGCGTCAGGCACGGCCCGGACGCCTCGTTAAAGGCGATGCCGAATTTGATCTGCGGGACGGTGGTGACCAGAGCTTCGTACAGGTCCTCAACCGTCTTGATGAAATGCGTTTGCCCGAGGATCAGGTTGGCGCCCTCGGGGATCTCCAGGCGAACCGATGCAAGGTCCATAGCGAAAATACAGAATAGCAGAGCGCTATGGATGCGGACCGTCCGCGCGCTATCGCCGGCGGCCTTCTCCTGAGCTGCGGCCCACCGCTTCGGTGCTGCGGTCCACCGGCTGGGGCGCCGGCGCCGGGTCGGGCTTGGCGGCGGGCGGCGGCGGATCGGGCGCGCGGTGCTGCTGGCGCTGCTCCCGGACCTGCTCCGATCGCTGAACTTTGGCGGGTTCGGGCTTCGGATCCGGCTTCGGCCGCGCTTCTTCCCCGGAGGGCTTGCGCTCATCATGCCGGTCTGAACGCCCGCGACGCCGGTCATGGTCACGATCCCCCCGGTCCGGCGGGTTCACCACCACGATTCCCGTGTACACCGGCGCGGGATAGTAGACCTCGCTGGGCTCGGGCGGCGGAGCCACGATCACCACCGGCGGCTGCGGCGGCGGCTGAATCACCGTGGTATTCACCGACACCGGCGCCTCCTGCGGTGCTGCGCCCGCCCCGCCGGGAATGCCATGCCCATAGGTGACACCTGCCAGTTGCGGCACGATCCGTGTACTCCCCGCGCGCAACACCGGCCGCTTGGCTTCGAGGCGCGCCGCCACCAGCGCCGGAGACGGGAGCGCCGCCGTGAATCGCGCCGTGGCCAGGGGCTCCTTCGGCGCGGCGAAACCCGCCGGGTCGATTTCCAGCGCCTCCGGGACGAACGGCCCGAAGCTGGTGTGGGCATTCAGAAAGAGTTGCGGCCGGCCAGTACCCTGCCACTCCTCACCGGGGGCCAGCGGACCCCATCCGGCCAGTTTCGTGCCCCGCAGCCAATACACGTCACCCGGGGAGAACGAAGCGTCGGTGCCCGGCGCCCAGACCCAGCCGGCAGTCTCCTGCAGCATCCAGCGCCCATAGTGATAGGGCAGCCAGCCCCATGGTTCCGCCGAAATCCACGTGTATCCCAGGCCGTCATACCAGGCCCACTTACCGTTGCGGAAGGGCGCCCAGCCGGCCGTGGTCTTCGGTTTCCACACGGTGCCCAGGCCCGCAGTCTCGACCCAGGCGCCTGCGGCGTCCAGGTCTGCCAATCCAAACGGCGGGGCGGCCACGTGCCCGGTCGAAGCCGAAACCAGCGCCTTGTCTCGGGATTCGCTCCAACTGTCGGATTCGAGCGCTGTGATCTCGCGGAAAAGCTGGAAGCGCGCGGTGTTAGCCGGATCCAACCGCACCATGCTGCCTTCCTGGATCTCCAGTTCGGCCGTCGGGGAGGAGAACACCACGGCGCCTTCGATTACGGCGATCTGGCTGGATGCCTCACGCGCCTCCAACCGCACCCGCGCGCCGCCCCGGATGGTCACCTGCGCGCCCGGCACTGCCAGCACCAGGGAGTCGCGCCCGCTGGAAGCCCCGGTGAAGTAAGCCACCCCGCGGTCGAGCGAGAGTAGGGTGATGCGCTGGCCGGTGGAAAGCCGCGTGTAATCGGAAATCTCGCACAGGCCGTCGGCGTCCAGCCGGAAGGCGCTGCCCTCGTCGAGCTCTACTTCGGCGCGGGAGCCTGGGCTGGTCCGGATCCACGCCCCTTCGAGCACCGGCGAGTTGCGTAGCGCCGTCTGCCACGAATCGGAGGCCCGCAGTTGGATCTCCGGCCGGCCTTCGGTTTCGCCCAGGCGGGCGTACCGTACTTCGCCGGCAAGCAGCACGGCTGGCAAAAACAACAGCGCAAGGCGGAACATTCGAGGGACCTCCGTGTTGTCCACAAAGCCTGACGTGCGTTTCCTCCCAAGCGTTGCACCGGAATGGAAGCCCGCGCGCAGATACAATCGAAGTATGACCGAAGCGGCCCTGCTCGACCACATCACCCGGCTGCCTCATGCCAAGGCCAACTTTAAGCAGCTCATCCGGGAAATGGGAGCCAGGGGCACGGACCGCGCTTCCCTGGAAGACGCGCTCGCACGGTTGGAAGAGCGCGGCGATGTCGTACAGGTCCGCTCCGGACACTACATCGCCACCTCCCACAGCCGGGAATACGCGGTCGGCCGTTTGCAGGTGCACCGCGAGGGCTACGCGTTCCTTATCCCACACCGGCCCATCGCGGGCGTAGCGGGGGACGTCTTCATTCCCGCCGCCTCCGCCGAAAAAGCGATGCACGGCGATACCGTGGTGGTACACATCGGCCATATCGAAGCGGACGGCCGCGCCGAAGGCGACATCCTGCGGGTGGTCAAGCGCGCGAATCCCACCGTGGTAGGGGAGTTCCGGATCACCCGCCGCGGCGCGATGGTGGCGCCCCACGACGAGCGCATCCAGCAGTGGATCGAGATTCCCGACGGCATGGAGATCCCGCCCTCCGGCCGCCAGGTCGATCGCATCGGCGCCAAACCGATAACCATCAAAGACCCGATCGATCTCGACGGCATGATCGTCAACGTGGAGCTCGTCGAATACCCCGAGCGCGGCGAACGAGCCGTGGGACGGGTGATCGAAATCCTGGGCCAACCGGACGATTTCGGCATCGATGTCGAGATCGTCATCCGCAAGCACCACCTGCCGCACCGTTTCCCGGCCGAGGTTGTGGAGCAGGCGCAGGGCATCCCCAACGTCATCGCCAACTGGGAACTGGAGGGCCGCCGCGACTTCCGCAGCCAGGACGCCGTCACCATCGACGGCGAGACCGCGCGCGACTTCGATGACGCCGTCTGGGTGGACCGCCTGCCCAACGGCAACTACGCGCTGCACGTCCACATCGCCGACGTGAGCCACTACGTGCAACCCGGCAGCCCGATCGACGTGGAGGCGCATCTTCGCGGCACCAGCGTCTACTTCCCCGACCGCGCCGTCCCCATGCTGCCCTTCGAGCTATCGACCAACATCTGCTCGCTCAATCCGCATGTGGACCGGCTGGTCGTCTCGGCGTTGATGGAAATCGACCGTGGCGGCGACGTGGTGCGGCAGGAATTCACACCCGGGGTGATCCGCAGCGCGGAGCGCATGACGTACACCGACGTGCACGCACTGCTCGAAGGTGACGCCACGCTGCGCGACCGCTACCGCCCGCTCGTCGAGCGCTTCGAAATGATGAAGGACCTGGCCCTCATCCTGAACCGCAAGCGCGCGCGCCGCGGCTCCATCGACTTCGACCTTCCCGAGCCAATCATCGAATTCGACGAGTGGGGCGCCATGACGGGCGTGACCCGGTCTGTCCGCAACATAGCCCACCGCCTCATCGAGGAGTTCATGCTGGCGGCCAACGAGGCTGTGGCCTCCCACATGGCGGCGCTCCCGTTTATTTACCGCATCCACGAACTCCCGGACCCAAGGCGCGTGATGGAGTTCGAGGATCTGGCCGCCACCTTTGGGCATTCGCTCGGCGTGGGCGCCATCCCTGTTAAGCGCTTTGCCATGACGGACCGCCGGCGCGACGGCGGCAAGAGCCGCAAAGAGGTACTGGTGCCGGAGCGCGTCGCGATCACCTCCCGGCATTATCAAAAGCTGGTGGAGAAAATCGAAGGCCGGCCCGAGGAGCGCATCCTGAGTTACCTGATGCTGCGCTCCCTGCGGCAGGCGCGCTACAGCACGGACAACGTGGGCCACTTCGCCCTGGCTGCCAAAACCTACACGCACTTCACCTCGCCGATCCGGCGCTATCCGGACCTTGTGGTCCATCGCCTGCTGCTGGCGGCTCTCGCGGAAAAGGAGGGACCCGGGGAGACGGAGCTAAGCTCCATCGCGGACGCCTGCTCCACCACCGAGCGCCGCGCGGCCGAAGCGGAGAGGGAATTGGTGGAGTGGAAGAAGGTGCGGTTCATGACCGACCGCGTGGGGGACGAGTTCAACGCCCTGGTGATCAGCACCACGAAATACGGTCTCTTCGTGGAACTCGAGGACCTCTTCATTGAAGGGCTGGTCCCCATGGACGTCCTGCCCGGAGACCGCTACTTCTACCAGGAAAACGTCCGCAAAATCGTTGGCCAGCAGACCCGCCGCACCTTCTCAATAGGCGACCGCCTGCGAGTCACACTGGACCGCGTAGACGACGCGGAGCGCAAAATGCAGTTCTCGATAGTAGAGCCGAAAACGACACCGCGGAAGGGGCGGAAACACAGAATGGCGTAGGTGTTGGGTGATGGGTTCTGGGTGATGGGTGTTGGGGGCTAGCAGGCATCGCGCACAACCCCAACACCCATCACCCAGCACCTGACACCTACTCGGGTTTTTTCTGCCTCTCGTACGGCGTTTTCAAGTACTTCGCCGCCTCTTCCAGCGCTCCCTGGGTATTGTCTTTGGTGCGCTGCGCCAGGGTATATTCATTTACCGCGCGGTCGCGCTGACCGGTAATGTCGAAGATTTTGCCCAGATTGATATGGCTCCAGACCTCGGTCCACTTGGGCTCCAGATCCCCGTTCAGGGCTTCGCGGAACTCGTTGGCGGCGGACTGGTAGTTATTCTGGAGGAAGAATACCTCGCCGATCCGGTAGTGCGCCATGGAGCTGTTGCGGCTGGTTTCGAGCGCCCGCTGGTATTCCTTCAGCGCCTCGCCGAAGTCGCTCAGTTCGGCAAACTGCTCGCCGCGGCGGATGGCCACCGCAACCCGCATCTGGTTGCCGTAACGCAACACGCGGGAGTTCGGATCGATAGTGATGTGCAACGGCTTGCCGAACGTATCCACGGAGAATTCCGAAGACGTCCCCACTACTTCCACGCGCTTCGATTCCGGATTGCCCTCGGTCTCGATCTTCAGGTCCACGGGCATGCGGAACGTATCCAGGTCCTGCGCGATCTTACCCATCACGCGGAAACCCTTCGGGGTGCGGAAGACCGTGTACTCCAGCTTGAACTCGGGCGCACCGCTCGATTCGATCCACTGGATGAAGAAATAGCCCAGATCCTGTTTCGAGACGCTCTCCGCGACCTTGCGGAAGTCTTCCGTGGTGGCCGATTTGAAGCTGAACTGCTGGGCGTACTGCTTGAGAATGGCGAAGAAGTTGTCGTCCCCCACCACGTAGCGCAGCATGTTCAGCACCGCCGCGCCTTTGCTGCCGGTGAGCGCCCACAACTCAGGTGAATAGTCTTCCATGCGCGCCGCCTGGATCACCGGCACGTTGTCTATGGTGAGCGCTTCCACGCTGACGTCCTTGTACTGCTGCTCCATGGCCGCGGCGCCGTTCACGTGCTCGGTCCACAAGAGCTCGGCATACGCCGCCAAGCCATTGGTCAGCCAGAGGTGGTTCCGGGTAGCGGGAGAAACCAGCGTGTGCCACCACTGCCGTGCGATCTGGTTGGCCAGCAGCCGGGAGGCCACCTGGGTACCGATGGACCGCGGATTGAGGAAGATCAGGCCCGGCGCCGAGAAGCCATTGGGCGCACCGTTCTCCGTCTCGACCACCGTGAGATTGGCCGACGGCGGGATGCCGAACAGGCTCGTGAAGTGGGTCATGATCTTCCCGATCTCCTGCCCGTACGCATTCGCCATCTGCTGTTCCGCACCGCGGAAATAGAGTGTGGTGGTCACGCCTTCCGCGCTCACCGGAGTGCCCTGCCCCTTCACCACCGCAATGCTGCCAGGGAAGGACGGCCGCTCGTATTGGAACTTGTAGACCATGCGGTCGCCCACGGCGCTGGAGCTATCCATCCCGCTCGCCAACACCTTGTATCCGCTCGGCACAGAGATGTTCATGGCCGCCGCGAAGCGGTCCGTGCTGTACCCCGCAATGGGGAACCAGCGCGCCGGATACATCAGGTAGCCGAATTCGGGATTGAGGGCGGCGAAGCGGATGCCGTAGACCGGCGAATCGTCCGGATTGCCCGTGAGCTGTCCGTCATAGTGGAACGTCAGGCTCACCGGCTTCCCTTTTTCTAGCGGTGGGTCGAAGCTGAGCCTTACGGTGAAATCCTGCCTCGAGCGCGAAGCGGGCACCTGCTTGCCGTTTCCGTCCACCACGCGAGAAACGTTCAGGCCGTTGTTCAGCTCGAAGCTGGCGGCGGACACATTGTCGTCGAGCGGGACGAACCGGACGGTCGTCTTCGCGGAAAGCGATTGCGTGTTCGGATTCACCTCCGCATCGATCGTGTAATGCTCCACGTCGACGCGGGCGCGGCGCTGGTCCTGAGCAGGTGCGACGGCGGCCGCCGCGAATGCGAGCGCCACACCGATCCAGAGATTACGAGACATGAGCAACTTGTCCTTCCATCAAACGTTCTATCACCGCCGCCGCCCTTTCCATGGGTGCGGCGCCGGGCACCGAAAGCCGGGCTGCCGTTTCAGCAAGATCGGCCCGCATACGGGCGCGTGCCGCTTCATCCTCCAGCAGCCGGCGCGCCTCCCCGGCGATCCGCTCGCCGGTCATCTCGCGCTGCATCAATTCCGGCACGATCTGCCTTCCCGCCACCAGGTTCACCATCGATAGAAATGGGGCCTGTACCAACCACCTTCCGGCCGTCCAGCTCACCTGGGCCACCCTGTAAAACGTGACCATCGGGGCGCCCAGAAGCGCCGCCTCGATGGTAACCGTGCCGCTCGCCGCCAGTACCAGGTCGGCGTGCGCCATGGCGTCCCAGCTTTCACCCTCAATCACTTGGATGGGCACGGAGCCGATCCGTTCCCGGAAAAACGCGGCCCCGGTGGTAGCTGAAGCCGGCAGTACAAAACTGAAGGCCTTCCAGCGGTTCAGGCGATCCACCGCGTCCAGGAGCTCCGGTAAGTGCCGGGACGCCTCTCCCCGGCGGCTGCCTGGCAGTACCGTAATCAGAGGACGGCTGCCGGGCAGCCTGTGTTTCCGGAAAAACTCCTCACGCGCGAGGCTCGGCCGCACCGTCCCGGCCAGCGGATGCCCCAGGTAGGTGGTTTCGACGCCCTCTTTGCGAAAGAACTCTTCTTCGAACGGAAAAATGCACAGTAGGTGCCGGAGATCACGGCGCATCGCTCGCACGCGATATTTGCGCCATGCCCAAGCCTGCGGCGCGATCAGGTACACTACCGGGACACCCTGGCGGCGTAGCCGCTTAGCCAGGCGCAGGTGGAAATCCGGCGAATCCGTCAGGATGGCGAGGTCCGGCCGGGCTTCCCGCGCGGCCGCCGACAGTTTGCGGAATTCGCCCCAGATGCGCGGGATGTGCCCGATCACCTCGAAGAGCCCCACCACCGCCAGGCTCGCCGCATCGACCACGGTCCGGACACCCGCCGCGCGCAGCCGCGGCCCGGTGCAGCCGAAGAACTCGGCCCCCGGCCAGCGCCGGCGCAACTCAGCCACCAGCAGCGCGGCGTAGAGGTCGCCCGACGCTTCGCCGGCCGACACCAGGATCTTCATCTAAAGCCCAGTCTATCAGCAGGAAGCGCCGCCGCCGTTTGATACAATCGGATCACCGGATGTCCACCGAAACAGAACGGTCCAAGCTGACCGTGGAAGAACTGGCCGCGCGTGCCAGCGCGGAAATGATTCCGCTCACGAACGCATTCTCGTACTTCACGACCCTGCCGGTCGCGGAAGACGATCTGCGCCAGTATTTCCACGACCCGATCGCCTCCCTCCCGCCCGCCGTCTGCACCGCCCTCGGCAAGGTCGGGCTGCTGCTGGTACCGTTCATCGAGCGCGCCAACGGCAAAAACGCCGGCTACGTCGAATTTGAAAGACCGCCTGAGGGTCGCCAGTTGTTCTGGACGCGCACCAAGGCGGCGGACCTTAGCGTGCTCCTCTTCGGCATCAAAGAAGTGGAGATGGCGGACTACCACTACTACTTTTTCAACGCCGTCGGCAACGCGGTTGCCGAGCGCTGGGAAGGCGAGCCGCAGGAGAGCTATCACCGCATGCTGCGGGAGGAACTGGGTTCCGAAGTTCACGGCGAAGTGGACGACCGGAGCTGGCACCTTAAGCAGGCGCTTCTCCGCCGCCAGAGCAACATCCGGAAAGAAACCAAGCTCTTCCGCGAATACGCCCGCCAGTCGTTCGAAGATACCCTGACGCTGTACCTGCACGGCATCTGCTGCGATATCGACGTCGAAACCGGCCCGCGCCAGATGCCTGGCCGTTTCCTGCGCCGCCGCCTGGAACTACTGGAATCGCTCTACCCACCGCCCGAAGGCTTCACGATCTTCCCGGAACAGCCGAGAAAGAAATAGGTGTTGGGTGATGGGTGCCGACCTCAGAAGGGCACCTAACACCCGACACTCAGCTCTTTCAGAATTCGCCTTGCCACGTCCTTACCCCGTTCCCCGATTTCACCGACCGGCCCCACGCAGGACGGGCACCCCTGCTCGCACGGGCAGCCCGCCAGTAGTTCGTCGGTCTGGGCGAGCAGCCGCGGCGCCAGCCGGAATAGCGGCCCGCTCTGCCCGATGCCACCCGGATAGTTGTCGTAGAGGTAGAGGTTCGGCTCGAAAGCCGCCAGGCCGCCGGAAATGTCCTCGCTCATCGCAATCCCGAGGTCTCGCGGGTCGCACATCAGCAGCAGCGCCGCTACTGTGCGCAGCGCGTTCCCCAGCCCCGAGATGCCGTTCTGCTTCTCCGTGGGGGTGAGGTCGGAGAAACGTGCCAGAAATGCCGCCGGGAAGCGCAGCCAGAAGGACGTCGTGTGCATTTCCTGCTCGGGCATCGACAGGTTCCCCGCCCCCACGTTCTCCATGGTGTAGAACTTGATCTTCTTGAAGCCCACGATCTGCCGGTTGACCCGTACATCACCGTATGCCTTCAGCGCGCCCGCTACGGGTTCGGCCTCCATCTCCTGGAGCACCTTCACCTGGGTATAGTCGATAGCGTCTGTGTAGTAGTCGCAATCCACGCTCTTCACGTAGGCTTTGCGCTCCTCGTAATCGAAGCGCTCGACGTGGAACTGCCGCGCCTCATGCAGGTAAATCGCTTTCTCATGCAGGGTGGTGAGGGCCGTGGGGAAGGAGACTTCCGCGATGACCCTGGGCTCCCCGGTAATGTCCACCACCACAAAATTGTCGCTGGTCACGGCGCGCAGGCTGGTAGCGTCGGCGGGATACGTCTCCGAGGTCCAGTGCCACGCGCCGGCGGAGTGATGCAGGAACCCGCTTTCTTCGAGGAACCGGCACATATCCGCGGTATCGTGCGGACCGAACTTCTCGCCATCCCGGATAGGCAGTTCGAACGCCGCGCACTTAAGGTGCGCCAGCAGGATCTCGAGGTTGTCAGGGTTGATGTAGGCGTGCTCCGGGGAGCGGTCGAAGAAGTAGTCGGGGTGCTCCACGATGTACTGGTCGAGGGGTGCGCTCGATGCCACCATCACGGCGGCGGACGTGGACTGCCGCCGTCCTGCGCGGCCGGCGCGCTGCCAGGTGGAGGCGATGGTCCCCGGGTAGCCCGCCATCACTACCGCGTCGAGCGACCCGATATCTATGCCTAGTTCCAGGGCATTGGTCGCTACGACCGCCCGGATGTGGCCTTCGCGCAGGCGCCGCTCGATCTCGCGCCTTTCGCGTGGCAGATACCCACCACGATAGCCCCTCACTGTGTCTGCCGGTAGCGGTCCGCGTTCGCACGCGTCCTTCAGGTAGGTGATCAGCACCTCGGTGGCCAGCCGGTTGTTGGCGAAGACCAGGGTCTGCAAACCCCGGCTAATGAACTCCATCGCCATGCGCCGCGTCTCGTTGATGTAGCTGCGGCGGATTCCCAATTGGCGGTTGACTACCGGCGGGTTGTAAAAGATGAAGTACTTCTCTCCGCGCGGCGCCCCGTTACGGTCCACCATGTCAAAGGATTGGCCGGTCAGTTGTTCGGCCAGCTCCTTGGGATTGGCGATGGTAGCGGAACAGCAGATGAACTGCGGCTTCGACCCGTAGAAGGCGCAGATGCGCTCCAGCCGCCGCAGCAGGTTTGCCAGATGGCTGCCGTAGACCCCGCGGTAGTAGTGCAACTCGTCGATCACCACATAGCGCAGGTTCTCGAACAGCTTGGTCCAGCGGGTATGATGCGGCAGGATGCCGGAATGCAGCATGTCCGGATTCGTGAGGACGATATTCGCCCGCTGCCGGATGGCTTTGCGGGCATCCTGCGGGGTGTCGCCGTCGTACGTGAAGGCGCGCACCTCGGAACCGGTATCGTCCACCGCCGTCTGGAGTTCGTGCAGTTGGTCTTCGGAGAGCGCCTTGGTGGGGAACAGGTACATCGCCCGGGCGCCGGGCTCCCTCAGCATCAGGTCGAGGACGGGGAGGTTGTAGCAGAGGGTTTTCCCGCTGGCAGTCGGGGTGACGATGACCACGTTCCGGCCCGCGTGGATGGCGTCGAAAGCGTCCGCCTGATGGCTGTAGAGCCGTCGGATGCCGCGTTTCTCGAGCGCCTGCCGCAGCGCGGGCTGCACGGCTTCAGGCAAATCCCGGAATTCACCTTCCACTGCCAATTCGTGCCGGATGGCACGCACCGGCGATTCGGGCTGCTCCACGATGGAGCGAAACCGCGTAAGCGCGGCGCTCAAGCCGGCATCGCGGCCGAACGTCAACTCCTGCGTGAATTCCGGAAACCCTAGCGTCGGATCCATTCAGCTTCGCCTTTTCTTTGCTAGGGTACATGAAAAGGCGACATCCGCACAAGTCAGTCCGAACGCACGAATTCCCACCGCTCGAGCGTAACGGCCACCTGATACGGCGCCGGGGCCTGGTCCGTTCTCTCGCAACGGACCACTTTCCCGTTACAACGAATCGTCACGCCATGGCGCGCGGCGGTGGGCAGTGTGATCACGTACTCGATCAGGTCACCGAGATCGCGCTCCTGCTCGGTGGTGAAGAGCACCCCCGCTGAGCTGATGTTCTGAGTGCACCCGGAAAGCGGCGTCCACTCCGCACCCGCCCGGGTGACAGCCAGGGGTAATTGCATCGGAAATCGTTGCGCTCTTCGGTGTTCCACTTTGCTTACTATGCTGAATCTTAAGGTGTTCGGGACTATCCGCGCAACCTCAATTGCCGCCCGATATTCCGCAAAGGTACTAGCCCAAAGGTAAGATTAGGCCAATTCTTCGAGGCGGTTCAAGGCGTAAACCGTACATCCCCGTTCCACGGAGACCTCGTAGTACACCCGGACGGCAATCAGTTTCTCCCGGCGCCCTGCCCATATCGTGGCGATCTTCTCGCGGCTATCAATCGGACCAGTGGTACTCATCGCAACTTCATTCTCCACGCCGGCCCCCGGGCCCCCGCCCCCTTCTGTTCCTAACCTCCTCACATAGCTACGATTATTTTTCGCGGCCTGAGGTGATGGGCGAGCGTCACTATAATTGAAGGAAACGATGCACCAGAAACTGAATGAGCGCGTAGTGGATCTCGATCCACAGGAAACGTCAGAGTGGCTGGAAGCCCTGGACCAGGTTTTGGACGAGGAGGGGCCGGACCGCGCCGCGTTCCTTGTCGAAAAACTAACCCAGCGGGCGCAGCAGAACGGCGCTGAGCTGCCCATTCACCTGAACACCCCTTACATCAACACCATTCGTCCGGAGGACGAGCTGCCATATCCGGGTGATCGCGCCATCGAGCGCCGGATCAAAAGCCTGCTCCGCTGGAATGCCATGGCCATGGTGGTCAGGCAAAACAAGTACGATCCCGGTATCGGCGGGCATATCTCGACCTATGCATCGCTAGCCACCCTGCTGGAGGTGGGCTTCAACCATTTCTTCCGCGCCTCCTATGGAGAGGAGCCGGGTGACCTCGTCTACTTCCAGGGGCACGCATCACCGGGCATTTACGCCCGGGCCTTTCTGGAGGGCCGGCTCAGCGAGGAGCGCCTCAAGAACTTCCGTCACGAACTGCGCGACACGCCGGGCCTGCCCTCTTATCCGCACCCTTGGCTGATGCCGGATTTCTGGCGTTTTCCGACCGTATCGATGGGAATTGGGCCGATTAACGCCATTTACCAGGCTCGCTTCATGCGGTATCTGGAAAACCGCGGCTTGATCAAACCCACCAAGCGCAAAATCTGGGCCTTCCTCGGGGACGGCGAGATGGACGAGCCCGAATCGATGGGCTCCCTCACCCTGGGTTCGCGCGAGCGCCTCGACGACCTGATCTTCGTCATCAACTGCAATCTGCAGCGCCTCGATGGCCCGGTACGTGGTAACGGCAAGGTGATTCAGGAACTCGAAGCCGCCTTCCGTGGCGCCGGCTGGAACGTCGTCAAGCTCATCTGGGGCGAGGACTGGGATTCCCTGCTTGCGCGCGACACCACCGGTCTGCTCGAAAAGCGCATGAACGAGGTGGTGGACGGCGAATACCAGACTTACGTCACCAAAGACGGCGCCTATATCCGGAAGAACTTCTTCGGCAAATACCCCGAACTGCTGGATCTGGTTTCGCACCTGAGCGATGAGGACCTCTTCAAGCTCCGCCGCGGCGGCCACGACCCGAAGAAGGTCTACAATGCCTATCTCGCGGCCATTCAGCAGACCGGCGCCCCCACCGTGATCCTGGCCAAGACCATTAAGGGCTACGGGATGGGCGAAGCCGGAGAGGGCCGCAACATTACCCACCAGCAGAAGAAGCTCAACGAGCAGGAGATCGAGCACTTCCGCTCCCGCTTCGAAATCCCCATTCCGGACGAAAGCGCGCGAAACGCCGCCTTCTACAAGCCGCCGGCCGACAGCCCCGAGATCGCCTACCTCCAGGAACGCCGGCGGCAGTTGGGCGGCTACATGCCTTCGCGCTTCCCCTGCGCACCGGCGGTAATGGCGCCTCCGCTCGATTACCTAAAGGAATCGCTCAGCGGATCGAACGGGCGTGAAGTGTCCACCACCATGGCGTTCGTCCGGGTCCTGACCCTGCTGATGAAGCATCCGGAACTCGGCAAGCTGGTAGTTCCTATCATTCCGGACGAGGCACGCACGTTCGGCATGGAGTCGATGTTCCGGCAGTTCGCGATTTATGCCAGCCGGGGTCAGCTTTACCGCCCGCACGACGCCGAAATGTTCCTGTACTACAAGGAGGCGAAGGACGGCCAGATCCTTGAGGAGGGAATCACGGAAGCGGGTTCCATGGCATCCTTTACCGCCGCCGGCACCGCTTATGTGAACTACTGCAAAGCGGTCATCCCCTTCTTCTGCTACTACTCGATGTTCGGTTTTCAGCGCGTAGGGGACTTGATCTGGGCCTTCGGCGACGCGCGAGGCAAGGGGTTCCTGATGGGCGGCACCGCCGGCCGTACTACGCTTGCGGGCGAGGGACTGCAACACCAGGACGGCCACAGTCACGTGCTCGCCGGCACGGTCCCGACTTGCCGCAGCTACGACCCGGCCTATGCCTACGAGATCGCGGTGATCGTCCAGGACGGCATCCGGCGCATGTACCAGGAGAATGAAGACGGCTTCTACTACCTGACCATGTATAACGAGAACTACCCGATGCCGCCCATGCCGGAAGGGGTGCAGGAAGGCATTCTCAAAGGCATTTACCGTTACAAGGCCGCGGAGAACGGGAAGGCCGCGCTACAGCTTTTCGGCAGCGGCCCGATCCTCAACGAGGCCCTCCGGGCCCAGACCCTGCTGGCGGAAAAATACGGGATTGCCGCCGACGTCTGGAGCGTTACCAGCTACAACGAACTGCGGCGCGATGCCCTGAAGGTGGAGCGCTGGAATCGCCTGCATCCGGACCAGCCGCGGCGCCGGCCCTATATCCTCGAAGCGCTGGAGGGGGTGGACGGCCCCATTGTGGCGGCCAGCGATTACATGAAGACCTACGCCGACCAGCTCGCCCCATGGCTCCCGGGCCGGATGGAAGCGCTCGGTACGGACGGTTTCGGCCGTAGCGACAACCGCGAACACCTGCGCCGTCATTTCGAGGTGAACGCCGAATCGATGGTCGCGGCCGCGCTCTCCCGGCTGGCGCGGGACGGCAATTTCGACCCCGCACGCGCCCGGGAGGCGATGGTCGAGTTGGGCGTGGACCCGGATAAGATCGACGCAGCGGAGGCATAGCGCGCACGGAAGTACACTGGAGGGGAAATGTCTCCCGATACCCTCCTTCAAACCCTCGGCGCCGCTAATGCCGGCCGAACCGCGATTGTCCTGCCCGATACGGGCGAGCGCGTGAACTACGGGGAGTTGCGGGAGCGTGTGCGCGCGATGGCCTCCGGCCTGCGGGCGAACGGCATCGGCCCGGGCGACCGGGTGGCCATCGCGCTCCCCAACGGCTTGGCTGCAATCGTCTCTTTCCTGGCGGCGTCGCTGGCCGGTACGGCGGCGCCGCTGAACCCAGCGTATCGCCACGAGGAATTCAGCTTTTACCTCGAGGACACGCGCGCCAAACTGCTTATCGCGGAGCCGGATGGCGGCGCACGTCGCGCGGCCGCCGAACGTGGCATTCCCTGCTTCACCCCGGACCTCGCGGCCCCCGGGCCGATGCCCGAACCCTCGCCGGATTCCATTGCCCTGGTGCTCCATACCAGCGGCAGCACGGGCCGCCCCAAGCGCGTTCCTCTGCGCCACCGCAACCTGGCAGTCTCGATCCGCAACATCGTGGCGACGTACCAACTCGGCCCGGAGGACGTCTCAATTTGCCTGATGCCCTTGTTCCACGTGCACGGCCTGATGGCCTCGACGATGGCCACGCTGGCGTCGGGCGGCGCCGTGGTGGTGCCCGCACGCTTCAACGCTCTGGCTTTCTGGCGCCTGGTGCGGGAGCACAACGTTACGTGGTACTCGGCGGTGCCGTCCATCCATCAGTTGATTGTGGCGCGCAAGGCGGGGACGGACGGCCGCGGCGCCCTGCGGTTCGTGCGCTCGTGCAGCGCCTCTCTGTCCCCGGACCTGATGGCCCGGATGGAAGACTACTTCGGGGTCCCGGTGCTGGAGGCTTACGGGATGACCGAGGCGTCCCACCAGATGGCGTCGAACCCCCTGCCGCCGGCAGATCGCAAGCCCGGCTCCGTGGGGGTCGGGACCGGCGTGGACATCCGGATTGTGGACGAAGAGGGCCGCGAGTTGCCACCGGGAGAGGCCGGTGAGGTCTGCATCCACGGGCCCAACGTAATCCGGGAATACGAGAACAACCCCGAAGCCACGGCCAAATCCTTCTTCGGCGACTGGTTTCGGACCGGCGACCAGGGTGTGCTGGACAGCGAGGGCTACCTGCGGCTCACCGGCCGATTGAAGGAGCTGATCAACCGCGCGGGCGAGAAGATCGGTCCGCGGGAGATCGACGAGGTGCTGCTCCAGCACCCCTCCGTCAGTGAAGCGGTCTGCTTTGGCGTGCCTCACCCCACCTGGGGAGAAGAGATAGAAGCCGCAGTGGTGCTGCGGGATGGCGAATCGGCGGATGAAGCCGCCCTGACGGCCTTCTGCCGCGAGCGCCTGGCGGCCTTCAAGTGCCCCAAAAAGATCTATATAGTGGCGGCAGTCCCCCGGACGGCCAGCGGTAAGATCCAGCGCCTCAACGTGGCCAAGGCGTTCATTGGGGACCGGGGATGAGGATCGCGATCGCGGGCGCCGGAGCCGTGGGGGGTTACATGGGCGCCCTGATGGCGCGTGCCGGGCTCGATGTGACGCTGCTCGCGCGCGGTGCTCACCATGCTGTGATCTCCGCACATGGCGTGCGCGTGATCACCGGAGGAACAGAGATCGAGGCCCGCCCCAGGGTCAACGACGATCCCGCCGCCATTGGCCCGGTGGACGTGCTGTTCCTGGCGGTGAAAGCTCACGGTCTGCCGGCGCTCGCCCCGACACTCGCCCCCATGCTGGGGCCGGAAACCACCGTGGTCAGCCTCCAGAACGGAATTCCGTGGTGGTACTTCCCGGATACCCGGCTGGAGCGCGTCGACCCCGGCGGTGTCATTTCTGCGGCCATCGAGCGGCGGCGTGTGGTAGGCGGAATCGTGTACTTCGCGACGCAACTCGTGGAACCCGGGGTCGTCCGCCACATTGAAGGCAGCCGGGTAACTCTCGGGGAGCCTGAGGGCGGCCGTTCGGAACGGTGCCGAGCGATTGCGCAGGCGCTGGTCGCCGCGGGCCTCCGCTGCCCTGTCACGGCCCACCTCCGCACGGAAATCTGGGTAAAGCTGATGGGCAATCTGAGCATGAACCCGATCAGCGCCCTCACGGGTGCCACCATGGCAGCCATCCTGCGGAACCCGGACACACGCCGCCTGGTGGAAGACATGATGGACGAAGCCGCGGCGTTGGCGAAAACGCTGGGAATCGATCTCCCTATCAGCAAGGAGCAGCGCATCGCCGGGGCCGAGAAGGTAGGGGAGCACAAAACGTCGATGCTCCAGGATCTCGAAGCCCACCGCCCCCTGGAACTCGAAGCGATCGTAGGGGCAACCCTGGAAATCGCGGAGCGCTATGGCTTGCCAATGCCCCGAACCCAAGCCATCTACGCCGCCACAAAGCTACGGGCGACGCGCAATTCCCCAGCCCCCGGCTCCCGTCCCCTGGCCCCGTTATAAACTAGCGCTAGGCTCCATGCTCCGCCAATCTGGGTGAAGCTGATGGGCAACCTGAGCATGAACCCGATCAGCGCCCTCACGGGTGCCACCATGGCAGCCATCCTGCGCAACCCGGACACACGCCGCCTGGTGGAAGACATGATGGACGAAGCCGCGGCGTTGGCGGAAACGCTGGGAATCGATCTCCCTATCAGCAAGGAGCAGCGTATCGCCGGGGCCGAGAAGATAGGGGAGCACAAAACGTCGATGCTCCAGGATCTCGAAGCCCACCGCCCCCTCGAACTCGAAGCGATCGTAGGGGCAACCCTGGAAATCGCGGAGCGCTATGGCCTGCCAATGCCCCGAACCCAAGCCATCTACGCCGCCACAAAGCTACGGGCTACGCGCAATTCCCCAGCCCCCGGCTCCCGTCCCCTGGCCCCGTTATAAATTAGCGTTAGGCTCCATGCTCCGCCAGAGATACCAGCTCGCCACGGTGCACCACGGATGCCAGCACCGCCCCAGTTCGGTCACCTCGGCTGGGCTGGGCAACTCGGCCATCCCATAGGCTTTCCGAATGGCCGCCCGGATCCCCAGGTCCCCCACGGGCAGTACATTGTGGCGCTGCAACGCGAAAATCAGGAACATGTGGGCGGTCCAGACTCCGACACCTTTGACGGCCGTGAGCTGTTCGATCACCTCGTCGTCGGAGAGCCGCGCCATTCCGTGGAAATCGATCAAGCCGTCGCGGGTCTGGCGTGCGAGGTCGCGGATGTAGGCGATTTTCTGCTTGGAAAGGCCCAGGGTGCGCATCCGGGAAGGCCGCAATTTGAGCACCCCTTCGGGTGTCATGGGACTCCCCGCGGCTTTCACCAGGCGCTCGAAAATCACGTTCGCCACACGGCCGCTTAACTGTTGGAAGATAATGGACTTTACCAGCGTCTCAAAGCCCGGTTCGCGGAATTCGATCCGGTAAGCCCCAACTTGGCGAATAATCTGATCCAGCACTGGATCAGAGGTTCTCAGGTGATGGATGGCATCCTGCATCTTGAAACAGCCGGGGAACCGGCCACGTCCCCATTGTATCGGTATGCCGAACCATATTGCCGGAATGACCTTCGTGATGGGCGCGCTGCTTACATTGGCGCCTCCAACGTTGCTGCCACAACAGCAGCCCCGGAAGCCCGCGGAGGACCTGCCTCCACCCATTACGGTGGACGTGGACGTGGTCAATGTCCTGGCCTCCGTGCGGGACAAACGCGGCGCCCTGGTCAGCACGCTTGCGAAAGACGACTTCATCGTTACCGAAGACGGCAAACCGCAGGAGATACGCTACTTCGACCGTGAGACCGATCTGCCCCTCACCATCGGCCTACTCGTCGACGTCAGCCGCAGCCAGCGCAACCTGATCGAGGTGGAGAAGAGCGCCGCCTACCAGTTCTTCACGCAGGTGCTTCGCAAGAAGGACATGGCCTTCCTGATCAGCTTCGGGGAGGATGCCGAACTCCTCCAGGATTTCACCGGCTCTCCGCGGCTGCTCGAAACCGGGCTCGACCGCCTGCGCGTGAACGCGCCTGTGAGCGGCGTGCACCCCGGGCCGGTCCCTACGGTCTACAAGCCGCGCGGCACGGTGCTCTACGAAGCGGTCTACCTGGCGGCGAATGACAAACTGGCCGGCGAAGTGGGCCGCAAGGTGATCGTGATGATCACCGACGGCGTGGACATGGGCAGCCGCGTTACGCGCGACAAGGCAATTGAAGCCGCCCAGAAGTCCGACGCGGTGGTCTACAGCATCTACTATGTCGACCGGGGCGCCTATGACGGCTTCGGCTACGGGAGCGATTCGGATTTGAAAAAGATGTCCGAGCAGACCGGCGGGAGGGTCTTCCGGGTGGACCGAAAACATACCTTGAACGACATCTTCACGGAGCTTCAGCAGGAGATGCGCTCCCAGTACGCGATCGGCTACACCCCCACGAATGCGGTAAAGGACGGCAGTTTCCGGAAGTTGGACGTCCGGGCGCGCGACAAGGACCTGAAGGTGCAGGCGCGCGCCGGCTACTACGCCGTCAGGCCTGAGCCTCGCTGACCATCCGGCGGCGGATCTGGAAGTACTCTTCGATACACTGCCGCAACGGCGGCATAGGTGCCAGACCCGCCGCTTCCATGCGGGCATTCGAGAGCGCCGAAAACTTCGGCCGCCGCGCCATGCTGCGGTACTCCCGCTCGTTGGTGGGACGCAGTTCGGGCTTCATGCCCGCGACTTCGAAGATCAGTCTCGCGTATTCGAACCAGGAGATCGGGGTGCCGCCGCCCACATGGAAGACGCCGGTCTGATTGCGTTCCATCAACTCGATGGTCCGATTGGCCAGGGCCGGGGCGTACGTAGGGGAGGCCACATGGTCTTCCACCACCCGGATGGGCTGCTGCCCCGCGCCCAGCCGGAGCATCAGCTCGACGAAGTTCCCGCGGGCCGTTCTGAGGCCTCCAGGGCCGAAAACCCCGGACGTCCGAATGATGAGCGGCTGCTCCAGGTAGGCCTGCGCGTATAGCTCACCGGCCAGCTTCGACACGCCGTAAGCGCCCAGCGGGTGAGTGTGGTCCTCTTCCGTATAGGTGCGGCCGGCGCGGCCGTCGAAGACGTAGTCCGTGGAGAAGTGAATCAGCCGGGCGTCCAGTTGCCGGCACGCAACCGCAACGCTCCGCACCGCCAGGGCGTTCACCTCGAAAGCGGCCAGCGGCTCACGCTCGGCCACGTCCACCTGGTTATAGGCTGCGGCGTTGATCACCACCTCGGGGTCGATGGAGGCCAGAGATCTCTCGGTGGCTTCCGCGTCGGTTATATCAACCTCCCCCTTATCCCAGCCGGTGACATCATAACCGCGCTCGGACAATTGACTTACCAGTTCTACGCCAAGCTGCCCGGCGTTGCCAAGAATAACGATCTTGCGTCCCATGTTGAACTTCTCAGGATAGCTTACATGTCGTAAGGTGCACAGTGCTGTCCGATTTTGGTAACCGCGCGCTCAAATGTTGCGTTATGTTAAATCAGATGAGGAGGCTGTTACATCCGTATTTCAAGAGGGGGCGGACGGCTGATCGCCTCGCGTTGCTGCTGCTGCTGGGGTTACTTGTGGTGCTGGCCGTATCACTGGTAGAAGGCGTACGGTCGCTGCAGTTTTCCTGAGCCTACTTCCAGGGCCAACCCAGCACTGCCCACATACTCAGCGCGGAGAGTAGCGCCAGGATGATCCCGGCAGTTCTGCGCATCGCCGCGCGGGGGGACGGGACAGGTGCCCCGGTGTCCTGGGCAGCCGCGCGAAGCTTTCCCGGCAGCCGCCGCACCGCACGCGCAATCTCTTCCCTGCCCCTCCGATCTGCAATCAGGATCGTGGCGGAGTTGGACCCGTTCGTCGACTGGAGCAGCTTCGACCGCAGCGGCGGGGGCACATCCTCTAGGGACCTGTACATGTGGCGCCGGGCCCCGGTCGAAATCAGGATAGTGGAGGTCTTCAGGAACGCCGGGCGGGGCCGCGGCTGCGGCTCGCCGCATTGCGGGCAGGACTTGTTGCGTTGCGCGTCGTACGCTGCCTTGCAGCGCCGGCAGGTCATGGTTGCACCGCCATCGATTCCGGGACCTGCGCGCCGAAGATGTCCAGCACCACCTGGATAAATCCGAGCGCCGCTTTTGACAGGGCTTTGTCCTTGCGATAGACAAGCCCCAGCCTGCGCACCATGGGTTCCGGAGCAAGCGGCACAGCGACCACCTTACCTGCGGCTGCCTCTTCCCGGCAGTTCGATTCCGCCAGGAATGACGCCCCCAGCCCGGCCATGACAAAGCGCTTCATCATCTCTGTGGAATCCAGTTCCATGGAGACCTGGATCTCATCCTCCACGTTTTCAAGCCAGGCGTCCAGACGGGCGCGCGTTCTGCCGGACCTTGGCAGCAGCAGAATGTGCCCTGGCAAATCCGCCGCCGAGACGCAATCGAGACGCGCTAGCGGATGGCCCGCCGGAACGATCAGCCGGATCTCGTCGCGGTAGATCGGGACCACCTGGAGCCGTTTCTCTGCCTGCGGCAACTGCGCCATCCCGAAATCGGCCGTGTTCTCCATCACCGCCTCTACCACGTGGGCACCGTAGGAGCGGTTCACCTGCAACTGCACCGCCGGGTAGGCGCGGCTATAATCCCTGAAGACGCGCGGCAGCACGTAGATGCAGGTAGCCTCGTTGGCCGCGATCACCAATTCCCCGCGCGGGTTGCGTTCCAATTCCGCGATGGCATCCTGGGCGCGCCGGCGCAGTTCGAGCATCTGGCCGGCATATTCGGCGAACATTTTTCCGGCGGTGGTGAGCGAAATGCGGCTGCCGAAGCGCTCAAAGAGCTCGGTGTGAAGTTCGCTTTCGAGTTGTCTGACTTGGGCGCTGATGGCGGGCTGGGTGCGAAAGCAGGTTTGGGCGGCCTTCGAGAAGCTCTTGAGCCTCACGATCTCAAGGAAGGTATGCAGTTGGTCGAAATCCATAAAACCTTCCCGGCATCCCCCGGGGCCCCACTGAAACCAAATTATGTATGGGCGGGATAGAAATAATGAATTTCCCTGGCTGCCCGGCCTTTGGTAAGTATTGTAACAGAAGGTCCGGGTGGTGCGGTTGGAAGCAGTGGGGTAAGCCGCTGCAGCAGGCGCCCCGAATAGGGCGAAACCACCGCACCCCGAACCCGGCCCAGCAGCCCTTCCGAAGCCGCGCAGGCGCGTGTTGGACGTTTAAAAACGTTCTCCAATGCGTTGTCTCAAAGTCGTGGCCGCTCCTACCCGATCTTGATATACTGACTTTGCATTTGGATAGAGCAGACAGCCTGGCCGCGAGTAGCATCCCTGCCCGTTCCGCTCGTCTAATCGCAAGGAGAGGTCCGCTTTGAAGAATATATTTGTTGGCAACCTTGATTTCGGTGCCACTGAAGAATCCGTGCGCGCGCTGTTCGAGCCATACGGGACGGTGGAACGTGTCAACATCATGACCGACCGGGATACCGGACGGTCCCGTGGATTCGCCTTTGTGGAAATGGCCAACGCCGCCGATGCCGACCGGGCAATCGCTGCCCTGAACGGCAAGTCGTTAGGCGGCCGTGCGCTGAACGTTAACGAAGCCCGTCCCCGGCCCGAGCGCACCGGCGGCGGTGGTGGCCGTGGCGCCGGTAGCGGTGGTGGTGGAGGCTTCGGCCGGCGGCGCGAGCCGCGCTGGTAACTCTCGCCAAAACTGCTCGAAAACCTTTGCCGGCCGCGGGGCAACGCTCCGCGGCCGCTCTCCTCCCTCCCCGTGTCACAATAAAACAGATGATTGAACAGCTTCGTCCGGGTGTTTCGGCTCGCAATGCCCGGGTTTGCCTTTTTGACTTTGACGGAACCCTCTCGGTGATCCGCTCCGGCTGGATGGACGTGATGGTCCCCATGATGGTGGAGATCCTGGCCGAGCTGCACACCGGCGAATCCGAGCAGGAACTGCGCACCGTGGTGGAGGATTTTGTATGGCGCCTCACCGGAAAGCAGACCATGTACCAGATGGTGGAGTTCGCCAACCAGATCTCCAAACGCGGCGGCACTCCTCAAGAACCGCTGGTCTACAAACGCATGTACCTGGACCGGCTGCACGGTCGCATTGCACACCGGCTGGAGGAACTCCGCAGCGGCCAGGCGTCCCCGGAGAAGTATCTGGTTCCCGGCGCGCGGGTATGGCTCGAAGCCCTGCGCGACCGCGGCCTGAAAATGTTTCTGGCGAGCGGCACCGACCAGGAGTTCATGCGCGAAGAGGCACGGCTGCTCGATGTGGCGAAGTACTTCGATGGCGGTGTCTACGGCGCGCTCGATGATTACAAGAGTTTCTCGAAGCGCATCCTGATCCAGCGGCTGATCGCCTCCGCGGAGGTGCGCGGCGCCGAGTTCCTGGGCTTCGGCGACGGCTACGTGGAGATCGAGAACATCAAGGAAGTGGACGGCGTTGCGGTAGGCGTCGCCACTGCCGAGCCCGAATGCCTGGCCATAGACCAGTGGAAGCGCGAGCGCCTGGCCGGGGTGGGGGCGGACTTCATCGTCCCCAACTTCCTGGCGCACGAGGAACTGCTGCATACACTTTTCCGCAATGGCCAGTAGATATCGCGAGTTCGACCGTTCCCGCCTGCTGGTGAAACCGCTGGCGGAGCGCGTCCACGACCTGCACCTGGACCGCTGGTTGAGGCTGGACGAAGCCCCGCCGGCATATGACGACCCGCGGCTCGGGACGCTGGCGGAACGCATGGGGGCGGCCAGGCGAAGCGGCTCCGCCCGCATCCTCATGATGGGCGCGCACGTGCTCCGAGCCGGCGTGAACCGCCACATCATCGACCTTCTCGCGCGCGGCGCGATCGACCATGTCGCACTGAACGGCGCGGGCGTGATTCACGACTACGAGCTCGCCCGCATCGGCGCCACCACCGAGAGCGTGGCCCGCTACATTCGCACCGGCGAGTTCGGGTTGTGGTGCGAAACCGGAGAGCTGAACGACTGGATCAGGGAGGCAGCCGACTGCGAGATGGGGCTGGGCGAAAACGCCGGCCGACGCATTCTCGAGAGCGACTTCCCGCACCGCGACCTGAGCGTGATGGCCGCCGCGTACCGGTTGGGCGTGCCGGTAACGGTGCATGCAGGCATAGGCTACGACATTATTCACCAGCACCCGAACTGCGATGGGGCTGCGCTGGGCGCCGCCAGCTATCGGGATTTCCTGATCTTCGCGGCCAACATCGAGCGCCTGGAGGGCGGGGTGCTCCTGGCCTTCGGCAGTGCCGTGATGGCTCCGGAGGTGTACCTGAAGGCTCTCTCGATGGCCCGCAACGTGGCGCTCCGGGAGGGACGCGCGATCCGGCGTTTCACAACCGCTGTTTTCGACATGGTGCCTATCCACGGCGCCGTCGGGACGGAGCTCCCCAAAACCGACCCGGGTTACTACTTCCGCCCATGGAAGACCATTCTGGTCCGCACGGTGGCGGACGGTGGCAAGAGCTTCTACTTCTGCGGCGACCATCGTGCCACATTTCCGGCGCTTCGCCGCGCTATTCTCGATGTCAGCGTATGAGAGTCCTGGCCATCGACATTGGTGGTACGAAGTTCACCATGGCGGCTTTCGAGAACGACCGCATGGTGCGGCGCGAGTCACGCGCCACGGACAAAGACGGCGGGCGCGAGTGGATGCTTCAGCAGATCGGCTCCATCGCCCGCGCCTGGCATAAAGAGGCTGCTTTCAACCGCTGCGGCATCGGCTTCGGGGGACCGGTGAATTTCCCCGGGCAGGTAGTGGCGCTCTCGACGCACGTCGGCGGCTGGCGCGACACCCGGCTTTCGGCCCACATGGAAGCGCTGCTAGGCATCCCGGCCATTATGGACAACGACGCCAACGCAGGCGCGGTCGGGGAAGGCGAATCGGGCGCCGGGAAGGGCTGCTCGCCGCTCTTCTATATGACGCTCTCGACCGGGATCGGCGGCGGCATATACGGCGATGGCAAAGTGTGGCGCGGCGCGGATTCCTGGGGCGGCGAGATCGGCCACCTCACCATTCGGCCGGACGGTCCCGATTGCCTGTGCGGCGCGCGCGGCTGTTTCGAGCGCATGTGCTGCGGACTATGGCTGGAGCGCGATTACGGCAAACCCGCCCACGAGCTCATGCGCGACCCTGCCTTCGTGCGACGCTATGTAGTGGATCTGGCGCTGGGGTTGAAGGCCTGCATCATGCTGCTGAACCCCGCCCGAATCGTGATCGGCGGCGGCATCGCCAAGGCCGGGGATGCGTTGTTCATTCCGCTGCGGGAGGAGCTGCGCCGGCAGATTACCAACTGGTCAGGCGCGCGCATCGATGTGGTACCAGCCGCGCTGGCGGACGACAGCGTGCTCTATGGCGCGCTGGCATTGGCAAAAACATTATGACCTATCCCGAAACGTACAAAGCTGAGCTGGTTAAGGCCATCGATACTCTCGACCTGGCGAAGGTGAGCCAGGCCATCGACTGGCTGCGCGAAGCACGCGACGCCGGCCGTCGTATTTTCGTCTGCGGCAACGGCGGCAGCGCCTCCACCGCCTCGCACTTCACCTGCGATATGGTGAAGGGCGCCAGCTACAAACATCCCAAGCGCTTCCGCATTATGGCGCTGACCGACCAGTTGCCCACCATCACGGCATACGCCAACGACGTGAGCTACGGCTGCGTTTTCGCCGAGCAGCTCAAGAACTTCGCGGAACCGGGCGACATCGTGATCGCCATCAGCGGCTCCGGCAACTCGCCGAACGTGCTGCAGGCCTTGGAGTACGCCGGCTCAATCGGCTGCCGTACCATCGCGCTCACCGGGCGCGACGGCGGCAAGCTCGGCCCCATGGCGCAGCTCAACATCCAGGCTCCCGTGCCCCATATGGGACGCATCGAAGACGCCCACATGATCGTCTGCCACATGATCGCGTACTGCTTCATGGAAGACGGAGCGGCCTGCTAGAGCTGTAGCCACGGCGTCGCGGTTCAATCCGCTGGACGAGACGCGCAGCGGGCGGCGGCGGGCGCGCCGGGAGGCCCTATACTGGACCCATGAGCACGCTCAGCAGAAGGAGCTTTCTCGCGGCTGCCGTTGTCTCGGGCACCGCCGCCCAAGCCGTCAAGCCCGTCCGCATCGGAATGGTGGGAGTCGGGAATCGCGGCACCAGCTTGTTGCGGGACCTCCTCAGTATGCCGGGCGTCGAGATTCCCGCCGTCTGCGACATCAAAGAGGCCAACCTCTCGCGCGCCCTGGGACTGGTGGAGAAAGCCCGCGGCAAGCGGCCCGACGGCTACTCGAACGGCCCTGAAGACTACCGGCGACTGGTGGACCGTAAGGACCTCGACGCCGTCATCACGGCCACCTATTGGGATACCCACACCCCCATCAGCGTGGCCGTCATGAAGGCCGGGAAGTACGCGGCAGTGGAAGTGCCGACGTCCCAAACGGTCGACGAGTGCTGGCAACTCGTTGAGACATCCGAGAAGACCGGGATGCCCTGCATGATGCTCGAGAACGTCTGCTACTTCCGCAACGTGCTCCTGATTCTCAACATGATCCGGCAGGGCGTCTTCGGCGAGATTATCCACTGCGAGGGCGGCTATCAGCACTTTGTTCGCAGCTTTCTCCCGGACGGCAGCCTGACCTGGCGCGGCGAGCACGCGGCGCGTTCGAACGGCAACAACTACCCCACCCACCCGATCGGACCCATCGCCTGGTGGGCCAACATCAACCGCGGCGACCGCTTCACCCGCCTGACGTCGATGAGCAGCAAGTCGCTGGGCATCAACCACCAGTTCGCCGGTAAGTTCGGCCCCGATCATCCCAACGCAAAGCGCCGCTACAGCCAGGGCGACGTCAACACCACGATGATCGCCAGCGAGAACGGCGTCACCGTCACCCTGAACTACAACATACAGTCGCCGCGGCCCTACGACCTTGCCTTCAAGCTTCAGGGCACCAAGGGGATCTACTCGGGGACGTTGGACAAGATATACCTTGAGGGCATCGAACCGGAAAACTGGCAGGCGATCGAGCCGTACTACGAGAAGTACGAACACCCCCTCTGGAAGAAGCACGGCCGCACCGCTGCCGGGTATGGACATTCCGGCGGCGACTACATCACGATGCTCCAGTTCATCGAGGCGGTGCGCAACCAGACTCCACCCCCGATCGACGTATACGATTCGGTCACCTGGAGCGCCATCGTCCCCCTGAGCGCGGCCTCGGTAGCTGCCAAGAGCGCGCCGGTAGACTTCCCCGACTTCACGCGAGGGAAGTGGAAGACGGCCAAGCCGGTCGAGGTCTGAGGCTCCGTAGGCGCCAGAACCAGCCGGCACATCCTGGGAATTTCTTGAATTAACACGGCTTATGTCTATTCTTGACAAATACTGGTTTGTGGAGCAAACTAAACATTGTGAAGGACCAACCACCTCAGGTAATTGAATCTGCTGGCCGTAGAGCGGCGGCGTACTGGTTCATTGATGGCTTCCAGGAAATAATTTCAGGGGGAGCGTTCTTCTTGCTCGGAACTCTGATGATCTGGTTCGAGTGGTACAAGCGCAGCATCCGGATCTCTGGGTCAGAGGCGCTTTTGTGGCCGCCGTATTGATCATCCTGTTGGTTCTGTTCGCGTGGGACCGGCGAATCGCGCTTTTCTTGAAATCCCGGGTGACGTTTCCCAGGACCGGATATGTGCGACCGCCGGTAGTGCTCGATGGGGGCAGCTACGACAACCCCATTGGCCTCGGGCTGACGTCCTATCAGGCCCCGCCTGATGAGAACGTGACGGTCTTTCGTATTGCATCCAGGGTTGTTCTTGTCTTCGGATGGGCGCTTGCGCAAGGAATCGCGAGACCCGTAGGGATTCCCGTGGCGCTGGCTCTGGTTGCGATTCTGCTCTATCTATTTAACCGGAAGGGCGAGCACCCTTATCATTGGACCTCGTTGCTATTGCTTCCACTGGCTGGCCTTGTTGCAGTGCCCTTCAGTCCTCCTGGCGGAGAGATAGACGGACAGATCACGCTGGCAATTGAGGGGGCATGGCTGGCAGCGCGCGGCACATGGCCGCTCACGCGCTATCTTCGTGCGCATCCGCGGCCTCAGCCCCTTGCAGGTTTGCACTCGTGAACGGCCGCATTCGCGAGATCTCGCAGCTCGACCGGAGGGTGCATGAGCCGGCTCGCCTGAAGATTCTCTTGGTTCTGCAGGCCGTCGGCGAGGCGGACTTCCTCTACCTGCAGCGTGAAGGCGAGTTCACGCAGGGCAATCTCTCCGGCCACCTGACGAAGCTGGAAGAAGTCGGATACATCGCCATCAAGAAGATGTTCAAAGGGAAAATGCCGCTGACGGTTTGCCGGCTCACGGCGCAAGGTGAAAGGGCGCTGGCGCGGTACTGCCGGCAGATGTGGGAAATCGTGGGGACCCAGGTGGCAGCCGTAGAGGCGTCCAGGCATGAGGCAGAACAACCGGCCGCCGCACCGGACATCCCCGGTCAGATCCGTTCGCAGTGACAGCCGAAGTTGCCGTGGCCCTGTAGACGGCGCCTCCCGGTCGTCCCATCGACGTCGTCCGTGGCGGCCAAGAGCAGGCCGGTAGACTTCCCGGACTTCACGCGAGGGAAGTGGAAGACGGCCAAGCCGGTGGAGGTTTGAGGCTCATGACGTGCACAGGGCATGTGCGCAGCGTCGCGGCGCGGTCGGAAGCGAACTCCCTGCTCAGTCTCCGGTAGCCCCCGTTCCACGTCCACTGGCGTATTCGGAAGCACGAGTCTCTCGGCTATCGGTGATAGGATTGAGACTATGAATCTCACAATCCGGTTGCTCCGGGAAACGGACAGTCGTTGGATTGGCGACGTTCCTGAGCTGCCGGGCGTGACCGTTTACGGGGCAACCGCCGAGGAAGCGACTATCAAGGCCAAGGCGCTTGCGTTGCGCGTCATCGCCGAGGAGATCGAGCACGGCGAAATCAAGCCCGACTCCGACACGCTGCAGTTCTCGATTGCTGCATGAGCCAATGGCCCGCGACGAAGGCGAGGCGGGTGCTTGCTGCGCTTCAGAGAATCGGCTGGCGGGTCGTCCGTACCACGGGTTCCCATCGGACGCTACGGCGTGAAGGCTGGCCCCAATATCGCTTTGCCTTCCATGACAAAGAAGAACTCGGCCCGGTCATGCGTCAGAGATCGCCAAGCATACCGGGCTACGTCCAGACGACCTGTAGGCGTCCAGTTTCCCGCGTTCTGCTGACTCTATCGGCGCCAGGGTGGCGCGAACTCCACGTAGCAATATCCGCCCCAGCCTAGCCGTTTGTGTCCGAGCCGAGAGAATGCAGGCGCTGTCATCGCGCACGAAATTACGAGCAAGATTACCCACTTCCGGCGCATGCCCCTATTCTGGCACGGTCAACGAAGCAGCGCCGCCCAGAAAAGAAGCGGCCGGGCGAACGAGATCTCTGCTTGCCTTAGCTCTCTCGGTAGCTACTTGGAAGGGTACAGGGCCTACCGGAAACTACGCCGTGACCACAACCTTCCCCACCTGTCCCCCGCTCTCGAGGCGCTCGTGCGCCTCGCGGATCTCCGCCAGTGGATAAACCCGGTCGATCACCGCGCGCAACTCTCCGCGGAAGACGAACTTCAGGACGCGGTGCAATTCCCCCATGCTGCCCATGAACGATCCGAGCACCGAATACTGCTTGCTGAAGAGGTAGCGCAAATCCAGACGCGCATCGTAACCCGTGGTGGCGCCGCAGGTCACAAGGCGGCCACCCGCCGTGAGCGAGGCCACGCTCTTCTCCCACGTCGCGGTGCCTGCGTGCTCGAAGACTACGTCCACGCCGCGCTTGGCGGTCAGCTTCCGAACTTCAGCGGCGATGTCCTGGCGGTGGTGGTCGATCAGGTGATCCGCCCCAATTTCCCGCGCCCTGGCCAGCTTTTCCTCGCTGCCCGCTGTTCCGATCACCCGGCAATGCAAAAGCTTGGCGATCTGCACCGCGGCCGACCCCACGCCACTGGTCGCCCCGATCACCAGCACGTCTTCACCCGGCTCCAGGCGCGCGCGCCCCATCAGCATGTGCCACGCGGTCAGAAAGACCAGCGGGACAGCGGCGGCTTCCTCGAAGCTCAGCGCGTCCGGAATGGGTATGGCGGCGTACTCCGGGGCGGCGATCCATTCGGCATTGCCGCCATCCACCTGATAGCCGAAGAGCCGGTATTGGCGGCAGAAATTGTCCCGGCCGGAGACGCATTGTTCGCACTGCCGGCAGCTCAACCCGGGCGATAGCAGCACGCGCTGGCCGGGCTTGATCCGCTCGCACAGATCCCCCACGGCCGCCACTTCGCCGGCGATATCGCTGCCCAGCACGTGGGGCATGGGGATCTCGACTCCCGGCATCCCCTGGCGAACAAACAGGTCCAGGTGGTTGAGCGCGCACGCCCGTACGCGCAAGAGAATCTGATCAGCCTGGATGCGGGGCTCCGGGGCGTCCTCGTACACCAGCGCCTCCGGCCCTCCATGTGCGTGGATTCGCGCGACTTTCATGATGTAATCAGGCTATCACCGGCGCGAGCCTTGTTGTATGCTGAGCATTTACGGGGGGAAATCATCGTTACATTTTGCGTGCTGGCTAGCGGCAGCTCCGGTAATGCCACCCTGGTGGCGACGGAAAATACGCGCATCCTGGTAGACGCCGGCCTCAGCGTCAGGGAACTGACGCGCCGTCTGGCGCTCGCGGGGGAGCAGCCCGAGAGGCTTTCCGCCGTGCTCATCACCCACGAGCATTGCGATCATGTGGGCGGCCTGGCGCGGCTGGTGCGGCGCCACCGCATCCCCGTTTATGTCACCCACCGCACCGCCCCCACGTTGGAGTGGTTGGAGCCGCCTCCGGTAATCGAGACCTTTCAGGCCGGTGCGCGCTTCTCGGTCGGCGATATTGAGGTGGACAGCTTCACCATCCCACACGACGCCGCGGACCCGGTGGGCTACTGCTTCCACGCCGAAGGCATCAAGATCGGGCTCGCCACGGACTTGGGCTATGTGACCGAATCCATCCGGTACCACCTCCGCGGCACCCACTGCCTGCTGCTCGAATCGAACCACGATGTGGATATGCTGAAAGTGGGGCCTTATCCATGGTCCGTGAAGCAGCGCGTGATGAGCCGCATGGGGCACCTCTCGAACAACGGGATGGCCGAGTTCCTGACCGAGGACTGGCAACCCGCGGCGCCCAACCTGATCCTGGGCCATTTGAGCGAGCACAATAACCATCCGGAAATCGTGCGGCTGGCGGCCGGTCAGGCGCTGGAGCGGCGCTCGATCGCGGCGCGCGTGGTCGTCGCCGGCCAACGGCAACCCTCCGAAGCATTTCAGTTCTGAAGACAACCCTATGATTGCCCGATACACACGGCCCGAAATGGGCCGCATCTGGAGCGACGAGAATAAGTTCCGCCAGTGGCTGGAAGTCGAACTGGCCGCATCAGACGCCCTCTCCGAAATGGGCGTGGTGCCGCTCGAGGCCGCGCGCCAACTGCGTACAGACTCAGCCTTCACGGTGGCGCGCATCAACGAGATTGAGAAAGTGGTGCGGCACGACGTGATCGCCTTCACTACCACCGTGGCCGAGAGCATCAAGGCCGCGGGCCATCCGGAGGCCTCCCGCTGGCTGCATTACGGGCTCACCTCTAACGACGTGGTGGATACCGCCCAGGCTCTGCAGTTGCAGCAGGCTGCGGCCATCCTGATCCGCGGGATGGAGGAACTGCGCACCGTGCTGGGGCGCCGCGCCCTGGAGTTCAAGGATGCAGTGCAGATCGGCCGCACCCACGGGGTCCACGCCGAGCCCATCACCTTCGGGCTCAAGCTGGCCATCTGGTACGAGGAGGCCGGGCGCAACCTGGCGCGCCTGCGCGCCGCCGCCGAAGACCTGCGTGTGGGGAAGATTTCGGGGGCCGTGGGGACCTTCGGGCACATCGGGCCCGAGGCCGAGGAACGCATCTGCGAGCGCCTGCGCCTGAAGCCAGCTCCGGTGGCGTCTCAGGTGATCCAGCGCGACCGCCACGCGTTCTTTATCTCGGTGCTGGCACTGTCTACCGCGCTCTGCGAGAAGATCGCGCTCGAAGTGCGGCACCTGCAGCGCACAGAGGTCCGGGAAGCAGAGGAGTATTTCGCGCGTGGCCAGAAGGGCAGCTCCGCCATGCCGCACAAGCGCAACCCGGTGACCTGTGAACAGATCTGCGGCCTCTCTCGGGTGGTGCGGGCCAACGTGCAGGCGGCGTACGAGAACATCGCGCTGTGGCACGAGCGCGACATCTCGCATTCATCGGTGGAGCGCGTCATCCTGCCGGATTCCTGCATTTTGGCGGACTATCTGCTCGACAAGACCACGCGGCTGGTGGACCAGATGCTGGTGTACCCCGCGCGGATGCGACGCAACCTGGATATGACCCGGGGGCTGGTCTTCTCGGGGCAACTGCTGCTCGACCTGGCTGCCGCGGGGATGCTGCGGGAGGATGCGTACCGCGTCGTCCAGACCCATGCCATGCGCGCCTGGGAAGAGGAGGGCGATTTTCGCGCCGCCGTCGAGGCCGACCCCGAGATCCGCAAAGTTCTCGGTCCGGAGAAGATCGCGGAGTCCTTCTCACTCGAGCGCCAGTTGCGTAACGTGGACAAGATCTTCCGCCGCGTATTCGGCGACCGCCAATCCTGAGACCGGCGTTTCCGCCGGCCACGTGAGCTACAATCTAGGCTTCCTTTATGCCTGGATATTTCCACGCTCCGCAGACGGCCGCCGCTGCCGTCGCTGCGGGCGGGAGCCGCGTATACGTCTACATGGTCTCCGCCGTCGCCGCCATCTCCGGACTGCTGTTCGGCTTCGACATCGCGGTAATCAATGGGGCCATCATCTTCCTGCGCCAGCAGTTCGCGCTCTCGGAGGTGCAGACGGAGTGGGCCGCGAGCGCGCTGCTGGTGGGCTGCGTGGCAGGCGCCAGCATCGCCGGCACGCTCAGTGACCGGTTTGGCCGACGCCGCATCCTGATCTTAGCGGCACTGCTCTTTGCCGCCTCATCCCTGGGCGCGGCGCTGCCGCGGAACCTGGTGGAGTTCGCGGTGGCGCGCTTTATCGGCGGCGTCGCCATCGGGGTCGCTTCCGTGCTGGCGCCGTTGTACATCGCTGAAGTAGCCCCGCCGTCGATCCGCGGCCGTCTGGTCTCCCTCAACCAGATGGCCATCGTGAGCGGCATCCTGTTGGCGTACATGGTCAACTGGCTCCTGGCCGGGCTGGGTCCCGCAAGCTGGCGCTGGATGTTCGCCTCCGCCGCAGTGCCCTCGTTCCTGTTCTTCTTCGCTCTGCTGTTCGTGCCGGAGAGCCCGCGCTGGCTGACCCAGCGGAACCGCTCCGAAGAGGCGCTTGGAATCCTCAGCCGCGTTGGCGGCCAGGAGCACGCGAAGGCGGAGCTTCGCCAAATCGAGCAGGCCATTGCGGAGGAGACCGGCACCCTGGCCGAACTGTTCCAGCCAGGGCTCAGGAAGCCGCTGATCATCGCGGTGGTGCTGGCCGTTCTACAACAGGTCACCGGCATCAATACGGTCTTGTTCTACGGCTCAATCATCTTCAAGGAACACGCCGGCAACGCCGAAAACGTAGCCATCGGGGCCAATGTGCTGGTGGGGCTGGTGAATTTCCTGGCCACCATCGTGGCGCTGTGGATTATCGACAAGGTGGGGCGCAAGACCCTGCTGATCGTCTCGGCTGGCGGGATGGCGCTCTCGGAAATCGCGCTCGGCGCGGCTTTCCTGATGGAACCGGCGCCGGCAGGACTGATCCTCGGGATTATCCTGGCGTGCGCCGCGTTTTTCGCGGTCGGACTGGGACCGGCGGTCTGGGTCCTGATGGCCGAGTTGTTCCCTACGCGCATCCGGGGGCGAGCCATGTCCATCGCCACCATCACCCTTTGGGTGGCCTGCGTGGCGCTGACCGCGACGTTCCTCTCGCTCACCCGCGCCATTACGGCCACGGGCGCATTCTGGCTCTACTCGGTAATGTGCATCACCACCGTGATCTTCGTCTGGCGCGTGACGCCCGAAACCAAGGGCAAGACCCTGGAGGAAATCGAGCGGCTCTGGAAGCGGTGAGCGCTATGGGCGCGAACGCCGCTTCCATCCCAGCACGCCAATCGCGAGGGCGGCGGGAACCAGGAGAAACGTGCCCGGCTCCGGCGTAGGCGTCTCAGGCGGCGGATCCACCGGCGGCGGATCTACCGGAGGCGGAGGCGGCGGAGGCGGCGGAGGCGGCGGTGGATCCACCGGGGGTTCTTCAGGTGGCGGATTCAACGGCGGATCGTCAGGTGGCGGCTGACTCGGCGGATCGTTCGGGTTCTCGCTCGGCGGCTTCGGCGCCGTAGGCGGCAGCACGGGTGTCGGCGGAGTGGGGCTATACGGCCACACCGGCGGGCAGCACTTAACCGCGCAGTCGGTGGTTGGGGTAACCGGTATTTCTGAGCCTAGGTCCGGGATCACCGTCGGCGGCTGATAGGTGTAGATCGGGGCATTCGGAGTGATGCCCGGCTCCTGCGGCGGGTTGACGGGCGCGTTCGGCACTGCCGACGCTCCTCCCACTATCCCGCCACCGGGCCCGACAAATCCCGGCGTCCACCCACCGGACGCGCTCGGCGGTGCCGTCGACATTGCAAAGAGCGAGGTTCCACTGAGTACGGTGGGCACTTCCAGCATTAACGTGTGGGGGAGAGGGCTGCGCTCCAGATCCAGAATGGCCAGGCTGCGCCCGGGCGAGAGCGGTTCCGTGGGTGGCTCCGGTCGTCCGCTGTCCATCGCCTGCTCGGGCGGCTCCTCCGCCGACGTCGGACTCTGGGCCGTCTCGGAAACGCGGTTGCCGCATCGCGCCCTGATCTCGTTTTCGCCGTCCGTGAGAATCGTTTCACCCTTCGCCAGCCGTACCGGCCGCTTGGTCCAATAAACGGAATTGTGGAGGCGGTAGGAGACATAGGCGCGGCGGTCAGCCTTAACTACAGCCGGCCTCAGGCGCGAAGTCCGGATGGGGGCATAGTGCGCCGCCACTACGGAGTCCCGACGGCTCTGCCGCACTACTTCTTCCGGCGAAAAAGCTCCGCCCGGAACCACCGAATAGGGGTAGACCAGGCGTCGCGGCGGCTGCCGGTCTGCCGCGCTCCGTGCCGGCGCAGCATCTACCGGTGACGTGGAGGCCTTCCGGACACCACTCCCTATGTATGCGAGCACGCCCAGTGCGACCGCGGAGCAAAGCGCGGCGGCAATACACAGGAACCTGGATACGTATAGCGCTCGCTTTTTCCGTACTCTCATAGGGACCTCGAGACGCAGTGAAGTAACACCACTCTCAGTCTATGGGAGGACGCAAACCCTTACAATACAGGACCTTACTAGTACTTTTGGGTGGTCTGCCGGGATCTACGCGGTGGGCATGGGCCCTCGGGCTGGGCATCGCCCGCCCGAGGGCCGGAGAAAATCTCGGGGAAAACTACGGATGGAAAACCAGTTTGGTCCGGGTGCCGCCGACCCGGATTTCCTGAATGGAATACTTGCCGTCCGCACTGGCGTACCGCACCGTGGTGGAACTGAATTTCTGGTCGGCGTTTTCCACCTTTACGCGGGTTTCTACCGACTGCTTGCCGCTGGCAAACACCGCTTTGGTGTCGTCAACGCTGAGCCGGTAATCGCCGGGCTTTAGTTCCGTGCCCTCAACAATGGAAGGCTGAAAGAGCGTGACCTTGTAGGTTTCGGCGCTGGCCATAGCCACCGCAAAAACGGCAAAACCCAGAAACAACCGTTTGATCATGCCTGTCTCCTGGACCGGTAGGTCCGTTGCTGTCGTGAACTGGTTAGTTCACGCACGAATATAACACCACTTCAAGCTGGTGCCAAGACCGCCGTGCGTGTAAGAGCACCTCCTCGTTGTCATCCGGACGGCTGACGACCCGACCTCCCGCTAGACTCAAGAACGGAGGCTGGCGTGGAGAATCAGGAGAGTGTGCAAGTTTTGCGCGATTGGTACCAGGAACTTGTAGCCGCGAATTCCCCCCTGGCACTGGACCGTTTCGCAGATGACGTCGAGTGGAACATGCAGGGGCAGATCCCCTTTTCCGGACGTCGTCGCGGCCGCGAACAGGTGAGGGAGTTCTTTGCCCTGCGTGACAGGCTCTACCGGACCGACCGGTTCGATGTGACG
>DATMYF010000066.1:0-9163 GCA_035561075.1 Bryobacteraceae bacterium
TCCAGGTTCTCCGGACCGGCTGTCTCCACCACCCCGGCGGCATTGCGGACGCGGTTGCGCGCCCGGTGCAGGTTGTGGCCAAAGCGTTGCGGAAGCCCGGCGCGAAACTCGTCCCAAGAGCCCGGCAGCCGCACCACCGGACAGACCGCGCACGTCTCGATGCGTTTCTCGAGATTCGCCGGCACGGCCTCCAGGAGCGGCGAGCCTTCCCGCAGTTCCTGGAAATCGCAGATGTCCCAGCGGTCGCCGTGCCGCACCAGCCAGTCGAGAATCATGGCGGCACCGGCAGCCTCGCGCCGGGGCTCTATGAGGAAATCCAGATAGTCCGTCACGCCCGAGCCCGCCAGCGACGCGCAGCGCTCTTCCCCGCCCCAGAGGAACATCGGCGCGAGGCCCGCCAGCCGATCTCCCTCGCGCAGCCCGATCCACAACGCGCGACCGCCTCCCCACAGGTTGCGCCACCACGGCAGCAGCCAACCGGGGTGCTGGAAGGGCGTGGCCGCCGGGCAGCGGTTCCACAGCGCCTCCCATTCCGGTGCCAGCGCCTCGATTTGGGCGTGCTCCTGGTACGCTTCAAGTCGCGTGGCGCGCCACCTCTCCGGCAGATCTGCGGGCGAGCAGCCGGTACCGCTCCAGGTATTCGTCCACCATGCGCGCGGCGGAGAACCGCAGCCGGGCGGCGCGCCGGCACTCCGCGGGGTCGATTGTGTCCACGGCCAGGATGGCTTCGGCCATTTCGCGTTCATCGTTTACCAGGAAGCCCGTGCGACCGTGCTCCACCACCTCGGGCAGTGCACCGGAAGGGAACGCCACCACGGGGGTGCCGCAGGCGAGAGCCTCCATGGCGACCAGCGAACTGGTCTCCGGGGCCAGGCTGGGCACGAGAAGGCAGCGCGCCGCCGTTAGCAGGCGCCGCTTTCGCCAGGGCGGCACGCGACCCAGGAAGCGATGCCCGCGGAGGCGCGGCAGAATCTCCCGGGCGAAATAGCATTCGTGGGCGGGGTAGCGGAACACCTCGCCCGCGAGAACCACGCCAATTCCGGCGCGCGACGCGGCGTCAAGCGCGATATGGAAGCCTTTCTCCGGGCAGATGCGCCCCAACGCCATCGCGAACTTTCGCTTGCTCACGGGCGGCGCATCGAGCGGCACGCCATTCGCTATGTAAGGCAGCAGAATGCCGGAGATCGGGCAGCTTGCCTGCTGGGTAGCCGACACGCAGTGCACCCACGTGTCCTGCCGCTCCAGGTGAAAGACTTGTTCCGGATACCAGGACGGAGGCAGATGCAGGGTCACCAGCACCGGCACGCCCGGTGGCGGCAGGTACTCGTGAAAATCGATCCCGTGCATGTGGACCAGGTCGAAGCGCGATGCCGACAGTGCATGCACGATGGCCTCGCGGGTGTGCCGTCGGGCTGCCGCCTGCACCGCTGGTGTGATCTCTCCCCGGGGGCGCGGCACGGGCAACAGGGTGCCGGCCGTGCTTGAGCCCTCACACGCCACCACCACAGATCGATGCCCGGCGGCTGCGAGTGCGCCGTCAAGGAGGGCCAGCACCTGTTCGGCCCCTCCCGCGGTATCTGGGGCCACGGGTGCCAGCGGATACGCCACGCTCAGCACCGAAAGCCTCACAACCAATCCTCCAGCTCCAGTTCCGCCAGGGCTTCCCGTGCCAGCGCCCGGAAACGCGGGCCGGTCATCCCCCAGTCGTAGCGCTCGTAATTCAGCACCCCAGCGTGAGGCCGCTCGGTGAAGCGGTAGCGCGGGGCGGGACGATACCGCTCCACCTTCATGGAAAACGCGCGCAGGGTTTCGCGTTGGCTGACGAAGCAAGCGAGCATGGCCTGCTTCCGGCTCTGTGCCTCGTCGTTCAGAATCAATTGGACGGCATCCGGCCCGCCTGGCAGGAAGCCACCGGTCTCCATCCATCCGTGTAGGCCGTGGTAGCACGCAAATTCCACGATCTGCGGTGGGGCGTGCATCATCGCGCAGGAGGCGTGCACCCCGAAGGCCGTGGCATCGTGATCCGGGTGGCCGCCCTCGTACGGGTGGGTCAGGAGAACGTCCGGCCGAAGCTCTTCTAAAAGCGCCGAGAGCCTTCGCGCCAAAACCGCCATCTCCGCCGCCGCACCCTGGTCGCGCAGCCCGATCTCGCGGGTGCGTTCCAGACCGATCCCCGCCAGCCGCAGCGCAGCCACCACCTCCTCCCGGCGCGCACGAGCGTAGTCGGCCTCCGTCTGGAACCCCGCCGCCCGCGCATCCGAGGGATTGGCTGGAGAGCCGCCGGTGACGTGCACAATAGTTACGTCCCGCAGTTCGGCCAGCACCGCACCCGGCCCTACGGTCTCATCGTCCGGGTGTGCCGCAACCACTAACGTGCGGCGCGTCCGCAGGTCTTCGAGGTCAAGCGGCATACCGTCGCGTCATCCGGGCGCAGAAGTCGGCGAACTCCTCCGCGCGCCGGGGTGGGCTGGTGTGGTGCGGCCGCACACCGTGCGATTCCGGTGTAAAGCAGAACGTCACGGTGGTTTCGAAGTCTTCGAGCGCGGCCATCTGGCGGTCGAACCAGTCCTCGGCGCCAGGGCGTAGACTGTCCGCCCAGCTCAACCCCGTTCGCAGCCGCTTCACCCCCAGCCGCCGCAGCCATTGGACCGCGTCCTCCAGCCGGTGATCCTCGAAGTGAAACCACTGGCAGATACCCAGCTCCGGGGTGTATTTGGGGAATTTCCGCGCCGCCAGCTTGGGGGTGCCGTCCTCACGCAGCAGTCCCATGTAGAAGTGCCGGTAGTAGGACGAACCCTCCGCCTCGCGGTGCCGCGTGGTGGCGGGCCATGCGCGCGGCAGGTCATAGAGGCTGTACCAGTGAATGCGTTCGGAGCGGCCCACGAGCAGTTCCGCGGTTCGCTCCAGCCCGAAGACCTGCACCTCCTCGGCTCCAAATGTGGAGACCCCCACCTCCGAGACCCACACCGGCAGCTTCGTCACCGCCCGGATCTCCTCCAGCTTCTCGGGCCATTCGTGAATGGTCCAGTGATTCCAGTCGAGCGGGAAGCCGTGCACCGCCACGACATCCACGTTGTGCAGCACGCATTGCTCATCCATGTTGCGGACGAAGCTCGCATCGATCGGGGAGATGCCGCCCAGGACGCGCCGCACCCTGGAGTTCTCCGCGGCCACTGCCGCCGATGCCGTCTTCACCATTTCGGCGTAGGCCGTCCAACCAGGGTCGATCTCGAAATCCCAATGGGAGAGATTGTTGGGCTCGTTCCAAAACATCACCGCTTCAACCACGTCCGCACCTCAGCAGGAAATCTTTGTCTTCGCCGAAGAGATTTCTCTCTGCTACCTGGCAGATGAACACCTCCAGCTCCGGATGGTCAACGATCCGGAAGCCGGCGCTGCGCAGCATGGCCTCGGCGCAGGCGAGGTTGGGAATCCACCAGTTGGTCGGGTCGTCAGCGTAACGGTCTTCGATGAAGTGCAGGCGGGGAAAGCCGGGATGCTCAAAAATCTTCGTTTCGGAGAAGGGATAATCCTGCTCAAGGCGCTCGACGACGGTGTTGCCCCGCAGCAGCGACTGAAATACCAGCATGCCGCCGGCCACGTGTTCCCGCACCATATCGAGCGCCACCATGGGGTAGCGCAGGTGATAGAGCACCCCCATGAAGAGCACCAGGTCGAAGCGCTCGCCGAGCCGTGCGACGTCGTAGACCGACATGCGGTGGAACTCGATCCCCGCGCCCAGCACCTCTGCGGCGAAGCGTGCCTGCGCCAGATACCGCTCGTCCGAGTCGATGGCCACCACGCGATCCGCCCCGCGCCGCTTCATCTCGATCGAGTAGAAGCCGCCGTTGCAACCGATGTCGAGCACCGTCTTCCCACGAAGATCGGCCGGAATGGTCCCGGAGAACTCGCGCCATTTGAAAGCCGGGTAGTCACCTAGAAAGTGCTCGGGCGCGGTCCACACGCCGTTGAGATTAATATTGTGAAACCACTTCCCGAGTGTGGCGAGGCGCTCCCGGATCTCCCCCGCGGAATACTCGCGTGCGGGAGGGGTAGGAGTCGGCTTCATGCGTTTCCGCTCCTGGTGGCGGCCTGGGTGGGGGCGCCGCCGAGCAGCCGGATGGCTTCCCGGTAACCGTGCAGGGTGCCCACATCGACGTATGCTTCGCCCGCACGGACTCCGACGGCGTGGCCCCCCGCCGCCAGCCACGCGTTCACCAGCGTGCCCACAAATTCGTCGGCGCGTCCGCGATCGAGCCATAGACGGTGCAGGGCGTGCAGCGTGGCGCCGGGCATTTTGAACGCGCCCCACACCCACCGGCAACCCACGTCGGGTTGCTTGACGCGAATCTCCCTCACCGCGCCGCCCTCATCGGTCAGGACCGCGTCGAACAGTTCGGGACGCTCCACCGGAAAAAGCAGAAACGAGAGCATCCCGTCGGGAAGCGCGCAAAGAGCGTCCTCGGGGAACCAGATGGTGTCTGGCAGCCCCACCATGACGGGCTCGTCCGGGTGCACCAAAGGTAGCGCACGGAAGATGGCGTCGCACAGGCCGGCGGGCCGCGGCTGTACGGCATAACAGACGTCCGCCGAATACACGCTGCCCCCGTAGTACTCCAGGATGTCCGACTTTCCGGGCGAGATCACGAAGCAGATTTTGCGGGCGCCCCCGGCGATCATGCGCTCCACCAGGTATTCGCTGACCGCGCGCGGGCGCTCGGTATCGCCGTCGATGCGGCTACCCACCGGGAGCAATTCCTTCGAAAATGCCAGCGGCTGGATCCTGCTCCCCACGCCCGCCGCCGGAATGATGCCCCACATGCTCAGGCCTCCCCCGCATTGCGGGCTTCGGGAGCGGGCTTCGTCCCTGCTTCAAGCATCGTCTCCAGTTCCACAGCGCGGCGTTCGGCGGTGTGCTTGGCCAAGGTGCGCTCGCGGGCCGCCCGCCCGATCCGCTGCCGCTGTTCGTCGCTCATGGCGAGCGCGTCCATGGCGTGCCCCGTGGTGCGCGCAATGATGATCTCGATGCCCGGTTCGAAGAACTGGTCCAGCCCCTCCCAGTCGTCGCTCACGATGGGCACCCCGCAGGCGGAAGCCTCAAACAGGCGTCCCGAGGGGCAGTAGCCCATATCCGCCATGGGGCCGCGCGTCACGCTCAAGGTGAGCTTCGACGAACAATAGAATGCGGCGTGCTCAGCGGGAGCGACGTGCGGGAAGAAGAAAATATTTTCTGTCCAGGGGAAATCCGGTGGGTATTGCGATCCGCCGAGCACGAAACGCCGGTCGGGCAACCGCCGCGCCGGCTCGACGAAGAGCATTTCGAGGCTCGCCTGGCGATCGTCCGAATAGGTACCCAGGTAGGAGAGGTCGGCGGCATACTCGCGGTTGGGCGGGACCGGGTGGTGCACGGAGGCGTCTGCGCTGCCGTATAGGGCCGCCACGCGCTTCGCTCCCAGGCGCGTTCTCAGTTCCGTAAGGGCGGCGCCGCCGGTAAAGCTTAGAACCAGATCGAAATCCGCCAGGCCGCGCGGGCCAATGTAATTCACGGCACGTCCGGCATCCAGGTTGGCGAGTGTGATGGGGGTATCAAGATCGTAGAACGTCTTCAGGCGAACGCGCGAGGAGAGCACCAGTTCGGTGGCCGCGATGGCATCCGGGCAGTACGACGTGACCACCGCCACGTCCGCATCCTTCAGGTGCCGCTTAGCGGCGGCTGCCACGCGCTGCCAATCTTCGTAGAGGACCAGCTCGCCCCCTGGTATTTCAGTGTAATCGCGATGCTCGGCATAGTAAGGGACATCGCGCTCGAAGAACACCACGCGGTGGCCGTTCTTGGCCAAACCCTTCACCAGCCCGCGCCAAAGCGTTGCGTGGCCGTTGCCCCACGACGAACTGATGGACAAACCGAATATGACCAGTTTCATTGCGCGCTTTGGGCCGTCGCACCAGTAAATATTGCTCTTCCGGCCGACTGCCGCCGGGTTCAGAGCAGGTGCACTACCTACATACCACCCACGACGCCTCGCATCTGTGCGGAAATAGACCCATGTGCACTTTTCTGTTGATCCGGCATGCGAGCCACGACTACCTGGGCAGGGCCATCGCGGGATGGCTACCCGGCGTGCACATCAACGAACGCGGGCGCGAAGAGGCCCCGCGGCTGGCGGAGACGCTCGCAGGCGAGGGCATCGAGGCGCTGTATAGCAGTCCGCTCGATCGCACCATGGACACCGCCGCCGTCATCGCACACCGCCTGGGGCTTACAACCCACGTGGAGGAAGCCTTCGGGGAGGTCCGCTTCGGCGAGTGGACGGGAGCCACTTTCGAGGACCTCGACCGCGACCCGCGCTGGCAGGCCTACAACCGCTTCCGCAGCGGCACGCGGCCGCCCGACGGGGAACTGCTGCTCGAGGTGCAGGCGCGGGTCATCGCGGCCATGGAGCGCATCCGCGACGACCATCCGCACGGGACGGTGGCGGTGGTCAGCCACGGCGACGTCATTAAATCGGCGGTGATGTATTACCTGGGCATGCCGCTCGATCTGCTGGAGCGCTTCGAGATCAGCCCGGCTTCGGTGACAGCCATCAAGGTAGGAGACTGGGGGGCGCAGGTACTGCGGCTGAACGCCTGACGGCCGCGGCGCGATGCCGCAACCGCCAGGCATATCGTTTAGGCTAGACCCACCAGGCCGCGCCCGTTTGCTGCCGGATGACGATGTCGTTGAGGAACCCGGCGGCCTTGGCCAGCCCTTCTTCGGCGGACATCAGGCTGTCTTCGTGCTCGATCGACAGCACGTAGTCATAGCCGAACATCCGCAGCGTGGAGATGAACTCCTTCCACCACTCGGCGCCGTGGCCGTAACCGACCGTGCGGAAGATCCAGGAGCGCCGGCGCTCCTCGGTGTAGTTCTTGGTGTCGAGCACGCCGGTGAGCGGCAGGTTGCGGTCGTACATCTGGGTATCTTTCGCGTGCACGTGGTGAATCGCGTCGCCCAGGATGCGCACCGCGGCGATGGGGTCGATGCCCTGCCAGAATAAATGGCTGGGGTCGAAGTTCGCACCGACCACGGGGCCGCACTCGGCGCGTAGCCGGAGCATCGTCTCCGGGCTGTGGACCACGAAACCGGGGTGCATCTCGATGGCGATCTTAACGCCGTGGTCGCTGGCGAATTTCGCGTGTTCCCGCCAGTAGGGCAGCACCTTCTCTTCCCATTGCCACTTCAGGATTTCCAGAAAATCCGGCGGCCACGGGCAGGTGACCCAGTTCGGGTATTTCGAACCTTCTGAATCGCCTGGGCAGCCCGAGAAATCATTTACCACCGGGACACCCAGTTTTTCCGCGAGCAGGATGGTTTTCCGGTTGACCTCGAGCGACGCCTTGGCGAGCTCCTGGTTGGGGTGCAAGGCGTTGCTATGGCAGGAGAGCGCGCTAATGGAGAAGCCCTGGTCTGAGAGCTTCTTCTTGAAGTCGATCAGCGCGCCCACGTTGTCCAGCATCGAGAGCTTGCAGTGCGGGTCGCCGGGGTAGTTGCCGGTCCCCAGTTCCACGGTATCGATGTTGAGCGTCTTGAGTTTCTTGAGAACGTCATCCAGCGGAAGCTGCGACAGCAGCGCGGTGAAAACGCCGACTCTCATCTGGTATCTCCTTATCGGGGGCTAGTTTGATTCCATCCGACAGAATATCACTGCCCAACCCGCGATTTGCGTCCCCGGCGCCGGACACATAGAATGGTCCGTCTGGTGATGACATGGAACCTGCCGATCGGAAGTTGACCGGACGCCGCTCTTTTCTGCGGGCGGCCGCCGCGGCCGTGCCGCTTGCCTTCTGGGCCGAGGAGACGCTCGAAGGCGCCGTTCAAAACGTGAATCCGAATTCCCGGCCCTCGGACCTGAAGATCACGGACCTGCGCGTGGCGGTGCTCGCCAAGGCGCCCATGACCTGCCCCATCATCCGGATCGACACCAACCAGGGCATCTACGGGCTCGGCGAAGTCCGGGACGGCGCTAGCAAGAACTACGCGCTCATGCTGAAGAGCCGGCTGCTGGGCGAGAATCCCTGCAACGTGGATAAGGTCTTCCGCAAGATCAAACAGTTCGGCTTTCACGCGCGCCAGGCGGGCGGGGTCTGCGGCATCGAGATGGCGCTCTGGGACCTGGCGGGCAAAGCGTACGGAGTCCCCGTCTACCAGATGCTCGGCGGCAAATTTCGCGACAGCATACGGTGCTACGCCGATACCGACCAGTCGCCCGACCCCAAGATCTACGGACAGCGCATGAAGGCGCGCCGCGAGCAAGGCTTCACGTTCCTCAAGATGGACCTGGGGGTCGGGCTGGTGGCCGACATTCCCGGCGCAGTCACGCAGCCGGTGGGCCAGACCCTACGCGACACGTTCACCACCCAGCACATGTTCACCGGCATGGAGATCACCCCCAAGGGCATCGCCATGATGGCCGACTACGTGGCGCAGGTCCGGGAGGTGGTGGGGATGGACGTTCCCCTTGCCGCCGACCATTTCGGCCACATCGGCCTCAACTCCTGCATCCGGCTCGGCAAGGCGCTGGAGAAGTATAACCTGGCCTGGCTAGAAGACTTGATCCCATGGCAGTACACGGAGCTATGGAAGAAGATTACGGATTCCGTAGACATCCCCACCCTCACCGGTGAAGACATCTACCTGAAGGAGCCGTTCATCGAACTGGCCCGCAATCATGCCGTGGACATGGTACAGCCGGACTTGGCCACGTCGGGCGGCATCCTCGAAACCAAGAAGATTGGCGACGCCTGCCAGGAGTACGGAGTGGCCATGGCCATGCACTTTGCCGGCTCCCCCGTCTCCTGCATGGCCAACGTGCACTGCGCCGCGGCGACCGAGAACTTCCTGGTGCTCGAAAACCACTCCGTGGACATCCCCTGGTGGGACCACCTGGTCGAGGGCGTTGAAAAACCGATCGTCCGGCGTGGGTTCATCAAAGTGCCGGAGAAGCCGGGTCTTGGTGTCACCCTCAACGACGAAGTCATGAAGCAGCACCTGCTCGAACCCGGCTACTTCGAGCCCACGCCCCAGTGGGACAAGGAACGCTCGCACGACCGCCTATGGAGCTGACCGCCCTCAGGCGTAGCAGCGCACTTCGAAGATCCGCGCGAAATCGTCGCCGTTAGTCGC
>DATMYF010000067.1:0-26873 GCA_035561075.1 Bryobacteraceae bacterium
GCCTTCTTGGCGGCTTCCTTGGTTTTCTCCGACAGCTCGTAGGCTGTCCTGCCGGCCTCGCGAGCCGCGGAACCGTCGCGTTCGTTCGAATCGCGGCGGGTGCAACCGGCCAAGCCCAGCGCAAGGACGGGGATAATCACGGCAGCCTGAATTTGCATAGCCTTCCCTACGCTTATGGGATGCCGCCCCCCGGCGCCTCGTTCCGCCGCGGGCCCACCGGCCGTATAGACCCCTACATTCATCTCGGGCGAATCATCATATCATCATCGTTTGGGTTGGAGTACCATTAAGTCATGGCACAGGCGCTATTGCAGAAGCGGAGCTTTCGGCGGGGACGGCTGAGCGAACAGCTCGTCACCGAGCTCGAAACCATGATTCTGCAGGAATATCCGGAGGTTGGCTCGTGCCTGCCGAAAGAAGAGGAACTCGCCAAGCGCTTCGGGGTCAGCCGCATCGTGGTTCGCGAAGCCATGAAGATCCTCGAAGATCGGGGTTTGGTTGAAGTGCGCGCCGGCCGCGGCACCCGCACCGTCGGACGCGGGTGGGAGAGGGTAAAAGACGCACTGTTCCGGGTGTTTAACGACCAGCCTATCCCCACCCTGGCCGACACGGAGCTGATGCTGGAGCTCCGGCAGGTCCTGGAAGAGACGGCGGCCGAACTGGCGGCCGTTCGCGCTACACCGGAGGACCTTCAGGAGATCGAAGCGGCACTTGCAGCAATGGGCTCCGGCGCCCCCGAAGCGGAAACGATAGAAGCGGACCTGCGCTTCCACCAGGCCGTCGCACGGGCATCCCACAACCGCTATCTCGCCACCGTGATCGAGCCGCTCACGCACGTCTACCTGCAGCAGATCCGGCTCACCAATGCTTATACAGTGGGTGTCGAGCTTCATCGTCATATCTTCGTGGCAATCCAGACGGCCAATCCCATCGCCGCCCGCCAGGCGGTCCGCAGGCTCATGCGCGATACGCGAAATCACGCTAAAATGGCCCTTCAATCGCTTATTTCCACGCAATCGTAACCCTTCCCGGCATTTCAATGCTGTTGACAGCCTGCCGTCTTCGCAGATAAGATATGATCTTTACCGGCGCATCGACGCCGAACTACGGAGACACCGCATGAAACGCGTACTTCTGCTGATGCTGTCGATCGTTTCCAGTCTCGCTGCCCAAAGCGTTACGGGGACTCTCGTCGGTACCGTTACGGACGCCACGGGCGTTATCCCCGGCGTCAAAATCCTCGTCACGAACCAGGGCACCGGCGTCACATGGCCGGCAAGCTCGCACCAGTCGGGAGACTATATCGTCCCGAACCTTCCGGCGGGCTCCTACCGGATTCGCGCCGAGCACCCGGGATACCGGACGGTCACGATCGAAAACGTGAACCTGCTGCTCAATGCAACGGTCAGGAACAACGTGCAGTTCGTGGTTGGCGATGTGCAGCAGGCTGTAGAGGTGACCGCCAGCGCGCCGGTTGTTCAGTCGGAAACGTCATCGGTGGCGTTGGTCGTAGACACCCATGCGCTCCAGCAGCTGCCGGTTAACGGGCGGACGCTCGACACCTTCATACTCACCGCCGCGGGCAACGCGGGCGACTGGGCTTCGAACCCAAAGATCGGCGGCGCCCAGCACTGGGGCGGCAGCGTCTTCACCGTGAATGGCGTGACCACGAACGACCTTGGCAATGGCGGTGGCGCTTACTCCTACACCACCGCGATGGCTACGCAGCCGTCCCTGGACACGATCCAGGAGTTCAAGGTGGAAAGCAACAGCGCCAAGGCTGAATACGGCGGTGCGGTGGCAGTCTCCATCCTCACCAAGAGCGGCAGCAACGAGTTCCACGGCTCGCTGTTCGAGTACAACCGCAATCGGGAGCTGGCGGCCAACCAATTCTTCTCGAATTCGGCCGGCAAGGCCAAGCCTCCGTACAACCGCAACGAATTCGGTGTTACGGTGGGCGGCCCCGTAATCAAGAACCGCACTTTTTTCTTCGCCTCGTATGAAGCGTTGCGACTCCGCAACTCCAATCCTGGCACCTTCTCGGTCCCCATTCAGGAGATCCGGAACGGCGATTACACCGGCTACGCGACTATTAGGGACCCCCTCACCGGCAGCCCCTTCCCGAACAACATCATTCCCACCAGCCGTCTGGACAGCCGCGCTGCCAAAGTGCTCGGCTTCATACCGCTGCCGAACCGGCCGGGGAAGACCTACAACTACGCCGAAACGATGGCCAATAAGATCGGCATCAATAAGGCATCCGCGAGGGTGGACCACAACCTGAACTCGACCAACATGATCTTCGCGGCACTGGCCTATGGCAAGGGCGATCCCTACCAGGTGAACCAGTACTCGCCGATGGCATACGGCAGCTATTCGAATGCGGGGTTCATGACGAAATCCGCCAGCCTGACCTACACCCGCATCCTCTCGCCGTCCATGACGAACGAGCTCCGGGGCTCCTACTTCGCCATGGAAAACATCCGCATGGGGCAGAACACCGACTTCAACCCCGCCAGCCTCTTTCCCACGCTCTTCACTCCCCTCCCCATGGGCGGCCTCCCGACGTTCAACATGACCGGCTTCACCAAGGTGGGCGATTACGGCGGGGCGAACCCCAACCCGCAGATCACCGAGCAGATTGGCGACACCTTCTCGTGGGTGCACGGATCCCACATGACCAAGGCCGGCATCGACATCGCCTTCAGCCGCGTCTCCACGAATCCCTCCGTAACGGCCGCCGCTCTCGGCACCTTCAGCTTCAATGGCCGCTACACCGGCAACGCCATCGCGGATGTGGTGCTCGGCTATCCCACCTCCGCCACCCGCGCCACCGCCACCCCGGCCAATGTGATCGGCCAGCGGCGCTACGGCGCCTACATCCAGGACGACTGGCAGGTCAACTCGAAACTCACCGTCAACTTCGGCCTGCGCTACGAGCTTCAAACGCAGCTTTCCGAGCGCAGCGGCTCCTGGACCAACGTCAACTTCGCCGACGGCTCGCTCGTCCTCCGCAGCGTGGATAACCAACTGCCCTCGACGGCCAATCAGACCATGCTGTCGCTCTACCCCTACGTCAAGTCCGAGGCCATCGGCTGGGGTTCCGACGTCCTGCTTCCCGATCACAAGAACTTCGCCCCGCGTGTCGGCTTTGCCTACCGTCCATTCCAGGACAGCAAGACCGTTATCCGCGGCGGCTACGGTATCTTCTACAGCCTGATCCCGATCTACCAGGGCGTCTATCAACTGGGGATCAGCAACTCCCCGTACCGCCTGGTGCAGTCGTTCACGAGCGGCGCCACGTCGCCGACGGTTACTCTGGCCGACCCGTTCGCCGTCACCCCGACGGTCTCCGCCAACCCTGTGCTCTACGCCGTCAACCGGCAGATCCGAAATCCGTATTCGCAGCAGTGGAACCTCACTATCGAGCGCCAGTTGCCCGGACAAGTGGGAATGCGTGTATCCTACGTCGGGAGCAAGACCAACCGCGCGCTGTTCGTGAACTACGAAATGAACGCCCCCCTCACGCAGCGGGCCGGCGAGTTGCAGGCCATGCGTCCCTACCAGCCGTGGTCGAACATTTACGCCATGATGCAGAGCGGCCACGCCTTCACCCACCAGATGCAGACCGAGGTTACCAAGCGCTTCCGCAGCGGCCTGTTCTTCAACGGCAGCTTCACCTGGACGAAGACCATCGATAACGTGGGGACGACTGGCTCGCCGCAGAACCCCTATGACGCCTCGCAGGATCGCGGCCTTGCCGATGGCATCCGCCGCTTCGTGTTCTACGGAACCGCGGCATACGAACTGCCGTTCGGGCCGGGCAAGCACTTCTCGGTTTCGAACCGCGTGCTGGGGAAAGCGATCGGCGGCTGGCGCCTCGCCTCTGTCGTCCAACTCCGCTCCGGTTCGCCGTTCACCGTCTACTTCAGCCCGACCCAGAGCGGCTGGTACGCCACCCGCGCCGATGCCGTGTCGAGCGACTTCTATCCGGCCGAGCAGAGTATCGCTCGCTGGTTCAACCCGTCGGCGTTCGCTGCCCCGGCGCCCTTTACTTTCGGCAACAGTGCGCGCAACCTGCTGTTCGGACCGGGCCAGAAGATGCTCGACGTCAGCCTGGCGAAGACCACCGGAATCACGGACCGGGTCCAGGCCGAATTCCGCGCCGATTTCTTCAATCTGCCGAACACTCCGAGCTTCGGGAACCCGGCGGCCAACGTCTCCGTGCCCTCCACCGTTGGTATCATCACCACTACGACGGTGGACGCCCGCACGGTTCAACTGGGGATGAAGCTCCGGTTCTAAATTGCATCGGGAGATTCGGTAATGAGTCATCGCGAATTGACCAGGCGCCTCTTTCTGGGAGGCGCCGCGATAGTGCCCGTGGCCGCGGCGAAACAGCCGGGGCCGCGGGCGGCCGGGAAACAGCTTCGTATAGGTGTTGCAGGCGGGCGGTTCGGGGCTACCTTTCAGTGGCACCTGCACCCAAACAGCAAGGTAACCGCCGTCTGCGACCTGCTTCCCGACCGGCAGAAGCACCTCGCCCAGACTTATCGCTGTCCCACGACGTACGGAAATTTCCGGCAGTTACTCAAGGATCCGAACGTGGACGCGGTCGCGGTCTTCACGCCCGCTCCGCTGCACGCGTACATGGCAACCGAAGCCATGAAAGCCGGGAAGCACGTGGTGAGCGCCGTTCCTGCGGGACTTTCAATCGAGGAACTGGAGCAGTTGCTCGCCACAGTCCGCACCACAGGAATGAAGTACATGATGGCGGAGACCAGCTATTACCGCCAGCCCATCATCACGTGCCGTGAGTGGAGCGCGGAGGGCAAATTCGGAACCATCTTCCACGCCGAATCCGAGTACATCCATGAGGGGCTGGTGAGTCTGATGGTGGACGATCGCGGGCTGCCCACCTGGCGCTACGGGCTCCCCCCGATGCTCTACCCCACACACTGCGTAGGGATGATCGTTCCCGTCATGCGGGAGCGCATGGCGGAAGTGACGTGCATCGGCTGGGGCGACGGCCACGAGGTGCTCCGCAGCAACCCCTACGGCAACCCGTTCTGGAATGAGACCGCGTTCTTCAAGACGTCGGGCGGGCATTCCGCGCGCGTTTCGGTGTGCTGGCACGCCGCGGCGGGCTCGACGGAACGCGGGCAGTTCCTGGGCGACCGCCTCTCCTACTTTATGGAGCGGCCCGAAGGCTCGCCCGACACCGTGACCCGCATCGCGCAGCAGGGCAAGACCGTCCTCGACGCCAACAACTATCCCGAGGGTCAGGTAGAGATTAAGCGCGACAGCCAGCCGCCGTATACCGGTCGGCTGCCCGAGTCGCTGCGCCGCATCGAAAGCGGCCACGGCAATTCCCACACCTTCCTGACTCACGAGTTCGTAAGCGCGGTGCTCGAAGACCGCAACCCGGCCGTCGATGTGTGGGAGTCCATTGCCTATACGCTGCCGGGCATCGTCGCCCACGCTTCGGCCCTACGGCACGGTGAACCGATGAAGATCCGGGACTTCGGGAGGGCGCCGGCCTAGACCAGGACCGGATCTATGGGCGGCAGTGGCCTCGAAATCGCGTTTTTCATTGCTTACCTGATCGGGAACGTGTGCCTCGGGTTGTGGGTTTCACGCCGCAAGACTGCCACCGCCCGGGATTACTTCCTGGCTGGGGAGCGCCTGCCGTGGTACGCCATCGGCGGCTCGATCATCGCCGCCAACATCAGCACCGAGCACTTCATCGGGATGGTCGGGGCCGCCTATGCGGCAGGTTTTGTCGTCGCGCAATGGGAGTGGGGCAACTGGTTCACGTTCTCGGCGCTGATCTGGATCTTCCTTCCCTACTACCTGCGCGGCGGCATCTACACCATGCCGGAGTTCCTCGAACGTCGCTATAACCGCACCTGCCGTTACATCTTCGCGGTCGCGTCGCTGGTCCTCTGGATTGTCGCGCAGATGGCGGTGGTGATGCTCGCGGGCGCCAAGGCGCTGCACGGCATGTTCGGGTTCGACCCCATCCTCACCATCCTGCTCCTCACCGTGCTGGCGGGGAGTTACACCATTTACGGAGGCTTGATCGCGGTCGCCTGGACGGACTTCCTCCAGTTCGTGGTCCTGATGACGGGAGGCCTGATTGTCGCGGCAATCGGGTTAAGCCGCGCCGGGGGGATCCAGAACCTGATGCACGAGTTCCCGGAGAAGTTCCGGATCATCTACCCGGCCACCGATCCGAACTACCCCTGGTTCGGCGTCTTCACCCTCTTCCTCTCCATCGGGATCTGGTATAACTGCACGAATCAATTCATCGTCCAGCGCTGCCTTGGTGCCCGCAGCGAATGGGATGCCCGGATGGGCGTCATTTTCGCAGGCTTTATGAAGATGCTGTTGCCGCTCCTGGTGGTGATTCCAGGGATCGCGGCGTTCAAGCTCTTTCCGGGGCTGGCGGATCCGGACCAGGCCTATCCGAAGATCGTCAAGGAATTCGTACCATTGGGACTGGGCGGCGTAGTGATGGCGGGGATCGCCAGCGCGATGCTGTCGCACCTCAGTTCCGTGCTCAACTCTTCGAGCACCGTGTTCACGATGGATCTGTATCGTCCCGTTTTCGGCGCCGGCAAATCGGATAGCCATTTGGTATCGGTCGGGCGTTGGAGCGCCGCAGTGATTCTGGCATTCTCCATGCTGCTGGCCATCTGGTTCACGCGCGGACAGCACAGCGTGTTCGTGCTGATCCAGAACGTCGGGGCATGGGTGGCGGCGCCTATTTCGGTTGTGTTCCTTTTGGGCGTGTTGTGGCGGCGCGCCACCTCCCAGGCGGCCACGTTTATCCTGATCTTCGGATTTCCGTACACGGCTTTCGTCGAATTTGTTCTGTTCAAGTACGTCGCCTGGCTGCGTCCGTACGACAATTGGTTGAACCGCACCTTCGCCGTCTGGGCGACATGCCTGGTATTGATGGCGGCAGTGTCGTGGCTTACGCCCGCGCCGCGTGCGGAAGTGGTCAAAGGAATGACCTGGTCCTGGAAATATATGCAGTTGCCGGCCGAGGAGCGCCGGCTTGCTACCGGTGTGCGCAGCCTGTTGCTGTGGTGGTCCATCCTGGTCGCCATGATGGCGGTGCTGTACGCCTACGTGCTGTGGTTCCAGTTCGCGGGTCCGGGCAGACACGCATGAAATCGCAACTTCTGGCAGGCACCGGCAGGGCCGATATCACCCCCGCACCCGGCACGCCGCAAGGCGGCTGGGGCGCCCAGATCCACACCCGCGGGGTGGCTGCGGATATGCCCTTCTACGCCACCGCTCTGGCGCTGGTCGAGGACGATAGCCCTGTCATCATCATCGACGCCGACGCCATCGGGTTCGACCAGGAGTGGACCGGCAACATCGTCTCGGAGATTTCGCGGCAGACCGGGGTGCCGGCCGACCGCATCCGTTTTTCCTGCACCCACACCCACTCCGGCCCGAACACTTTTCGGCTCGCCAACATCGCGGAGGGCGCCGACATGGCACTTAGCTACTTGGCCAGCCTGCCGGATCGTATCGCCGGGGCAGCGTGGCAGGCCTTCAACAGCCTGAGGCCAGTTCGCGTTGCCGCCGGCAGCGGAACCTGCGGCATCAACGTGAACCGGCGTGTGCGTGTGCCCGACGGGCGTGTGGTGGTGGGGCTGAATCCCGAGGCTCCCGCCGACCAGAGCTTGAGGGTGGTCCGGTGCGATGATCTCGATGGCAGCCCTGTGGCCACTCTGGTGCATTACGCCTGCCACGGCACCACCATCGCCTGGCAGAGCCGGCACTTCACGCCAGACTTTCCCGGTCCCGCCCGCATGGTAGTGGAACGGGAACTCGGCGGCCGCTGCCTGTTCCTTCAGGGAGCTTCGGGCGACCTTGGCCCTCGCGAGGGTTTTACGGGCGATTTAGCCGTCTACCGGCGGCTCGGCACGGAGCTGGGGCTGACCGCCGCGGCTATTGCGGCCCCGCTCCAGACGCTTCCGAAACGCGCTCGGTTCACTCGTGTTATGCCTTCGGGCGCCAATATCGCTCTTTATGAATACGAGGCCTTGGACCCCGAGCCGCCGCGGCTGGCGGTCATCTCGCGTTCCATTTCCCTGCCGTTGAAACATTTCGACGAGCCCGGGGTAATGGCGGCGGAGATCGAGCAGCTTCGCGCAGAGGCCGCACGGCACAAGCAGGCCGGCGACGAAGAAGCTTTCCGCCTGGCCTCCGCGCTTGCCACGCAAGCCGGCTGGCGCGCAGGCAACTCGCGCCTGTACTACGGCCGCAGCCACACCGACTGGCCGGTGCAGGCCGTCCGGATCGGCTCCATCGCGCTGCTGTCGGTTGTCGGCGAGCCCTTTTCCGGGCTGGGCAGCCGCATTGCCGGCGGCTCTCCCTTTCTCCATACCCTGTTTTCCGGCTACTCCAATGGCGGTTTCGGCTATATACCCGATCGGTCCGCCTATGGGGAAGGCGGCTATGAAATCGAAGCGACACCCTTTTCCCAAGAGGCCGGCGACCTGCTCGTCAGCCAGGGTATCGCCATTCTGAACGAACTGTTCCACAAGGACACCGCGTGAAAATCACCAGGATCTCCACAATTGTCGTGAATGCGCGCATGCGCAACTGGATCTTCGTCAAGGTCGAGACCGATCAGCCGGGCCTGTATGGCTGGGGTGAGGCGACCCTGGAATGGAAGACCAAGGGAGTAGTCGGGGCCATCGAGGACCTGGCTGTATTGCTGATCGGGCAGGACCCGCGCCGCATCGAGTACCTGTGGCAGGTGATGCATCGCCAGTACTTCTGGCGCGGAGGTATCACCAACTACACGGCTATGAGCGGCATCGACCAGGCACTCTGGGACATCACCGGCAAAGACCTGGGCAAGCCCGTCTGCGATCTGCTGGGAGGCCGCGTCCGCGACACCCTGCGCTTCTACGACCACCTGGGCGGCGGCACCCTGGAAGGCATGTACAAGACCGTTGAGCCTGCCGAGTTCGCCGACCGCATCCATTGCAGTATCGAGCGCGGGTTCACCGCCGTGAAGGCGATGCCGATCCCCGTCTCCGAGTACATCGAGAGCGCGTCCACGCTGAAGCGTGCCGCCAAATGCGTGGAAGCCCTGCGGGAAGCGGCCGGCGACGAGATCGACATCATGCTCGACCTGCACGCACGCACCACACCCGCCGCGGCCATTCAATTCGGGCGCCTGCTGCTCGATTACAACCTCTACTGGTACGAAGAGCCCTGCTGGCCCGAACATGTCGACGCCCTGGTGGAGGTTGCCCGCGCGTTGCCCATGCCCATCGCCACAGGTGAGCGCCTGGTGGGCCGCTGGGAATTTCGCGAACTGTTCGAAAAGCGCGCCTGCTCCATCGTGCAGCCGGACGTGAGCCACTGCGGCGGCATCAGCGAAGCCCGGCGCATCGCGGCCATGGCGGAGACGTACGCGATGTCCGTAGCGTGTCACAACCCGCAGGGTCCCGTGAGCACCGCGGCCTCCGTACACGTCGGTTTCGCAACCCCCAACTACCTGATTCAAGAGATGGTGCGGGCGGACGTGCCGTGGCGGAACCAGGTAGTGGACGAACCCATTCCGCTCGAAGCCGGGGAATGCAAAGCTCCCGTCCGGCCGGGCCTCGGAATCGAAATCAACGAAACGGAAGCGGCGAAGTTCCCCTTCAAGCCCGAGGTGCCCATGGCCTACAACCACCGCGATGGATCGGTCGCGGATTGGTAAGGGTGAGCTGATGCGAAGTGCGGCGCTGGTCTTCGCCTGCGCGATGATGGCCCCTTGCGCCCCCGGAGAGACTCTCCCGGGGGCGTATTTTTCGATGATGGAGAAGGGCATCGCGCGCGTCGAGACGCGCCTCGCCGCCGAACCCGGCGCCACCCTGCGGCAGATCGAGGAACAGCCCGGATGGCGGCACTTTCCTCACTCGATTCTGGCGGCGGCAGTGATGTACTCCAGGGATGCGCCCGGGAACCGCCGTTACCGGGATGCCGCGACCCTGGCACTCGCGCTCCGCATTGGCGACCTGCTGGCAGCCGAAGACGAGCGCGGCGAGTATTACTGGCGACTCGACAGCTACTGGGATACCTACATGTGGCTGGAGGCGTACCGGCTGCTCGAACCGCGTCTCGGCGACGCCCGCCGCGCACGCTGGCGCGCCTGTCTAACCAGGAACGTCGGGATGGTGGCGGCGCGGTCTGCCGAATGGCGCGACTTCCCCGCCTACACGGCCAACTTCATCGGGACCTCGACCAACCACTTCGCGCTCTGGGCCGCCAACCTGATGATCGCCGGCCGGCTCTTCTCAGATGCCGAATGGCGCACTCTCGGGGAGCACGTCCTCGGGCGGCTGGCGACCACCGAACAGACCCGCGATGGTTACTGGGGCGAGCACAGCCCGGCCGGTCCCACCAGCGGCTACAACCTTCTCACCCTGGCGGCCGTGGGCGTCTTCTGGGAATACACGAAGGACCCCGCCGCCCTCGAAGCCCTTCGCCGCGCCACCGATTTCCACCTCTACTTCACGTACCCCGACGGCCGTCCAGTGGAAGTCCTGAACGATCGCAACCGCTCCTGGGAACTCAATATCTACGGCAATTTCGCCTTCACCCAGGGGCCGTCGGGCCGTCGTTTCGCGCAGTTTCTCTTCGCGCAATTCCCGAATGAGCGGCTGGATATGGAATCGCTCGGCCGAATCGCGCAGAACGCGTTGTATTACCACGACGGGACGCTCGCCCCCATCCCCCAGGCCCGTTCGAACTACGCGCGCCGCCTGGCCGGTCCCGCGGGCGTGCGGAAAGCAGGGCCGTGGGTCGCGACTCTTTCGGGCCTTATCGCCACCCGGCCGCTGGCGAGCCAGTGGTTTCTGGACCGCCAGGCGCACCTCAGCGTCTTCCACCAGAAGGCCGGGCTGATCCTCAGCGGCGGCAACTCCCGGCGTCAGCCCGAAATTGCGACCTTCGCGGAAACGACCGCCGGCACCGTCCAGCATCTGCCGCTCGACAGCCGTCTCGACATGACCGATGCCGCCGACCGGCTGTGGCTCGCCTACAATTCGTTCTTCTCGGAGATCGAAGTCCCGCGCGCGACAGGCTCCGGGATGGACATCCGCTTTAAGATCTCGGGCCGGGGACCGGCGCCCGAAAGCGCCCGGCTGGCTCTACAGTTGGTTCTCCACCCGGGCGAGGAGTTGGAGACCGCCGCGGGCGTTCGCGTCCGTCTCGATCAACAGCGCGTAACCCTGAATTCCACCGAGATCGCCGGCGCAATCCGCCACCATGGCTGGAGCATCGAAACCGGCGCCGACTGCTCTCTCGTTTGGCCCGTGTACCCGTACAGCCCCTATCGCAACGGTCCGGAGACGCGCCTCGACCGCGCCGTCGGGGTCCTGACGTTCCCCCTGCGATTGAAGTCCGAAAAGGACCGCTTCGTTAGGCCCAATGAACAAGTGATTAGCGTGCGGTTGAAGGTGCGCTGATTCGATTGGACTGGAATTCCGACGTATCGAACCATGCGCTCGCAGAGGGAGTGCAACCGTACACCCCGCTGCTGCCACTGGAACTAAAGCCGTAGATCCCCATGGCGATGACGAAGCCCGCGGGCGCCGCCGCGATCGGACCCAGCACATTCCCGTTCTGGGCTTCCCTGACCGTGGGGATCAGGTTCAGGGCTTCCTCAAGCACCTTGAGCCTGGTCTTCTGCGGGTCCGTCAGAAGCTCCAGGTTCTTCTTCTGGGAATCGTTGGCCTGGGCTTTCAAGTGGCGGCAAATAGCCTCGATCTCGGCGTAACGGATTCCAAGCGGGCCCGGGTCCAGCGGTTCCCGTGCGGTCTCCTGCGCAATCTCCGTTTAAACCTGCCGGATGCGGGTCTGTTTTTCCTGCGAGAAGCGATTGTATTCGCCATTGTTCGCCAGGATGGTTTCAAGCTGGGAATCGGAGAGTTGGAGGAACTCTTTTGCGGACGCGGCGAGCAGCAGCATGGCCGAAAAAGCGAGCCTCATGGGTCCATGTTACATCGTGCGAGGTCGCTTGGCCGAGCGAAGCAGAGGCACGTCCGCATCCGCCGGCGCCAAAAGGGCGTCGTTCGGGTAGTAATGGTCCACGTTGTCGCGGGTGATTAACTGGTGCGTGGTGAAGGCGGCCGGGGGCACAGGCTTGCGCCGTAGGATGTCCAGGGCGAGCGAGATGATGCCGTCCCCGTACTTCTCCGGGAAGTACCCGACCGAGCCGACCAGTCGCGATTCGGGCCTGCGCATCTCAACGCGGGCTTCGGGCGACGCGTTCTGCCCCATCACGGCGCACCGGTCGGCGCGGCCGGCCTCCTCGAACGCACGCAGCGCGCCGATGGCGCTCGGGTCGTTGATAGCTGCCACCAGCGTGCGTCGCGCGCCGCCCTGCCGGATGTGCTTCCGAACCACCTCCAGGCTGGTCCCGAACCGGCCGTTGCCGTTCAGTCGGACCACCCGGCTGTCAGGGATGCCGGGCAGCAGTTCCCGGATCCCGATCAGCGCCCCTGTGAGCCGCGCCGCCGGAATGGGGCCGGACATTCGGAGCTCGAGCATGATGACTTCGTCCACCTCGCCGTGCCAGTGCTGCTTTGCCCAGCGCCCCAGATAGCGGCCGCCGATCAGGCCGGCCATGTAGTTGTTCGCGCCGTAGTAAGTGGCGCCCGGATGGGGAATCTCGACAGCGATGAGGGGGATCCCGGCTTCCATCAACTTCGCCGAGATCACCGGAGCCGCAAGGTGCTCGTCGGCCTGGAATTCCACGACCAGGTCTACCTTGTCGCGGATGAACGTCTCGACGTTGCGGATAGCTGCTTTGGCGCTATAGCGATTGTCGAGCACCAGCAGGTCCACGCCCTCCTGCCGGGCCGCCCGGGCGAGCCCTTCGGCCACATCACGGGAGAAGGAAAACTCGCTGCTGTGGGCGCCGTGACCAATGCGGAATGGGCGGCGCTTCAGCGGCCGGATGCCAAGACGGTACTCATGGCTGCCGACGCGTTCCACCAGACCGCGCCGCTCCAGTGTGTAGAGCAGCCGCAGGGCGGTGGGCCGTGCTAGCCCCGTCCGGTCCGCCACGTCCCGTATGCGCAGCAGTTCTGCCTCGGACTGGAAGGCCTCCAGGATGTCGCAGGCCCTCAGCACGGCGGTTACGAGATACCGTTCTCGGGTTTGATCCGATTTCATCTTGCGAAATGTTACCTTACGCGGACCTCAATAGGCAAGCGGCGCCCGCATCCGATTCAGCTCGCACAATGAAATCCAGTCTGGGGCTGCGAAGCCCTTGCGCCCGCTCCGCGGCCCGTTCATACTTCACCCATGAACCGGCGCCGCTTCCTCGGAATGGCAAGCAGCCTTGCCGCTGCGGGAAGACCTGCCGTTGCCGCCCCTGTGCCGGCCCGCCTGCTCACCCCCTACAAGGTGAATCGCCTTGTAGTGGCTCCCTCCGGAACTCACGGCGCGTTCGACGAAAAGTTCGTGGATTCCCCCTTCGTCTACAGTCACGGCGGTCGGTTCTATATGGTGTTCATTGGGTATGACGGCACGGGTTACCAGACTGGCCTCGCCTCCTCGGAGAACCTGATCGACTGGAAGCCGGAAGGGTTGCTCCTGGGCCGCGATCCGTACAGCGATCTGTTCCGGTACAACGTGGCGCTGAGCTGGATCCTACGGGAGAACGACGTCTTCTCGCCCGGGCGGCCGAAGAAGGTCGGGGACCGCTACGTGGGCGTCTATCACGCCTATCCTCAGCCCGGCTACGAGGCGGGCCCAGCGGTTATCGGGCTGTGCCGTTCTCGCGATCTGCGCAAGTGGGAGATGGAGCCCCCCATCCTGCGGCCCGAGGACGGCGCCCGGTGGGAGCGCGGCGGACTCTACAAGCCATGCCTGGTGGAAGACCGCGGCGTTTTTCACCTCTTCTACAACGCCAAGACAGCCGAAAAACCATGGCGCGAGCAAACCGGCGCGGCGACATCGGCGGACCTGCGCACCTGGAAGCGGCACCCGTCGAACCCCATCATCGTCAATGGCCCCGCCGGCAGCCCCGACGAGCGCTTCGCCAGCGACCCTTGCGTCGTAAGCGTCGGCAAGCAGTGGGCATTGTTCTACTTCGGCCTGGACGCCAGCGGCGTAGCGCGCGACCTGCTGGCGCTCTCCCCGGATCTCGTCCGCGTCACCAAGTGCGACGGCGCGGTCGTGGACGTGGGGCCGCCCGGCTCCATCGACGAAAAGTACGCTCACAAGGCTTCCGTAATCTCTCACGGTGGCGTGCTGTACCATTTCTATTGCGCCGTTTCGAAGCAGAACCGGCGCGGGATTTCAGTGGCGCTGTCACGGCCGCTTCCGGAGACGAAATGACCCCTCTACTCGCGATCCTGCTGCTGTCTGCCGGCGCCGCCCCGGGAAACGGGATTACGCCCTATGGCCTCGAATGCGAAGCGCGCCGCGATCCGGTTGGCATCGACGCGCTGCGCCCGCGGCTGGGCTGGAAGCTCCGGTCTGACCGCCGGAACCAGCGGCAGACGGCCTATCAGGTGGTGGTTGCCGCTTCTCCCGAGGCGCTCGCCTCCGGCAATGCGGAGGTGTGGGACTCCGGTCGTGTCGCCTCCGAACAGGTCGCGTGGATCCCGTACGGCGGCGCGGCCCTGCGGGCATTCCAGCGCTACTGGTGGAAGGTCCGGGTCTGGGACGGGGACGGCCAGACGTCCCCCTGGAGCGAGCCCGCCCTGTGGACGATGGCCGCTCCGGGCCAGTGGAGGGCCGCCTGGATCGCCCACCCCGACTCCAGCCTCCGCTCCGGCCCGCTTCCCATCTTCCGCAAGGAGGTCGCCATCGACAAACCGCTCCGCCGCGCCCTGGCGCTCGTCTCCAGCCCCGGCTTCCACGAACTGCGCATCAACGGAGTCAAGGCCGGGGACCACGTGCTCGCTCCGGCCTGGACCAATTACCGCGCCACCATCGCGTATGAGACCCACGACGTCACGGCCATGCTGCACACCGGGGCCAACGCACTCGGCGTCCTGATAGGCAACGGCTTCTACAACGTCGCCGGCGGGCGATACACGAAGTACACCGGCTCGTTCGGACATCCGCGCGTAGCGATTGAACTCTACCTGGAATTTGAAGACGGCACCACCCGCAGCATCAACGCCGACGCGACCTGGCGGGTGCACGATGGCCCCCTGACGTTCTCCTGTATCTTCGGCGGCGAAGACTACGACGCGCGGCTGGAGCTTCCCGGTTGGGACCGGCCCGGCTTCGACGATTCCACATGGCCCAAAGCGGTCAGGCTCGGGGGCCCGGGCGGCGTGTTGCGTGCCCAGGTGAGCCCGCCCATCCGGGTGCAGCAGACCTTCAGTCCGGTGCGGGTCACGGAGCCGAAACCCGGAGTGCGGGTCTACGACCTCGGCCAGAATTTCGCCGGTTGGCCTAAAATTACCGTGAGCGGGCCGGCCGGCGCCAAGGTCCTGATGACCCCGGGGGAACTGCTCGACAGCGCGGGACTGGTGACGCAACGATCCTCCGGCGGGCCAGTGTCGTTCACCTACACGCTCCGGGGCGAGGGCCGCGAGACCTGGTCGCCGCGCTTCACCTACTACGGGTTCCGCTACGTGCAGGTGGAAGGCGACGTGGTGCCGCAGCAGATCGAAGGGCAATTCGTGCATCTGGATGCCCCGCGCATCGGCCGCTTTTCCTGCTCGAACGACCTGTTCAACCGCATCCATACCCTGATCGACGCCGCCGTCCGCAGCAACCTGCAGCACGTCCTCACCGATTGTCCGCATCGCGAAAAACTGGGCTGGCTCGAGCAGGCGCATCTTATGGGCTCCTCGCTGCTGTACAACTGGGACCTGCGCACGTTCTTCCCCAAGGTGCTGCGCGACATCCGTGAGGCGCAGTTGGTGGACGGTTTGATCCCGGATATCGCGCCCGAATACGTCGTGTTCGGCGGCGGGTTCCGGGACTCGCCGGAGTGGGGTAGCGCCGGCGTCCTGGTGCCCTGGATGGCTTGGGAATGGTATGGCGACCGTCAGGCGCTGGCGGATTCCTATCGCTCCATGAAGGCCTATGCCGGCTATCTTGCGTCCCAGGCCAAAAGCGGTCTTCTGACGCACGGCCTGGGGGATTGGTACGACATCGGGCCGGGATCGCCCGGTGCTTCGCAGCTCACCCCACGGGGCGTGACCGCCACCGCCGTGTACTACCAGGACCTGCGCGTCCTCGAACGCGCCGCGCGGCTGCTCGACCACCCCGAAGAGGCTCGGCAGTTCGCGGCCGAGGCTGCGGAAGTGGCCGCCGCCTTCCAGAAGGCATTCTACAAGCCCGCCGAGGGGACGTACGCCACCGGCAGCCAGACCTCTCTGGCCATGCCCCTGGCCCTCGGGCTGGCGCCCGAAGCCGCGCGCCCGGCCCTGGTCGAGAAACTGGTGGCCGATATTCGCGGTCGGGGCAACCACACCAGCGCGGGGGACGTGGGGTATCGCTATGTTCTCGAAGCCTTGCTCGCGTCGGGCCGCAGCGATGTGGTCTTCGAGATGGCCAACCAGACCACTAAACCGAGCTACGCGGCCCAGCTTGCCGCGGGCGCCACCGCCCTTGCCGAGGCCTGGGACGCCGACCCCCGCAGTTCCCAAAACCACTTGATGCTGGGCCACATCGAACAGTGGTTTTGGGCCGGCCTGGCGGGCATCTGTCCCGACCCCGAGGCCCCTGGGTTAAGCCGCATCCGCATTCAGCCCGAGCCCGTTGGCGATGTCAAATGGGTGAAGGCGTCATGGGAAACGTTCCGTGGTACGGTGGCAGTTGACTGGAAAATGGTGGGAGGCACGTTCCAGATGCAACTGGACGTGCCTCCCGGGATAACGGCCGAGGTCCGTCTTCCTAGCGGCTCCAAGACCATTGTTGGCTCGGGCCGTCATGAGTTTCAGGACCGCCGCTAAGCGGCCCAATCACTCCATGAACAACTGAGCCGGTCCCATCGGGCCGGCTCAGATCTTGCTACATCAGCAAATCTCAACCACCGGCACGTCCAGCAAGGCGCTCAGTTTGGCGATCGATCCCTTGGCGGAACCAACCCCCAGCGCGCAGTGATGTGTGGGCCCTTCCTGGCACCAGCGGTTCACGAACTCGGCCGGCCCCAGCGGGAAGCGCAGCCGCGAGTTCGTATTTCCAATCCGTAAAATCGGCCCCGGGATGGATTCACCGGCGGCGCTGATCATTTTCAAATGCCCTTCCGCCGTCTGGGTCATCGCCAGCAGCGTCACCGGCCCGGTCTTCACATTGAACTCCACGCTCACGCCGTTGCCGCGCTTGCCGTGGTAGAGACCCAGCCCCCGCAGCACCGGCCGGCGGTCACTGATGGCCAAATGCCCCGGACCGTCGTGGCCCATCAGCACGAAGTTCTCGCGGAAATCCATGGCGTAGAGTTCCGTAAAAGAGCCGCCCACCCCGAAACGATCCAGGATCATCATGGCCAGGCAGGTCTTCAGGTCGCCCTCGCCGCTGGCCGGAATGCCGCGCGCGGTCAGCAGCGAATTGCCGAGAATCAATCCGGCCCCCAGGCGCTCGTACCGGTTGCCCTCAAGGCCGCGGTAGTAATACGTCAGCCCGTCGAGTTCGAATTTCTCCACCAGCCGGTCGAGTCCCGCGGCCACACGGGCGGCCCAGTCGAGATCCTCCTCGGCGGCGTCCTCCACCGTGAACGTCTCGAGCGTCTCGCGGCGCTTGGCTGACACTTCGGCATCCGTGGCGGCCCGTACGCACTGCTCCAGGTCGCACACCTCCAGCACTTCGATATGCGCGCCGGTCTGCGCACTCACCATGGTGAAATCGGAATATAGATCCAGCATGCCGGGGTAGGTGTGACCCAGGAAGCCGATCCGGCTGGAGCGCACGGCGCCGGCCACCTTGGCCGCCCGGCACCAGTCTTCGATCTCGCGCCACGCCGCCGGATCCTCGTGCAGGATGCCGGAAACCACCCGGAACGGAACACGCGCGCGCACGAAGGCGTTGGAAATCTCCGGGACGCAGCATGCGGAACAGTTGGCCAGCCACTCGCCCGTATCGGTCTTCTCGTAATCGAGGGCAGCGGTTGGCTGCAGGTTCAGCACCAAGACCGGTAACTTCGCACGCTGCACCACCGGCAGCACCTGCGACGAGGTCGCGTAGGTGCCGACGTAGCAGACGAGAAGGTCGAGCCCCGATGCGGCGAAGCGCTGGCCGGCGGAGGCCGCGGCCTGGGCCGTATCGACGAGCCCCGCCGAGACCACGTCGATGCCAAACCCGGCTATGCGGCGCTCTACCTCGGACTGGTAGCCCTTCAGGCGCTCTTCAAGTCCGGGGAATTGCGGCCAATAGGCTGCCAAGCCGATGCCGAAGACGCCAACTCGCCCGTGGTATGTCTTGCGGCCGATCTTGGAAGCGGAAAGAGACATGCTGGGTAAGCAGTATGAATCTCCCGGGTGGCGCGCACAAGAAAGATTGCGTGGGGTGGGTAAGTTTCACTGTGCGAACTCATTTTGTTCGAGGGGACGAAACAGGAACACCCCCTGGGGTTTATTTAGCCTGCATTAAAGTTCGCACAGTGAAATGATGGTCGGGAGCGATGACTACACCGCCGCGGACGATGCCGGAACAGCGCGTTTTTCAATCGGTACGAAATCCCGCGCCGCGCTGCCCGTGTACAACTGCCGCGGCCGGGCGATCTTCTGCTCGCCATCGGTAAGCATCTCCTGCCACTGCGCGAGCCACCCGACCGTGCGCGGAATACCGAACAGCACGGTGAACATCGCCGGCTTGAACCCCATCGCCTGGTACATCATCCCGGAGTAGAAGTCCACGTTGGGGTAAAGCTTGCGTTTCACGAAGTAATCGTCCTCGAGCGCGATGCGTTCCAGTTCCAGCGCGATCTCGAGCTTGGGATTCCGGCCCGTAATCTCGAACACGCGGTCCGCCGCCCACTTGATCACCCTGGCGCGCGGATCGTAGTTCTTATAGACCCGGTGCCCGAAGCCCATCAGCTTGAACTGCCCGGCTTTAACCTTCGCGATATACTCCGGCACCTTGTCCTTGGAGCCGATCACGTCGAGCATTTTGAGCACTTCCTCATTGGCTCCCCCATGCAGCGGGCCAGAGAGCGCCGCGGCTGCCGAAGCCGTCGAGACGAATGGATCGGCGTGCGAACTGCCCGTCGAGCGCATCACGTTGGTGCTGCAATTCTGCTCGTGGTCCGCGTGAAGGATGAACAGGATATCGAGCGCCCGAGCCAGTACCGGGTTGGCCGTGTACTTGGGCTCCACCATTTTCCACAACATGTTCATGAAGTTTTCGGTGTAGCTCAGGTCATTGTCCGGATAAACATACGGGAAGCCGAGGCTGTGCCGGTACGTGTAGGCGGCGATGGTCGGCATCTTGCCGATCAGGCGCAGGATCTGCAACCTTCTAGAGTCCGGATCCAACACGTTTCGAGCGTCGGGATACACCGTGGAAAGCGCCGCCACCGTGCTCACCAGCATCCCCATCGGATGGGCGTCGTGCCGGAAGCCCTCCAGAAACTTCTTGGTGGTCTCGTGGATCATCGTGTGGTACGTGATCTGCCCCACCCACTCCTTCAACTGGCTTTCCGTTGGCAGTTCGCCAAACAAGAGTAGGTACGCGACCTCCAGGAAGGTGCAATTCTCGGCCAACTGCTCGATGGGGTATCCGCGGTACCGCAGGATTCCCTTGTCGCCGTCGATGAACGTGATGGCGCTCCGGCAGGATGCCGTATTCATGAATGCCGGATCGTAGGTCATGAGCCCGAAATCATCGGGCCCGGTGGTGATCTGGCGGAGGTCGGTAGCACGAATCGTGCCGTTTGTGACCGGAACCTCGTAGACCTTGCCAGTGCGCTTGTCGGTGATGCTTAAAGCTCCGTCTTGCATAAAATCCTCCTCTGGGGTGCCGGCCGCAACCGCGCCCGAAAAACTCGCTGGACCGATAATACGGCAAACGGGATCACCTGTTAAGGGTTTTCGTACCCAAAACTATGGAAAAATTATACAGCATGAGGAAAACCGGTCGGGTGAGAATTTCGTAAGTTACTGATTCTGCGTGGGAGCGCCTGGGGCCATGCGTGCGTGAGTGGTCGTGAACGCACAAACGAGACGGCTATAGGCGCCTGGGTTCCGTTATATCGCCATGTTCCCGGCAGGAGTCACTTCTGGACGGTAACCATGGGCGCCGTGATTACGGGCGCCGGTGAATTGGAGGCAGGCAACATACTGGCGCGGGTCACCTTCTCCCCTTCGACGGCGATGGCGTGGTTGAGCGACACCTCGACTCCCGACCCGATATCAAAGCGCACATCGGCCCCGCGAGCCAGAAGACCGATCAGGGTGCCGGCCGCGATTCCGCCGATTCCGCCCACTCCGAGGCCGCGAACACTGCCGCTGGCGGCGCCTGCTAAAGCGCCGATCTGACCGCCGGTTGCCGCGTCTTCGCCGATTTTCTTGAGGTCCGTACCCTTTTCCGAGTCGCGCTTGACGGTGCCCGGTTCCTTCATATGGGCGTTGGCGCTACCGGGCACCTGATCCACGGCGGCGGCGAGTTCCAGAGTGTAACCATTGGAGTAGATCAGGGTCGTGAGATGAAACTGCAGCTCCGCGCTGCCTTTGATCCGGCCGGCGCGCTTGGAACTATCCACCACGCCTTTGACGAAAGTGCCTGCGGGAATCATGATGAGGTTATTGACGACGATGGGAAACGTCGTCTGCGCATAGATCGGATCTCCGGGCTGGGCATTTTTTGTGGAGACCGCCTGCCGCAGTTGTATCGGTATTTTGGTACCCGCGGGAACGACCCACAGGCCGTTAGCGGGCTGAAGCTGCTGATCGGAACCGGGCAAGCTCGCCGGCAGCTCGGTTCGCTGCTTCAATCTCGGCTGATCGGCGGACGGTTGTGCCGGGCTCTGCTGGCAAATAGCTGACAGCCCGGTCAGGAGTATCGCGGCTATTGTTCGCATGCACATCTCTCCGTCCCGAGTATACGCGTAGCAGGATGCACTGGTTTCTGCGGGATGTAACGATCGGGAAATGAACGCGATAATTCGACTCGGTCATGTCCCGTCACCGTGTTCGCTCCGTTTCGTGTTGCCTGGTCTAAGAAATAACCGTTTTTCGGTCCTTGGTCTGCGTTCCTGCTCTGATATCCACATGAGCGTATGGCGTATAATTGCGGCCGGGGTGGCCAGTGTACGTTTCGTTCGCGTTCGCGCTCCTGCTGGCACAGTCGCCGGACCCCGTCACTGTGGTGGAAGGAAGAGTGCTGGATAGCTTAGGCAACCTGCCCATTGCTCAGGCACGAGTCATCCTGGCGCGGATTGACAAGCCGGGTATACCAATCACAATGGGCCTGTATGAGGCCAAGCCTTCCAAAGGCGAACCCGATCCGAAGTCGGATCGCCTCGTCACTTTGACCCGCGATGACGGTATGTTCCGGTTTCGGGTCGAAGCCCCCGCGAAAATCAAGCTCTTCGTGGATGCGAAAGGTTTCGTTCGCACACCTACGCACATCAGCCCGGATACTACGCTCTCGGTCGAGCCGGGTCGTCCCAAGACCGGCATCGTCCTGCGGATGACGAGGGCGCTCACTATTTCGGGATGCGTGATGGATCGCGATACCGGCCAGCCTGTACCAAACTTGGAGGTCCGTGCACATAGCTACCGCAATTACGGCTCAGGGAGGATCCTAATCCCCGACGGCGGTTCCGCGAAAACGGATACGGCTGGACGCTTCTGCCTTGAGAACGTGCTGCCAGGCGAGTATTATCTCGAAATTGCGCAACCGCTGCGGGCGAAGATCGAAAAACCCGAGCCTATCGAGGATTTCCGTGGTGCGGTCCGGCAATCCTACGTATCGACCTGGTATCCCGGGGTAGAGCGGTTCGCCGAAGCCTCATCAGTCACACTGGTTGACGGCGCGACAATCGAGGGCATTGAGATCCAGACCAAGAAGAGGCGGACGGCTGCTATTCGCGGTCGCGTATTCGGAGGCCGCCAGGGTGAAGTCTCTGTTTCACTGACGCGGGTTCGCTCTACAGTTGGAAGCAAGGGATTCGAGATGGTCGCGATCGGCCAGATCCCAGGCGACGCAGAGTACGAAGTCGACCATCTGACCCCGGGTCGGTACTATATCTTGGCGGAGATGAAGGGCGCGACGCCCGGGGAGCGGCGAGTTGCCGTGTTGCCGTTGAAAATCACGGGTGAAAACCAAGACGGCATGGACCTTCACCTCATGCCCTGCGTAAACCTGACCGGGAGTGTGCGCATCGCAGGTCGAGGAAACCGCCCCGACGAACCGGCGCTGCCGGACGAGAACGTCCGGATCGGGCTCTACCGTGCGCTGGGCATGGGCATTGCCGGCGACCCCGAGCCGGCACTGGTCGAGAGCAGAACCGGTGCTTTTGTGCTGAAAGGTGTGGTACCGGACCGCTACCAGGTGCTACAAGGGAAGGCTCCGGAGGGTTATAACATCGCGGAAGTCCTCTATAATCACACGCGTTGCCCTAGCGGAATGGTCAGCATCGATCCAGCAGCGAGCATACAGCGGCTCGATATTACACTTGCGCCCGCCGACGCCGCGATTTCGGCGACCGTAACAGATGGCAGCCGTCCTGTCGCTGGTGCAAGCGTGCTGTTGGTTCCCGACGCGGCAGAAGACGATGCAATCGACTTCGGCCCAACGTTGCGACACGCACTTGCCGATGAGAAGGGTCGCGTGGTAATAAGCGATTTGCTTACGGGCAATTACCGCATTACGGCGTATCCCAAAGACGCGCTGTGGCGCGAGGACCCGGAACTGAAGCGACGCCTCCGTTCCGGCCAGGAAGTACGGATAGCCCCGCACCAACCGACGATAATTGAAGTGCGAATTCGATAGTGAAAGAGAATCCCGCTGCGCTGAAGTCGACAAACAGTTAACTCGTACGAGAGAAGCTGAACTCACGCGGGTCAACTCCGCGAGGTGGGGTTACCGTAACGTGACCTCGTCCCCGCCCGAACAGCCCGCCAACTTTCCGGTAAATTCGTCATCACTGGGAAGGCTGGACAGCCGAAGTCCTCATCGGAGGCGTGTCGTCGGCAGTCGGAGATCTACGAGCGGAAGGCATTGAACTGGACCGCTCGACGTTACCTGGTTGGGTTGGCGGGGACAGCGCGGCTTGACGTCCGCGCCGCAGAGGCGAAATGCGTTGCGTTCGCTCCGTTTCGTGTTGCCTGGTTTCCGAAATGGCCGTCTTTCACCCAGAACGTTCGGGCGGTCCCGAAGTGGCTTACGAGAAGATGCTTGGTCACGCGGCACTCTCGCCGGGAACCGGCGCGTGTAAGCCAGTGTCCAACAGTCATGCGTCACGTGGCCTTGATTGTGCTCCTTGCTTTCCGGGCGGCTCAACCCGCAGAGTGGGGTCAGTCGGTGAACGGTCTGCGGATCTCGCTGGCGGTCGAAGCTGATGAGGTGGTCGTCGCTTTCCAGAACACGGCCAAGAATCGGGAGATGATCCTCCCGCTGGGCCAGATCCTCGGAGGACGCGGCAGCCCGGGCCTTGTGCAGCTTCATATCGTCTCGCCGGACGGAACCCGCCGGCGGCTCCGATACACAGGAGGACCGGGGGTCATGACCGGACAGATCCTGCCATACGTAGTACCAATGATGGCGGGTTCTCTCTACACCGTGAGGACACCTCTACGATACTGGAGGCTCGGAAGCGATCTGAAGTCAATCGAAGAGGAGCTGGCGCGCGGGGCGGCGCTTCAGGCGGGCATCGAGGCGGGCGAGTCCCTCCTTTGGAAATTCGCCCAATGTTACCCCGTGAAGATATTCTGGAGCGGCCATGCCGTTTCGAACATTGTGCGCGCGCCCGTCAAGGCACCCTGAACAGATGATGATCCCGCTTCAAACTCCTCCGGCTCCAACTGGTGGACATAATCTCCAACTGGTCAATGTAAGCCTGGCCGCCGTCATCCGTTTCCTGATTCGTCCGGCATACAACAGCGCCTCCAGTTCGGGGATCCTTCTATGGCGGTCCGGCAGTGGGAGATCTACGAGCGGGAAGGCATTGAACTGGACCGCTCGACGTTAGCTGGTTGGGTTGGCGGGGCTAGCGCGGCTTGACGTCGCGCCGCAGAGGCGAAATGCGTTGACAAGCTCGTCACGATTCCGCAGAAGCCCTACTTCAACGCGGGCTCCACCCCTTCAGTCGCGACCATGCCTGAACCCACAGTCCGAGGTCCGCGTGTCGAAGACGTTCCACCTCCGACTCCAACTGCCGGACATAACTCTCCAACTGGTCAATGTGAGCCTGCCCGCGGTCATTCGTTTCCTGATTCGTCCGGCATAACTCTTGAAACAGCGCTTCCAGTTCGGAGATTCTACCGCTGCGATCCTGTAATTTCCGACGTACCGACGCTAACTCGGGGCAGCTCTCAGTCGTGTCCCGCAGCAAGCCAAACGCCCGTGCCGATAACGTCTCGAATTCCAACAATGCCTGCCTTCGGCGTTCCCCACTGGGACCCTCTACTTTACTCCCCTCGCGCCAACCGCACCACTGCGGAGAACACCCTGAAGCCCGATACCGTCCAGTCGCCATCCGGCTCCGCTTGGCCACTGCGCGAGGCGAATTCCAGATCGAAATGAGCGGTTCCTCGTAGAGGTTTCCGACAGGCTCCGAAAGAAAGCAGAGATGGACGTCGCCGTTCTCGATCACGAACAACGTCGTCCAAGGGTTGGGACACAGTTCACGTCCGGCCGTCGTTGCGGTGTCCGCGTCGGGATACAGCCCGTGTTCTTCTTCCGCAACGAATTCCGCATCCAGCCCATGTTGTTCGAATAGGATCGTCAGGCCGCTAGTACGGATCAGGATGCGCGGCCGTTCCCGTTCCATGGTCTCACGTACGAGCCGGTGTAACTCCAGAACCTCCGCCCCGTCGGTGATGGCCTCCGTCTGGCCAAGCATCGGGAAGCGCGAGCTGTTTTCGGGTGTTATCTCCAAGGTTTGCAGCGAGACCGCCAGCAACCCGAGTTCGCGCATCATACGGACATACTCAGGGATTTCGCGGAAATTCGAGCGCATCACTACGAAGAAAGAGTCGATATACGGGTATTTGCTGCCCAGCTTCTCTTTCCAGCGTTGAATGCGGCGTATGTTGGCGAGCACATCCTCCAGCCGCGACCCGCGACGCAAGCGCGCGAATGTATCCGGGTGTGCAGCGTCGATCGACACCGTCACGTTCTGAAGGGGAGTGCGGACGATGCGCTCCGCCCAGCCTTCGTCGATCAGAGTGGCATTCGTGCTGATGCTCACGATGGGACGGTCCACGACTGCGCCGACATCGTCCAGCATTTCCGAGAAGCCGGGAATGGCGAACAATTCTCCACCTTGCAGCCGCACCGTCGCGACGTACGGGTATAGGGATGCGAACTCCCGCCGCAAGGCCTCTCCGATAGGACGTGGCTCGAGCAGGCTATCCCCGTTCTTTGGTTGATAGCAATGAACGCAGCCGATATTACACCGATTGCTCAACACCACACCCAGGCAGCGGGGCATTGAACGCAAGTGCGCGTGCTGTAGTTCGTGCTCCACGCGGTTCAGTTCGAGATTCTGCTCGTGCAGCCCAGCCATTACTCCCACAATGTAACAGGATTGAGCACATTCAATTATTTGCGGTTCTGCCGAGAGATGGCTACCTGGCCCGGAAGCCCCCTGCTGGCCGGCGATCCATTCCCGAACTAGACTAGAACGCATGGCACTGAAATTCACCACTTCTTACCTTGAGGATTCTCTGGCACTGTTCAGGTATTACAAGAAGCTTGCCGAACGCGCAATGGAGCAGGTGTCAGACGAACAGCTTTTCGCAACACTGGATGAAGAGATGAACTCAATCGGGATCGTGGTGAAGCACATGGCGGGCAACATGCGGTCCCGTTGGACCGATTTCTTAACAACAGATGGGGAGAAGCCGGACCGCAATCGCGATAGCGAATTTGCAGATCCACCCGCTACACGCACGGCGCTGTTGGAGGTATGGGAAGACGGCTGGACACGTGTATTCCGGGCCCTGGAACCACTTTCGGATGCGGACCTCGGGCGCACGGTGACGATCCGCGGTGAAGCGCACTCGGTAATGCAGGCCGTGAACCGCCAGGTGGCACATTACGCGCATCACGTGGGGCAGATTGTGATGCTGGCGAAGCATTTCGCGCACGACCAATGGCAATCGTTGAGCGTGCCCCGGAATCGGTCGGCGGAGTTCAATCAGAGGGTCGCCAAGGGGGAGTCTAGCCAGCGCTAACAGAACAGAGCCAAAACATCTGGTCGTGCGATCCGTGGGAGTGGGGGACGTGTTGGGGTAGAGCCCTCTCACTTTGGGGTGGGCGGAGGGATTCGAACCCTCGGCCACCGGAACCACAATCCGGCGCTCTACCAAGCTGAGCTACGCCCACCGTAAGGAAAGGGACTCCCTGAGTTTAGCAGGACTTCCCGCGGCGAATCAAACGTACTCCGGAACTTGCGGCCGCTATCCGGTGTCTATGCGGGTGGAGGTTCAAAAGAAATCATGACCTCGACCATCGGACCCGCCTGAGAGGCTATCCCGCCGAACTTCCAGTTTTGTGTTTTGAAATGGCGCGGGAGAGGTGTGTCCCAGGATCGCACGGAAGGAGGCACGCGATGTTTGAGCAGGCATTGACAATCGAATACGGCAGAGGCAATCGGGCATGGACTACCATGGCAGGATTGGCCGGACAGGTCCTGATCGTCACCAGCGCGGTGCTGGCGCCGCTGGTTGGGCCGCAGTCCCTACCACGGCCGCAGGAATGGGTGACCCTCT
>DATMYF010000068.1:0-58216 GCA_035561075.1 Bryobacteraceae bacterium
GCGCGGGCTCGGTCGGCTTCTCGCGAGCCGCGCAATCCGGACATTCATTATAGGCCGGGGGAACTTCGCGCCCGCACTCGGGACAAATCCACGTGAACATTTTCGTTCGCCCTCAATCCTAATCTACCGCAACCCACTGCCGCTGCCGGGCGGAGCGTTCCACGGCGTCGAGCGCACGCTGGACGCGCAACCCGTCCGTGAAGTCCGGATGGAAGGGCTCATCGCGATCGAGCGCGACAAGAAAATCCCCCAGCGCGGCAATAAATGTGTGTTCGTAGCCGATGACGTGCCCTGGTTTCCAGAAGTTTCCGGAATAAGGATGGTCCGGACCGGTCGCCAGGATCGAGCGCACCCCCTGCTCGGCCGCGGGGCATGCCGCGTCAAGGAATTCCAGATGGTTGAGGTGCTCGAGGTTGAAGCGCAGCATGCCGCGCTCGCCGTGCATCTCGAAGCGATTGTGGTTGCGGCAGCCTACGGCGTAACGGGTTGCCTCCAAGGTTCCGACACTGCCGTTTTCGAAGCGCGCCAGCAGCAGGGTGGCATCGTCGACTTGCCGCCCCTCGGCAAAGGTGTGCATGGCAGCCGAAACCTCGCTGACGGGCCCGTTCAGCCACATCGCCGTGTCGACGATGTGTGACAGCAGGTCCCCGAGAACGCCGCTGCCGGCCTGCGCGGGTTCCAGTTTCCAGCCCGGCGGGCGCGTGGGATCGTTGCCCCATTCCTGAAGGTAAGCGGCGCGATAATGAAAGACGCGGCCGATGCGGCCCTCCGCCACCAGGCGGTGCGCCAGGGAGACGGCGGGGACGCGGCGGTAGTTATACCAGACCATGGTGCGGACGTTGCGGGCGACTTCGGCCATGCGGGCGGCCTCCTCGGCGGAGACCGCCAGGGGCTTCTCGCAGAGCACGATCTTTCCGGCGGCGGCCGCCGCCATGGCGATGGGGGCGTGCATCGCATTGGGCACCGCCACGTCCACCACGTCGATATCGGAACGCTCCACCGCGGCGCGCCAATCGGGCTCAACCTCCTCCCACCCCCAGCGGTCGGCGGACTTGGCCAGCTTCTGGCGGTCGCGCCCGCAGAGCACCTTCATGCGCAAGTCGATGGGGACATCGAAGAAATTTCGCACCTGCCGGAAGGCATTGGAGTGTGCGCGCCCCATGAAGCCCTGCCCGATGAGGGCCACGTTGAGTCGTCTCATGGAAACCATCGTAGCCGTTTCAACGCGAGACGGCGCTGTAAAAGGCACCGCCGCCTTCCCGCAGATTGCGCCCGTAGATCAGCCGCACGGTTAAGCGGGAGAGAACATTGACCCGCAGTTCCAGACCGGCATCCACCAGCCAGCGGCGGGAGCCGAACCGGCCGGTGGAATCCCAGGCGCGGCCGGTATCGAGGAACGGCCCGATACCCACGTTGACGGCGGGGTGGCGCCACAACTCCCGAACACCCCCGCTCTGCACGATGAAGTAATCGCGCGCGAGGGGCGAGGCGCCCTTGCGGCCATCGCGCGTGGCGGCGTGGCCTCGCAGCCAGAGGTCGCTGTCACGCTCCATCCCGAGCACGAACAACTCGTCAAAGGGCGCGGTTCCGGCAGTCTTTCCGGCGAGCGCGCGGGCTTCCACAAGCCAGGGGCGGGGATTCCAGCGGGCGGCAGCCTCGGCTTGCGTCCTGGCGAAAGTCGAGTGCCCGAACAAGCGTCCCAGTTCACCCGACCCGCCCAGCCTGAGGGTGAAGGCATGCTCCGGGTAGTCCGCCGCAAGATAGTGCAAACGCGCGGCCTGCTTAAGGGACCAGGCGTTGGCGAAGAGCGCTTCCCTGCCCGCATCGGCGAAGCGGCGCTCCGTCAGATGAGTCGAGAGCGCCAGCGCAAGCCGGTCGGTGAGGCGGCGGCCAACCTCCCCGGCAAGTTCGTCGCGGCGCATGGAGAAGACGGTGCCGGTGTCCCAGTTCTCGTCGCGCATATCGAGCGTCATACCGAGCCGCCAACGCGGATCCCCGGCCACGGGGCCCGAAAGCGAGATGAGGCCGCGGCGCTTGTCGGGGTCCCAGCGCCACATGGAGCCGAAGTGAACAGCCGAGCCACGCAGATTGCGAAAATCGACGTACAGGGTCTGGTAAGGCAAGCCGTGGAGATACGGGAGTACGCGTCCCAAAAGCCCGGCCTGCAGTTCTCCCGACGAGGCGTCGAAGTGCAGATCGAAATCTTCGTCTGCCGCGGGCTGTAACTCGAGGCGGTAGCTGGAGAAGACGTCGAGGGCTTCGAGGTCCGCACGCGCGCCGCGCAACGCGGCCGACGTCAGAAAGGGATCGTCCGCATGAGGGAGTGCCTTGCGGAGCAGCCCGGGATCGACGCCGGGATCGTTGGGGATGTGGACGGCGCGCAGTTCAGGCTTGCCGATGCGGTTCCAGTATTTAACGGCTGCATCGAGGTTGCCGTCGAGCAGATAAAGCGTGGCGGCAAAGTTGTTGGCATAGGCGTCGGTGGGGTCAATGCGAAGCGCGCTACGGATATGCGACTTCGCGGCGGGACGGTCCCCCATCCGGTAAGCGACTCCCGCAAGATCGATGGCGAAGCGCTTGTCACCAGGGTATTCCGTGCGGGCGCGGAGCAGGACGGCACGCGCCTGTTCCCAGCGGCCTTCACGCGCAAGCGCCAGGGCATCGGCACGCAGGGTATCGGCGGCACTCCCGGCGAAGGCAGCGTACAGCGAAACGAAAAGCAGGGCTGTCACGGCGTGGGCACGGCCAGGAGGGTCCAATTGCCGGTGGCTTTCCAGCGCTCGCGGAAGCCGGCACCTTTTTCGCGCAGAAAGCTGCCGCGGGCGGGGTCATGCACGATGACCTCGTCTTTGTCCTGGTCGATCCCGACCACCACCACGTAATGTAAATCGCCGCGGCGGGGCTCCAGGCAGGCTATGAGCGGACGCCCGCGGGCCACATGGTGCTGCAAATCCTCCATTTCGCCGTGCACGAGGTGGACGGTGAAGCCGTGCCGTTCGAAGTACCGCCGCAGGGAGGAAGCGTAGATCCCTTTCGCACTGGAGGAGTGGAGCGCGCGCTGAATGGCGGCCGCATCGGCGGCATCGGGATCGACGCGCGCACCGTTCACCATCCAGTGGCGCATCACCATGGACGCCGCCGCCGAGCCGCAGCCTTCGCGCTCCTGCCGTACAAACGGAACATCGATCCACTGCCGCGTGGCCGCCGCGAGTGCACCCGCGATCAGCAGCAGCGCGAGTGGCCGCGCAAGTCGCATAGCGCTAATCGACCGCACGAACGATGAAGATGATCACCACGATCGCGCCGATGATGGCCAGCAGGGTGAAGAGCGTGCCGAAGACGCCGGCAGCCATGTCGGTCTCGGCGGCGGCGGCCATCTGCGCGAGGCGCGCAAGCTCGCGATTATCGAGCTGCGAGACTGCCATCCGGACCTGGCCCGGATCGAGCCGTACGGCCTTCATCCGAGTCTGTGCGGCATCGGACGCGAGTACGCGTTCAAGTGTCGCGAGGTTGGCTTGACGCGACTGCGCGGCCTTCTGCAACTCCGCGTGGAGTTGCGTCGCCGGGATGATCTGCTCCTGCGCCTGAAGGTTTCCAGGAATCGTGAACCATGAAATCGCCCACGCCGTAACGATAGCGACCGGGCGGCGAAGCTCAACTCTCATCGACCCTCCTTGGCCTGCCCCCAGGATACAACGGCACGGAGGGCCGGACGCATTCCGGCGTGCACTCGAAGGACGGAAAAGTACGCGGGCGCGATCAAAAGGCCGCGACACCGGCTTCCGCGACGGCCTGGTCCTGGTCGCCGCTGCCGCCGCTCACCCCCACGGCCCCAACCACCTTGCCCTCGCGCTTCAACGGCACACCGCCGGCGAAGACCATGATGCGCCCGCGATTGGAGACGTGAATACCGTAGAACTCGCCGCCCGGTTTGGCGAAATCCGCGAGCTGCTTGGTGGTGATATCGAACGCCCGTGCGGTAAACGCCTTATTGATGGAGATATCGATGCTGCCGATCCAGGCGTTATCCATGCGCACGTGCGCCACCAGGTTGCCGCCGCCGTCCACTACCGCGATGTTCATCGGCTGTCCGATTTCGCGAGCCTTCTTCTCAGCGGCGTCTATGACGCGCCGCGCGTCCTGCAGTGTAACCATGGATGCTCCTCCGGACCCTTCATCATACGGGAGGCACCGGAGAGCCGCGAGGCCGCGAGGGGCCGATTTGTAGGCTGCTTTACGAAGGCAGAGAGAGGCGCCGCACCAGTTCCGCGTTTTCGCGGATCTCGTCTCTGAACTTCGGGAACATTCCCATGATGACGGCATCCTGCGGCTTGATGTTCGAGAGCACGTAGCCGACCGCCTGTTCCACCTGCTGCGGCGTCCGGATATTCCGCCCGGCGCCCAGGAGTTTGAAGGCGAAGCAGGTTTTCCTGGTGGCCCGCACCATGCGGCACATACGCTCCGGGTCACGCTCCATATAGACCTCGCCCAGGGGTGCTTCCCCGAGTTCATCCCGCGCTTCGTCCTCGGTGCGGCTGACGCGGTACATGCAGGTCATGTAGTAATCGTTATTCCAGCCGTGTTCCTCGACGTACTCGACAACCTTGGGGTTATGGGTAGAGATGCCGCCGGGAAGGCCCGCGTCATGCACGGCGTTCACGAAATCGCGCACGATGTTCATCTCTCCGGCGCGGAAACGGTCGTCGGTGCGGTTGCCGTGGTGGGCCACCCCGATGGGCCCGAGTTTGGCGACCTCCGTGAGTAGTTTCCAATTCTTCATCAGGTCGAAATCGGCCAACAGCAGCCAGTTCATGCGGCCGCCCTCGGCGCGGTAGCGCTTGAAGTCCGCGATGGTGGGGTCGTTGTAGTGGACCTGCCAGGTGTTGATTCCTGCGGCCTCGGCCTGCTTCAGAATGCCGATGCGGCGGTCCTGGGTCATCCATTCGCGCATCATGCTGTCGAGCAGCGGGTTGAAGTGCGAATAACCGTAGAATGGGTTGGAGCCGATGATTAGCCGGGTGATGTCGGCTTTGCCGAACTTCACCGTGGGCAACGCGACCGCTGCCGGCGCCGCCACGCTCGCAACCACCCCGCCCCCCAGGCCTTGCAGGAATCGCCGCCGTGAACTCATAAAGACCTCCGGATGTGAATATGCCGATGGTAATTGCTGGCTGCGAATGGCGCAAGCGCTGGTTTCGCCGCAGCGATATAGGCTAGAGTTGAGCTTCTCACAATGAACCGGCGCACTTTCATCACTGCGGCTGCAGCCCTTCCGGTGGCAGTCGCGACACCCCCGGCCGCGCGGGCGTCCGTTACGCTCGATCCATCGCGGGATATCGGCCGCATCCATCCCTGGCTGTACGGCCATTTCCTGGAGCACGTCGAGCGCGTGGTCTATGGCGGCGTCTTCGAACCTGGATCGAAATTCGCCGACCAGGAGGGCATGCGGCGCGACGTCATTGACGCCATCAAGGAAATGGGCGGAGCACGAATTGCGCGCTGGCCGGGCGGCAACTTCGTGAGTTATTACCGGTGGAAGGACGGGATCGGCCCACGGGAGAAGCGCCCCCGGCGATTCGACGTGGTTTGGGGCCAGCAGGAATCGAACCAGTTCGGCACCGACGAGTACCTTTCGCTTTGCCGCAAGCTCGAATGCGATCCGTTCATCACGGTGAATATGGGGACCGGCGGACGCGACGAGGCCTGTGAATGGGTGGAGTACTGCCGCCATTCCAAACGTCAGCCTCCCGTGAAGGTCTGGGGCTTGGGCAACGAGCACTTCGGCCCATGGCAGGTTGGTCACTACACGGCTGAAGAGTACGGGCACAAGGCGCAGCAGTACGGCCAGTTCATGCGCGTGGTAGCGCCCGATATCGAACTGGTGGGCGTGGGAGACACCTCACCGGCGTGGAACGAAGGAGTGCTGCGCAAGTGCGGCGAGACAATCGACTGGCTCACGATCCACCTCTACGGCCACCGGCATTTTCTCGACGGTGCGGACGACTATGACAGCACCGTTGCGTCTCCGGAACTGTTTTACCGGGACATGAAAGCCATGGCCGACCAGTTGGAGCAGTACGAGGCGAATTCCAAACGCAAGCGCCCCATTCGCATCTCCCTCGAGGAGTGGAACGGGCGCCACTTCAAGACAAACGCCGGCAATTCCCGCAGCCCTGGCCTGGTCCGTGAGAGTCCGCGGAACATTGTGGACGCGCTCTTCGTGGCGGGAGTCTTCAATGCGTGCCACCGGCTCGCGAGCCGCGTCGCCATGAGCAACTACGTGTTCATCACGAATGCGCACGGTCCGCTCTTCGTCTCGCCCGAGGGGCTCGTGAAATCCGCCGTGTTCGACGTTTTCCGACTCTACGCGACGCGCATGCAGGCGGTTGCCATGGCGGCCGATGTACGCGCCGAAAGCTTTGCGGGGACTGTCAAATGGAGCCGAGGGGAGGAGCGGGTTACCGTGTCGCGCCTGGACGTATCCGCCACCCGGAGCGAGGATGGGCGGCGGATCTCGCTGGCACTGATCAACCGGCACAAGCATGATGGCTGCCGCGTTGCGCTTGACTGTAAGGGTAGGAGAATTGCTCCGGGAGGGGTGCTGCATACGCTCCACGCGAGCGACCTGGCGGCAGTCAATACAGTCGCGGATCCTAAGCGCGTCCGCAGCACGACTTCGGAGCTAAGCGGCCTTATCCAGTCTGTGGATCTGCCGGCCCACTCTGTTAACATCCTGGAGCTCTCTGTTTTTTAGAAAGAGCATCGGCCGGTGCACCGCGTTTTTCAATTTGGAAATCTATTTCATTTCGGCAGATGAAAACACCTGCGGGAGTGTTGACGCGGGGCGTCCGCGTCGCATATAGTTGCACGCCAGGAGGTATACATGTCCCGCTACACGGATTCGCTTGCTTTTTGCGTGGCGACGGCAATTTTTCTGATTTCTCCTCTGAGCGTGAAAGCGCAGGACGCGAGAGGCAGCATTCTGGGCCGAATTAGTGACCCCAGCGGAGCAGTGATAGCCGGCGCCGATGCTCGGGCGACTAATGCCAGCACCGGCGTCACCGCCGCCGCGCGTAGCAACGAGTCCGGCAGTTATAGGCTTCCTTACCTCCTACCCGGCATCTACACCGTCCAGGTGGAGACAGCCGGTTTCAAGAAATTTATCCGTGAAGGCGTTCAGGTGCGCGTGGGCGACGCCGTGGAAGTGAATGTCGCGATGGAACTGGGGAACGCGGCCGAGTCCGTAGAAGTGCGCGCGGAAACGCCGTTGCTCAGCACCGCGGAGGCGTCCCTCGGCCAGGTCGTCGACGAGCGCCGAATCGCTGAACTGCCGCAACACGGAAGCAGTCCGATGGACCTGGTCCACCTCGCGCCGGGCACCATCAATACCACTAACATGCGGGTACGCAAGCCCAACCAGAGCGGCTCGGCCTCTTCGTTCTCCGCCGACGGCGCTGGCCTCTACAATAACGAGTTCACGGTGGATGGCGTCCCGAACACGATGTCGTACGGTTCGAACGCCCTGGTCGCTTTTGTTCCGCCCTCCACCGCGATCAGTGAATTCAAAGTCCAGACATCGTCCTTCGACGCCAGCGTGGGCCACACAATGGGCGCACTGCTGAATGTCGGTGTTAAGAGCGGCACCAATCAGCTTCATGGCGAGGGCCACTGGGCGGTGATGAACCGGGTGTTCGATGCGCCCACCACCTTTCAGAACCGCTCCGGCCAGAAGCTTCCAAATTACCAGGACAACCGCTACGGCGTCTCCGCCGGCGGCCCGGTGGCGATCCCCAAGGTCTATAACGGCCGCAACCGCACCTTCTGGTTCTACGCATGGGAGGCGAACCCGTTCACCTCGCCGATTAACTTCCTCACCACCGTGCCCACCGACGCACAGCGAACCGGCGACCTTTCGGCGCTGCTGAGCCGGGGCTCCAACTACCAGATCTACGATCCGTCCACCACCGTCCCGGCCGCCAACGGCCGTTATACGCGGCAACCGTTCCCGAATAACATCATCCCGACCAGCCGTTTGGATCCAGTGGCAAAAAAGATACTGGATTACTGGCCCAGGGCGAATCAGGCTGGCACGAGCGACGGCCTGAATAACTGGTTCAACACCGGACCGGCACGTTTCGACAGTTGGGTTCACCTGGGCCGCGTGGATCACGCATTCAGCGAGAGCCATCGCGCCTACCTGCGGCTCAACAAGGATTTCTACAGCGAAGATGAAAACCACGTTTTCAACACGGATTACACGCGCACCATCGGTAGCCGCTACATTCAGGGCATGGCGCTCGACGACGTATATGTGTTCAGTCCCTCGTTCCTGCTGAACGTCCGCTACGGCGTCACCCAGATGAACTTCGACGAGCGGCGCGCCACGCGAGGTTTCGATCTCTCTACACTGGGCTTTTCGCAACGTTTCCTGGGGTTGATCGAAAAAGACCGCGCCACCTTTCCGCTCGTGCAGGTCGGATCATGGCAAGCCCTCGGAAACTTTGTAAGCGGCGGTGACGGCGGATGGTCGTCCCAGATTCATTCGTTAAACGGAAACTTTACCAAGTTCCTGGGCAGCCACAGCCTGCGATTCGGCGCCGAGTTCCGGGCCTATCGCGAAAACCGCGACCAGCGGCCTTACGAGGTTGCGCCGCAACTGATGTTCTCAAGCGCGTACACCCGGGGGCCGTTCGACAACTCGACTGCTCCTCCGGTAGGTGGGGAAATTGCCGCGTTCCTGCTCGGCATTCCGGGCGGGCAGATGGTCCGGTCGTCCAGCTATGCGGACCAGCACCTTTATTACGCGTTCTACGTTCACGACGATTTCAAGGTGAGCCCGCGACTCACGCTTAACATCGGGCTGCGCTATGAGCTTGAAACACCGCTGACGGAGAGGTTCGATCGTTCGGTGGCACATTTCGCCTTCGATCAAACGAATCCGATCGAGGCCCGGGCCATTGCCAACTATGCGGCCAATCCGATCGCCGAATTGCCTGCAAGCCAGTTCCGCGTGCGCGGAGGCTTGACATTCGCGAATACCGGCGGAAATCCGCGCACCCTTTGGGAAGGCGAGAATAAAACCTTCATGCCGAGGATTGGCTTCGCCTGGGAGATTCGGCCGAAGACGGTGTTGCGCGGCGGCTACGGCATTTATTACAACACCATCGGAGTGAATACGACCACCGCCATTCAGAGCGGATTCAGCCAGGCGACGCCTATTCAGGCTTCACTCGACAATGGCGTGACCTACATCGCCAACACTGCGAATCCGTTGCCGAACGGGCTTGATGCGCCGCTCGGGGCAGCCGGAGGCCTGACCACTTACCTCGGCCAGGGCATTAGCTTTTTCGCGGATCGACGGCGTCAACCCTATGCGCAGAGATGGTCACTCGGTCTCCAGCGCGCCCTTCCCGGCCAGTGGTTGTTCGAAGGCGCGTATGTCGGCAACCGGGGCACGCGCCTGGGGGTAAACCGCAATCTGAATGCTGTACCGGAGAAGTATTTAAGCCGGTTGCCCTACCGCGATATCCAGACTATCAACTATCTCAGTGCGCAGTCTCCGAACCCCTTTTACGGCATCCAGCCTATCTACGGAACAAGTATCTCCCGCTCGTCGCTGCTGGTTCCCTATCCGCAGTTCGGGTCCGTTACGGTGCAGGAACCCATTGGCTACTCCTGGTATCACTCAGCCCAACTGCGCCTGGAGAGGCGGTTTTCGCAGGGCTTCACTTACCAGGTGTCATACACGTGGTCGAAGATGATGCAGGCAGCGGAGTTACTGAATGCCACGGACGCACGGCCATACGAAACTATCGCAGACCTGGACCGCACGCACCGGCTGGTGATGAGCGCTATCTGGGACCTGCCCTTCGGCCGCGGCAGGCATTTCGGGACGAAGTTGCCCAAGCCGGTGGAATTCATCGCGGGTGGATGGCAACTCGGCATGGTCGGGCAAAGGCAGAGCGGACCGCCCCTGGCCTTCGGCGACATCTGGACGCTCTTCACGGGCGACCCGGACAACATTGCGATACCGAGGGGACAGCGGACCCTTGAGCGGTATTTCAATATCGACGCGGGCTTCAATCGCAACAGCGCGCAGCAACTCGCCAGCAACGTCCGGGTCTCTCCGCTGCGCTTCAGCGGCCTCCGGGCGGACGGCCAGGCTCGCTGGGACTTTTCGGCCATCAAGAACTTTTCCATCACCGAACGGTTCAAAACCCAGTTCCGCGCCGAGTGCATCAATGCATGGAATCACCCCAATCTCTCGGCTCCGAACACCACCGTAACGAGCAGCGCTTTCGGCTCCGTCTCGAGCGCGGATGTACCGCGGAAATGGCAGATGGCCCTGAAGATAGCCTTCTGAAATGTAAAAACAACCGCAGGGGAGGGGTCGGCACCTTCCCTGCGTGTCTCTTTTATTACAACACCCATCCGCGGTCAGGTCAGGTTTTGCTCAAAGGCCAGTAAGAACCAATACCGGCGCATCCATTCAGGCGTGTTAATCTCGGTAGCGTCTCGATTGTATGTTCGCGGTGAATGGGATGGTCGCGGTAGGCCTCGCATGCCTGTTAGTGATTGGCTGCAATGCATCGCGGTCGCGTGAGACTGGCGCTCAACCGCCGCCTCCCGTCGTCACCGTGGCCGAAGTCCAAAGCCGGACGGTGCCACTCTACCGGGAGCTTGTCGGACGTACCGACGCAAACCGCACGGTGAACATACGTCCGCAGGCGTCGGGAATTCTGGAGCAGGCGCTGTTCGCAGAAGGACAGCCTGTGGCGGCAAACGCCGTGCTCTTTCGTATCGATCCAAGCCAGTACGAAGCCGCACTTCAATCCGCCCAGGCTCAGCTAACCAAGGCTGAAGCCGACGTGGTGCAGGCTGAAGCTCAACTCGGCAAGGTCAGGCAGGACGTGGCGCGCTACCAGCCTTTGGCGCAGCAGCGCGCCATACCGCAGGAGGACTACGAGAACGCGCTCGCTGCGGCAAAAGTAGCGGAAGCCCAGGTCCAGCAGGCGAAATCGAGCGTGACGGCCGCGCAGGCGGCGGTGTCGCAGGCGAAGCTGAACCTCGGCTATACCGTGATCCGGTCGCCTATCAGCGGCATCATCGGCCGCCGCGAAGTAGACCCCGGGAACCTGGTAGATCCACAAACGCTGCTCGCTATCATCTCCTCGGCGAATCCAATCCGGGTGCACTACGATGTCAGCGACGTGGATTACCTGCGATTCGCTGAAAGAAGGCGGCGTCCCGGCGCGAAGCTCTCTTTCGAGTTGCTGCTGCCGGATGGGACTCGTTATCCCTACGAAGGCAGGCTCTTCATGGTTGGCCGCGCGGTGACATCTGCGACCGGAACGCTGCCTGTCGTCGCCGAGTTTCCAAACCCGAACAACCTCTTGCGCCCCGGACAGTTTGTTCGTGTCCGTGTTACGACGGGACAGATTCCGAACGCCATCCTAATCCCTCAGATTGCGGTGCAGGAGTTGTTAGGGACGACGAGCGTAATGCTCGTGACGCCGGACAACAAGGTCGTCCAGCGCACCATAACGACGGAGGGCACGCATGACAACTTTACCGTTGTGTCGAAGGGCCTGCAAGGCGGCGAGCGCGTCATCGTTGAGGGCCAGCAGAAGGTCAGAGCCGGCATGACGGTAAAGCCGCAGTCTGCCAAACAGGCGAACTAGGGCAGTTATGCACTTCTCCAGGATCTTCATTCACCGTCCCGTGCTGGCGATGGTAATCTCCATCCTGATCACACTAGCCGGCGCAGTCTCACTTTTGTCGCTGCCGGTGGAGCAATATCCGAATATTACACCTCCCACCGTCCAGGTGTCCGCGGTCTATACCGGCGCCAGCGCCGACGTGGTGGAACAATCGGTCGCCATACCGATCGAACAGGCCGTTAACGGCGCGCAGAATATGCTGTATATGTCTTCGCGAAGCACTAATAGCGGCAGTTATTCGCTTACGTGCACCTTTGCCGTCGGTACGGACGTTGATATCGCCGCGGTGGACGTCCAAAACCGTGTGCAGGAGGCGCAAGGCAATCTTCCCTCGGAGGTCATCACCACGGGCATAACGGTCCGCAAGCGATCGCCCAGCATGTTGATGATGGTCACTCTCTATTCGCCGGATTCCAGCTACGACCAGCTATTCCTCAGTAATTACGCCGCTATCAACATGCTCGACCCGCTCTCGCGGGTCTTCGGGGTCGGGGATACCATGCAGATCGGGCAGGAATACTCTATGCGCTTGTGGCTCCAACCCGACAGGATGGCAGGCCTCGGCATCACCGCCAGCGACGTAGTCGCCGCTGTCAGGCAGCAGAACGTGCAGGCCCCGGCCGGCCAGATCGGGGCCCCTCCCGCGCCGGCCGGTACCAACTTCCAATACTCGGTGCTCGCGCAGGGGCAGTTAGCTCTACCCGAACAGTACCAGAATATTATCGTGCGCAGTTTGCCGGACGGCTCTATTCTGCGCCTTCGCGATATCGGCCGCACCCAGCTAGGCAGTGAGACCTATTCCACCTTCTCGCGGCTGAACGGATTGCCCGCCAGTACTATCATCATTTATCAGCTACCGACCGCCAATGCCCTCGCGACCGCAAACGGTGTTAGGCAGGCGCTCGACCAATTATCCCGGTCTTTCCCCGCGGGAGTGGCTTATAAAGCCACAATGGACTCCACTCTCTTCGTCAACGAATCCATAAAGGAGGTTGTGAAGACGCTGTTCGAGGCAATCGGGCTGGTGATGCTGGTCGTGTACCTGTTCCTCGGCAATCTCCGGGCGACGCTTATTCCGATGCTCGCCGTCCCCGTTTCGCTCGTTGGGACATTTGCCGCCTTCCTGGTGCTCGGCTTCTCCATCAATACTTTGACGTTGTTTGGATTAGTGCTCGTCATCGGCCTTGTGGTGGACGATGCCATCGTGGTGGTAGAGGCCGTAGAACATAATATCGAAGAAGGCATGGCCCCCCTCGAAGCGACGGAGCGGGCGATGGATGAAGTTGGCGGGGCGCTCGTCGCGATCGCGCTTGTTCTGACCTCCGTGTTCGTCCCGGTGGCATTTATGAGCGGTATCACCGGACAGTTATATAGGCAATTCGCACTCACCCTGGCGGTTTCCATTGCTATTTCCGCATTAGTTGCGCTCACCCTCAGTCCCGCGCTTTGCGCGATGCTGCTGCGCCATCGCAGGCGTTCGCGCAGCCCGGTCGCATGGGCGATCGGAAAGTTCAATGCGTCCTTCGATCGCCTCACGGCAGCGTATGTAGGGGCGACGCGGCGCTTCATAAGGATCTGGCCCGCCGCCGTACTTGGCCTCTTTCTCATCCTGGGATGTATCTGGTTGCTCATAAATAAACTTCCGACGGGCTTCGTCCCCACGGAGGATCAGGGATACTTCTTCATCGCCATGAATCTTCCGGACGGAGCATCTCTCCAGCGTACGGATGAAGTCGCCCGGAAGGCCGAAGCAATCGTGAGAAAGCTCCCCGGAGTGGAGGATGTTACAACGATTGGAGGATTCAGCTTCCTGACGCTCGCGTTGCAGTCTAACAATGCCAGCCTTGTTATCAGGCTGAAACCATGGGCGGAGCGCCTGGATGCGGGACTTCCGGTGCAAGCGATACTCCGGCGCGCGGCAGCCGGACTCAGCGGTATACCCGAAGCGCTCGTAATTCCGTTCATCCCGCCGCCGATTCCGGGACTGGGAGTGACCGGAGGCTTTCAGATCCAGATCGAGGACCGCGCCGGAACCAATATCGGCGAGCTAGACGCGGCCGCGCAGAAGTTCAGCACGGAAGCCACCCAGCGCCCTGAACTTACAGGCGTGTTCAACACGTTCCGGACCAATGTGCCGCAAATCAAGGTGGATCTTGACCGGGATAAGACCAATACTTTGGGAATCCCCGTCTCCAGCGTGTTCGACAGTTTGCAGACGCTCCTCGGTGGGGTGATCGTCAACAACTTCAACCGGTTCGGCCGCGTGTACCGCGTCATGATGCAGGCCGAGCCGCAGTACCGCGACAAGGTCGGCGACATTACCGGCATATACGTAAGGACGTCGGCAGGGCAGATGGTGCCGCTGAGCACGCTGTTGACGGTAGAACGGACCACCGGGCCAGACATCATCCAACGCTTCAATCTCTATCGCGCCGCTGAAATAACCGGGTCCCCGGCTACAGGGTACAGTTCGGGCCAGGCATTGGAGGTAGCTGAAGAGCTGGCTAAATCGGTGCTCCCCGCCGGAATGGGCTACGACTGGGCGGGAGTCTCGTACCAGGAGCGCGCGGCTGCCGGCACACAGGCGCCAATTCTTCTACTGGCGTTCGCCTTCGTTTTCCTTTTCCTTGCCGCGCAGTACGAGAGTTGGATCGTCCCGTTAGCCGTCATCTTCGGCGTTCCACTCGGGGTGCTGGGAGCGTATACGGGCATCTGGCTCCGCGGTCTGATCAACGATGTGTATGTGCAAATTGGCGTGGTGATGCTGATCGGGCTCACCGCGAAGAACGCCATCCTCATCGTCGAGTTCGCCGCGTCTCGGTGGGCGCAGGGGCGTGAGTTGGCAGATGCCGCCCTGGAGGCGGCCAGGCTGCGGTTCCGGCCCATCGTCATGACGTCGCTCGCATTCATTCTCGGCCTGCTTCCCCTTATGTTTGCTTCGGGCGCCGGGTCGGCCAGCCGCCACTCGCTGGGCACGGCGGTGGTGGCCGGAATGACCTCGGCCACCCTGCTTGAGGTCTTCTTCATCCCCATTTTCTATGTGCTGATTGGGCGGATTGCGGGCCGGTTGCGGCGTTCTCCCGCGCCCGTTCCCGCACCTGCCGGGCCACCCGCGCCCGCGCCGGAGGGCCGCTCGGCATGAGCCGGCGTTGGCCTGTCCTGATGGCCGCTCTGTGCTGCGGTTGTATGGTGGGTCCGAATTATCGCCGGCCCGCGATCTCGATTCCCGATGCGTACCGCAGCCCTGCTGGGCAGAGCGCCGGCGCCCCCGGCACCTCCTCCTTCGGCGAATTGGCCTGGTGGCAGGTATTCCAGGACGCGGAGTTACAGAAGTTACTGACTATCGCGCTGGATCGCAATTATGACATCCGTATCGCCGCCGCCCGCATCGAGCAGGCCGCCGCAAACGTTGGAATCGTTCGTGCCGATCAGTTCCCTGCCGTTGGGGCCGACGCCACGTTCAGCCGTACCCGTACATCGGCTACCGGGTTCTCGCGTCTTATTCCGGGATTCAGCGGCTTCACTACCAGCACCACCAGCATTACCCCAAGCGTGTCCTGGGCCCTTGATTTCTGGGGGCGGTATCGCCGCGCCACGGAATCGGCCCGTGCTCAGTTATTGGCGAGTGAAAGCGCTCAACTGGCGGTGCGAACATCTCTCGTGGCGGCAGTCGCCAGCGCGTACTTTCGCTTGCGCGAACTGGATCTCGAACTCGAGATCACGAAACGAGCGCTGGCAACCCGCCGGGACTCCCTGCGGCTGACCCAGATACGGGAGCAGGGCGGCGTCGCATCGCTCCTGGAAGTCAGGCAGGCGGAGAGCCTTGTCACCACCGCAACGGCAACCATACCTCAAGTCGTGCAGCAGATCGAGCAGACGGAAAACCAGATCAGTATACTTCTCGGGGGCAACCCCGATACGGTGCCTCGCGGTCTGGCCCTGGACCAGCAGAAGATTCCGCCGATGCCGCCCGGGCTGCCCTCCGAGCTTCTCGCACGCCGGCCGGATATTCGGCAGGCGGAGCAGATCCTCATCGCCGCCAATGCACAGATCGGGGTTGCCAGAGCGGCCTACTTCCCAAACGTCCTAATCAGCGCGTCTACCGGGTTTCAAGCCTCGCGACCCGGGGATTTGTTTTCCAAAAGCGGTTGGGTCTGGGGACTCACCCCCACCCTGAATCTGCCGATCTTCACAGCCGGACGGATCCAGTCGTCGGTACGCTTTACGGAGGCGCAACGGCAGGAGGCCGTGCTGGCATACCAACGAACCATCCAGCAGGCATTTCGCGAGGTGTCGGACGCTCTCATCGGGTTTACCAGAACCACCGACTTCCGGATACAACAGGAGATGCTCACAGCCACCTACCGCGACGCCGCGCGCCTGGCCGAAGTACGATACCGCGGGGGTGTAACCACCTATCTTGAGGTGCTGGACAGCGAGCGCAACGTCTACTCGGCGGAACTGACGCTCGCGCAAGCGCGGCTGAACGAACTGGCGTCCCTGGTGCAGCTATATAACGCGCTTGGAGGTGGCTGGCAGCAGTAGCACGCGGGTTGCGCTAGACACTCGCACCGCCGGTGGTGTAGTATAGCCTTTCGCCTCTGAATTTCGCTATCGACGTTCAATAATGAGCAACGCTGACGACAAGGATCTGTACTCCGGCCTGATCCGGCTGCATGTCCTGCACCACTCGGCCAAGGAGCCCATCTTCGGTCTTTGGATGGTCGATGAGCTAGCCCGGCACGGCTACAAGATCAGCACAGGAACACTCTATCCGCTCCTTCATGGGCTTGAACGGAGGAAGTACTTGCGATCTTACGTGGAGCGCGATGGCAAAACATCACGACGGCTTTACGTGACCACCGCACCCGGCAAACGCGCACTCAAGCGGGCCTTGGCAAAGGTGCGCGAGCTCTACGGTGAACTGGTCGAGGAAGAACAATGACTCTTCGGTAATATCCAAACATGCTGCGCAACAGACATCTACTCGGTACGGGCCTTTTGTCTTTGCTGTGGGTCATTGTCCCCACAGGTTCCGCTCAGGTCGTATCGGGACCGCTCACCATTGAGCAGGCCGTGTCGACAGCGCTTCAGAAATATCCGGCGGTGCGGGTATCGGAAGCAGATGTCCGAGGCGCTGCCGCGGCGATTCAACTTGCCCGCACGGCCTATCTACCACGACTCCAGGCCGTAGCCGGTATCAACCGAGCCACGCGGAACAATGTTCTCGGGCTGCTTCTACCTTCCCAGGTCCTCGCGCCGATTTCGGGCCCTGTGCTCGGGACGAACGGTCTGGGGAACGCATGGGGCAGCACGGTAGGGGTGCTCGTAAACTGGGAACCATTTGACTTCGGTCTTCGTCAGGCAAACATTGCTGTGGCCCAAGCTGGACGTGCACGCGCCGAGGCAGCCGTGGGGCGCACGCGTCACGAGGTGGCCACACTGGTTGCCGATAACGTGCTGACTGTCCTTGCGGCTGAGCAAACCGTCACCGCAGCACAGGCCGCGTTGGAGCGTGCCGGGGAGTTACAGCGAATCACCGGCGCGCTTGTGAACGCCGAACTGCGGCCAGGTGCGGAACTGTCGCTTGCTCGCGCTGAGCAGGCCGCCGCGCAGGCACAACTCAGCCGCGCCCGACAGGCGGTGGCCGAAGCCAAAGCAGCACTTGCGGCGCTGCTAGGCATCGACGCTGCGAGTTTGAGACTGTCTACGGGAAAGCTCCTGACGCTGCCGGAGCCTCCTCCGCCGGCTGGAACTCTCTCGCAGAATCCCCTCGCACGTGAAGCGCAAGCCGCGATCTTCGAAGCAGAGGCCCGGCTCCGGGCGATTGACCGAAGCTACTTTCCGAGCTTCTCGCTTCAAGGCACCAGTTATGCCCGGGGGACAGGCGCACTCCCCGACGGACGCCTGCTGGGCGGAGTGAACGGCCTTGGTCCTAACATTCAAAACTGGGCCGCGGGTTTTACGGTGAGCTTTCCCGTGTTCGAGTTCGCAGCCATTAGCGCCCGCAGGAGTGCCGAACGCGCCCGCCTCGACGCCGAACGCGGGAGGCGCGAACAGGTGCTCGTCGACCTCACGGCACGTCGCGATCAGGCTCTCGCGGCCTATGAGGGGGCTTTGCAGGTTGCGCAAACGACACCGCTGGTTACGGAGGCGGCCCGGGCGGCAGTCCAGCAGGCGACGGCTCGATACAAATCCGGGCTCGGAACCGCGCTGGAAGTGGCCGACGCACAGCGGCGCCTCTCGCAAGCGGAAATCGACGACAGTCTGGCACGCCTCGCGATTTGGCGTGCACGGCTCGCCGTGTTTGCAGCCCAGGGTGACATCACCCCGCTGCTCGCGGAGGCGAGCCGGTAGGAGGTATCCGGATGCGACTTGTTCTTGCAGCCCTCACCCGTCCGATCAGTCTTCTGATGGTAATCGTTGCGGTAGCGCTCGCGGCCGGCCTTGCACTCAAACGCATGCCGGTCGATATCTTCCCACAAGGTGGCGAGCCCGCCATTTATGTGGCACAACCCTACGGCGGCATGGACCCCTCACAGATGGAGGGGTTCCTCACTTACTACTACGAGTATCACTTCCTCTATATCACGGGGATTCAGCGGGTCGAATCGAAGAGTATTCAGGGCGCAGCGCTCATGAAACTGGTCTTCTATCCGGAGACAGACATGAATCAGGCGATGGCACAAGCAGTTGGGTATGTGAACCGTGCCCGAGCCTTCATGCCTCCTGGTGCTGTTCCCCCGTTCATCACGCGGTTCGATGCGGGGAGCGTCCCTGTTGGCCAGCTCGTGTTCAGCAGCCCAACACTCAGTGCTGGCGAGCTACAGGATATCGCACTGAACCGCGTCCGGCCGATGTTCGCGACGCTTCCCGGTGTTTCGGCGCCTCCGCCGTTCGGTGGCAACCAGCGCACCATTGTCGTGCGGCTCGACCCCGACAAGCTCCGGCAGTACGGCATTTCTCCGGAGCAGGCGATTGTGGCCGTCAACAAGGCCAGTACCGTGGTGCCGTCGGGTAATGTGCGAACGGGTGACGTAAACCGATTTGCTGTGACGAATTCCGTCATCGGTGGAAACCTGGCGGAGCTCGCCAACGCGCCCGTCCAGATCGGACACGGGCCCACCGTCTACATCCGCGACATTGCCGTGGTGGAAAACGGTACGGATATTCTGACTGCCTACGCTCACGTTGATGGCAAGCGCACGGTCTACATCCCCGTCACAAAACGCTCGGACGCGAGCACTCTAGCGGTCCTGAATGCCGTTAAAGCGGCGCTGCCGGGCTTTCGCGAGGTAGTACCGGAAGGCGTCCAGGTACGACTCGAGTTTGATCAGACAGGGTATGTCACCAATGCGATTAACGGCCTGGCATTCGAGGCGGCGCTAGGCGCCCTGCTCACGGGACTAATGGTGCTGCTGTTCCTGCGCGACTGGCGCAGTGCGTTTATCGTGGTAACCACGATTCCGCTCGCATTGGTTTCGGCTGTCGTGTTCCTTTGGGCCGCCGGTCAAACCATAAACATCATGACGCTTGGCGGTCTGGCGCTGGCGGTTGGCATTCTCGTTGATGAGGCAACCGTAGAGGTCGAGAATATTCACACACAGCTGGCGCGTGGTTTGCCGCGGGCACTCGCGGTTGTGGATGCCGCCCGCCGCACCGCGCTCCCACGCCTGCTGGCGATGTTTTGCATCCTGGCTGTTTTTGTCCCTGCCTTCTTCATGCAGGGTATCAGCCGGCAGTTATTTCTACCGCTGTCTCTCGCGGTGGCCTTCGCAATCATCTCGTCGTATGTCCTCTCGACGAGCTTCGTGCCGGTACTTGCCACGTGGGTTATGCGCGCCGGATATGCCGAGGACGAAGAGCGCGGGTTCTTCGGCCGGCTCCGCTCAGCTTATGGCCGCTATCTCGGTGCGGCTTTGAACTTCCGAGTACCGCTTGTTGCTCTGTACCTTATTGCCGCATTCGCGGTCGTCGCACTTAGCCTGCCGCGGCTGGGCACCGAGCTGTTCCCCCAAACAGACCCGCCGCAATTTCAAGTCCGCCTGCGGGCCCCGACAGGTACCCGGATTGAACGCACAGAGGTGATGGCGTTGAAGGCGCTCGACGTGATTCGACGCGAGATAGGACCTGAAAATGTGTCGATCACCACGGCCTTCATTGGGGTCCAGCCGCCAAGCTACCCGATCAACACCATCTTTCTCTGGACGAGCGGCCCCCACGAGGCGGTCCTTACAGTGGCGCTGAAGCCGAATGCGCGGCACGGCATTATCGAACTTCGCGAACGCTTGCGGCAGAGTCTGCGCAAGCAACTGCCACAGGTAACTGTGTCGTTCGAGGCCGGCGACATTGTGAATCAGGTAATGAGCGCGGGATCGCCGACTCCTGTGCAGGTTGCGATCCAGGGACCGAGCCTGGCCGATGACCGCACTCACGCCGCCAAAGTGCAGGCGGAACTGGCGAAGGTGCCCTTCCTCCGCGACCTGCAATATGCCCAGCCGCAGGATTATCCGACGCTCCAGGTGAACATCGACCGTGACCGTGCCGGACAATTTGGGCTGACGATGCAGGATGTGGCCCATTCCCTCGTAGCCGCCACCTCCTCTTCCCGTTTTACCGATCCGAATTACTGGCGCGATCCGGTCTCGGGAAACGCTTTTCAGATACAGGTCGAGATTCCGCAGAACCGCGTCCAGTCAACAGAAGCGATGGCGCAACTTCCCGTTGCCCCCGAGGGTGCATCTCGCCCGCTGCTTGGCGAAGTGGCCGAAATCAAAGAAGGTACAGCGCCGGGCCTTATGGAACGGTATAACGGGCAGCGTGTCATAAGTCTTACGGCGAACCTTCACGGAGTCACTCTCGGCAAGGCCGTGCCCGAGATCCAGAAGGCAATCGACCGGGCCGGGCAGCCGCCGCGCGGTGTGAAGGTCTTCCTGCGTGGCCAGATTCCCACGCTCCAGGAGACCATGATTGGCCTGCAAACAGGCGTCCTGCTCGCGGTTGTTGCCATCTTCCTTCTGCTGGCAGCGAACTTCCAGTCCCTGCGACTGGCGGCGGCAGTTGTGCTGACCGTGCCCGCGGTGCTGGCCGGCGTCGTGCTGATGCTCCTCGCGACCGGCACCACTTTGAACATCCAATCGTTCATGGGCGCCATTATGGCGATCGGAATCGCGGTCGCAAACTCTATCTTGCTGGTGAGTTTCTCCGAGGCTGCCCGGAGGGAGCTGAGGCTGACCGTCGTGGATGCCGCGCGTGAGGGTGCACGCGGCCGGTTGCGTGCTGTGCTGATGACGGCCTCGGCGATGACTATGGGCATGGTACCCATGGCGCTCGGCCTTGGTGAGAGCGGAGAACAAGCAGCACCGCTCGGGCGCGCGGTAATCGGAGGCCTGATCGTCGCAACCTTCACCACACTTACGGTGCTGCCTGCCATTTACGCGGTGTTGCAGCATCGTGCAAGCGTGCAATCACCCTCGCTAAACCCTTCCGACCCGGAGAGCCGTTACTATGCGCCGAATGTTGTATAGTTCTTTCCTGCTCGCCGCAACCATCCTGACCTCCCGGGCGACGGCACAACCTGTGGATGTTGTCCCGGTGCGCTTACAGCCGGTAGTGCGGACAACGGTCCTGCCGGGCGAAATTCTCCCATACCAACACGTTATGCTCCACGCCCGTGTGAACGGGTTTGTCAATCGAGTACTCGTTGACCGCGGCAGTGCGGTCCGGCAGGGGCAGTTACTCGTATCCATAGTGGCGCCGGAACTGACGGCCGAAACGGCCGAGGCCGAATCGCGGGCGCAATTCGCAGAGTCCGCGCGCGCTGAAGCAGAAGCGCGGCTAGCCGGTTTGGAGGCGACGTACGAACGCCTGAAGAAGGCTGCGGAAACACCTGGCGCGATCGCAGGCAATGAGCTCGTGCAGGCGGAAAAAAGCGTCGAGGCGGCCCGCGCTTCGGTGCGCTCGGCAGAGAGCACCATCCGTGCCGCAAAGGCAAACGTCGAGGCACGAAAGCAAGCGGAGATGTATTTGAATGTCACTGCTCCATTCTCCGGTGTGATCACGGAACGCTTCGCGCATCCCGGCGCACTGGTGGGACCGGGGAATGAATCTGGTCTACTCGAGCTAGAACAACTTTCGCGGTTGCGTCTTGTCGTTGCCGTGCCCGAGTCCAATGCGGCAAGCGTGCGCCCCGGTACGCGAGTGACGTTCCGGGTCCCGGCGTATCCGGGCAGAACTTTCATTGGTAGCGTCGCTCGTATCGCCAGGTCGCTCGATCCAAAGACGCGTAGCATGCCCGTCGAACTGGACGTCTCTAATACCAGGAATGAGCTATCGCCGGGTATGTACCCTCAAGTAGATTGGCCGACACGGGGCAACAGCCAGTCCCTGCTTGTGCCTCCGACCGCCATCGTCACCACAACCGAGCGCACGTTTGTGATTCGCGTCCGTAACGGCCGCGCCGAGTGGGTGAATGTGCGACGCGGGCCCGTGGCCGGCGATATGGTTGAAGTACTCGGACCGCTCGCTCCAGGGGACCTCCTGGTGCGTCGTGCCACCGATGAAATTCGCGAAGGAACGGCTATTCAGACGCGGCGAGCCGGCTAGCTGCCGGCGTGTATCACGCCAATCGGATCACGCGGCCGGTCTCGGCAGATTCGTAACACGCGAAGACTGCGCGTACCATGCGGAGGTAGTCCGCGCCTTCGGATTCGGCGGGACGGCCTGAGATCAGTGAGTTGACGGCGTGCTCCTCAAACGCTTTGACGCTGTCGCCTTTGTAGCCTGCGTTGCCGTCAAACTCCCAGCCGTACGGGTCCCTGCCGTAGATTGTGACGATGACCCGGCCGCTGCCGTCTACCTGCGCCATGCCGCGGTCGCCTTCCAGGCGCAACTCCCCGAAGGCCACTTCGTTCGGCACTTTGCCGCTGATGCGGTTGGCGTCGATCAGGCCGTGGGCCCCGCCGGAGAAGCGGAACTGCACCAGCGCGTAATCCTCGCCTTGGATGAGCGGATTGATGCGGGCCGTTCGGCAGAAGATGTCCGCGAGTTCGCCGCCGAGATATCGCGAGGTATCCAAATAGTGAATGGCCGTCTCGTAGATCAGGAAGCGCGGCATCTCGCGGAAATAGGGCTGGATGCCGTATGGGTCCGGGCCGCGGCCGTCGCCCGTTCTCATCCGGAAACCGACGTGGAAGATCTTCCCAAGTACATTCGCGGCGGCGAGCCGTCCCACCTCGCGATACCACGCCTGCCAGCGCCAGTTCTCGTGGATGATCAGCCGCACCTTCGCCGCGGCGCAGGCCTTCACCATTTCCTCGCATTCGGCCATAGTGGGAGCCATGGGCTTCTGGCAGATCACGTGGACACCGTGACGCGCAGCGAGGCGCGTAAGCTCCAGGTGCGAGTCGGGACGGGTGGCGATGTCCACGAAGTCGGGCCGCTCGGCTGCGAGCAGTTCGGCGGCTCCGGCGTAAGCTCGTGGGATGTTCCAACGGGCTGCGAACTCGCGGGCGCGATCCGCCACGATATCGGCCACCGCGACAATATTGGCCTGCGGGATACGTCGCCATCCATCGGCATGATATCCGGCGAACCAGCCCGCGCCGATAATGGCTCCCTTCAGTTGCTTGCCCACTGTGTCCTCCCGGGTGCAGAAACCAGTATGCCGGATTCGACCTCCCGACCGCTCCATGTTACAAAAGATAGACCGGAAGGGCGACGAGACATTGAAAACTGTGGCCGAGTCGTTTGATGTGGTCGTGCTCGGCGCAGGCGCGGCCGGGCTGATGTGCGCCATCGAAGCAGGCAAGCGCGGCCGGCGCGTAGCGGTAATCGAACACGCGGGCCGCCCCGGAAAGAAGATCCTGATTTCCGGCGGCGGGCGGTGCAACTTCACCAATCTGCACTGCCGTCCGGAGAACTTCCTGGGCGCGAATCCGCATTTTCCCAAATCGGCGCTGGCGCGCTACAAGCCTGCGGATTTCATCGCGCTGGTGGAGCGGCATGGCATCCGCTACCACGAAAAGACACTGGGGCAGCTCTTCTGCGACACCTCCGCGCGCGAGGTCACCGGGATGCTGGAAGCGGAGTGCCGCGCGGCCGGTGTGCGAATATTTCCAGGGGCGCCGGTGCGGGAAGTACGGCGGCCGGGCGGGTTCGTGGTTCGCACCGGAGAGCGGGAGTTCCAGGCACCCGCACTAGTGGTGGCCACCGGCGGGCTCTCTGTACCGAAGATGGGCGCCACGGGGCTGGGCTACGAGTTGGCCCGGCAGTTCGGGCTAAAGGTGCGGGAGTGCCGCCCCGCGCTGGTGCCGCTCATCCTGGGGTCCGACGATCGCGGCCGGTACTGCGACCTCGCAGGAGTGTCCGCCGAGGTGGTGGTCTCGGCCGGCAAGCAGCGCTTTCGAGAGAAGATGCTGATCACCCACAGGGGCTTGAGCGGCCCGGCGATTCTCCAGATTTCATCGTACTGGAAGAAGCCGGAAGGGATTGCGATCGACCTCGCTCCCGGACGCGATGTGACCGGCGGGCTGCTTGCCCCGGGAGCACGCCGGGATCTGGCGGCCCTGCGGCATGCCTTCCGCGACGCCCTCCCTGCCCGGCTGGCGGACAGTTGGCTCGACCGCCACACTCCCCCGCGACTCACCAATCACGAATTGGCGGAATTGGAGCGGCGCGTGCATCATTGGGAACTCGCGCCCGCCGGTACCGAAGGATACGAGAAGGCCGAGGTGACGGCGGGAGGAGTCGACACAGACGAGCTATCGGCAGCCACGATGGAGAGCCGCAAGGTGCCGGGCCTGTTCTTCATCGGCGAAGTGGTGGACGTTACCGGCCATCTGGGCGGCTTTAACTTCCAGTGGGCGTGGTCGTCGGGTTTTTGTGCGGGTCAGGCGGTGTGAGGCTGCCCTCCTTGAAGAACTCCATGGCCGCGGAGTTCAGGCAATAGCGCTGTCCGGTTGGCGGCGGGCCATCCGGGAAGACGTGTCCCAGGTGCGAGTCGCAGCGGCGGCACCGGATCTCGACACGCTCCATACCATAGCTGGTATCGGTGATGTACCTGATGTGTTCGGGGTCGAATGGCCGGGTGAAGCTGGGCCAACCGGTGCCGGATTCAAACTTCTCGCCCGAACGGAATAGGGGCAGCCCGCAGAGCCGGCAGGCATAAACACCCTGTCCCTTATTGTTCAGGAGGTTGCCGCAGAATGCGGGTTCGGTGCCGTGCTCGAGCAATATGCGGCGCTCCTCGGCAGTCAGCTTCGCGGCGAGCCGCTCCCGTTCCGTTGCAGGGATGGGGCCAAGGTCATAGCCCGACCCGGAAATTCGCGTGCCTTCGCTCATGCTGATTGGATGCTTGGGAAGGCCCCCGCGCCTCAGTCCGGCGACGCTTCGGGCGGCATCCGGCAAGCGCGTTGTACCATGGCATCATATGAATTCCGGAATCTCCCGGCGCCAGGTGTTGGCCACGGCCGCCGCTGCTGCGGCCGCTCCCGCCGCGCAAACCTCCGATCTTGTTGCCTCTGTCCTTAAGCACCATGACCAGTACGTCGACCGGCTACTGCGCGACCAGGTGACCGACCCCGCGAGCCGCCATTGCGGCGGTATTGCGGACCAGTTCGGGGTATTCCAGACGCACGGCGCGAGCGCCGTTCTCAGCCTCTTCACAGCCTCTCTTCTCCATCCCGGATCGAAATTTTACAAGAACCCACTCCTGGTAGAGCGGATGCGGTTGGCAACCCGTTTTCTGGAGAAGGGACAGAGTCCTGAAGGCAACATTTCGCTACTGACCACCAACTTCAACTCGCCGCCCGACACCGGGTTTGTGATGCACGGCCTGGGAACCGCGGCCTGCATTGCAAAGCGGCGGGAGGCACGCGAACTGGTGGCCATGATGGAACCGTTCATGCTCAAGGCCGGGGCTGCGCTGACGTCCGGAGGAATCCACACGCCAAACCATCGTTGGGTAGTTTCCTCGGCGCTGGCGCAGTTGAATGAGATTTTTCCCAATCCCGCCTATATCCGGCGCATTAACATGTGGCTTGCGGAGGACGTGGATATCGATGAGGACGGGCAGTTTACCGAGCGGAGCACGCACATCTACAACCCTATCTGCGACCGTGCCTTCATCGTACTGGCCGAGAAGCTGAAGCGGCCGGAACTGCTCGAGCCGGCCAGGCGGAACCTGCATTCGATGCTCTACCTCCTGCACCCCGGCTTCGATGTGGTGACCGAGATTTCTTCGCGGCGCGATGCCGATACGCGTGGAAACATGAGCGGGTATTGGTTCCCGCTGCGTTACTTCGCGATGCGTGACGGTGACGGGCGGTTTGCCGCCATCGAACGCAAGTACGCCCCCGTTTATGCGAGCCTGCCCGTGTTGATGGAGTACCCGGAACTGGAGAAGCCTGGCCCCGCACCGGTGGCGCCGCCCGAGGACTATGAGAAGCAGTTCCGGGCTCTCAAAATCGCCCACATTCGCCGGGGACTTACCAGCGCGACCGTCATGATGAACGGAAGAAATCGTTTCTTCGCCGTAAGGCGTGGGGACGCGATCGTGAACGCCGTCCGTTTCGCCAGCGCTTTCTTCGGCAAGGGGCAATTCACTCCGCAGACGGTCGAAAAGCGCGGAGATACGTACTACTTCAGCCAGTCTCTGGAAGCCGGCTACATGCAGCCGCTCGATCCTCCGCAGAAGGTAACGAGCGCGAACTGGGGCAACCTGAGGGCCACCCGCCGCCAGACGCAAATCTGCAAATTAACGCAAGAGGCGTGGGTCACGGAGACGAAAGACGGCTTCCGGCTGCGGATCAAGTCGGAGGGCACCAGCAACGTCCCGCTGTCCGTCGAGATCAATCTTGGAGAGGGCGGCAAGCTCGAAGGCTGTGAACCCGCACCCCAACTCGCCGACGGTTGGATTCTGCCGTCCGGATATGCCGTTTACCGCACCGCTTCGCATGCCATCCGCTTCGGCCCGGGTATTGCCGAACACCGCTGGGCGGAGGTTCGCGGATCGCAGCCGAAGCTGCCCGGTACCAGCGTGTACCTGACCGGACTAACGCCCTTCGACCGCACAATCGAATTCACCTATCCGGCGTAGACCCGGAGCGCGGGGCGGGTACAATCGTCGCATGGCGAAGCTCAGGCTGATGTGCGTACTCGCCCACCCGGACGACGAATCACTGGGGACCGGGGGCACGCTGGCGAAGTACGCCGCCGAGGGTGTCGAAACGTATCTCGTGACGGCCACGCGAGGGGAGCGCGGCCGTTTCGGCGATGCAGGGGAATCGCCCGGGCCGGAGGTTGTCGGCAGAGTACGAGAGGCGGAGTTGTGCGCCGCCGCACGGGAACTGGGCGTCTGTGACGTGGCGGTGCTCGGGTACGGAGATGGGGCGCTGGACCAAGCCGATCCGATTGAAGCCCAGAAAGCCATTTCGCGCCATATTTGGCGCGTTAAACCCCACATAGTGGTCACATTTGGCCCCGAAGGAGCCTACGGCCACCCCGACCACATCGCAATCTGCCAGCTTACGACCGCCGCAGTGGTCCGCGCCGATCACAAGGTCTCGAAGCTGTATTACATGGCGTGGCGGAAGGAGACGTGGACTGCCTATCAGACGGCACTGAAGACCTTGCGAGTGATGGTGGACGGAGCGGAGCGCCTGGCCGCACCGTGGCCCGATTGGGCGGTGACCACAGTCGTCGAGACGGGTGCGGTGTGGCCGGCTGTCTGGCGCGCCGTTTCGTGCCACAAGACCCAGATGGCGATCTACAAGCGACTGGAGCATCTGCCCGAAGACCAGCACCGGATCCTGTGGGGCACCCAGGAATACTACAGGGTCTTCAGCGCGGTCAACGGCGGGCGGCGGCTAGAGCGCGACTTGTTCGAAGGCCTGCGGAGGAAGGAGGGGGTGAAGTGAGCGACGCGAACCGGATGGAAGCTCTCCGCAGGAGGGCGGCACCGATCGAAATGGAACCCGGCTGCTTCCGCGACCTCGGGCATCGCCTTGTGGACCAGGTGGCCGACTTCCTGGCTTCCCTTCCCGGGCGGCCCGTCACCCCGGCGGAATCCCCGGCGGCCGTTCGCGAGGTGCTGGGAGCCGGAGAACGCCTCCCGAATTCGGGCGCTGATCCTGGTGCGCTACTCGACCGGGCGGCGGGCCTGCTTTTCGACCACTCGCTGTTCAACGGACATCCGCGATTCTTCGGCTACATCACGTCCAGCGCGGCTCCGATCGGTGCCTTGGGCGATTTTCTAGCGGCCGCCGTAAATCCGAACGTGGGGGCATGGAATCTTGCCCCCATGGCGAGCGAGATCGAGGCCCAGACGGTGCGATGGATCGCGGAGCTCCTCGGCTATCCCACGGACTGCGGCGGGCTGCTGGTCAGCGGCGGCAACATGGCCAATTTCGTGTGTTTCCTTGCCGCCCGCACGGCCAATGCCGGTGGGGACGTTCGCCGCCAGGGCCTGGGCACCCACGCGCTACGCCTCTACGTCTCAGCGGAGACTCACACCTGGGTGCAGAAGGCAGCGGACCTGTTCGGGTTGGGCACGGATTCGATCCGCTGGATCCCCACGGATGACCGGCAGCGGATGGATGTGAACGCCCTGCGAAGCCGCATCCAGGGCGACCTCGAAGCGGGCGCGCAACCGTTCCTGGTAGTGGGGAACGCGGGATCGGTCAGCACCGGGGCGGTGGATCCGCTACCCGAAATCGCGGAGATCTGCCGCGAGCACCAGCTTTGGTTCCACGTGGACGGTGCCTATGGCGCAGTGGCGGCGGCGGTTCCGGGGGTCTCGCCGGACCTGGCAGGCTTGAGCCTGGCGGATTCCGTCGCGGTGGACCCGCACAAGTGGCTTTACGCTCCGGTGGAGGCCGGATGCGCTCTGGTGCGAAACCCCGGGCATCTGCGGGACACTTTTTCGTACCGTCCGCCTTACTACCACTTCGAGGAGCAGGAAGCCGTAGATTACTTCGACCTCGGCTTGCAGAACTCCCGCTCCTTCCGCGCCCTGAAGGTGTGGCTGGCTCTACAACAGGTCGGGCGCGACGGTTGCCTGCGGATGATCGCGGACGACATCCTGCTGGCCGCACAGTTCCACAGGCTTGCCGCGGCACATCCGGAGCTTGAAGCGTTCACCTGCAACCTTAGCATCGCCACCTTCCGGTACGTTCCCAAGGAGTTGCGCGAAAGCGTTGGTTCCAGGAAAACCGAGGAATACCTGAATTGCCTGAACCGCGACCTGCTGACGCGCATCGAGCGGAGCGGCGAAGCCTTCGTTTCAAACGCGGTGATCGGGGGAAGTTTCCTCCTGCGGTTGTGCATCGTCAACTTCCGGACATCACTGGAGGACATTGAGGCGCTGCTGCCGCTGGTGGCACGTCTTGGCAGGGAGGCGCACGCGGCACTCCGGGGAACGTGCGAGTAGGCCCTGGGCAGCGTCGGCGTTGTAAGCCGTCACGAACTTATCAACGACGTCATGCTGAACCAGCATTCGACTTGGTTCAGCCAACTGCTGTAGGTCGGCGTGAAGTGCAGATGCACTTGCGGATGCCGTTGCAGCCAGCGGTCCCGCTTAGGTTTGTGCGTGTTTAGATTGTCGAGGATTACGTGCATCTCGCGGCCTGGGTTCGCGGCCACGACTTCGTGAAATCCAGGAATTCGCGGCGCCGGCGGCGGGCATAGTGCCCGGTTTCTACCTCGCTGGTGACCACGTCCAACGCGGCGAAAAGCGTGGTGGTTCCGTGGCGTTTGTAGCAGTGGCTGAAGCCGTTCACGGCGCGCCCAGCCGGCAGTCGCAAGTACCCCTGCGCGCGCTGCAACGCCTGAATGTGCGGCTTCTCATCGACGCACACGACCACCACGGCGGCGGCCTTCGGGCCGAACTCTGGATCGGTAGTGATGCACCACCTACGGCGCCGCTGAAGCTGAATGCCGCGGCTGCGGAGGATGCGCCAGACCTGGTCGGCGCTGACGTCTCCTAGCGCCTCGGCCAGCAGCGGGCCGTTCCGCTGCGCGTACCCCTCCGGCACCGGTTGATCGAGCAGCGCCAGCACGCGCCTCGGTTTCGCCGTCGCAGGTGCACGGCTGGCTCCGGTCCTGCGCGAACCGCTGCCGCCATTTGGAAACGCGCGCCGGGCGCGTGTCCAACTGCCGGGCGATATTCTCAACCGTGACGCCTTGGTGCGAAAGAAGAATAATCTTGGCGCGCTCGATGAGGCGGCTTCGCTAGGCCGGAAAAATCTTCCGCACCTCGCCGAGGAACCCGGCCACCCTGGTCCGTGGATCGCCACCGCCGAGGGTCTCGATCGGCAGGAAGCCGCGATAGCCGGAGCTGTCGATGATTGCCTTCAGTCGCGCGAGATCGATGGGAGTCTCCTTCCCGCCGTACCAGACAGTCTCCTTGAGCTGCCACGAGACCGCATAGGGCACGAGTTTGCGGATCTCCTCGTACGGATCCCCCTGACGCAGACTGCCGACGTCCAGGATGACCCCGAACCACTCGGAGTCCACCGCTTTCACGAGTCGAATGGTCTGGTCCGCGGTCTTCAGGAAGTCGTTGTGGTGCTGTAGCCCGACCATGATGCCGTACCGCCTCCCGTGAGCGATGCACTCCTGGAGATCGCGCACCATCCACTGGAGCACCTGGTCAAAGCTATGGCCGTCCGGCACGTTCGGCCCGCTGAAGACCCGGATCACGGACGCGCCGAGTTTGGCGGCAACTTCGATCCAGTCTTTCACCATCCGGACATCGGCGGCACGACTGGCGGGATCGGGCGCGGCGAAATCGTTGCGAACACCCGTGCCGTGGATCTGGATGCCGTTCAGGAAGGCTTTGCGCTTGAGGTTGTAAATGTAATCATCGGGCGGCGCGGCTGGATAGCCGGGGAAGTAATAGCCGGTGGCATCCAGGGCGTCGATGCGATGCCGGGCGCAGAAATCTACGACATCCGGGAGCGTTATGGCGCCATCGCGCAAGGGCTTGTTGAAGGAGTACACGTTGAGCGCCAGCCGGACGCGGCGCGCGTCGGGAGCCATCGCGCTGACGGGTGGGACAGCGGCGGCTGCCGCGAGGCTCAGAAAACTCCGGCGGTCGAATTTGGCGCGCACGGAGCCAGTATACAGGAGTGTTATGCAGCCCGGACGAGCTTCCGGACGCGTTCCACCCTGCTGGGGCGCGGATGCGCGAGGCTGGCGGGCCACGGCTCCCTGACACCCGTCAACGCGAACGCAGCGCCGAGCAGCGCCATGTTCTTCGAGAAGTTGACCATCTCGCCGGCGCGTTGGCCGGGGTCTTCAACCCGCCAAAAATCGTGCATCACGGGAGAGACGCTAACCAGGAAGCCCGCCACCGCGGCTATTCCCAGCTTGGGCTGAACACCCAGGACGAGGCTCGTGCCGCCCAATAACATGAGGGCGCCGGAACCGATGACGGCGGCTTCCGGCATAGGAACTTTCTTCGAACCGGCATACTGCGCAAGCATCGCGCGCTGCTTGAAGTGATTGATTCCGTTGTAGACGAAATAGCCGCCGAAGATACTGCGGCCGATCAGAAAAGGTACGTTCATGGAGAGTGCCCTCCGGATGTGCTGCCGATTGGATTGAGGACGTGGAGCATGCGTTGCGACGTGCCCGGCCGGACCGTCCGCCGGGGTACAGTGGAGCCATGGACCCGGAATGCCCGGTGGTGAGCGTGCTCATGCCGGTTCACAACGCAGCCGGATGCGTGGGACGGGCGATTGCGAGCGTTCTCAGCCAGACCTTCGCCGGACTGGAACTTCTCGCCATCGAAAACGGCTCGACGGACGGGACCCGCGGCGTTCTCGCGCAATGGGCATTACGAGATCCGCGGATCCGTCTGGTGTGCCTACCCGATGCCGATCTGGTGGGGGCGCTCAACCACGGCCTGTCCCTCGCGCGGGGTGCGTTCATCGCGCGCATGGATGCCGATGACGTGTGCAGGCCGCGACGCCTGCAGCTTCAACTGTGCCATCTTGAACAGCATCGCGACACCGGCGTGGTCTCGTGCCTTGTCAGCCACGCCGGGGACAGGGCGGCCCAGCAGGGTTACGCAGCGTATGTCGAGTGGGTCAATTCACTCCGGACGCACGAGCAGATTTCGATTAACCGTTTCGTCGAATCGCCGATCGTCCATCCCTCCGTGCTGTTCCGGCGCGATTTGGCCGCACGACTGGGGGCCTGGCGAAGCGGGTCGTTCCCGGAGGATTATGATCTATGGCTGCGGTGGCTTGAGTGCGGGGTCCGGATGGAGAAAGTCCCGGAGGTGCTGCTGGACTGGAGTGATCCTCCGGGCCGGCTGTCGCGAACCGACGCCCGCTATTCCGCCCAGGCATTCTGCGACTGCAAGGCCGACTACCTGGCGCGTTGGTTGGCTGACGCAGTCGGCAGGAGGACGCTGCTCTTCTGGGGCGCCGGCAGGGAGACGCGGCGCCGCCTGCGCACGCTACGGCAACTCGGGGTCCGGCCCGAAGGCTGGATCGACATCAATCCCCGGAAATGGGGCATGCGCATCGACGGCGCCGTCGTGCACTCTCCGGCCCGAATGCCACCGGCCGAAGAGTGCTTCGTTGTGTCGTGCGTAAGCAATCGCGGGGCCCGCGATTTGATCGCGCGGTCTCTCGAAGCGCGCGGTTTCGCAGCCGGCCGGGACTACATCCTGGCCGGCTGAGCGCGTCTCGACTACTGGCGGATTTCGAAACGGCCGCGGGCCCTGATGTCCTGGGCCGAAGCTCCCACCATCACCTCGAACTCCCCGGGCTCTACCACGGGCTTCAGGTCACGATCGAGAAAGGCGAGGTCGCTGGTCGCGAGGCGGAAGCGAATCACTCGGCTCTCGCCGCGTTTCAACCGGATCTTCTCGAAACCTTTTAGCTCCTGAAGCGGCCTGGTGACGCTGGCCACCAGGTCCCGCACGTAGAGTTGGACGGTTTCCGCACCGTCGCGCGCCCCGGTGTTGCGCACCTCGACGCTGATGTCGATGGTGCCCGAAGCGGAGGACTGTTGCGGCGCGATGCCCAGGTTCCGGTACTCGAAGGTCGTGTAGCTGAGGCCATGCCCGAAGGGATAGAGCGGACCGCCGTCCATGTCCACGTATTTCCGGATCTTGAGATTCCCGTTCGTCCAATCGGCGCGCATGGCGCTCAAGTCGTAGGTGAGCGGCAATTGACCCGCGTGGCGCGGCACTGTAACAGGCAACCTGCCGCTCGGGTTCCAGTCGCCGAAGAGGACGTCGGCGACGGCATGTCCACCCTGTTCGCCGGGAAGCCATGCTTCGATGACGGCGGGCACGTGCTCCGCGGTCCAACGTGTGGAGAGCGGACGCCCGTTGACCAGGATCACGACGGTGGGGGTTCCGGTTTCGTGCACGGCGCGGATGAGGTCTTCCTGGACGCCGGTCAGGTCAAGGCTGGCAACGTCCTTGTTCTCGCCGTTGGTGCCGTCGTGCTTGAGCCAGTCGTTTTCCCCTACCACAACGACGGCCACGTCCGCGCCGCGAGCCGCCTTCACGGCGGCGGGGAAGGCGCTGCGATCGCTCCCGGTGACCTCGCATCCTTTGGCGTAGCGCACCTCGGCGCCAGGCGCTTTGGCGCGAATCCCCTTGAGGATGGTGGTGATCTCCTGGAGCAGTTTCTCCGACGTGTAATCGCCAAGCTGGTTGCGTTCGTCGTCGGCGTTCGGCCCTATGACCGCGATGGTGCGGATGTCACGCTTGAGCGGCAACAGCGCGTTCTGGTTTTTGAGCAGCACGATGCTCTCCCGCGCCGTGCGAAGCGCCAGGTCCTGGTGTTCGCGCCGGTGCACCACGGCTACCGCGCGGTCCGGATCGACGTAGGGATTCTCGAACAGTCCCAGGGCTATCTTCTGCCGCAGGATGCGCCGCACCGCACGGTCGATCAAGGCCATGGGCACCTTGCCTTCCCTGACGCTCGCGCCCAACTCCTTCATGTAGGCATCTTCGAAGCTGACCCCGACGTCCACCCCGGCCTTCACCGCCAATTGCCCAGCCTGTTTCTCGTCCGCCGCTACACGCTGCTTCACAAGCTGGCCGATTCCGCCACCCTCGCTCATCACCAGACCGCGGAAGTTGAGCTCGTCGCGAAGGATGGTGGTGAGGATCCGCTCGGAAGCGTGCACGGGCACGCCATTGATCGCCGGATACGTCGACATTACCCCCAGCGCGCCGGCGCCTTTGATGCCCGCCACCCACGGCGGTAGCAACACTTCACGCAACACCCGCTCGGAAATCTCCATCCCGCCACGCTCCAGGCCTCCTATGGGCATAGACTGGCCGGGGTAGTGGCACAGCCCGGCCACCACCTTGTCACGGGCGGCGATATTGTCGCCCTGAGCCCCTCGCACCGCCGCCTCAGCTATCCGCGAACAGAGCCAGGGATCTTCGCTGTAGCCCTCCTCATTCCTGCCAAGACGCGGGTCACGGTTCGGCTCCACGACGATAGTGAACAACTGGTGGATGCCCACGGACCGCGCTTCCGCGGCCGCCGCGGCGTAGATCTCGCGGACGAGGTTCATGTCCCACATACTGCCGATACCAGGGCCTTCCGGGAACACAGTGTGGCCGGAGGCCATGACGCCATGAGTCCCCTCCTCGGTCTGAAGCAGGGGGATGCCGAGCCGCGTTTTTTCCACTGCAATCTTCTGCAGCGCATTGAAGAATTCGGCCTGCTGGCGCGGTCCATTATGCAAAATCCGGTTTGAGAGCGTGAAAAACCCACCGCCCGGGCCGATGCCGTCGACAAACGTGCCGGCAGTAAAGCGCCGGGTATTGGCCTGCTTGGCGGGGATATCCTTCCCCATGCCGGCGACGTAAAGACAGGGCATGTTCATCTGCCCCAATTTTTCTTCAAGCGTCATGCGCGCCAGCAGCGCTTCCACACGCGTCTCAATGGGGTCCGCCGCTTGTGCCACCGGAGCGCCACAAGCGGCCGCCAGGGCAATTGCGGGTAACAGCTTACGAAGCATCTACTCGAATCCTTTCAGCATGTCTGTGATGGCACGTTTGTAGACCTGCTCCGCCACCGGCGCCAGGCGGCTTACGGACGGCTCGTAGCCGCCCTCGGCGAAGGCTTTCTGTTCCGGCATGTAACCGATGCCGCCGTTGGTGTAGCCCATCAGGTGGGCATACGGGGCCGGGCACGCCGCTTTCACGAACTGCCCGATGGCATGAAACATTTCGCCGGGGAACGACACCCACATGAGGTCGCCGATACGCACCACCGTAGTGGGCACGGTAACGGCGGGGTTCCGGAACTCCTGAAACAGATCGCGATAGGCGCGCGGCAACAGGATGTCCCGGGAGGCAATCCGGATGCGCGTATCCGGAACCGCATCTGGGGTAAGGGTGCGGTAGATCCGCATCACTTCGCGGCCGATTTCTTCGCCAAGCGCCCGGGTTACGGAGATATCGTCGCGATTGCCGTCAAGCCCGCCCACCACCCGCGGGTTGATGTCGCCGGCTGCACCTTGGATAAAGATGCTGCCCACCCCAGGGGTCTGCGCCTCCACATACTCCTGCATGCGTCCCATCCACTCCGCCGAAACCTTGCTATTGCGGCCGCCCAAACTGGTGCCATGACACGGGTAATGGATCATGACGGCGACTGGTCCATGGACGCCGTCGATGCGAACCAACTGCACCGCATCGTCGATGCCGCCGCCGGGATTCGCGCCCAGCCGCATGTCACCGGCGAACTCCCGTATGGGCACGGGACGGTCCGTCTTGAACTCACCGAAGGACTGGCTTCTGGCGTTCTCGTCGAAGGTGAGGATGCTTTCCTTGTCGTGTGTACGCAGGGCACGGCGGTTCATAGCCACGCGCGAACGCCCCTGTCCGGCGGCCACACGCACGGGCTGCAAGCGCGAGACCGCCAGCTTAACGACCGCGGGCAGGGCGGCGTCGAACTGCTTCGTCCACTCGGCATTGCGCTTCGGATCAGGGGAGGGCGCCGCATGGTTGTGGATATCGCCGTAAAGCACGTTGGCCGCGGGAATGCCGCTGGCGGCAGAGATGCTGTTGCGCACACGCTCATGATCACGAGCCCCGATGATGTCCGCCTCGACGAACGCCACTCGCGTCCCGGCGCTTTCAAGGACCAGCGCGCGCAGATACAGCTTCTCGCCAGGGTAGACCCCGTCGGACGGCGTCTTCCGAAGATCATAGCCGCCGAGCCACACCGGCCCCGCGGGCGTGATATCCACCTTTGCGTACCCGGCCCGTAATGACTGTTGAGGCGACATTCCCGCCACAGACACGGTGGCGAGCAGCACGCAGAATAGTGGGCGCTTCATGGTTGTACCTCCAGGGCGGTTATTTGGTCCCTTGGTATTTTAGCCCGCAACCGGCTACCCCGGCGCCGAACGCGTTCAGGGCGGCTGCGGCCACAATGCCGGCTAGCGCTACGACCGTGCGGCTGAGGGGTTCCATGATAGATCTCATGATAAGAGACGATTCGCCGTCCTGCTCCTCGAATGGCAGTAAAGTCCTGAACTTTCCCTCTTGCCTCCGGTCGTGCTCCGGGCGATCCGACTTATGATGCGAAGTATCAATGCTACGAATTCTCCTCTTAATCGTGTGCCTGCTGCCGGCTGCCGCCGCGCCCCAGGCTAATGAATTTCGCGCCGGAGCGGCGAAGATCGACATCACCCCGCCGCTGGCGCCGCCGCTGCCCATGGCTGGATATCCGGGCCGCGAGGACGGGCACAAGGCGATCCACGACAATCTCTATGTGCGAGCCATCGCGTTCGCCGACGGTTCCCATAAGGCCGCCATCGTCACGGCGGACCTTGTCGGCCTCTCAACCGCCTTCTGCGCGCGCCTCTCGGAGCGGGTAGCGCGTGAGTCCGGCGTCGCACCGGAATACCTCATGATCGCCGGTACCCACACGCACGGCGGCCCGTCGCTCAGCCGCGAAGGGGACAAGAACGAAGCCCGCCGAGCGTATACGGCCAGGGTGGAGGACGCCATGGCCGGGGCTGTCGGCCAGGCTCTCGCCAACCTGCGTCCCGCGCGGATGGGGTTTGGCGCGGGCACTGCCAGGCTGAATATGAATCGCCGCGCGTTGTCCGGAGATGGTACCTGGTGGCTCGGCTTCAACCCGGAAGGCTTCTCGGACAAGACCGTAGGGGTGGTGAAGATCGTCAGCCTGGAGGGCGAACCGATCGCCATCCTTATGAACTACGGGATGCACGGCACCTCGATGGGACAGGAGAACCAGGCGATTACCGCCGATCATCCGGGCGCCACGTCGCGCTACGTCGAGCAGCATTACAAGGATCAAGCGGTCGCAGTATGGACCAGCGGCGCCGCCGGCGACCAGGCACCCCTCTACGACAGGTCTCCGGTGCGCTTCAACGGGGTTCTCTCCACCGGGCGAGTGGTGGGGAATGAGGTGATTCGGGTTGCCGAGACAATCAAACCTTCGGCGGGCCATCGCTTGGGCGGGATGAATCGCGTAGTTACCTGCCCCGGCCGCAGACCGGCTCCAGGAGCCTCGAAGACCACGGGCTGGAGCTTTGTGGATTCGAACCCCGTCGAAATCCGCCTTTCACTACTGATGGTCGGGAACGTGGCGCTGGCGGGAGTCTCCGGCGAGGTATTCTCGATCATCGGGCAGCATACCAAAGAGGCGTCCTCCGCACCCGCGACCATGATGATCACGCACTGCAACGGTTCGAGCGGCTATGTGCCGGACGACGCCGCCTACGAGCAGATCAGCTATGAGATTCAGGTGACTCGTTTGAAGCCTGGCTGCGCGGAGAAGACGATCGTTTCGAATCTGGCGGAAATGGTGCAGTCGCTTCGCCGTTAGCCGCCCCGGAGTGGCGCAGCGGATCCCGCATGTACTCGCGCGGCGTGCAACCGGCGACGGACCGGAACACCCGCGCGAAGTACGCGGCATCCGTAAAGCCGCAGCGGGCGGCGACCTGGGAAACATTCAGCGCGGGGTCGAGAAGCAGCCGCTTCGCCAGTTCGACGCGCCGCTCCATTACGGTGCGCTCGAAGGTGACCCCGGTGACCTGCTTGAATGTCCGGCTCAGGTGGCTGACCGAAATCCCCAGCTTGCCCGCAAGTTCGAGGGGAGCGATGTGCGCCACCGGCTCGCCGCCTTCAATGCGCTGCTCAATAATCCGGCAGGCCCGCTCCACCAGGCGATTCGCCCTCCCCGAGTACAACTCGCGGCTGCGATCGAGCAGCCCCGCCGTGGCGCTGCGAAACACGTCATGGATTTCCACCACACTGCCGGCATGTTCCAAGGCGGCCTCGGTATCCCGCAGGAATTGCCGGACCGGCTCCGGTTCCATGCCGATCCTACGAACGGCGGCCGAAATTGAATAGAGCGTGGAACGGAAGAAGCGGCGATGCGCGTCCGTGTCGTGGGTGCCGAGACTTTGCAATGCCAGGACGGGGAGCGCGGCTGCCGCCTGTCGCGCCGGCATGAGGCTGCGGGTGCCTAACAGTTCACAAAACCCATCGGCCGCGGCCGACAGATCCTCGCCGGAATCCGCGCGCGGCTCGAACATAGCGATAGCCGAGGGATTGCGGCCCAGCGCCGTGCGCGCCTCCTCGTAAGACTCCGCCAAATTTCGGAGGTCTTCCCTACGCCCACCGATTCCAATGCGTGCGCGGATCGTCCGGCTGCCCTCCAGTCTGCGGAGAATCCGCTCGGCAAGCTCCCGCGCCCGTGATCGCGACCCCTCCGGGTCGTAGATAAATATGCAGATACCCTGTTTGCGGAGGTATGCCGGGACAACGTCTTCCAAGTCGTCCCCGATCTCCTCCACGGCTTGCAGAGCGCCGGTTACAGTTACGTCGAAGACGGCTCGGCCGGATTGCCCACGATGCCCCTCCGGATCGAGTTCCAGCACCAGGATGCGGTTGGGCGGATGCTTCAGTTCCAGGCGCGCCAGCATATCGCGCAACTCCGCGCGATCCGCGGCTGGGCCGTCGAGCATGGTCCAGGCAAACTCATGCCGGAGTAGCGCCTGTTCCCGGATGACGCGATGCCGTTCCCGAACCAACCGGGACAACCGGCTCCACGCCGTGGCCATGTGGCCCGCAAAGGCTTCCATCAACTGCGCGGCGCTGCGGATTTCCTCTTCGCCCGAAACCGGCACCCGGAAGTACGCCGGACGTAAGCGATCCATATCGATGTGGGTCAGATGTGCGACAGACTTTCGGACACTCTCGAATCCCTCGGGCGTAGGGGGTTCGCGCAATACCTGTCCGCAAAGCAGCGTCGCAATGTACTGCCCATCGGCGATTACCGGCACCGCGACATCCACCAGGCCCGCATGACAAGTGTAGATTTGCGTGAGTCCCGTTTCCCGGCAACGCTTTTCGGCGGCGCGGTCCGAGACACCGCACGATTCCGTCTCGTGCTCGCGGAAGCCGTTGACCAAGTGGCAGAACTCCGGGTCGAGTTCCTTATCGCAGGAGACGTATCGCGCGAAGGCACTCTGCATGGCCTGTTCGGTCCCTACGACGTTGTGGAGGCCCATATCCGCGGCGGGGCCGTCGCGCGCCCACAGCACACCCATGTGGCGCGTTACACGCGACTTATTGGCAAGAAGGAAGAATAGTTTGAAGAAGTCCAGGTCCTGCTCAAATTGATCGAGGAACAGGCGCCGCTGACGAGCCGGCAGAGACGTTTCCCAAGCAAGACTTGCCATTGACTACCCTCGGTTGGATCAGGCTACCACATTTCGGGTGCGACAGCATTTAAGTCCTAGAACAGGCATGCACCGGCATTGGCGAAGCTTCCGGCCACTCCTACAATTGATTCAAGGTCATCTATAAAGTGAAACGGGCTTCGATGGGAACTGGTAAGGACAAAGCAATTCCGGCGGACGCCGTGAACGGCAAATGCGTTCGGGACACGCCGCTGCCGCTGGAGTTTCCGGGTGTCCATTACATGGACGAAGAGGAAGTGGCGGCTGCCGCGCGGGTACTGCGGGCACGCTCGCCCTTCCGTTATTACGGGGTCGATCCCCAGAAAGAAGTAGACGAGTTCGAAAAGGAGTTCGCGGCCTTCGTTGGAGTGCGGCATGCACTGGCGGTAAGTAGCGGCACCGGCGCGCTCCAGACGGCGCTGAGTGCCCTGGGCGTAGGTCCCGGGCAGGAAGTCATCATACCGGCTTACCTCTGGGTATCGGTGGCGGCAGCGGTGGTGAACCAGGGCGCCATACCCGTGCTCGCGGATATCGACGGCTCCTTCTGCCTCGATCCGGCCAGCGTCGCCGCAGCGATCACGCCGCGCACCACAGGGATCATTGTGGTGCACATGAGCGGCGCTCCGGCGAAGGCCGAAGCGATTGCCGCCGTGGCGAAAGATCACGGCCTGTTTCTTCTGGAAGACTGCGCACAGTGCGCCGGAGGATCCATCGACGGCCGGATGGTAGGGACCTTCGGGGACATGGGGATCTTCAGCTTCCAGATGAACAAGAACATGACATCGGGCGAAGGCGGTTGCATCGTCACCAACGAAGATCTCCTGCAGCGGCGCGCTTTCGCCTGCCATGACCTGGGCTACGCCCGCAACTCGGAGGGGCGCCTGGATTTCTCCAGTGGCGCGATCTGCCTTTGGGGCAAAGGCTGCCGCATGGACGAACTGCGCGCGGCCGTACTGCGCGTCCAGTTGCGCAAGCTGCCGACAATTATCTGCTCGATGCGGCGCAGCAAGTACCGCATCCGCGAAGCACTCGCGCGCTTCCCGCAGATCACGCTGCGACGGATCGTCGATCCGGCGGGCGATACCGGCTGTTTTCTCATCACTACGTACGCGGATCCAGCAACGGCCAAGACGGTCAACATGCATCTCCGCGCGGATGGCATCGTGACCTTCCCACAGGGAATTTCCAATGTCGTCATGACGGAGTGGGGATTACACCTCTACTACAACATCCCCAGCCTGGTAATGCGTACCAGCGTCGATGGATGCGGCTTTCCGTGGTCCCTGGCAGAAAACTCCGCCAGCATCGCGGAATACCGGAAGGGCACGTGCCCGGTGGCCGACAGCCTCTTTGAACGCAGCATTATACTTCCCATCCCGTCCAGCTTGACTCCCCGGGATGAAGACGATGTCATCCGTGCGTTCGAGAATGCAATGGCCGCGGTTTCATAACCATCAAGTGGTTGTCTCCGGCTGGAGGGCGGCTCTCAAGGCCGCCCTCGATTTTCCAGCAGGATGGCGTTGCCCTGCGGATCGCGCGCGTGCTGTCAGTTGCCGTTTCCCCCTCCTGATTTCCGTGGTTCCGGCCAGCGCAGGTGCTTGTGCAGGAAGGCATAGGTCCCCTCGCCGTGGATCGTGTGCGGGCCGTTGAAAAACTCGATCTCCGTGCGGCCGGAGAGGCCGAGCATGGTGTAGAAGCGCCGCACCTTGGCATATTCGTAGGCGACCCATTCGTCGATAGAAACGCCGTCGTGATGCCCGCGCTCCACCATGAACGGACGCGGGGCCATCAGATTCGCCATCTCGCCATGGTTGAACGTGTCGCCCAGATTGAACTCGTAGATCTCGTATTCCTGGGTGTACATATAGCTGGACGCAAGGTCCAGGCCAGCCGTCTTCCGGATCCACTCGTTGAAGTCCCCCGAGCAGATGGACAAGGCATAGCGGTCGAGCAGCGGAGGCACCCGTACGGCCGTTTTTCCGCCATAAGAGATACCGTAGAAGCCGATTCGCTCCGGATCGACGTACGGCAGCGAGGCCAGCCAATCGAGCGTCCGTTCATGCTGCCCGAGGATGAACGAGAACAGCGTCAGGTGGAGCGGGTTGGCTTTGCGGACCACGGTCCTGAACTTTTCTCCCCCGATATACGGGTTCTGCGGCACGTATACGATGAAGCCCCGCTCAGCGAGTTCTACGGGCCACGGCCGCCGGAGCGATCCGTCCGGCTTCGCCACCGGATCGATGGTGCTCTGCGGAGTGCCTTCGAGGCCATGCTGGCACACCACCACTGGACGGCGCTCCCCCGCTTTCAGATCCCGCGGCAGCATCAGCACGCCATAGGCGAACACATCCTGCCAGACCGGGATCACGACATCGTAACCCTTCCACGCGGGCTTGTCATAAGCAAGGCGTGTCTTGACAGCCAGGGGTTCGGAAGCGTCTGGGAGCCTGCCGATAATCTCGTCCCACAGATACCGCCGGTACCATTCCGTGCTGCTTTGCCATGACTCAATGGATGCCGAGTTGGCTTTGGACCAGAACCGCTGCCGCTCGCCCGGCGACCGCGCGACGAGTTCCTGGGTGAAGTCCACCAACTGGCTGAACTGGCGATGCATGCGCGCTGCCGGGTCCACCCGGCCAGTCACGGCCGGCGCGGCTCCCGCCGTCTTCATGCTGAGACCGAGCGAACGGGCGAACGCGGCTAAAGCCTGCTCGGAGCCCGGCGCACCTGTGCCGCCGCCGCTTTCGATGAGGACGAGGCGGTCCGGCGCCCCCAACTTTGTGAACGGCTCTCGCGCCCGTTCGATTTCGGCACGAACGTCTGCCAATGCGGGCGTGGACAGCCGTCCGGGGGCCGCCGTCTGTTTGCGCCGTGGAGCCACGGCAGGCGGACCGTCGATCTCCGGCGACTTTGCGGCCTCTACGATCAAGTGCCTGGGCGCGATCAGCCTGGCGATCCCCGCGTCGCCGAATTCCGAGAGCAGACCCCAGACGTTGCGGTAGAGCGGCTCCTGCCAGACGCCCTCGCGTGCGGTGAAGTATCCGCTCACCGCCGCGGAGCCGATGCGCGGGTCCACCGCCGCGGAGTAGAGTGCCACGAGGCCGCCTTCACCGTATCCGAACACTCCGATCGGCAGACTGGGGGACGCTGTAGAGAACCAGTCCACCGCGGCCAGCACCTTCTGGATCTCATAGCCGATCACGTGCCGCCCCATCTGGTAGGACATGCGGTAAAGAAACTCGCGGTGCGTCTGATTCGTGAAGGAGTACCGCTCGTCACCCGACCACGTGTCCCGCCGGTCCACCAGGACGGGAATCAGTACGAGGCAGCCGCTCTCGGCCAGCCGTTTGGCGAACGGAGACACACGGGAGGCGCCGTCCACCCCGGCGATCGATTCGGGGGTCCAATCAGCGTCCGGGAGTGCGACAACCTTGGCGCGCGGAGCCGCCTTCGGCTCAAGAAGCAGGCCCTCGGCATCCACACCTTTGAGGACGGGCCAGCGCACCGCGAAGACGCGATATGCCGCGGACTCCGCAAGCAGCGCAGGACGCCCCACCGCGGCATCCAGAGAAGGCGCTTCGAAGCGTACCCGCGGATCCACTGCGCCGGTGATCTTGCGGAAGCGCTCGCGATTTCCGGCGACGGACCGCACGTAAGCATCGGCGCTCGAGTAGTCCGGCTGCCACCGTGACTGCCGGCTGGCCCTCGACCGTTCGGTTTCCCGCAACAGGTAGCGGTCGATACCCGCTACCATCTTGGCTGCAAGGTCACCCTCTTCCTCAAGCGGAGCGGTTCCCGGAAGGCCCTGGCCAGGGCCGGCGGCCGCCTGAGAAGCCAGAACGGCGAACACGGCGATGATTCTCAATTTGATTTGCATAGCCCTTATTTACACACTACCGCTCGAACCTATCACAATCGGACCGTCATTTCCGGCGACTGGTCCGGCCCGGATGGGGCGCGCTTGCCGCGGACCGGCTCCTGTGCGACAGTCTTGAGGAATGGGACAAGCACACTGGGCTCTTCTCCTGCTCACCACGTGCACCGGGATGTGCTTCGCACAGGCACCCATGGCCGCCAGCCGCGACTGTCCGGCCCGGTCGCTGTTTACCGTGGTGGAGGCCGGGATCCCGGCGATGCGCACCGCCATGGAGCAGGGCCGCCTCACATCCCGGGAACTGGTCACCGAGTATTTTCTTCGCATCGCGCGCTATGAGGACAAGCTGAACGCCGCCATCACGGTGAACCCGCGCGCCTTGGAGGAGGCGGAGGCGCTCGATCGCGAACGCGCCGCGGGCAAGGTGCGGGGTCCGCTGCACGGGATTCCCATCGCCCTGAAGGACAACATCCACACCACCAATATGCCCACCACCGGTGGGACGTTGGCGTTCGAGGGCTTTATCCCGCCATACGAGGCTACCCTCACCAGGAATCTGCGGGAGGCAGGAGCCATCATCATCGCGAAGACCGGGATGACGGAGCTAGCGAACTGGGTGGCGAGCGGCATGCCCGGCAACTACAACGCGCTCACGGGCTACGGTATGAACCCCTACGACTCCCGGCGCGATCCTCGCGCGGCCACCGCCGACGGTCGTCCGGCCCTGGCGACGGGCGGATCGAGTTCGGGGATCGGCACAGCGGCTAATTTCTGGGCGGCCAATGTGGGGACCGAAACCTCGGGCTCGATCCTCAGCCCGGCGAACCAGAATATGCTGGCAGCCATCAAGCCCACGGTGGGCCGCATCAGCCGCTACGGCATCATCCCGATCACCGCCGACCAGGATACTGCCGGTCCGATGGCGAAAACCGTGGCTGACGCTGCCATTCTGCTGGGGGCCATGGAAGGCGCGGCCCCGGATCCCAACGACCCGGCAACCACCAGGTGCGCTCCTCCCGCCGGCCGCGACTACTCGAAATACCTGCGGCCCGGAGCGCTCAAGGGCGCCCGCATCGGCATCCCCCGAGCGTTCTACTTTGAGCCCCATACTCCACCGGGCGCGGACAAGCCTCGCGGTGGTCTGAATGCCGATCAAAAAACAGTCATGCAGGAGGCCATAGGGATCCTGAAGGAGATGGGGGCCGTCATTGTCGATCCCGCGGATCTCCCCAGCGTGGTCGCAGCGGACAAGCGGGACAGCCTGCTGGCGTGGGACATCTGTGCGGGCGCGAGCGGCGCCAAGGGGAGGGACCAGGAATGCTCCACCGTCTTCAAGTATGGAATGAAGCGCGATTTCAACCGCTGGCTGGCGACCTTGGGCTCCGCCGCGCCCGTGAAATCCCTTACCGCATTGCGCGAGTTCAACCTCGCGCACCAGCGCGCCGGTGCGATCAAGTATGGTCAGGCGCAACTGGATATATCGGATGAGATGGACGTGGAGAGCGACCGCGCGCGATACGAGGCCGACCGCGCCAGGGGCATCGCGCTCGCGGCAGCAAACGGCATCGATGCCGTCATGAAGCAGCACCGGCTGGACGCCCTGCTCCTTCCCGCCGCCGCAGGCTACTCCGTGGCGGCCACCCCCGGCTACCCCACCGTGATGGTTCCATTCGGCATGGTGCCGAACGATCCCACGCCGCCATTCCCGGTGGGGTTCGAAGCCAAAGCGGCCCCGTTCGGCGTCAGCTTCACGGGTACAGCGTGCAGCGAGCCGAGATTGATCGAATTGGCCTATGCCTTCGAGCAGGCAACGAAACGACGGGTGCCGCCGCCTTCGGTGCCATGAGATCTGTTACTCTCGCCCTGAGGGGAATCCATGTTGCGTAGCGTCCTTCTCGCAACCGCTATAGTCGTATCTTTTTTCGGGCCGGCGCCGGTCGCCGCCGGTGCCGCCGCGGAGATTTCCGCCGATGAATCGCTCAAAATGCTGGTAGCCGGCAACCAGCGATATGCCTCCGGACATTTGCGCCACCCGCACCAGACCACGGGGCAGCGCCGGAAGGTTGTGGCGGGCCAGCATCCACTCGCCGCCGTGCTGAGCTGCGCCGACTCCCGGGTGCCGCCCGAGATCATCTTCGATGAAGGGCTGGGCGATCTTTTTGTCACCCGCGTCGCCGGAAACACGGCTGATAACGCGGTACTCGGGAGTCTCGAATACTCGGCTGAGCACCTGCACGTGCCAGTCATCGTCGTGCTGGGCCACACCGGCTGCGGCGCCGTAGCTGCGGCGGTGGAAGGCGGCGAGATTCACGATCACGTGCAAGGCCTGGTGGATGCGCTCAAACCCGCTGTCGACAAGGCCAGGAGCATGTCCGGCGACGTCAAGGCCAACGCGGTGTACGCCAATGTCGATATGATCGTCGACCGGCTACGCACCTCGGAGCCGACGCTCGGAAAACTCGTCCGCGAGCACAAATTGCGGATCGTCGGCGCGGTATACCATTTGGACACCGGCAAGATCGACTGGGTCCGTCACTAGGGCCCACACAGGCCAAATTGCGATCAATCGGCACCGGCTGGTATCCTTGCGGTTCACCCAATACTATGCGCCTCTCGATCATCCCATTCCTGCTCTGCCTCCTGCCCGCGTTCGCCCAGCAGGCGGAACTTCGCACGCCCCCGCCCGGCAAGGCACCTCGCATTAACGGTCCCTCGGTCTATGGCGTCCGTCCGGGCAAGCCGTTCCTGTACCGGATCCCATGCACCGGGGAGCGCCCGGTGCGCTTCACTGCGAAAGGGCTGCCGCAAGGTATCTCGCTGGATGGAGCTACGGGAATCCTCTCCGGCAAAGTACCCGCGCGGAAAGGCGAGTACCGGGTGCAACTGGGGGCTTCCAACGGCGCCGGTAAGGACGGCAGGCTATTGCGGATCGTGGTGGGTGACACCCTGGCCCTCACCCCGCCAATGGGTTGGAACGACTGGTACACGCACTACACCCGCATCACCGACAAGCTGATGCGGCAGGGCGCCGACGCCATGATCGCTTCCGGCATGGCCGATGCGGGCTATCAGTATGTCAACATCGATGACTGCTGGTCGAGAAAGGCCGGGTCCACCGATCCCGAGATCGGCGGAGAGCCGCGCGGCCCGAACGGCGAGATCCTGACCAATGCGCGCTTCCCCGACATGAAGGGGCTCACGGACTACATTCACTCGAAGGGCCTGAAAGCGGGGATCTACAGTTCGCCCGGTCCGGCCACGTGCGCGAAGTTCGTGGCTTCCTGGCAACATGAAGAGCAGGACGCCCGCACCTTCGCCGCGTGGGGCTTCGACTTCCTTAAGTACGACTGGTGCACGTATGGGTCGATAGCCAAGGAGAAGAGCCTGGTCGCATTCCAGACCCCTTACAAGCTGATGGGCGGAATTCTACCGCGACTCGACCGCGACGTGGTGTTCAATCTCTGCCAGTACGGAATGGGCGATGTCTGGAAATGGGGAGCCGAAGTGGGCGGGCACTCCTGGCGCACCACCGGCGACCTGGGGCTGGAGAAGGATTCGCGCCTGCCCGGGTTTTACACCATCGGATTGCGCAATGCGAAGCTTCACGAATTTGCGGGGCCCGGCCGGTGGAACGACCCCGACTACCTCCTGATCGGCACCGTGGGGGACGCCCGCAACCAATCCGCCCCGCCGAAGCCTGTGGCGCTCACTGCCGACGAGCAGTACAGCTATATGTCGATGTGGTCACTGATGGCCGCTCCCCTGTTCTATTCGGGAGACATGAACCACCTGGACGAGCTCACCCTGAATATCCTGACGAATACCGAGATTATCGCCATAAACCAGGACGCCCTTGGCAGACAGGCGCACATCGTGCGGCAGAACGAGGACGAACTCGTCCTTGTGAAGCCGCTGGAGGGGGGTGCGGTGGCATTCGGTCTGTTCAATCTCTCCCAGGCTCCCCGAAAAATGCGGGTAACGGCGAAAGAGACCGGCATTAAGGACGGCCGCGAGTTGCGGGATGCCTGGCGGCAGAAGGTCGCTGGAAAGATGGGAGTGGATTTCGAGGCAACCGTGGCGCGCCACGGTGTGGAAGTCTTCATCGCCCCGGTGCAGGGCCGCCGCCAGACTCGCTGACAGCCAGGCCTGCGCACCTGTCTGGAATGAACTGCATGACTCGCCGCGAAGCGATTCTCGCTATCGGAGCACTACCGGCTGCGCCGGCAGTTCCCCTGTTCGACGGCGTGGGATTCCGCAACTTCAGGACTCCCACGGGCCTCACCAGTCCCGCCGTCAGTTGGCGGATCCGCGATGGCGCGATCGAGGCGATAGGCGATGCGAGGCGCCAATGCGATCTCTGGACGGCCAGGGAATACGACAACTTCGATCTGGAGTTTGAGTGGAAAGTGGCTCCCGGCGGCAATTCCGGGATCAAGTATCTGATCCAGGCGAGCGCCACGGACCATCTTCGGGACGAGCAGGGCGAGTTTATCCACGAAACGTCGCTGGGTTTTGAGTTCCAACTGGTGGATGACGCCTCACCTGCCGGAGCCGACAATCCGACGCACGCTTCGGGCGCCCTGTACAATTACCTGCCGCCAACCGAGCGTGCCGCCCTCCCGGCAGGACAATGGAATACTGGCCGGCTGCGCGTCCGTGGGGAACAGGTCGATCACTGGGTCAATGGCAAGCAGGTGCTTGCGTACACACTTCACTCGCCGGAATTGAAGGCGGCGCTCGCGGCTAAGCGTATGAACTCAGCCCGCATGCTGGAACGCCTGGTGCTTCGCCGGACCGCCATTGCGTTCCAACATCACCACTCGGTCGTGGCATATCGCGGTATCCGAATCGAAGCGCTGCCTCCAGCCGAATCTTAGGCGACAGTCAGGCCGGCGGCTGCCAGTACCTCTTGGGGACTGGCGGTCCCGGTGCCCTTTTTCATAATCGTGACAGATGCCACGAGGTTGCCGAACGAGATGGCCGTCCGGATCGACCCGCATGCGGCCAGCGCCAAGGCTCCACCCGCAGAGAAACTGTCCCCCGCCCCGCAGATGTCCACCGGCTTTTCAACTTTCCGGGTGCCGATCCATTCCTCACCGTGCTCTTCGACCAGCAGCACGCCGTCGCCGCCATGTGTCACCAGCAGCGGCCGCGCATCGGTGTGGCGCCTGAGCGCCGGGTAGTCCCGCCGGCCGAATAGCTCCTCGCAGGCGGCGTCCGCCTCCGCCGCGTTCGGCTTCAGAACCATGCCCCGAAAGTGCTGGATGCGGCGCCGCGAGTCTACCCAGAAGACCTTGTTCGGATAAGCGGCGGCCATCTCCGCGACGGCCCCTCGCACCTTGGGAGTGACCACACCGCCCTGGTCGGTTTCGGCCTGGTCCGAGACGATCACCACATCATAATTCGGAACCTGTGCGGCGATGCTCGATGCGATCACATCCTCCGCCTCGGCCTCCAGCGGTTGTGTGCTGATGAAGTCGATCCGTGGAAGATCCTCCTCGCCAATCCGGCCGTTGATCAGTTTGGTGTATGTGAAGGTCTGGCGGTTGGCGACGGTCACGAGCAGCCCGGATTCGATGCCCCTCATCTGCAGTTCCCGGCGCAGTTCGTAGCCGTGGCCGTCATCCCCGGCTACCCCTATCACCGCCACCTTGTGCGACCCGAGGGCCACCAGGTTGTTCGCCACGGTGCCGGCTGCGCCTGCGGTGACCTCGGTCCGGACCACGCCCGTGCGCGGCAACCCGGTTTCACGCGACGGCTCGGACGTCTGCGGATCGTAAGTGCACCAGCGGTCGAGGCACACATCCCCCACCACCAGGACGGACAAGCTCCGGATTCGTTCAAGGATCTCGCTAGGCGTCATCGGGCCTCACCAACTCGCGCCACAACGCCGGAACGGTGGCGCGATGATCTCCGCAGAAATAGAAACTCGCTCCGCCGTCGGCAACGGTTCGCACCAGAATGGTTTTCTGAGGACGAAAGTAGTACCCCGCATCGGTCTTCGGCAACTCGCGCCGATAGTCGCCCGCGATGGGCACCAGGTCGAACACCGCGGTAGCGAGATCCGTGATCCCCCTCCCCTCCTGGCGGGCCACGTTGCGGGCCATCGCCAGGGCCTTCAAGTATACCTCCGGCCCCATGACCGCCGATCCGATGCTAAGCAGCACCCCGCCTTCCAGCCGCTCGACCGAGCGCGCGAAAACCAGAAAGTCGCGGTAGCTTGCACCGCCCAGCGCGGCGCCGTCGCAGTTCGGGTGTTCGTGAAGAATGTCGTAGCCGATACCGACGTGCACGGTTGCCGGCACGCCGCACCGGTAGGCCGCGGCAAAGATGCTCAAGTCACGGTGCGGATAGTCGCTTTGCCCGATGCGGCGCCCGACGTTCTCCCCGAGACCGAGCCCGTTCTCGTGAGCCTCCCGGATCCAATCATTGAGCTCGCCCGTTTCTCTCCAGAGCCCGAACTCTCCGGTCCGGATGTACCGGGGGACGCTCTCGGTAGTGCAGCCGATGCGGGCCAGTTCGTAATCGTGGATGGCCCCGGCCCCGTTGAGTGCCACGTGGTCGATCAGGCCTCGTTCGATCAGGTCGATGAGATGCCTGCTCACTCCCGCGCGGATCACATGCGCGCCCATCAGCAGGATGCGGGCGCGGTTGTTCGACCTAGCTCGCGTGATGCGCGACGCAAGTTCCCGCAGGCCTGGGTGTGAGAACGGCGGCGCGGGCTCGTCGAGGCGCAGCCACGAGTCGCAATTCAGCAGATTGGCGCGTTCCGAGAGCGGCTTGATGAGCAGCCGCGAGCGGTCGAATACCTCGTACTTACTGGTCAGAGCCAAAGAGTGCGTCCTCCAACCCGGCAACCGGGAGATAGTTCGGAATGATCATGTCCGCCCCCACGCCTTCGAGGCGCTTGCGCTTCCATTCATCGACCCGCAGGCACTCGGGCTCGTCCGTCGCCAACCCTACCGCGAAACCGCCAACCTGCTTGACGTTCCGGATTTCCACATATCCATCCCCGAAGCCCAAAAGCGACGTACCCCCGATGCCGGTGGTTGAAAGGATGCGCTCGATCAGGATGCGCTTCGAAAAGCTCTTATAATCGTCCAGCGCGCCGAAGATGCCGCCATCGAAATACTGCGTAAGCCCGAGAAGCTCGGCCTCGCGGCGTACCAGCGGATCGTCCGTTCCGCTTGCCAGGTACATTTTCAATCCCCGCGCCCGGAGCCGGTCAAGCAGGGCGCGCGAACCGGGCACAAGGTAGTTCTCCGGGGTTGCAGTGCCTGTTTCGAGTGCGGTGATACGATGCGCGATCCGTGCCTGCAACCGGTGGAGGTACTCGCGCTTGTACCACAACGGCTCCTTCGGCCGGCCGCCTCGCAGTTCGATCTGGCGCGCCAGTTCCAACATCTGATAGATCGTCTGCTTGCCCGTGAGCCGTGCCACGAAGTCGTCGGCAACAGCGGTCAGTTCGGCCTCCGATTCCGCCGTCGCTGTCTGCGATAGAAACTCGACGGCCATCGGCACCATCACTTTAACCCACCCGGCTCGGATCAAAGAGAGCGTGCCGTCGAAGTCAAAAAGAGCAAAGCGATAACCCGGGGCCCGTAGTGTTGTGTCCACTGGTCCACCTTAAGTACTTTGTCAATACTAAACGTACACAAGTTCGGCTCGCGCAGTCAATAGATAGTCTCGCTACCAGCCCAGGTTCGGTTGGGCGAATGCCTTGCTGACGGCATAACTGACAGCACCCTGAAGGAAGGCATTCTCTGTCTGCAGCCGAGCGGGACGGACACACACCTTGATTCCGCTACGCATCCGCACGCCCTCGACGACCGGCCGGATGATATGCCACAGCTTCGTAATCCTGCCCATAACAACGACGACCTCCGGATTCAAGGCCAGAACGATGTTCGAAATTCCGAGCGATAGGCGATCTGCCGTTTCACGGAACGCCTTGGCCACGCGGCGATCGCCCGATAGACCGGACTGGATCAGTTCCTCAAACCGGGCGGCGTCAAACTCCAGGTTTGTGCAGCGCGCCCACGTCGCGCGGTTCGACACAAAGAGTTCCCAGCAGCCGCGCCGGCCGCATTCACACCGAGGTCCGGACGGGTCCACTACCATGTGGCCGAACTCGGCGGCAAAGGTCGAATCATGCCCGCGATAGATCTCGTGATTGAGGATGAGACCCGCGCCGACGCCGACATCGCCGATCTCCAGGAAGACGAAGTTGTCCAGCCGCATTTCGCTTTTGTCCTCAAGCCACATCTCGGCGAGCGCCGCAAGATTGTTGTCGTTGTCCACGCTGACGGGGGCGCCCGCCAGTTTTTCCAGTTCTTCGCCGAGCGCGAAATCCGAATACTCGGGCAGCGCGGGAACCCATAACACCCGCCCTCTCGCCGCATCGGCGAGCCCGGGAATGCTGACGCAAATCTGCTCAAAGAGATGGCCGGAGGCGTCCGGAATCCAGCTCCGCATCTCCCGGATCGCGAGCCGCAACTCGTTCATCAAGCCGCGCGGCGTCTTAGGGGTGGCGAAGGAAAGCGAGTTCTGAATCTCACCGCCGAGCCCTGCGTAGGCCGCATGAGTCTTATCCGGCCGTATGCTGATACCGAGCACACGAAAACCCGCATCATTTAAATAAAGATGGAAAGGCACGCGTCCGCGGCCGACGGGGACGGCTCGTTTTTCACGAACCAGTCCACTCTCGATCAACTCATCCACGATCTCGGAAACGTTGCTTCGGAAAATGCCTGTCCTCTCGGACAAGCCCGCGCGCGAGATCGGCGCCTGCAACCGGATCAGGTTGAGAAGGATGGCCCGGTTCACCGCGCGTATGGATGACGGCGTGGCGCTGTGATACTTTCGTGCGCCTCTGTTCTTCGCGGACAGGTCCGAAGGCATAGTGGCGGCTCACTCCCAACCGGAAAGCTGTCCCAGCAGAATCGGCTGGCCCTTGTGGCACAGCATCACGGGAAAACGGAAGCGCGGGATCGTGCACTGAAGCGTCTTCTCCGATGATGGCTGCCGCACCTGGATTCTATTGCCGAAGACGGGCCGCCCGTCATTAGCCGTACCCTTCCAGCGATAAAGGAAGAGACCGTACGGGAAGGCCGTGACACTGGCGCCTCCACCGACGGCAAAGAGGTCAGGCTGCGCGGATCCATAGACCGACACCACGCCCACCGGATATCCCGAGAGGCCGGGCGAGAGCGGCCCGAGCCTGTCCGCTGTCCCCACGGGCATTGGCTCGCCGCTCTGGAACGTGGCGGCCAGAAGGAAGGCCAGGAAGATCTGCATCAGCCAACTATTATGCTTCAGTCGCAACTAAAGCGCGAGGACGGCGGTCTTCCAGGGTGCGCGTGTTATATACTGCACGTTGGCTAAGGAGCATCACCGGTGACTGAACACAAGTTTTCACGGCGTGGGCTGCTGGCCGGTGCCGCGCCCCTGTTCGTGCCCGCTTCCGTTTTCGGCCGCAACGCGCCGTCCAACCGCGTCAACGTCGGGATGATCGGGGTCGGCCGCCAGGCCGTCATCGTTAACCTCAAGCAGTTCCTCGAAATGCCCGAAGTCCAGGTGGCCGCATTTTGCGATGTGGATTCGTGGCGGCTCGAGCAGGCCCATAAGAAGGTCCCGGCCGCCAAGACTTATCGCGATTTCCGCGAGCTACTTGCGGACAAGTCGATTGACGCCGTGATGATCTCCACCCCCGATCACTGGCACGTCCCGATGTCCATCGCGGCCGTCAACGCCGGCAAGGACGTCTCTTGTGAGAAGCCACTCACCCGCTCCATCGCCGAGGGCCGCACCCTGGCCGACCTCGTGAAAAAGAAAAAGCGCGTCTTCCGCACCGATAGCGAGTACCGCACCAAGCCCCACTACCACCAAGCCCGCGAGGCGGTTCTGAACGGCCGCATCGGCCGCCTCACGACTATCCGCACCGGCGTGCCGAAGGGCGACATCGGCTGCCCCATGCCTCCCGACATGCCGGTCCCGGCCGACCTCGACTACGAGCGCTGGCAAGGTCCCGCACCGCGCGCCCCCTACACCGAGATTCGCGTCCACAAGCCGCAGTCCTATGACCGTCCCGGCTGGATGCGCCACCTCTACTATTGCGACGGCATGGTGACGAACTGGGGCACGCACCTCAACGATCTCGCTCAGTCCGGCAACGGCACGGACCGTACCGGTCCGGTCGAGGTCGAAGGCCGAGGCACCTACCCCGGCACGGACAGTTTCTGGAACGTGCTGCTGGATTTCGAAATTCAGTACCGCTACGCCAGCGGCGTCCGCCTGATCTACCGGATCGACCAGCCCTCCATCCGTTTCGAAGGTTCCGAAGGCTGGATCTACGCGGACGACAAGGGCAAAATCGAGGCCAGCAAGCCGTCGATCCTGGAACCGCCCTCCGGCTCAAACTGGGTCCGCCTGGTCCGCAAGACCGACAAACAGGACTTCATCGACGCGGTTCGCTCGCGCGGCGAGACCATGGCCGATGCCGAAGTGGGCCACCGCACGACATCGCTCTGCCACCTCGGCCATATCGCCATCCACACCGGCCGGCGCCTCGAATGGGATCCCGCGAAGGAGGTCTTCACGAACGACAAGACCGCCAATGACTACATCACCAAACCCATTCACGCGCCTGGTCGCGGTTAGCCTGCTCGCCGCCTCCTGCCTTGCACAAGGGCTGTCAGGCGATTTCTTCGCCTTCGACAACGGGACCGGCCGCGACCAGAAACTGCCCTTCGAGGAACAGGCGGCCCTGCTCAAGCGCGCCGGGTACGCCGGCATGGGGATATACAGCGGCACCGCCCGGATCCCCGAGTTGCTCCAGGCGCTCGATGCGCAAAAGCTGCGCCTGCTCAGCATCTACGTCCATTGCTATGTAGACGGGCGCGCGCCCGCGATCGACCCCGACATTCCCGAGGCCATCCGGCAGCTCGCCGGGCGCGAAACCATGCTCATGCTGACCGTCCAGGGCAACGGTCCGGGCGCCGAGGAGCGCGCCATCGCCAATGTCCGCGAGGTGGCCGATCTCGCGGCAGAAAGCGGGCTTCGGGTGTGCCTCTATCCGCACTGGGGCTTCTATGTGGAAACCACGCCGGATGCGCTGCGGATTGCCCGCAAAACCGGCCGCGCGAATGTTGGCGTCGCCCTGAACCTGTTTCACACGGTCTTGTTCCATCTGAACCGCTGCGGGGAGGGCTATCTCGATCTCGCACCCCTGATCCGGCAGTCGCTCCCGCGTCTGCTGATGCTCAGCATCAACGGCATCAGGTTTGAAAGCGGTGCGCCGGTGATCACCACGCTCGACGACGGCGATTACGAAGTCGCTCCGTTCATCCGGGAACTCGGCAGGGCCGGCTATCGGGGTCCGGTGGCGCTACAGAGCTATCTGGTGAAAGGTGACTTGCAGGAGAACCTCGCCCGCTCGCTGCGCGCCTGGAAACGCTTTCGAACGCGCTGAGATCACCCAGAGACTGCATCCCACGCCGCCGTGGTGCAATTCTTGCAGCACGCCGGTGCGGCAGCAGCGTGTCCATCATATTCGACACGTTCTCCATTGACCAGGAACGTGAAATGGCGTACACTTTCAACAAAATCGTCCCGAGGTTAGGCGATTCCGTTGTTTCGGGCCTGAGTGTAACGGATTGAGCCCGCCAGGTGCAAAGTTCACATAGAGGGACAAGCTCTGGTTCGGCGGGTGTGTGTCCACGCCATCCGGCTCTCTTCGGCAGACCAGGCCAAGACTTTATCTATTGAAAGGAAGTTGCATGCAAACAGTTGCAACGAGATCGCTTGCGATCCTGATTCTGGTTTGCTTCGCCGTCACCATGGCGATGGCACAATCCAGTTCCGGATCGATCTCCGGTACCCTCACCGACCCCAATGGCGCCGTGATACCCGGAGCGAAGATTCAGGCCCTACACGTCGAGACAGGTGTTGTCTCCAACACCACATCAACCCAGGCGGGAATCTACGTATTCCCGTCTCTGCCGGTGGGGCCCTATACCATTACCGTGGAGCAGCCTGGTTTTAAGAAGCTGGTCCGCTCCAACATTGATGTCCGACTCGGTTCTCGACTCACGGTAGATCTCCGGCTCGAGGTCGGCGACATTCAACAGAGCGTGGAAGTAAAGGCCGAAGCGCCTTTGCTGGAAATGACGACGTCCGAGCGCGGTGCCAACATGGCGCCTACGTTCATGAACAAGCTGCCGATTTTCACCGGCGGTATCCGAAATGCGGGTAACTTCGTTACCTACATGCCCGGCGTCAACGCTGGCGGCGGCCTCGGCGAGGTCAGCATCGGCGGCTCCGGCGGCCGTGCGAAGGAAATCACGATCGACGGCGGCAGCCTGGTCAGCCCCGAATCCGGCGGCATGGCCATGAATAATGTCGGCTTCGAAGCTTTCAGCGAGTTCAAACTGGTGACCGCGAGCTACACGGCGGAATTGGGCCGTTTCGGCGGCGGCGTGGAAATGTACAACACCAAGTCCGGTGGGAACGACATTCACGGTGCGGCTTTCTATAGCATACGCCGCGACATCTTCAACTCCGCGGGCTGGACCAGCAATGCCGTTCTTAACAAAACTCCGGGCTCTCGCGCCAAGGATCGTTTCAACGAGGGCGGCGGCTCCGTCGGCGGCCCTGTCTATATACCCAAGGTCTATGACGGCCGGAATAAGACGTTCTTTTTCGCCACCTGGTCCAAAGACCTGCGGCCGGTAACGTACAGCTTTGTGAACGCGAGTCTTCCGACTCTGCTCCAGAAACAGGGCAATTTCAGCGACCTGACGCAGACAATCTACGACCCCGCTACCACGACTACCGTGAACGGCGTGATCTCCCGTACCCCGTTCGCCGGGAACATTGTGCCGAAAGCTCGCTGGAGCAAGGTCTCGAGCAACTTCCTGTCGCAACTTCCGGATCCGACCGGCCCGGGAATCTCGAACAACTACACGCACACGAACTGGCAGAAGTACAACAATGTTATCTGGACGCTCAAGTTCGACCATTCCTTTAATCCGAACAACCGCGTGGCGTTCTACATGTCGCATTTCGACAGCACGGAACAGAACATTCAAACGCTGCCGGGCGTCCTCGGAACAGGTATCGACAACATTCAGAGACCGCAGCAGTACCGCTGGAGCCACGACTGGGTGATCAAACCCACTCTGCTGCTCCACAGCATGTTCTCGTACTCCTCAACCCGGCAGTTGTGGGAAACCCCGATGCAGGCGGGAGCTGGTTCGAAAGCCGGGCTTCCGCTAAGCGGCGATTCCGACGTAACTCCCACCATTACCTTTGGCGGGTTGCAGAGCTACACCGGCTGGGGTCCCACCCAGACTAAGGTCAACCACGGCGGCCAGTGGAACTTCACTTACCAGGTCGGCCAAGGGCTGAGCTGGATGCGGGGCAAGCACGAAATTAAGATCGGTTGGGACGCGCGGCGCCTCCAGACCAACAACAACGACTTGGCAAATACGAACGGCACTTACGCGTTCAGCTCTAACCAGACCGCTAATCCGGCCACCGCGACCCCGACCGGTGGCAATGCCTTCGCGAGCTACCTGCTGGGCGCCGTCGGGGGCGCCAACCAACTGGCTCTCCCCGTGACGATGGTGAACAATCGCTACGGCTATCATGCCGGCTATTTCCAGGACAACTGGCGCGTTACCGACCGGCTCACCCTGAACCTTGGCTTCCGCTATGAAGTGCCGCTTCCCTGGCACGAGAACAGCGGCAACTTCTCCACTCTTGATCCAACCATGCCGAACGCCAAAGCGGGCGGCCTGCCGGGCGCTCTCATCTTTGCGGGTTATGGCGCCGGTCGCCAGAACAAGAAGTACCTGACTCCGATGGACTGGAGCAACATCGGCCCGCGTCTGGGCTTCGCATATCGGATCAGCAACAAGACCACTTTCCGCGGCGGCTGGGGGATTTACTACCAGGCGCTCGGCAACGGCGGTTGCGGCTGTACGACGGGCTTCAACTACACCTATTCGATCCCCGGGGGCCAGCCGACAGATGCAGTGCTCCAGTGGGACGGCGGCTTCCAGTTCGGCGCCGGCTACGTGCCACCGCCGGTGATCGATCCTACCTATGCCAACAAAACCAGCGCGACCTACATGTCCGACACATTCGGCCAAGCCCCGCGCGTCTACACTTGGAGCGCCACTTTGCAACACGAACTCAAGGGTTGGCTCCTCGAAGCCGGCTACGTGGGCAATCGTTCCCACAAGCTGAACTCCACTGTTAGCATGAACCAGCTTCCGACGAGATATCTCGCGCTCGGTCCGCTGCTCAACAAGAACATCAACGATCCAGCGGTTGCAGCCCTCGGTTACAAGGAGCCGTACGCGGGCTTCGCCACACAGTGGGGCACCGCTGCGACGCTTGGTCAGGCTTTGAAGCCCTTCCCGCAATACACCAGCGTCTCTTCGATCAATGCCGGCGTCGGCAGGAGTTGGAACGACTCGCTGCAGACCAAGGTGGAGCGCCGCTTCGGCTCGCTCACGTTCATGGGACACTACACCTTCGCTAAGTCCCTGGGCCGGATGCACTACCGGCAGATCTTCGGCCAAACCGGCTATGCCCAGGATTCGTATAATATACCGGATGCGAAGTCTTACCTGCCGTTCGACCAGACGCATGTGGCCGTATTCATGGCCAATTATGACCTGCCGTTCGGCAAAGGCAAGCGGTTCCTGGGCAGCAGCGGAAGGTTGATAGACACCCTGATCGGCGGGTGGTCGGTTTCGGGCATCGAGAAGTACGTTACCGGCAACCTGCTCCAACTGGGGAGTACGACCAACAACACCAACATCGGCACCCAGATTCAGAAAGCTAACCTGACCGGCAAGACGATCCGAACCGGGGTAAACCGCGGTGACCTTGACCCGAACAACCC
>DATMYF010000069.1:0-88909 GCA_035561075.1 Bryobacteraceae bacterium
ACACCAAAATGGAACTCCTGCAACGCCAGGCATACGGCTTCCGCAATTTCCAGAACTACAGGTTGAGGGTTATAGTGATGTGTTCTTGAATTTGCTTCAGTGGTGGGGGTGCCCCCATTAATGGCGTAGAGCCTAGAGCCCGTGGAGCCAAGGTTTATGGCTGGTCGGGCCGCCGGGATTTGAACCCGGGACCTCTTGCACCCCAAGCAAGCGCGCTAGCCAGGCTGCGCCACGGCCCGAAGTCACTATTGTACACGTTTCGCCGCGCGCATGTAACCTGTTGGAGTGATGAATGCGGCTGAGTTTCATTCCGCCGGGGTGCGTGGCTTCCTGCACCGGGCGGACGGACCCCACGCGCTGGTGCTCGCCCACGGAGCCGGCTCGGATTGCCGGTCGCCGCTGCTCGTGGCCGCCGCCCACGCCTTCTCCGATGCGGGTTTCTCGGTGCTGCGCTGCGATCTTCCGTTCCGCCAGGCACGACCCCAGGGACCGCCCGGACCCGGCGACGCGTCGCGCGATCGCGCCGGACTAGCCAGCGCTGCGGGTGAACTCCGCGCGATGGTGCCAGGCCGCGTCTTCCTGGGCGGCCATTCCTACGGAGGCAGGCAGGCCAGCATGCTCGCCGCCGAGCAGCTCGAAAGCGCCGACGGACTACTCCTGCTATCGTATCCGCTCCATCCGCCGCGCCAGCCGAACCAACTCCGCACCTCCCACTTCCCCGGCCTCAGCGCCCCCGCCCTTTTCGTCCATGGTCTCCGGGACCCCTTCGGCAGTCCCGAGGAGATGCGCGCCGCGTTAGCGCTGCTGCGCGGCCGCTCGGAACTGCTTCTCCTTCCGGGTGGCCACCACCTCCCCGGTTTCGCCGCCGCTTCGCCGCAGGTGGTACTCGCGTTCCGCACCCTACTCTCGCTTTAGGGCGGGCGTTTTGACCCATCCGACTCGCGAATTGACCCACACCACGCGACTGTATGATTTCTAACAATGTGCTGAGATTCTCAACACACTGATAATAAACGGCCAGCCGCGCGGCCCCCAGATTCATACTTTTGGACCTTATAATGCTTGTACCTACCTGCTCTGTTTCAGGTGCCGAACCCGACGGGTGCGGCCCAGAGCCAAGTTAAGGGGAGAGAAAGAATGCGGATGCCCTCTTCGGTTTCCACTGCCGCCAGGATAGCATTGGTGCTCCTGCTGGTGGTCGGGGCCGTCAGCCTGATCAGCGCTGCGAAGCGCCAAGGCTTCCCGACGGTCCACGATAAAGCCTATTATGCCGACCCCAACCTGGTGAACTTTGTTCGTCCAGGCCTTGCGGTCAAAATCCAGTCCGCCGAAATTGCCGCGGATGGAACCATCAAAACGCGCGTGAAAGTCACCGATCCCAAAGGCCTGCCACTGGACCGAGAAGGGATCACGACGCCCGGCAACGTCTCGATGAGCTTCATTGCCGCCGTCGTTCCTAAGGGCCAGGAAAGGGGCCAGACGAAGTACACGGCCTACACAACACGCACCCAGACGAGCCCGATCACCCAGCAGACGGCCATCCAGGCCGGTGCCGATTCTGGTGGCACCTGGACCAAGCTCGCCGATGGCGATTACAGCTACACGTTCAGGACCAAAGCCCCGACCGGCTTCGACCGGAACGCCACCCATTCGATCGGGGTGTACAGCTCACGCAACCTGACCGAGTTCGATATGGGCACTCAGTATGACGACGATGTTTTCAACTTCGTGCCCGACGGCTCGGCCGTAACCACGGTGCACGACGTGGTCAAAACCGCGTCATGCAACAAGTGCCACGACGAGCTTGCGTTCCATGGCGGCACACGCCGCAGCGTGGAATTGTGCAATCTCTGCCACACTCCGCAGACGGTGGATCCCGATACCGGCAACTCCGTGGATATGGCCGTGATGAGCCACAAGATCCACATGGGTTCGAGCCTGCCCAGCGTGCAGGCGGGCGGCCAGTACCAGATCATCGGCCATAACCAGTCCGTGGCCGATTACTCCACCGTGGCTTTCCCGGCCGACGTGCGCCGCTGCGAATCCTGTCACGAACAGGGTACGAACGCCGCCACCCAGGCCACGCGTTTCATGACCAACCCCAACCGCGCGGCGTGCGGCTCCTGCCACGATAATGTGAACTTCGCCACGGGCGAGAACCACGTGAATCTGCCGCAGACCAGCGACGCCCAGTGCGCCACTTGCCATCAGCCGGCGCTCGGAGAGCGCGACGCTTCCGTCAAGGGCGCCCACGTGATTCCGGAACACTCGGAAACGCGGCCGGGTCTCGCCGTCGATATCCTCAAAGTTGAAAACGGCACCGCGGGCAACTCCCCCACCGTCACGTTCACCGTGAAGGATTCGGCGGGGAACGGAATCCCGATGAGCACGTTCACCACGACGCCCAACCGGGTGGCGCTGGTAATGGCCGGTCCGACCGTCGATTACGGGTACACCAAGATTGGCACGGCGGCCAACGGATATATCTCCGAAGACCCCTCGCGTCGCGCCCAGTGCTCGAACGACGGCGTCTGCACCTATACCTTCACGGCCAAGATTCCGGCCGATGCCACCGGCACTTACACGATGGGCATTGAAGGACGCCGCGCCTTCGTACTGCAGCCGGGTACCAGAAAAGAAGTGGATACCGAGTACGGCGCCATCAACAAGGTTTTCAACTTCTCGGTGGACGGCTCTCCTGTGGTTGCACGCCGCCAAGTGGTCGCCACAGAAAAATGCAACAACTGTCACGGCTTCCTGTCGCTACACGGCGAGAACCGTAACCAGGTAGAACAGTGCGTGCTGTGCCACAATCCCAGCGAGACAGATGTGGCGCGCCGCAGCACTGCTACCGTTGCATCCGAGCGGACGCTGCCGCCGCAGTCCGTCGACCTGGCCCTGATGATCCACAAGATCCACACGGGCGAACACATGAAAGAGCAGAACCGCGGTTACACCGTGGTCGGCTTCGGTGGCGCGGTCCACGACTTCACGGAAGTGCGCTATCCGGCGCTCTCTCCCAGCGGCTCCGTTGGCGACCTGCGCAATTGCAGTATGTGCCACGTCAACGGCTCCGAGCAGTTGCCGTTGCAGGAAGGGCTGAAGGCGGTAACCGATCCTCAGGGGCTAATTAAGACCGCGGGCAAGGCGACCGCTGCTTGTACGGCCTGCCACGGGACCCGCGCGGCCGCATCGCACGCACTTGTGAACACTACCGAACAGCTCGGTGAGAGCTGCGATGTGTGCCACGGTACGAACGCGGACTTCTCGGTAAATAAGGTGCACGCTCAGTAGTAAGCTAATAAGAAACCGGGAGCCGCACTCTATGTTCTGGCCGCCGCACGCACATGTTCCAACTCTCTCTCGCCTGAAGCGCCGCCGGCTGGCGGCGCTTGCCTCCGCGCTCATCGCGGCGGCGGCATTGATGTCAATCACGTTCGACGGGGCGCAAGCCGCGGGTCAGGCACCCGCGGCCCAGGCCCCGCCGGCCCAACCGGCGGAAGCCAAATCCGCCGCACCTGCCGCTCCGGCCACGTACGTCGGTTCGGAAACCTGCCAACCCTGCCACGACGAACTCTTCACCGCCTTTCGCAAGAACCCGCACTCCATTGTCGAAACCAACAAGAAGCGCGGGTGGGACGGGAAGGCCTGCGAATCCTGCCACGGCCCTGGCAGCCGGCATGCCGAATCGGCCGACCCCGCCGATATCCTTAACCCCGCCAAACTGCGCCCCGCCGAAGCCGATAAGAATTGCCTGAAGTGTCATACGAATATGCCTCATCAGGCCGCGCGGCCGTTGAACGCCCATGCGCGGAACGATGTGGGCTGCGTGCAATGCCACTCGGTGCACAAGAAAGGCCCGCACGGGATGGTGCCCCGCGACGCCAGAGCCGTGAATACGCAATGCGCCGCCTGCCACCAATCGGTGTGGGCGGAGTTCCAGCGCCCCTATCGTCACAAACTCCCGGAAGGCTCCATGTCCTGCACGGATTGCCACGACCCGCACGGCGCGCTGTTCCCGCGTTCCATACGGACCGTCGAAGCCAACCAGGCGGGCTGCATCAAGTGCCATGCCGATAAGCGCGGCCCATTCACGTTCGAGCATGCTCCGGTGCGCCTCGAAGGGTGCCGCACCTGCCACGAGCCGCACGGCTCGGCCAATCCCCGAATGATGGTCCGGCATGAGGTGAAGAACCTGTGCCTGGAGTGCCACGCTAACCTCCCGGTGGCCGCCCCCGGGGCGCTCGGCTCGGTCCCCCCGGCATTTCACGACATACGTAACCCGCGCTTCCAGAACTGCACCATCTGCCACCAGAAAGTCCATGGCTCCTATGTGGATCGGAACTTGCTGAGATGAGAATCTTACTGGCGATACTCATGTGCCTGCCGCTTTGCGCGCAGGAGGCGGCCAAGCCTCAGGAGCCGGCCAAACCCGAGGAAACGAAGGAGGCTGCCCCTGCGGCCCCGCAGGACCAGCCGGCAGCGGAAACTCCCGCCGCCGAGAGCGCGGTTTCCGGCAGCATCGACTTCGGCTACCGCTGGGTGGACTTCAGGGGCGGCCACTTCAACACGTACCGCAGCGTGGTGAACCTGGGGGAAGGCCCCAAGTTATTCGGCAGCGACATTACGATCCAGGGTCCCGGGGGGCGCTTGTTCGACCGCCTCACCGTTTCCGCCAATAACTGGGGCGGCGACCCGTATAACACGCTGCGCATCGGCGCCCGCAAGACGGGTGTCTATGACTTCTCGGCCGATTATCGAAACATCGCCTATTACAACTTTCTCCCGTCCTTCGCGAATCCGTTCCGGGATGCAGGCCTGTTGGTTAACCAGAGGTCCTACGACATTCAACGGCGCGTCTCGGAAATTCGCCTCGACCTGCGGCCCGGCAAGCGCGTGATTCCGTTCCTGGCCTACGGCCGGAATTCCAACTTCGGGACGGGTATCACCACCCTGGTAGCGAGCAGCAACGAATACCCGATCACCAACCGCATACGCGACCATCTGGATAACTACCGCGGCGGGGTCCGCCTGGAGATGGCGCGCTGGCACGTCACCCTGGAGCAGGGGGGCACGCTGCTCAAGGATGACCAGCAGGTTTTCACCTCCGGCTTCAACGCGGGTAACCGCCCCAACCCTCTGCTCGGCCAGACGCTCTTCCTAACCGACGCGCTACAGGCGTACGGCGTACGCGGGAACAGCATTTACAGCCGGGGCGTGGTGACGGCGAATCCGTTCACCTGGCTGAATGTGTTCGGGCAGTTTCTCTACAGCCTGCCCGAAACCGACGTGCACTTCACTCAGAACAACGCCGGCCAATTCGTGCAGTTGAACCCGCTGCTCTTCTTCACCGCACAGCAGGATATCTTCTCGGGCCTGGCGCGGATGCCACGTACCTCCGCCACCGCGGGGACAGAGTTGCGGCCGTTCACCCGGCTCCGGATTCTGCAGAGTTGGATGACGGACCGGCTGCATACCTCTTCATTCGGCACACTCAACCAGCAGCTTTTCCCGGCCGGAGGGGCCGCGATAACACCGCTTACCGCTTCCGATGGCCAGCGCCTGGTGATGAACTACAACCAGCACCAGGTCGACGCGTTTTACGACCTCACCCGCCGGATCACGCTCCGCGGCGGCCATCGCTATGTGTGGGGGGATTCCGTGGTGCCGGCGTCGAGCCTGACCACCGAGGAGCGCAGCAAGCTGCGCCGTCACGTAGCCCTCGCCGGGGCCGCCTTCCGTACCGGTGGCAAGCTCTCCGCCAACTTCGATTTCGAAGGAGGCACGAGCGAGAACAGCTACTTCCGCACCAGCCTGGACGATTACCAGTTAATCCGCGCCCGCGCCCGCTACCAGGCGATCGCGTCGCTGGGGTTCTCTGCCAACTTCACGTACCTGAATAACGACAAGCCCACTCCGGGCATCAATTACGGCCTGCTGAGCCGGAGCAACACGTTTTCGGTCTTCTGGACGCCCGGGGGCGGCCAGCGGATGAGCGTACTGGCCGAGTACAGCCGCTCGTCAATGCGGTCGGACATCTTCTACCTGGCGCCGCAGGATCTAGTGCCTGAAGGCTCCTTCTATCGCGAAAACGCTCATACGGCGAACGCACTCGCGGAGTTGCCCCTGCCCGGTTACCTGACCGGCGGCCCGGCACCGAAGCTGTCGTTCGGCGGATCTCTCTTCCGCTCGACGGGCAGCCGTCCGACGCGCTTTTGGCAGCCGATGGGCCGCCTGGCGCTGCCGTTGCATCGCAACGTTGCATTGGTGACCGAATGGCGCTGGTACGGCTTCGGCCAGCCCTTCTGGCAATTCGAGACGTTCCGCACGCACATGTTCAGCACCGGCTTACGGATCAGCCGCTAAAGCGCAGCCGCGCCGGTTCTATACTGTGGTTGTGCCGAACAAGAGCGAGGTACTGTCCCGCATTCCCCTGTTCCTCGGCCTCGGGCAGGCCGAGGTGCAGGCCCTGGCGCAACGCGCTGTGGAGAAGCGCTTCCCGGCGGACGAGATGCTGTTCTGGGAGGGGGAGCCCTGCGCCGGCATCTTCCTGATCGCGGAGGGCTCGGCGAAAATCTTTAAAACCTCCCCCGGGGGGCGCGAAATGATGCTGTCACTTGAGACCGCGCCCGCCACGGTAGCGGAGCTGCCGCTCTTCGACGGCGGGCCGTATCCGGCATCGGTGCGGGCAGTCGGGCCGGTGACCGCTTACTTCATCAGCAAGGCCGATTTCCACCAGGTGTGCCGCCAGTATCCCGACCTGGCGCTGAAGCTGCTGGCGGTGATCGGCCGGCGATTGCGGCAATTGGTGATGCTGGTGGAGAGCATGACGTTCGGCAGCGTCACCCAGCGGCTGGCGCGGCTGCTGCTCGACACCGGCCGGGAAGCCGCCGCAGCGGAGTTTCCACTCCCTACCCACCAGGAATTGGCATCGCGCCTGGGCACCGTGCGGGAAGTGGTCTCCCGCAACCTCGCCCGCTTCCGCGCCGAGGGCCTCATCCGAATCGACGGGCGCCAGCTTGTGATCCTGGACCGCGAGGGCCTGGAGCGGGAAGCCGAAACGCAGGCCTGAGTCCCCCTAGACACACCCAAGGTCGCCCGGGGGCGGGCGGTGCCGAAACCGGCGGGGAGGTCCGCTCGCTCGGCGTCATCCCGAACCGTTTGGAGTCGATTCGCAAACTGGTTCACAAACCCGGGCCAGTACAGCGGCCCGACTGGCTACGTGCTCTACTGGCAGCTCACGCAACTGGGAGTTCCTGGTTTCTCTTGTGAGCATTCCAGTGGTACTCGAGTGCATCGCGGCGGGATTACCAAGACGGGCAACGGTCACCTTAGACGGGCGTTGGTGGAAGCGGCGTGGGCATACCAGCACCGCCCGAATGTGATCGGCTTCCTTTAAGCGGCGCACCGAACCCAAGACAAGAGGCCGACTTGCCTCCTTTCGAAGGCAAGCCGGCCTAAAATAAAACCAAAACCCCTCAAATCACGCTTGACAGGGTCGCCCCACATCAGAAGCGGTAGTACAAGCCGAACTGGAGCACCCTCGAATCGTAGTTCATGCCCGAGACTTTCCCGAACGACGTGTTATTGATCGTGAACTCCGCCTGGCTGCCGTAGTCACCGGAAGTCGGCGGCACGTAGAACGTCGGGTGGTTCATCCAGTTGAACATATCCGCTCTAAGGTCGACGCTGTGCCGCTCCCCGAAGCGGACCGATTTCATCGTCGAGATGTTCCAGGACCACTGCCACGGACCGTTGAAGGCCCGGCGCTGAAGGTTCCCCACAGTGCCGGCCTCGGGATTGTAGAAGACCTGACCCTCGAACGGCTGAGACCCGAAATTGTTGGTACCACGGCCGTCCGCGCCGATGATGGTCGGGGAAAGGAAGTACACCTCGCCGTCGCCCGTTCTCCAGACACCGCTGGTAAGCGGCTCGAGGGTAGAGAGAGTGGTCCCCGCGACCGAAGCCGTATTGCTGGAAGTCGATCGGCCAGCCCGGTTCAGCGTACCCAACCCGGACAGGATGGAGTACGGGGACCCGGACTGGTAGCTCCAGACACCCGCGATGGACCACCCGCCCAGTACCGTATTCATGAGGCGGTTGCCGCTCCAGCGCTTTCCATGGCCGTAGGGCAGTTCGTAGTAATAGTTGGCCTTAAAGGCGTGCGTCATGTCGAAAGGCGCGCGTGCCCGCTCGAGATTCGGGTTATTGTTGTCGAGCAGCGGCTCGAAGCCGGTGCCCAAATCGCCCGAGGTATTCGAGAGCACCTTTCCGAAGGTGTAGCTGAACTGCGCCTGGAGGCCCGAACGCGTGCGCTTCACCACCTGGAACTCGGCGGCGTGATAGTTCGACCAGCCCGCATTATCCACGGTGTTGGCGCCCTGGAGCGCCGGGTTGGTGTAGAACATGGTCGCCTGCCGGTTGACCATGTACTCATTCGCCAATTCGCCCACCTGACCCTGGCGCAGGAACGTCTGGATCTTGGAAGAGGTGAAATTGCCGGCGCCCGTGAGCTGCGGGAATACGGTTAGCTGTTGGCTGCCCGGGATGGCTGCGTTGTATGCGCCGATGTAACCCTTGCCGGAAGCCTCGGAGAGGGCGGCGTTGCCCTGTGCGCGCTTGAAGTCCGCCAGGAAGCCATTGGCATTATAGAGCACCTGGTTATAGTCGAAGGCGCGCAACAGACTCCGGGCACGGTTGCCAAGATAGCGCACCGACAACACTGCACCCTTGTAATCGTGCTCGACGCCGAACGACCACTGGTGCACGTAAGGTGTGCTCAGGTTCGGGTTAGGCGCGCCCGCCGCGCTCTGCGTGGTGATGGCGTAGTTATCGGCCAAGGTGCGGGGGACCTTATAGGCAGGCGCCGGAACGACGGGAGCGCTGGCGAGGAACTCCGTCCGGTTCGAAAGCGTGTTCGCGAACTGCAGCCCGTTGGCGGTAGTGACATTATTGCGGACGGCAGCCACGACGTTGTCGTTCACATACGCGATCATGTAGCCGCCGCGAATGGACGTCTTGCTCTGCTTGAAGGGCGCCCATGCGAAGCCGACGTTCGGAGCGAAGTTGTTCTTGTCCGCCTTGTAGAACGGGCGGCCTGCCGAACTGCCGGCGAAATCGAGCACGGCATTGGGGTCGAGCAGCGTGGCGCGCACGTCATTATTCACCAGGCGCGGCGTCAGGTACAGCGAGTTCTTCTCGTCTAGCGGAGTCCAGTACTCATAGCGCATGCCGAAACTGAGAGTCAGGTCGGACCGGACTTTCCACTTGTCCTGCACGTAACCGGAGTAGGTGTCGTATTTCAGGTTGCGAAGGTTGGTCGCGCCGGGCACGAAGCCGGACGTCGTGCTGGTCACGTTGAATGTCTGGGCCGCGCTGCTGACGATCCCGGCGAGGTTGGCGAAAAGGTTGTTCGCCATGGTCTGGTCAGAGCTTCGAATCCCGGGCAGGTCCGCAGCCGTCAGGCCCGAGGTGTTCGCCGAGCTGATGCCCAGCGTATAGGTCGGCAGGATACCCGCGTCGTTGAAGGGAGCAGTGCGCAGGAAGTGGCCTTGGAAACCGAACGAAACCTCGTGCCGGCCCTTGATCCAGTTCGCATTATCCTGCAGGCTGTAGGTGTTCACCTTGCGGCCCTGATTCAGGAACGTGTTGACCGGATTGCTGAAAAGAAGGTTCGTAGCCGAAAGTAGAAATTTCGGATATTCGTTGCTGACCAGGAACGCGGTATCCGAGCGCATGAACCCGCCACGCACCTCGTTTGTCAGGGTCGGCGAAGCGGTCCAGCGCCAGGAGAGCGCCAGCATATGATTCTTGATGGTGTTGCTAACCGGGGGAATATCCGTGTAGAACGTACCCTGGTCGGGGCGATCGGTCGGATCGTCAATGTAATTGTAGGTGCCGGTCAAGTTGTGCTTTGCCGAAAGATAGTAGTCGCTCTTGTACACGAACTGGTCGCGGAATTCGTTATACCGCGCATTGAAGCGGTAGCCGGAAGTGTTCAGGCCGTCGCCGGCGTCCGTGCTATTCGGCTGCGGCAGGCTGGCTATCATCGCCTTCGTGGTGGGATCGAGTTGGAAACCGCGAAGCGCCTGCAAATTTGCGGTCTGGAGATTTCCGCCTGTGTCGCGATAAGTGAAGATGCCCTTGCGTGCCGAATCCGTCAAGACCGTCCGCAGGCGAGAAGATTTCTTTTTATCTCGAAACAGTTCGTAGTTGGTGTAGAAGAATAGCTTGTCCCGGATAATGTGCCCGCCGAGCGCCGCGCCCACCTGGTTCAGGTTGATGGGGGTCCGCTCCACCCCGTCCTTGTTGTTGAACCAATCGTTGGCCGCGAGCGCGCTGTTGCGGTTGTACCAGTACGCCGCACCGTGAAAGTCATTCGAGCCGGATTTGGTCGAGAGCACCATCTGCGAAGCACCGCCGCCGATCGCCGCACTGGCGTTCGAGGAGGTAATGGTGATCTCGGCGACCTGGTCGATGGTGGTTCGCATCGGGGCGTAATCCAGACTGTTCCCGCGCAGGAAATTATCCTGAATGTTGATGCCGTCAAGCGTGACGTTGGAGAACGAGGCGCGCAGGCCGTTGACCACCGTCGTGCCGCTGCCGGAGCTGACGCCAGGCTGCGTCTGCAGCAGTACACTGATCTGCCTGCCGAGAACCGGCAGGTTCTGCACCTGGGTTGCAGTGACGGTGGAGGACACCTCGGCGTTCGAAAGCTGGACGCTCTGAACGTCCGCGGCAACCTCGACCACCTGCGTCGCGGATTGGATCTCCAGCTTGATGGGGGCCAGCCCGGTCTCCTGGACGGGCGCAACGGAGATGTCGCGCATCACCACCTTGCCGAAGCCGGTGGATTCCACGGCCAGATCATAGGCCCCAGGGCGCACTGCCGTAAAGGCAAACAGCCCTGCCTCGTTAGTCTTTCCGGATAGCACGGGTTCCTTGCCGCCGCGAACATAGACGTTCACGGTGGCGCCAGGCACGGCCATGCCACTCGGGTCCACCACACTGCCGCTCAGCCGGCCGGCTACCTGCGCATCGACAGTTATGCCAACGCACATGAGCAGAACGAAGAGGAAAAGGAAATTGCGCACGGTCTCTCTAGTCAAGACTTCCTCCAGCGGTAACACGTTTATTTTGGTTAAGGTTATCACAATTGCCACAATTTGTGGAAAAAATGCTACGTTAAAATCCGTTGATTCTGGGGCAACCGGGCCCGTCGGCGGCGGATGCTATTCTAAATACTTAGCCAGGCAGCCCTCGTCATGCGCGTATACCGCTATACCACCCCCCACGGGATCAGCGTCACCCGTACGGCGTCCAGAACCCCGTATCGCAAGGGGCTCCGGCACCTTTTGCGGGAACTGGACAGCCACCGTGGGATCTATCTCTCTTCCGGGTACGAGTACCCCGGGCGTTACTCCCGCTGGGATATCGCCGCTACCCGCCCGCCGCTCGAAATCGTCGCCTGGGACCGCCGGGTGGAGTTCCGCCCGCTAAACCTGCGCGGCGAGATGTTGAACCGCATGCTCTGGCCCGTCCTGGCGGAACATCCTCATTGGGAGAGTTTCGCGCCGGAGAACGGCTCGCTGGCCGGCCGGCTGAAGCCCCTTCCGGCACTATTTCCGGAGGAGGAGCGCAGTAAGCAGCCGTCCGTCTTCTCCATCCTGCGTGCCCTCATGGATGAGTTCGGCAACCCCGAGGACCCTTTCCTGTCCCTGGTGGGCGCCTTCGGTTACGACCTGCTGTTCCAGTTTGAGCCCATTGAAAAGCAGCTTCCCCGGAACGGCCATAAAGACCTGCACCTTTACCTCTGCGACGACGTCCATTTCATGGACCGTAAAAAAGAGGTTATTGACCGCTACCAGTACGACTTCGATTACCAGGACGTCTCCACGCTGGCGCTCGACCGCGGGGCCGAAGAGATCACACCTCCGCCGGCGCTGGCGTCAGCCGAAATTTCCAGCGACCACACGCCTGAAGAGTACATGGCGAAGGTGGAGGCCGTACGGGAGGGCATGCGGCGCGGCGATTACTACGAAGTCGTGCTCCGGCAGACCTTTTGCACGCCGTACTCGGGCGGGGCGTCGGCGCTTTTTGAGCGCGTCCAGCATGCCAGCCCCAGCCCCTACGAATTTCTGATCCAGTTCGGCGATGAGCAATTGGTGGGTGCCTCCCCGGAGATGTTCGTCAGAATCGAGGGACGTCGGGTGGAGACGTGCCCCATCTCCGGCACGGCGCAGCGCACCGGCGACCCCATCCAGGATGCCGACAACATCCGGGAACTGCTGAACTCCGCCAAGGAGGAATCTGAGCTCACCATGTGCACGGACGTGGACCGCAACGACAAGTCGCGAGTCTGCCAGCCGGGCACCGTCCGGGTCATCGGGCGCCGGCTGATCGAATCCTACGCCGGGGTCTTCCATACGGTGGACCATGTGGAAGGTTACCTCCAGGAGGGTTTCGATTCGCTCGACGCGTTCCTCAGCCACATGTGGGCCGTGACGGTGATCGGGGCTCCCAAAAAGGCCGCCGCCCAGACGGTGGAACGGCTGGAGAAGGATGCCCGCGGCTGGTACGGCGGAGCGGTGGGGATGATCCAGATGAACGGCGATATCAACACCGGCATCCTGATCCGCACCGCCTACCTGCGGGACGGCCTGGCTCACTACCCCGTGGGCGCTACCCTGCTCTACGACTCCGTGCCAGCCATGGAGGAGCGTGAAACGCGCCTTAAGGCTACCGGATTCTTCCGGGCCATCCGGGGACAGGCCGTGCCGGCAGCGGCGCCCGCCGTCGCCACGCCGGCCCTGCCCCACCGGCGCATGCTGCTGGTGGACAATGACGATTGCTTCATCCACACCCTGGCCAATTACGCCCGGCAGGCCGGCGCCGAGGTTGTCACCTATCGCGCCGGCTTCCCCCCGGAACTGCTGGCGAAAATCCGCCCGGACCTGATCCTGATCTCTCCCGGACCGGGTCGTCCCGCCGACTTCGGGGTGCCGGACCTGGTGCGTCACGCGGTGCGCCTGCAGTTGCCCGTTTTCGGAGTCTGCTTGGGTTTGCAAGGAGTGGTCGAGGCGTTCGGCGGCGAACTGGAGGTCCTGGGGTATCCAATGCACGGCAAACCCTCGCGCGTCAGCCACTGCGAAGGGGGGATCTTCGAGGGGCTTCCCGAAAGCTTTCAGGTGGGCCGCTATCACTCCCTTTTTGCGAAACGAGAGACGTTTCCGGAGTGCCTTGAAGTGATCGCGGAATCTGATGACGGCGTCATCATGGGGGTTCGCCATCGCGAGCTGCCGGTTTCGGCCGTTCAGTTCCATCCGGAATCGATCTTGTCGGCTGAAGGCGATGCCGGATTGCGGCTCATTCAGAACGTCGTCAATTCTTTGAGATAGGCGTGATTCCGCCTTGTCCGAACATAGAGCAATTGTGTGCCTTTCACAACATCTAAGCCTACAATAGTGTTTAAATATTAGTTGACAGCACTCATATAGTCTACTAGGATATTGGTTGAGGGCGCTAGGAAAACAACCCGCGCCAAGAACTTCTGAATTTCATTCATTCTGAGGAGGACACAGCATGTTTGGAAGGACGATGTTTGACGAACTCAACGAACTCCGCCGCAGCTTCGACCAGGTCTTCGGTCAGCTCCCCGTTCAGGGCCGCCGGACCGGTGAGAGCGGCGACCGCCCCGAGTGGTCGTTCACCCCTGCCGTCGAGACTGGGTGGACTGACGATTACCTGAATCTGCGGGTGGTCCTGCCGGCCGTGTCACAGAAAGACATCAAAATGACCATCCAGGGCAACCAGCTGATTATTCAGGGCGAGCGCCGGCAGCCCGAGAATTTCAGCAAAGAAGGCACCTTCTACAACCAGATGGCGTATGGACGCTTCGAGCGCTGGAGCTGCCAAACGGGCTGGATATGGACAAGCTGCAGGCCCACCTGCACGACGGCGTGCTCGACATCCGGGTGCCGGTAGCGGCGGCCGTAAAGCCGAAGCAGGTCCCCATTTCCGCCGAGCCGGTCGAAGCCGAGAAAACCATCGCGGCATAGGTTACACCCGTTGAAACCCGGAGGCGGCGCTAAGCCGCCTCTTTTTTTTAAACTCCCGCACGCCTCCCGCCGATCATACGGGTGGCTTGCGCAATATACTGACACTCCTCCTGCTGGCCTCGCCGCCATGGGCCGGCGACGGCAAGTTGACTGGCGCCGATGCTGCCCACGGCTCTCAATCGCCGGCTATCCCCATCTCCGAAGTAATCCGGCACACCATCGAGGCGCAGGCGAAAGGGCAAGTACGGGTGGCGGGGGTGGTCACGGCCTGCCAGCCGACCACGCAATCAACCTTTTTGCGACCCGGCGAGCGCATAGAGGCGGCGCCGGTTCTGCGGCACGCGGTCTTTCGTCCGGCGGGCAGAGCCGAAACACCCCAGCCGGTTGCGACGGGAGACAGAGATGCCGATCTGGTCCGCCTGGAGGGCTGGCTGCTGCGCAGCATCCGCCGCCCGGACGAACACGGCGACCAGCTTTCCGGGCTGCTGACCGGGAGCCGCTTGGCGCTCACCGGCATTTGCACGGTGCATGCCGGGGCGAACAGCCTACCGCGCTCCTTCGAATTGCTGCTGCGGCAACCGGCCGATGCCGTGGTGCTTGCAAACCCACCGTGGTGGTGGGCGTCCCACATCCTCGCGATCCTGGCGGCGATGGCGGTGGCGGTCGTGCTCGCTGTGGCCTGGGGCCTTGCCCTGCGCCGCCGGATGCGATCCCAGGCGGCCATGCTGAGCCAGAAACGAGACGCGGAGGCAGCCCTGGAAGAGCGCTACCGCGACCTGTTCGACAACGCCAGCGACCTGGTCTTCACGAGCACCCTGGATTGCCGCCTCACCTCACTGAACTGCGCCGCCGAGCGTGTTTGCGGTTATCGCCGCGAGGAGGCGGTGGGAAAAAGTGTGCTCGACATCATGGCGTCCGACCAGCGCGAACGTGCGGCGGAGATTTTCGGCGAGCTGGCGACCGGGGCGCCAATGCCCCCCTTTGCGCTCGACCTGATCACGGCCGCTGGAGCCCGGAGAACCGTGGAGGTGAGCGCGCACCTGCTGCGCCGTGCCGGCAGGGAGCCCGAACTGGAATACATTGCCCGCGACGTCACCGAACGCATGCGGGCGGAAGCCGAGTTGAAACACGCTAAGGACGCGGCCGAGGCTGCCAATCAGGCGAAAAGCGAATTCCTCGCCAATATGAGCCACGAAATCCGGACGCCGCTCAACGGCCTGATGGGGATGACCGAACTGGCGCTAGACACGGAACTGGATGCCGAACAGCGCGAGTACCTGACCACGGTGAAGAGTTCGGCCGATATGCTGCTCACGATCATCAACGAAATTCTGGATTTTTCGAAGATCGAGTCGGGCAAGATGGCGCTCGAGATGACTCCCTTCGAAGTGCGGCCGTTCATGGAGGAATCCGCGAAGGCGCTGCTGGTGCGCGCCGAGCAGAAGGGACTGGTGGTGGTGCGGGACGTCCGCCCCGACGTACCCGAATGGGTGGTGGGGGATGCGGTGCGGCTGCGTCAGATTCTGCTGAACCTGACGGGCAACGCCGTGAAGTTCACGGAGAGAGGCGGGATATCGGTGGCGGTGGAATGCGAAGAACGCACCAGCACGGAAGTGCGATTGCGGTTCAGCGTGGCCGACACCGGGATCGGAATCCCCCTCGACAAGCAGAACACCATCTTCGAAGCCTTCGTGCAGGCCGACGGTTCCACTACCCGGCGCTACGGAGGCACAGGTCTGGGGCTGGCCATTTCGGCCCGTCTGGCGGGGCTGATGGGCGGCACCATCCGGGTGGAAAGCAGGCCCGCGGAAGGCAGCACATTCACCTTCACGGCACGGCTGGGCATCGGAGCGCCGGCACACCCATCAACGCCTGCCGCACCGGCCGAAACGACGCTGCCGCGGCCCACCCGGCCATTGCGCATCCTGCTGGCCGAGGACAACCCGGTGAACCAGCGGCTGGCACTGTTGCTGCTGCAGAAGCAGGGGCATTCGGTAGCCGTGGCGGCCAACGGCGAAGAGGCATTGCGCGCCTGCGGGCAAGAGGAGTTCGACCTCGCGCTGATGGACGTACAAATGCCGGTCATGGACGGCATCGCGTGCACCCGCGCCATTCGGGAACGCGAGGGCGCGACACAACGGCATCTCCCTGTGGTCGCGATGACCGCCCACGCGCTCAAGGCGGACCGCGACCGGTGCCTGAAGGCCGGAATGGACGACTACGTCTCGAAACCCGTGCGGGTCAAAGAACTTGCGGAAGCCATCGAGCGTTGCGTCGCGGCGCCGGCTACTGCACCAGCCGTTGAAACATGGTGATCCCGGCTATCCCGGCGGCACCCGCGAGCCGGCACAGCGGGGCGTTCTCAGGGGTGATCCCCCCGAGTGCGATTACTGGCATGCGGACGGCCCGCGCGGCGGCCTGCAAGGCGTCGAGGCCTGCCGGAGGACCGTAGGGGGCCTTGGACGCCGTGTAGAACACCGGGCCGAAGACCGCGAAATCCGCGCCTTCCCGTTCGGCCCGGCGCACCTCTTCGACGGCATGGCATGACACCCCGATCAAAAAACCGGGGGGTGTGATGGCCCGTAGCTCCGCCGGCGCGATCGAATCCGACGGCAGGTGGACGCCATGGGCTCCGCAGGCGAGCGCGACGTCCGCGCGCGCATTCACCAGGATGCGGGTGCCGTGCGGATTGGGCAGTGCCAGGACGCTCCGCACGAGTTCCACGAGTTCCCTGGTTTTGAGGTCCTTTTCCCGGATCTGGATGCGTTCGATACCTGCGGCCAGCGTGCGTGCTACGACGTCGAGCAGGCCCGGAACACCGCCCAGCGGTCCGCGGTCGGTGATGTAGTAGCGCAGCATCAGAGCAGCTCGTAGTATCGCTCGCCGGCGCAGGGGCGGCACAGCACGCGGCCGTCGCGGACGATTTCCCGGTGGAAGCTGATGCCTTCGCCGCATTCCTCGCACGTCGCCCGCCCTTTAAAGCCGGGCAGGTCTTCGGGGCCCAACCGGACCCGCACCCACTGGTGCTCGAACAGCTCCTCGTCGGCCATCTCCCGGTAAGCGCGCATCTGCTGGAAGTTCTTTTCGGGGATCTCCGGGTACATCTGGCGGGCGCGCTCGCGCGAGCTTTCCCGCGCCGCAAGGCGGACGGCCCGATTCTCGCGAAGGTCGCAAAAAGTAGCTGCCATTTTGCCGAAATCCCGGAACTTGAGCGCGCGCTTGCCCAGGCGGCAACCGGTCACCACGGGGATGGCATCCGTCGCGCAGCGGTCGATCTCGACGAAGGTGACGAGGCGCTTACGGTCCTGGCCTGCGGGGTCGTCGAGACCCAGGAGCCGCACGCCGTAGAGGGCCATGCGCAGCCCGAGGATCTGGCCCGCGCAGATGTGACCGTGGGTCTCGCGGGCAAGCTCCACGTACTCGTCGAAGCTCTTGAGAGCCACTCTACACCACCTCTACACCACCCTCAACACCTGGGCGGGAAATTCAACGATCCAATCTTTATTATCCTTCCGCTGCTCGTATTCTTCGCGCGAGACCTCGACGGAGATGCCGAGAGAGAACTCCAGCCGGACTCCCTGGGGGCGTTCTGCGGCGCGCACCAGGCGGACGGGGATCTGGTTGGGCCCGGGGCGCGCGCTGTTGCATGCGGCAAGCCGCAGGTCCGCGGCGCGGACGCAGAGCCAGACGCGATCGCCGCGCAGGTGTCCGGGAAAGTACGGGCCGGCAAGTTCGAACTCGTCGAGGCGGAGGCGGCTGGTGTTGCGGCCCGGGTCGAGGGCCACGATCTCGGCGGGAAAAAGATTGGGAATGCCCAGCAGCCGCGCCACCTCGACTCCGGCGGGCTGGTCCACCACCTTGCGCGGCGGGCCGGCCTGCACCACCTTGCCATGCCGCACTACCAGCATGGTCTCGCCCAGCTCGAAGCACTCCTCCAGGTCGTGCGTCACCAGCAGGATGGGGATATCGAACTCGGCGCGCACCTGCCGGAGGACGGCATAGAGCTCGGCGCGCAGGGGTGCGTCGAGGCCGCGGGCGGGCTCGTCGAGCAGCAGCAGCCTCGGCTCACGGATGAGCGCACGGGCAATGGAGCAGCGCTGCTGTTCGCCGCCGGAGAGCTCGTGGGGACGGCGTCCGGCGGCATCGGCCAGTCGGAAGCGCTCCAGCATTTCGTTCACGCGGCGGTGGCGCTCCAGGCGCGCCCAGCGCTCCGCGCCGAAGAGCAGATTTTCCCGCAGGGTCATGTGGGGGAAAAGCGCGTAGTTCTGGAAGACGTAGCCGCAGTCGCGCCGGCGGGGAGGCAGGTTCACTTTGGCCGCGGCATCGAAGAGCAGCACGTCATCGAGCAGGATCCGCCCCCCATCAGGTGTGGCGAAGCCCGCGATGCAGTCCAGAGTGAGGGTCTTCCCCGCGCCGCTGGGCCCGAACAGCACCGTGACCCCGGCGGAGGCTTGAAACTCCATCTCCAGGGCAAAGGCGCCGGATTCCTGGCCCGCCGGATACCGCTTTGCAATGCGCGCCTGGATCATGCTCTTCGGTGCTCGAGCCGGTTGGCAAACCAGGCTACCCCGATGCCCAACGCGGATATGATCAGGACCAGCACGCGGGCGAGCAGGGTATTGCCTCCCTCGACAGCGTCGTAGATGGCCACCGCAGCGGTCTGGGTGCGGCCGGGAATGTTGCCGGCCACCATCAGGGTGGCGCCGAAATCGCCGAGTGAGCGGGCGAATGCCAGGACGGCGGCGCCCAGTACGGCGCGGCGCGCCAGCGGCAGGCTGATGCGCCAGAAGACGCGCCATTCCGAGGCACCCAGGTTGCGCGCGGCCTTCTCATAGCCGCGGTCCACACTCTCAAGAGCGGCACGAGCCATCTTCACCAGCAGCGGCAGCGCGTGCACCGTGGAGGCCACTACCGCCGCCTGCCAGGTGAACACCAGCGGACTCCCGACGATGCGCTCGTACACCTGCCCGAGCGGGCTCATGCGGCCCAGCGTAACCAGCAGATAGTAGCCCAGCACCGTAGGGGGCAACACCAGTGGCAGCGTAACTATGGCATCGAGCAGTTCCTTGCCCTTGAAGTTGCGGTTGGCCAGCACCCAGGCGAGCCACAGCCCCAGTGCCAGCGAGATGAGGGTAGCGAGGGCCGCCACACGCAGGCTGAGCCAAAGGGGAAACCAGTCGATGATCATGGCGCTAGCCCGTCCCTTACGGCCGCGATCCGGTGCTCACGGCAGTTCCTTGATCCGGATATTGCGGTACTCAATTTTGCTTCCGTGTCCCAGAAGGCCGATATGGCCGCTCATGTTCTTCACACCGGGACGCTTCTTAAGCACCTCGGGCTCACGCACGATGCCCAGGTCGGTATCGAGCACGATGGCGCCATTTACCGTGATGGCGATATGCCGCCCGTCCATCCGGATCTCCTGCTCGTTCCACTCGCCCAGCTTGCGCAGAAAGCCCTGCCGGGCGGGGATCAGATCGTAAACGCTGCCGTGGAGTTGTTCCGGGCGCAGCCGGTCCGCCTTATATTTCGGGCCGATGTCGATGATCTGGATCTCCATCCCAAGGGTGGACACGCGGTCGGTGATGGGGGAGCGGATTCCCACACCGTTATTAGTGTCCTCCTCCATCCGGTACTCCAGCCGCAGGACGAAATTGGCGTATTCCTTCGTGGTGAAGATATTGCCACCGCCGTCCGGGGGGCAAAGCAGGATTCCGTCCTGGGGAATGTAGCCGCGGCCCTGAACCTCCTTGGTCACCCATCCGTCCAGAGTCTTCCCATCGAACAGAGGCACGAAGCCGGCCTCATCCGCGGCGAGGGCGACAGAGACAAGGGCCGGCCCAAAGGCGGCCAGGAGCCATGCGGTTCTCATAGTCCGCTAGTTTATCTCTGATTGGCGGCCAATATCTTCTTTCTCAGCCGGATGGATTGCGGGGTTACCTCTACCATCTCGTCGTCGCGGATGTGCTCGATGGCCTGCTCAAGGTTGAGCAGCCGGGGCGGCACCAGCCGGATGGCGTCGTCGGCGGTGGAAGCCCGCATGTTTGTGAGCTTCTTTTCCTTGACGATGTTAACGTCGAGATCGGCCTGCCTGGAGTTCTCCCCCACGACCATCCCCATATAGCATTCCGTACCCGGACTGACGAAAATGGGGCCGCGCTCCTGGAGGTTGAAGATGGCATAGCCGGTGGCGCGCCCGGGACGATCCGCGATCAGGGACCCGGTGGGGCGCGTGGCGATCTCGCCCTGCCAGTCTATGTACCCGTCAAACAGGGAGTTCATGACGGCGGTGCCGCGCGTGTCGGTAAGGACCTCGCTGCGCAACCCGATCAGCCCGCGCGAGGGCACGTTGAATTCCAGCCGCACACGGCCGGAGCCGTTATTGACCATCTTGGCCATCTTGCCCTTGCGGGTCCCCATTTTCTCCATCAGCACCCCGAGGAACGTTTCGGGGCAGTCGACCACCAGCAACTCGAGCGGCTCCTGCACCCGGCCATCCACCGTACGGGTGAGGATCTCCGGCTTCCCGACCATCAGCTCGAAGCCTTCCCGCCGCATCATCTCAATCAGGATGGCAAGCTGCAATTCGCCGCGGCCCATCACCTTGAAAGTGTCCGGATTGAGCTCCTGGACGCGGATCGAAACGTTCGTCAGCAATTCCTTATCGAGCCGGTCACGGAGGTTGCGCGACGTCACCCACTGGCCCTCGCGCCCCACGAACGGCGAGGTGTTAATGGTAAACGTCATCGCAATGGTGGGCTCGTCGATGCGGATGCGCGGCAGCGGTTTGGGGGTTTCGGGATGAGTGAGGGTCTCCCCGATGGTGATACCCTCGACACCGGCTATGGCCAGCACGTCTCCGGGTCCGCCGACAGTTTCATCGACGCGCTTGAGTCCTTCGAAGGAGAAGAGCTTGGTGATGCGGGTATTCTGGAACGAGCCGTCGTTCTTGGCAATGGCCACGTCGTCGCCCAGCCGCAAGGTGCCCGACACCACGCGCCCGATGCCCAGGCGCCCGAGGTAGTCGCTGTAATCGAGGTTTCCGATCTGGAGCTGAAGGATGCCGTCAGGATCGCCCGCCGGACACGGGATGTGCTTCAGAATCGCTTCGAACAAAGGCCGCAGGTCGTTCGATTCATCCTCCGGGGACATTTTGGCCATGCCGGTGCGGGCGTTGGTGTAGAGCACTGGGAAATCGAGCTGGTCCTCTGTAGCTTCGAGATCGATGAACAGGTCATAGACCTCGTTCAGGACCTCCTGGATGCGGGCGTCCGGACGGTCGATCTTATTGATCACTACGATGGGGGGCAGCTTGGCTTCGAGCGCCTTGCTGAGCACGTAGCGGGTCTGGGGGAGCGGGCCTTCGCTCGAATCCACCAGCAACATGACACCGTCCACCATTTTGAGGGCGCGTTCCACTTCGCCCCCGAAATCGCTGTGGCCGGGGGTATCCACAATGTTGATCTTGGTGCCGTGGTAGCGGACGCCGGTGATCTTGGCGAGGATGGTGATACCGCGTTCGCGCTCGAGTTCGTTCGAGTCCATTACGCGCTCGACGGTAACTTCATTAGCTCGAAAAATGCCACTCTGGTGGAGCATGGCGTCCACAAGCGTGGTCTTGCCGTGATCGACGTGCGCGATGATCGCGATATTACGTGTTTGGGTGTTAGCGGATTTCATTGAAAATGTGGGGAATACAACTATTCTAGCAGCTCAGCGATGCAGGTACCACGTGGCGATCGAGAGATAGATCAGTACCCCGGAGATGTCCGCGATGGAGGTGACGAGCGGGGCGCTGGCAGTGGCCGGGTCGAAACCGAAGCGGCTCAGCAGAAACGGCAGCGACATCCCCACCAGGCTGCCCACGATGACCACCAGGATCATGGTGAGTGCGACCACCGCCGCCACTTCCGGACCGGCGCGCCAGAACCCCAGGAGCGATACCGCCATCGCCATCGTGACCCCCATCGCCGAGGCCACCGCCAGCTCCTTCACGAGCAGTTTGAGCCAGTCCTCGATCCTGGCATCCCCGGTGGCCATGGCCCGCACCATCAGGGTAGCCGACTGCGCTCCGGCGTTTCCGGAACTGGCGATCAACAGCGGCAAAAAGAACACCAGCGCTACCGTCTCGGAAATGGTCTCCTGATAGAATGCGATGCTGGCGCCGGAGAAGACGTTCACCAGCACCAGGACCAGCAGCCAGGCGATGCGGCTGCGATAGAGTACCCGCAGCCCGGTCTCCCGCAGGCTGGTGCGGATGGGCTCAACCGAGCCCACTTTGTGGAAGTCCTCGGTGACTTCGGCCTGCTCCACGTCGAGGATGTCGTCCACCGTGACGATGCCCAGCAGCACACCCGCAGAGTCCACGACGGGCAGCGCCACGAGGTCGTACTTACGGATGAGTTTGACGGCTTCTTCACGGTCGGCGAACGCCGAGACACTGACGAAGTTGCGATTCATCAGGGTCTCGGTGATAGCGTCCGGATCCGCCAGGATTACGCGTCGGAGCTCGATATCGTCAAGGAGCCGGCCAGCGTCGTCGGTAACATAGATTCGGTTGATGGTCTCGCTGTCTTTTCCGAAGACGCGCACATGGTCGAGGGCGCGCCGGATGCTCCAGTGCGGGCGGACGGCCACGTAATCGGGCGTCATCAGGCGGCCGGTACTCTCCTCTGGGTAGCCGAGGAGGCTGCGGGCCTCGCGTAGGTCAGCGGGACTGAGCAGGTTCACGAGCCGGCGAGTGATGCGGGCGGGGAGTTCCGCAAGCAGGTGGGTCCGGTCATCGGGAGTGAGGCCGGCGAGCAGGGAACGGGTTTCCTCGTCGGTGAGGTCGCGCAGCAGGGCATCCTGGTCGTCGGCGCCGAGATAGGAGAAGACCTCGGTTCCCAGGGCGCGCGGGAGAAGGCGGAAGACGAGCACGCGCTCGGGTTTTTCGAGCGTTGGGAGCATCTCGGCTAACTCGGGCGCCGGCCGGGAACTCAGCGAGTCCCGCAGGTCCGGCCACTGGCGGGATTCGATCAGTTTGCGGATCCCGACTTGCGACTTATCCTGCGTCATCCCTCTCATCATAGTGCCTGATATGAGGGATACTGAACCAGGAGCCATATGGACCGGAGACGCTTTTTTCAAACAGCGGCCGTTTCCCTAGGGGCCGCGGGCAGCGTACTGGGCGCCAACGATCGCGTGCAGGTGGCGATCATCGGGTTGGGCGGCCGCGGACGCGACCACATCGCGGAGTACAGCAAGCGGACGGATTGCCGCATCGCGGCCGTCTGCGACGTGAACCAGGCCGCGCAGGAACGCGCCGCGGCCCTGGTAGAGAAACTTACGGGCAGTAAACCCAGGGTCTTCAGCGACGCCCGAAAGCTGCTGGCTGATAAGGAGATCGACACGGTCTCCATCGCCACTCCCAATCACTGGCACGCGCTGGGCACCATCTGGGCCTGCCAGGCGGGCAAGGACGTTTATGTCGAGAAGCCCGCCTGCCACAACGTCTATGAAGGGCGCAAGATGGTGGAGGCCGCGCGCAAGTACAAACGGATGGTGCAGGTGGGCTCCCAAAGCCGCAGCATCGCGCATAAGATCCGGGCCATCGAATTACTGGACAACGGCGCCATCGGCAAGCTCTACATGGCCAAAGGGATCTGTTACCGCCGGCGGAAATCCATTGGACACACGCCGGATACGCCGGTGCCGGCGGGCATCGACTGGGACATGTTCCTCGGCCCCGCCCGCATGAAGCCCTTCAGCGAAAACAAGTACAAATACAATTGGCACTGGTTCTGGGATACCGGAAACGGCGACATCGGCAACCAGGGGGTCCACGAGATGGACGTGGCTCGCTGGGTGCTCAAGAAACGCGAGATGCCGCGCAGCGTGGTCTCAACCGGCGGCAAGTACGCCTACGTGGACGACCAGGAGACCCCGAACACCCAGTACTCCACCCTCGATTTCGGCGACTGCCAATTGTGCTTCGAGGTGCGCGGGCTCATCACTCCGCCCGACGAGGGCATGATGGTGGGGAACATCTTCTGGGGCAGCGAGGGCTACATGACCCTCGACCAGGACGGCTATGCCGTGTACAAAGGCGAGGGCCGCGAAAAGGTGATGCAGGCCAGGTATGCCGAGCCGCGCATCTGGGATACCACCCCCCACGTGGCCACGTTCCTCAAAGCCGTGCGCAGCAGGAACCCGCGCGACCTTACGGCCGATGTCGAAGAGGGCGTACTCTCGGCCAACCTCTGCCACGTAGCCAACATCAGCTACCGGCTCGGGCGCAAGCTCGCCATGGATCCCAAGACCGGGCGCTTCGCCGACGCGGACGCCAACCGCATGCTCACCCGCGATTACCGCGCGCCGTACGTGGTGCCGGAGCGCGTGTAACCGTCAGCCCCGTTTCCTGCCGGGCGTCCACTGCGAACGGCCTCCGGTTTCCGCGAGGAACCGCAAGGCCTCGCGGTGGCAGACCAGTTGCGCATCAAGCAGGTTTTCCGGCGTGTGGAAATAGGGCTTGCCGTCCTTTTTCGCGGTTGAGAAATTGTGAGAGGGCGATTCCACCAGCACGGTGAGGGCGCCGCAGTGGAGGTTTAGCGCTGTATCCAGGTTGAAGGCGGAGAGCCGCTGCCGCGACGGATCGGCGTGGCGGGCGGCGTCCATAGTTTCCTGCTGGCCGGCTTCCGTCAGCCCCGTCTTGATGCGGCGGTAAATGGCCTCGAACTGCGGGGTAAGCGCCGGCTCGATGAACGGCCGCAGGGGTTCCATGTACGTCGCCCCCGTGTGCATGTTCAGGATGATATCGGGGCGCTCCCGCGCTGTGAGGTCGAGCAAGGCCTGGGTCTCGGGCTGGCGGGCGCCGAAGAAATCGTCGTGCTGGATGTTCACGCCGGCATCGTTGGGATAGCCGCCGGGGAACTGCGTGTCGGAAAAATCCAGCGGGATATTCTGCTTGCACTGCGGCCACCCGATAATGCTGCCGTCGGGCTTGGCGCCGGTGTTGAAGTACTCGTGGACGTTATGGTCCGTGCCGCGGTGGCGGATCATACGCAGGGGGATGCGCGCACGGCCGTCGACATTGAGGATCGGGAGGAGGATGAGGCGGTCGAGTGCGCCCGCGGCGGCGGCGATTTCGGGCCACTCCCTGCCGCGCAGGTCCTTGCCGGTCTCAAGAATCGAGATCAGGTTGACGGTCCCCACCATGCCTTCGAACTCGCCCCCGTGCACCCCGGACATCCCCATATAGACCTTGCGTTCATGCTCCGGGCCCCGATAAGCCGCCACATCGCCGAAGCCCAGCGATCCGGAGAAGGTGGAGGTGCCTTTGCCTTCACGCGGCTTCCCGTAGAAGACCGCCCGAATGGGGCGGTGCCCGGCGCTGGTGCCGATCAGTCGCACGGTTCCCTTGCGCACGCGCGTATCGAGGAAGTGCTGCACCTCATCGAACGATCCGACCCAGAACTCGGGGATGTGCTCTGCCTGCCGCAGATAATCCGGACGGATGTTGAAGCTGCGGGCTGCCGGGGCCGCGGCGAGCGCTCCCAGAAACTGCCTGCGTTCGAGGGTCATGGACGGCATTGTAGCAGGCGGGTTCGCCGCCTTCCGGTCCCCCCCGAAGCCCTTCGGCGCCAAGGCTGCTAGAATATGACGTTCACTTCCATATTGGAGGTTTGGTGTGGAGTTGTTGAGGGCCCTCATGCGTTATTACACCTACGCCTATCACGGGCTGCTAGCCCTGTTCCTGTTCGCGCTCGCCGCCTTGGCGATCGCCAGCGGTTCCCATACGTTGCAACTCGAGATGCTGCCGTGGACCGGGCCGGCGCTCACCTACTGGCTGCTGGGCGGCTCTCTGTTCGGCTTGGCGGCCGTGGTGTTGGCCTTGAAGGGCACTGCGCGGGCGCTGCTGCTGGTATGGAGCATCGTGGTGGTGCTGTTCATGCTGAAGGGCTACATCTTCAGCGGCTACCGTTTCAGTTCCGGCGAGGTCACCAAGGTGCTGATGCTGATCTTCGGCGCCATGCTGGCCGTCCTGGGAGCCTGGTTCGGGTTCCGCGGGCAGCCGGATTACAAAAGCAAGCGGTACAGCACCGCGCGCTAGCGGAGTCCCGTCAGCCCCAGAGTTCGTGGACCGGGCCGAAGAGGTCGCGGTCCGCGAACGTGACGTACTCGAACCCTCGGCCGAGCGGATCGTCGTGGCGAACAGTGGTCCAGTCGATCCCCAGTGCCGAGTAGATGGTCGCTTCAATGTCCTCGGGCCGGATATCGCGATCACGGTGCCAGCCGCTTTCGGCCGTCATGGCGCCGTTGTCGTCTGTAGAGCCTAGGGCACGGCCGCCGCGAATGCGCGCGCCCGCAAAGAGCGCCGACATTTGCAGGAAATGGTCCCTCCCGTTCTGCCCGTTCAGGTTCCCCACCGTGCGGCCGAACTCCCCCATGGCCACGATCAGGGTCTCGTCCAGCAGGCCGTCGGCCTTGAGATCCGCAAGCAGGGTTCCCAGCCCCAGGTCAAGCTGCCTCCCCAGCGCATTCACCCCGCCGTTGGGGGCGTAGATATTGACGTGGTGATCCCAACTGCCGAGGGTGATCTGGATGAAGCGCGTCCCGAGCCTGGCGCGCAGCAGGTTGCGGGCGGTGATGCAGGCGTTGCCGAACGCCGTGCCGCCGTAGCGGGTGCGCTCCTCGACAGGGAAGGTGAAGACGCGGTCGACGTCCGGGTTGTACATCAGGCGGCGGGCGGCGGCATTCCAGGAAGCCATTTCGGCTGGCCCGGCGCCAAGGGGTGCGGAGCCGCGCAGGTCCCCATCCAGTTCCAGCAACAGGTTGTACCGCGTGGAGAGGCGCGTCGCCCCGTCCCGGTGGGATGTATTGGCGAGTCCTGTGCCCGCGGGGCTGACGTAGAAGGGCGCATGTTCCGGCGGAAGATAACCGTTCTCGGGGTTGCCGCCACTCGGGTTGAGGGAAACGAAGACGGGGAGCACGGGATCGGCATCGTGCGGCCGCAGTTCCAGGGAAGCCACCGAACCCACGTGCGGGCTGATCCTGGCCATCGCGGAGGCCGGGTTGCGGCCGATCTGCACCCACGTCTGCGCCAGGCTGTGGACCGCCGCCCACGACCGCACAGACCGCACCAGCGCGAGCGACTCCATCTGGCCGGCGAGCGTCGGCAGCAGGCCGCGCGGGAAACGCACCCCGCCATAGGTTTCCGGCTCGAAGGAGGCGGGCGTCCAGGGGCCTTCCTTCAAGTCGAACGTGTCCACATGGCTGGGAGCCCCGGCGAGCAGGATGAAGATGCAGTTTTTCGCGGTGGCCTTGGGCGACACAGCGGCGCACGCTACCCGCTCCATGGGCCGCCCCGGCATGAGGAAGTAGCCCCCCAAAGCAGCGCCCAGATGGCGGAAGAAGACCCGCCGGTTGATGCTAGGCTTGCGCCAGAAGGGCGCCCCCGCATAGCCGTTCCAGTCGATTCCGTAGCGGTCTTGCATGGTTTAGTAGCTGAACAGAAAGTCCACTTTGTTTACGCACGCCCAGGCCAGGTCCTCAATGGCGGCATTGCGTGCCGCCGGGCTGGCCGCCTTGCGCAGGTATTCCATGGCCTGCCCACGCTCATAATCGTCCGGGTACCGCGAGAGGAACAACAAGAACATCTCATCCACCGCCGCACCATCCCCGGCAAGCCGCGAGACCGCCTGCAGGGTGGGGGAGGCCGATACTCGAATCCGGTTGAGCACGAATGTATCGTTCATGAGATTGAGTTGCTGCAGAATGGAGCCGCTCTGGCTGCGCGGCCGGGTGTCGCGGTTGCCGCGGAAGAAGGAGTCCAGGAAATTCCCCACCGCGCCGCGCGGAACCCCGGTTTCGGGGAGTTGCATGGCCCAGCTGACAGGGTTAGCCCATCCGATGTTGTAGTTCCCCATCACCCCGGTGGCTTTGGAGATGGCGTCCGCCACCTCCTCGGCTTCCAGGCGGCGGGGGTAGTGGCGCGCGAACAGCGGGACCGAACTGTATTTCCACTCGCCGCTATAGCGGGAACTCAACTGGTAGGCCGAAGAGGCGGTGATGGTCCTGACGATCTCGCGAAGATTGAACCCGCCGCGCGTGAGCTCGCGCGCCAGTTGCTCCAGAAGCTCTGGATGCGTGGCCTGAAGGGTCCAGGGTTCGGGCGGCGGGTTCGATGGGTCGAGGCGCGCAGGGTCAAGCGTATCCACCGGGTCCACCAGCGCCAGGCCGAAGAAGTGCTTCCAGAGCCGGTTCACGATGTTACGCGCGAACATCGGATCTGCCGTCATCTCCGCGGCGAAGGCTTCGCGCCAGTTGGCGCCCGCGGCCGGTGTGCCCCCCAGGCGGTACTGCGGCGTCAGATTGCTGACGTTCCCTAAAGGCGTGCGGTTCGGCCGGTTGCCGTAATTGGTGTTCAGATCGTAGGTCCCTGACGGCGCGTTCGTCACGTTGTAGCTGTTGTAGAGGGGTTCGCCTTGGGCGGCCGCATCGCGCCGGATGCGCATGCGGGAGAAGAAGGCGGCCATCTGCTGCGCTTCACCGCGAGTGGTGCGGCTTCCCCATAGACTGATCTGGTCCAGGTGTCCGCGTCCCCCGTGGCACAGCAGGCAATCGTAGTAGGCCAGGCCCATGAATGCCGTGGCTGTGCGGACCAGCATGGTGTCGTACATATCCTGGACCGGCCCCATGGGGGTGGTGGCGCTTACCGCGAAGTTGGCCGCGCCGGTCCGCACATCGAAGCTGTTGCCTGTGGCGGCAATGGCTTCATGCGCAATCTCCTTCAAGGATTTGTTCGCCACGACGGACCCTTTGATCCAGTTGTAGAAGGCATCGCGGCCGCCCACACGGCGGTTGACGTTGGTAGCAGCGGAGGCATTCTGGAGCAGGTCGCCGAGCCACATGATCCAGCGGTCCTCGAATTCGGGCGAGTAGATGAGGCGGTCGATCAGATCGTCGCGGCGGCCAGGCGAGCCGTTGGCGAGGAAGTTTCGCACGTCGTCGGGCGACGGGATGCGCCCGGTGAGGTCGAGGTATATGCGCCGGACGAACTCCTGGTCGGTGGACAAGGCCGCCGGGGTGACGTTGTGCGCGGCCAGGGTATTGAAGATCTCGACGTCGATGACATTGCGCCGCGGAATGGCGGGAGCGGCGGCGGGCATCACGGCACGGCGGGCGAAGGCGGCTTCCAGCGTCGACAGCCGTTGCGCGATTTGCAGGCGCGGCCGGGCCTGCCGCAAGGCGGATTCCCCGGAACCGGTCGTAAACGGGCAATCGGCCGCGTGAACGAACCCCACAAAGAGACACACGACTGCTGCGGCAGGCCTTAACGTCCCCATACTCCCCCAGCATCCCGAAGAGGGTATCATCGAAACGTACTTATCAGTTTACGCATCCTGTGATTTTATGAAGATCCGTTTCGCGCTTCTCGCCCCGCAACTATTGCTGGTTCTGAGCCCACTCTGTGCTCAGGAGTACTTTCCCCGGCATAACTTTACATTCGGTGTCGGCGGCGCGGCGCCCGGGGCGGACCTGTCGAACCTGATGAGCAACTCGGCAGGCGTGTCAGTGGGCTACGGCTACCGCTTCATGCGCTACTTCCAGGCCGATGTGGGGATGGACATCCTGTTCGGCGCGGCACGGATCCGGGAGTTCCTCCAGACCGACATCGGCGGCTTCCGGATCAAGGACCGGGAGTATTTCGTCCCCATGGGCGGGCGAGCCATTGTCCCATTGGTAGGCGGTAAGCTGCTGCTGTCGGCGGGTGGAGGCGGCCTCTACATGAGGTATAACGAGCGCGTGAACCAGCCCAGCTCGTATTACCGGATCGATTGCCCCATTTGCACATCACGCTCCGGGTGGGGCTATTACACGCAATTGGGCGCGGACTACTTCATCGGCCGCAACTTCCGGCTGGGCGTGAAGACGCGCGTCTACCGCGGCCACACCGAGGGTGAACCTCTGGGATCCGTGCCGGGTGTGCGGACGCGCGACCAGTGGGTGAATACCCTGGGCGAAGTGGGATTCAGCTTCTAGGCGGCGCCCGCGAGCGCGAGCACCTTTTCGGCGTACAGCGCTCCGTCGGGCGTCTCTTCGTGCTTGAACATCAGGTAAAGGTCGCGGCCCTCCGATACCAACTGGCGCGCGCGGGCCGCGATTGCCTGGATGTCCTCCGGAGTGTAGTCGGGCTTGCGGAGCCGGTAGTAGACGAAGTCCGCCGTAATTACTTCCGGCACCTCCAGCTTTTCCGATTCCGCAACACATAAAGCCACATTATGCCCCTCCAGGGTGCGGTAAACCTCGTCCTCGAGCCAGCCGGGATGGCGGAACTCGAAGGCGTAGCGCAGGTCCGTGGGGAGGTTTTCGAGGAAGCGGGCGAGGCGCTCCGTATCGGGCGGCATCTGGGGTGGCAACTGGAACAGGATGGGGCCCAGCCGCCGGGCGGAGCGCAGCGGGTCGATGGTCCGCAGGAACAGCTCGGTGGCGGCGCCGGCGTCCTTGAGCCGCATGATATGGGTGATCCGCATGGGCGCCTTGAGGGCAAAGACGAAGCCTGGGGGCGTCGCCTCCACCCAGGACTGCAGCGTAGAGGCCGTGGGCAGCCGCCGGAACGTGTAATTGATCTCGACCGAGTTCAGCCGCCCCGCATAGTGCCGCAGGAAGGCTTTGGCCGGGACATCGGCCGGGTAGAACCCCGGCTTCCAGCTCGGGTAGGCAAAGCCCGATGTCCCGGCGAACAACATAGGCGACTCAGCGGCGGGCGGGGGCAGGGCGGGCGGCCGCCGCCTGCTCGGTTTTCACGGGCGGCTCGGCCGCCGGCGGGACGTCCTTCAACAACCCGAGCTGCTTGCGCAGTTCGGTGTCGATGGCCAGCCGGATGTCCTGGTTGTCCTTGAGAAACTGGCGGGAGTTCTCACGCCCCTGCCCGATGCGCTCGCCCTTGTAGCTGAACCAGGAGCCGCTCTTCTCGATGATGTTCTGGGCCACTCCGAGATCCAGCAGGTCGCCTTCCTTCGAGACGCCCTCCCCGTAGATGATGTCGAACTCGGCTTCGCGGAAGGGCGATGCCACCTTGTTCTTCACCACTTTCACCTTCGTCCGGTTGCCAATGACGCTCTCGCCGTCCTTGATGGCGGCAATGCGACGGATATCCAGCCGGATGGAGGAGTAGAACTTCAGCGCGCGGCCGCCGGTAGTGGTTTCCGGGTTGCCGAACATAACCCCGATTTTCTCGCGGATCTGGTTGATGAAGATGAGGCAAGTCTTGGACTTCGAAACCATGCCGGTGAGCTTGCGCAGGGCCTGCGACATCAGGCGTGCCTGCACGCCCATGTGAGAATCGCCCATCTCGCCTTCGAGCTCCGCTTTGGGCACCAGTGCCGCGACGGAGTCCACCACCAGCACATCGATGGTTCCGGAGCCGATCAGCGCGCCGGTGATTTCGAGCGCCTGCTCGCCGTAGTCGGGCTGAGAAACCAGCAGGTTATCCACGTCCACCCCGAGTTTGCGCGCATAGTTGGGGTCGAGCGCGTGCTCCACATCGATGAACGCGGCCATGCCGCCGCGCTTCTGCGCCTCCGCCACCACTTGCAGCGCAATGGTGGTCTTGCCCGAAGCTTCCGGCCCGTAGATTTCGTTGATCCGTCCTCGTGGGAACCCCCCTACGCCCAGCGCGGCGTCGAGCGAAATCGACCCGGTAGGGATCACGGATACCGGCACAATGGCGTCCTTCGACCCGAGCCGCAGAATGGAGCCTTTTCCGAACTGCTTTTCAATCTGGCTGAGGGTAAGCTCTAAAGCTCGCGCGCGCTCTTTTTCGTCCATAAAGAAGGTGTCTCCCGGGTGAATTCCAATTGTACCAGCGGGGTCAACCGCCCAGACCCGGTATAATTCAGGCAGGAGGCGGCCATGGCGCGTTTGCTCGTTCTAGGCTTGGCGCTGGCTGGTTTACTGCCTGGAGCGCCCAAGAAGGCCCTGCCTGTTGGACGCGGGGAGACCGAAACGGTGGAGATCACCGCTACGCTCTACCCCAGCAAGGAATCCATCAAGGAAATAATCGGCTCGGACCTCGACGGGCATTACGTTGTGGTCGCGGTCGAGCTGCGGTCGCGCTTCGGCAGGGAAATCGACGTTCGCCGGGACGATTTCCTGCTGCGCACCGATAAAGACGGCGAAAAATCCACTCCGTTTGCCGCCAGCCAGATCGCCGGACGCGGCGCGCTGGTGATCACCGAAAGCGGGCGCGGCGGCACGCCGATCATGGGCGACAGCGGCGGGCCGATATGGGGCGGCACTCCGGGAACCGGCGAACGCCCACGGCGCATGGGTGGCGATGGCGGCGCCCTGGGCGCCGGAGGCGGCAGCACGGAAACCAAGGGCACCTTCGAACAGTCCGGCAAGGACAAGAAGCTGCCACCCCTCCAAAAGGTGCTCGAAGAGAGGATCCTGCCGGAGCAGAAGACCGAAAAGTCCCTTTCCGGACTGCTCTACTTCCCGCTCGGGAAGCAGAAAGCGAAAGACCTGGAACTGATCTACACCGCGGCAGACGGCAAAGTATCCGTGCGTTTCCGCTAGACATTTATTCTGGAAACCTCCCCATTCCGAGCTTCTCGTCCGATAAGAGTCAGTGGAGTTCGAGAGAAACGAATGACACTGAAGATTCGGATCACCATCGTCGTCCTGGCGTTTGGGATGGTTGCAGCTTCCCTGTTTGGGATACTGAATTACCGCCGGTCGATGTCCGCTGCACGCGACTCCGCCCGCGCCACCAGCAAAGACCTCACCGCCCGGACAGTCGAGACCTTCATGGTTTCGACCCGCAAGTACCAACAGGAATTCCAGAGCGCCACCACCCCCGAGGTCAAAAGAAAGGTGCTCGACGACTGGAACCGCACTATAGCGGCGGTGGACACGGCCGTTATACACGACTTCGGCGAGGGTAAGAACCGGGTACGGCTCATTGGCGACGAGGGGCTGGTGGGGTACAAGCCGCTGGGCGGGAACGCCGTCCGGGTAAACAGCGCATTCGAAGGCGAGGCGATTAGGAGGTTCAAATCGGGGGCCCCTGCCTACGAGTCCGAGGAGGGCGGTTTCATCCGTCTGGCTGTTCCCCTCTGGAGCGATGCCCACCCGGGCTGCGGCTCGTGCCATATCGCCTCCGTCGAGGGGCTTGGAGCGGATCTGACCAAGAAGGTTTTGCTCGGCACTCTGAACATCTACGTGCCCACAGGCGAGATGTTCGCGGACGCGCGCAATCAGGCGCTGGTGAATGTGGGTCTGCTGTTTTGCGGGATTCTGGCGCTGGCAGGGGCAATTTCCTGGTACATGAGCAGCCGTGTGATCAAGCCGCTGGAGTCGATCGCGGCCGACCTGGACGATGCCGCCGGGCAGGTGAATTCGGGCGCCGCGCAGGTATCTTCATCAAGCCAGGGACTGGCGCAGGGCTCCTCCGAGCAGGCCGCGGCGGTGGAGGAAACCTCCGCCACGCTTGAGGAGTTGACCTCCATGGCGAAGTCGAACCAGACCCGATCGGCCGAGGCGCAGCGGATTTCCGCCGAGGCCGGCGCCCTCATGAAGGAGTCCGACGCGGAGGTGGAACACCTGGTGGGTGCCATGAAAGAGATGCGGAAGGCCAGCGAGGAGACCCGCAAGATCGTCAAAACCATTGACGAGATCGCGTTCCAGACCAATATCCTAGCGCTGAATGCGGCGGTGGAAGCCGCCCGTGCCGGGGAAGCCGGGGCGGGCTTCTCGGTGGTATCGAACGAGGTGAGGACGCTGGCGCAGCGCGCGGCAGACGCCGCCGGCAACACCGCCGGGCTGATCGATCAGACGGTTGCCCAGATCGCCGCCGCGGCGGAATTGGCCGAAAGTACGCAGGGCAAACACCTCCGCGCCGGAACCGGGTCGGCCAACCTGGAGCGCATCGGAAACGAGATCGCCAGCGCGAGCAACGAACAGGCGGCCGGGGTGGAACAGATCGGACGGGCCATGGTGCAGGTGCAGAAGGTGGTCCAGCAGGTCGCGTCTCAGGCCGAGGAGGCCGCCGCGGCTTCCGAGGAACTCACGGCCCAGGCCGCCTCCATGAGGCAATCCGCCGAGAGATTGAAGCAGTTAGTCCGCTAGAGCTGAAAGGCGCCGGCGGTTCGTGTTCTGATAGCGGGAGGAGGTGCGGTTAGGCCGGGATCGCGGTGCAGCCCACAACCTCCCATTGCGTGACAGCGTCGACCGCATTGATGTGGTATCCCCCTTTTTCTCCGTCCCAGTCTCCTTGGTGCACTGTGTCCACGCGCAGGGAGCCTGGTGTACCTTGCGGATCGGGCCGGCGCCGCTCGCCGATAGGAATCGTGGTCGGCATGGTTTTGCTGAACTCCTCCGCCCGTTGGCGATACCCCGCGCTATGCCGCAGATTGTAGATGTGGGCAACGGAAATCTCTGCCAGGCGCGCGTACGGGCGGTTGCCGAAAACCTGCCACTCCCGCTCCAGGATAAGCCGAGTCGCCAAACCGCTTAGGCGCCGATGCGCCCGATCCACTTCGATCAACAACTCCAGATCCTGCAGGGTGTACTTGACGGGGAAGCACCGCCGCGGTCCGCCCTCCACACGAATCTCCCCGTGCTGCCGGTATCGTCGAATCAGCCGGGTAATTTGGGGCATGCTCAATCCAGTCACCTTGCCCAGGAGCGCCCACACGAGGATCACCTTGTATTGGAAACAAGTTCCGTTTCAGGATCATCTGGTATTGGACAAGTCTGGGCCAAACCGAGCATGGCTTTCAACGCTATAATGGGAAGCTAAAGCCCCTGTACCGCCAAGATAGATACTTTAGGAGCCCCTGTAATGCTTTCAGCGACACAACTGCGTCCCGGCATGGTGGTTAAGTTCAACAAGGAACTGTTCTCCGTGTTCAGTGTAAACCACCGGACGCCCGGCAACTTGCGTGGATTTGTTCAGGCGAAAATGCGGAACCTGCGCAGCGGGAATATGATCGAGCACCGCTTCTCCTCGGAAGATCGTGTGGAGCGCGCCGTAATGGACGAGCAGGAATTCGAATACCTGTACGACGACGGCGAGTACTACTACTTCATGAACACCGAGACATTCGACCAGATGCACCTGACCAAGGACATCCTTGGCGACGGCGTCAACTACCTGATTCCGCAGCTTCGCGTGAAGGTGGAATTCCACGAAGGCAAGCCCATGGGCGTGGAACTGCCTGCCACCGTGGACCTCACGGTGACGGAGACGGAGCCCGGGCTGCGCGGCGCCACCGTTTCGAACGTGACCAAGCCGGCGACGCTCGAGACGGGGCTGGTGGTGCAGGTTCCGCCGTTCATCGTGACCGGCGAGAAGATCAAGGTCAACACCGCCGAGGGGACGTATCAGGAAAGGGCCTGAAGGGCCGCCAGGAGTTCTTCTTCTTCCGCGGGGAAAACGGTGCGCAGATCGATGAGCAGGCGGTCGCCTTCGATGCGGGTGATGACGGGCGGCTCGTGGGACCGGAGGCGCAGTTCCGCCCCGGCCGCATTTGGCGTGTCTACGACGATCAGGCAGGTGGGGAGCGGCTGCTCGGGGGTCGAGCCGCCGCCGATCATCGATTCGCCCGCGGCCAGTGTCGCGGGGATGCTTGTTAGCCTCGAAAGCAGGCGCTCCGCTCGATGCCGGATCTCCTCTGCGCTTTGCCGGATCATAGCTAGGGCGGGGATGCGCTCCCAGCGCTCCAGCAGCACGTTCCTGGCGGTCTCCTCCAACACCTGAATCATCAATTTATCAAGCCGAAGCGCGCGGAAGATGGGGTTGCGGCGCAGGCGCGCGACCAGGTCCGCGCGGCCGGCCAGAATACCGGCCTGCGGCCCGCCCAGCAGCTTGTCTCCACTGAACGAGACCAGGTCCGCCCCGGCGCTGAGACTGGCGGAGACGAGCGGTTCGTCGATGCCGAAGGGCCGCAGGTCCGCGAGACAGCCGCTGCCGAGGTCCTCGTAAAGCGGGATTCCGCGTTCGCGGGCCAGGGCGGCGAGCTCGTCGAGCGCGGGGCGAGCGGTGAAGCCGGTGATGCGGAAGTTGCTGGGGTGGACGCGGAGGATGAGGCGCGTGCGCTCTGTTAGGGCGTCCCGGTAATCGGCGATGTGGGTGCGGTTGGTGGTGCCGACTTCGCGCAGGACGGCTCCGGCGCGCGCGATGATATCGGGGATGCGGAAACCGTCGCCGATCTCGATGAGTTCGCCGCGGGAGACTATGGCTTCACCGCCGGCGGCCAGCTCGTTTAGCGCCAGGTAGACGGCGGCGGCGTTGTTATTTACCGCGATCGAGGGGGCGCCGGTGAGACGCGAGAGCAGGGCACCGGTATGGACGTCGCGCTTCCCGCGGCGTCCGGCGGTGAGATCGTACTCGAGGTTGGTGTAGCCGGGGTGGAGGGCCAGGGGACCGAGCGGTGCGCGCCCGAGGTTGGTGTGGAGCACTACCCCGGTGGCGTTGATCACGCGGCGAAGCGAGGGATCGGCGAGTGCTGCAACGGCTCGCGCGGCGCGCGTCTCGGCGGGCTCCCCGGGGTCGTCTCCACTGCGGATAGCTGCACGAGCCTGATCGATGGCGCGGCGCGCCTCGGCGACGAGCACGTGGCGGGGGAAACCGCGTGCCTCGCCGGACGCGGCAAGCCGCTCGACAAGCTCGTGGACGGCCGGTAATTCGCGCAATTTCTCGCTTTCGATCACGAGACGATCCTACCGTTCGGGGGCGCGCTTGTCTATCGGAACGCGATCGTCTACACTGGAGTAGTTCGGGGCGTGGCTCAGCCTGGCTAGAGCGCCTGGTTCGGGACCAGGAGGTCGGAGGTTCGAATCCTCTCGCCCCGACCATTTCCTTCTTTAAAATCAGCTAGTTGGAACTCAAAGCTTTTGGCTCTGAACAGCTCGAAAAGTGACGTTGCCCTTTTCTTGCCCTTTTCGTGCACCGGACAACAGCGGTTCCTTCGCCAAGCCTTCTCCCGCCGCTGACCTCTCCCGATGCATCGGCCGGCTAGCCAGGCTAGCCCGGCTAGCCCCGCAGGACCAATTGCTCCGCTGCACAGAGGGCTTGACGGGTGGTAGCGTGCTTGCGGCCCGAAGAATCTCCTTCGACCTATCGCGGGGTGCCATCGGCTTTCTACCTGGGCACATCCACTCAAGATTCTGCACCGAGTGAGGGGATTCCAGATCGCCAGCCCAAGACCGGCTGACCGAAACATGCCTTCGGGCCTGCCAATCGTTGGTCCGCCGCCGTTGATCCCGGCAGTTTCGAATTTGCACCAATTCTGGCGGGCCGCTGATTCGCTCAATCACTGGCCATCCCTCCAATGTCCGCGCGACCGGACTGTCACTATCGGATTCCCACGTCGCCCCCTGATCCTGCGCTATGATGATCCTTACGTGTCCGGGCGTGAAACATTTCTACGCGTTTGCGTTCTTTAATCTACCTACATGGGAGCGAAGCCTACAGCCGACGCGGTACCCAAGTGCCTAGCCTACAGCACGGACCTCGGATTTTGCCTGCAGGGCAAGGCTGAGGATATCCTCACCACCACGGAGATCGTCGAGCCCATCCATAAGCAAGTCGACCTGATTTTCACTTCTCCGCCTTTCCCGCTCAACCGCAAAAAGAAATACGGCAACCTCACCGGCGACGCATACCTGGAATGGCTTGCCGGATTCGCGGATATCTTCCGCGACCTACTCAAGCCCAAGGGCTCCATCGTGGTCGAGCTGGGGAACGCCTGGGAGCCGGGAAAGCCCTCCATGTCGACGCTTGCTCTCAAAGCGCTGCTTGGGATCCTCGAAAAGGGAAAATTTGTCCTCTGCCAGCAGTTCATCTGGTACAACCCCGCGAGGTTGCCCACGCCGGCGCAATGGGTGAATGTCGAGCGCATCCGCGTCAAGGACGCCTATACCCATCTTTGGTGGATGTCGAAGACCGACAGGCCGCATGCCGATAATCGCCGCGTCCTCACGGAGTACAGCGACTCAATGAAGGATCTGCTGGCGAAGCAGAAATACAACGCGGGCAAACGACCCTCGCAACATAAGGTCGGCGCGAAATCATTCCTCAAGAACAATGCCGGTGCGATTCCATCGAACGTCATCACGATGGCGAATACGCACTCCAACTCCGATTATCAGACCTATTGCCGTGAGCACAAGCTTCAGCCCCACCCGGCCCGGATGCCATCGGCGGTCGCGGAGTTCTTCATCAAATTCCTCACAAAACCCGACATGCTGGTACTTGACCCCTTCGGGGGGAGCAATACTACCGGCGCCGCGGCGGAGAAGCTCGGACGCCGCTGGATATCCATTGAGCCGAACAAGGATTACATTTCCGGATCGCGCGGGCGCTTCAACGGAAATCTCCTCGTATGAGATCCCATGCCAGAAGAATCGCCTCACTGGAGACTGAAAAACGATCCGCGCGAGTGGCAGACAGCCGCTCTCGAAAAATGGCTCTCCGGGCATAAAGGGGTCGCCAGCGTCGTCACCGGGGGCGGCAAGACCATCTTTGCCTTCCTGTGCATGGATGAGTTCCATCGGAAGCACCCTGACGGCCGCTACATTATTCTCGTTCCCACCATCACCCTGCTTGACCAGTGGTACGTGTCCCTGCAGGAGGACTTCGGCGTTACCGAAGCGGAGATTGCCTGCTTTTCCAGCCAGGAGAAGGCCAGCAAGCCAGCAAAGATCAACCTTCTAGTAATCAACACCGGGCGCACCATGGTGAAGAAGATGAGCCAGGGCCCACCGTGTTTTCTTATCGTCGATGAATGCCACCGCGCCGGAAGCCCGGAGAACGCCAAAGCCCTCACTGGTACTTTCGCCGCGGCCCTCGGGTTGTCCGCGACCCCTGAACGGGAATACGATGAGGGTTTCCAGAAGTACGTGGTGCCGGCATTAGGGCCGGTGATCTTTGAATACGACTACGTGCAGGCCTTCGAGGACAAGGTCATCACTCCGTTTGACCTGATTAACGTCAAGATCGACTTCCTGCCGCATGAAAGAGAGGAATACGACAAGCTGACCAAGCGCGCGGCAGTCCTGTTCAAGAAGGCGAAGTCCGACCCCGAGGCCGAGAACAAGCTCAAATACGTGCTGCAGAAGCGCGCAGGCGTCTCGGCCCAGGCCAAAATGCGCATACCCGTCGCCGCCAAAATTGCCGATGAAAACCGGGGTATGCATACGATCATATTTCACGAGCGCGTCGCAAGCGCAAACACGCTCTACGCCATCCTGAAGAAGCGAAACCACAGCGTCTGCCTGTACCACTCCAAGATCGCGCCCAACTGGCGCCGGGATAATCTCCGGCTCTTCCGTCAGGGGGTTTTTGATGTGCTGGTGTCGTGCCGGGCGCTCGACGAAGGCATGAATGTGCCCGAGACGGCCGTTGCCGTTATTGCCAGCTCCACCGCCAGCCAACGTCAGCGCATCCAGCGACTAGGCCGGGTACTGCGGCCGGCCCGCGGCAAGAACAAGGCGACGATCTATACGCTCTTCGCCACCGAGCAGGAGCAGATCCGCCTGACCGGCGAAGCCGCCAAGCTGGAGGGGGTTGCCAATATCCTCTGGGCGACCGGCACGCGCGAGGAGCCGCATGGCTAGAATCCTTCTGGGGGACGAATGGTTTGAAGAGCTCGCCAGTACGTCGCTCTATGAGACGGAATTCGAGAACATCCTCTTCCAGGAAGCTTCGCGCATCTTCCCCGAGTATCACCCGGTCCAGTTCAAATGCATCGTCCTCTCAGATGACGGCGACGCCAAAGCCGACTTCGCACTGATCCATAAGGACTACCGCAGTTGGTGGGTTGTCGAAGCCGAAATGGGCCACCATTCGATGAGGGGCCACGTTTTGCCACAGGTGAAGAGGCTTTCGCGCGCGAGCTATGCTGACACCGAGGCGCAGTATCTGTGCGACCACGCCCCGCATCTCGATTGCGCGCGCATAAAGGAAATGATCAAGGGCCAGCAGCCGCGCGTGCTCGTGGTGGTGAATGTTCCCGTCCCGGCCTGGCGCGAGCCAATCCGGCCATACAGCGCGGTCCTCGCTATTTTCCAGATTTTCCGCTCGCAGTTTAATCGGTACGTCTACCGCCTCAACGGGGATTTTCCTTCCGAAAACAACGAGATCATCTCGACCTGCCGATGCTGGGAGATCCACAGGTTTCTAAAGATCGACTCACCCACGCAGCTCGATATCAAGCGCGGAGAGACCATCACGTTGCATCATGAAACGGGCGCCCTCGAATGGGAGCGCGTAGATATAGCCGATGCAGTCCTTCTGCATGCCCTTCGCGATCACCCGCTGCAGAAGAATATCGTGTACGAAATCCTGAAACAGAGCGACGGGACGTACGCCATTCAGCCAAGCGGGACCAGAAAGTGAATGTGGAGATAGTGGAGATAAAACAATGAGTATCCAGCTTGTTATTGGCCCGGAAGCCATCAATTCCTACCAGCGGTTATCGTACACGCCATGGCACGCGATCGCGGAGTTCGTCGACAACTCCACACAGTCCTATTTGGACAACAAGGAGATCCTCGACGAACAGTTGAAGAAGGAAGGCCGCGTATTCGAGGTATCCATCGCCTACGAGCCCAACCAGGCCAATGGCATGCTGCGAGTATCCGACAACGCGATGGGCATGTCCTATAGCGATCTCGAGCGCGCCCTCCACATCGCCATGCCCCCTCTGAACCGTCTCGGCCGCTCGCGCTATGGGATGGGCATGAAGACCGCGTCATTCTGGATCGGGAAAAAATGGGTCATCCAGACCAAGAAGCTGGGCGAGACCGAGGCGCACGAAGTCATTATTGACGTGGATAAAATCGTCTCATCCAAGGATATGAGCCTCAGTTACAGGGCCATCCCCAACCAGGATAAGGAGAAGCACTATACCATCGTCGAGGTCTCCGACCACTATCGGAAATTCCAGGGGCGCACGCTCGGCAAGATTTCTGAATTCCTCCGCTCGATGTATCGCAAGGACCTCGAGGCCAAGCAGATGCGATTGCTGTGGCGCGGGCAGGAGCTTACGTGGGAAGGCTTCGACAGCCGGTTGATGCAAGCGGCTGACGGCTCGCTCTATAAAAAGGATTTTCTCTTCGATGTCGACGGTAAGGTGGTGCTTGGCTGGGTGGGCATCCTCAAGCAGGGCGAAGGCGGACGCGTTGAGGCTGGCTTTTCCGTCATACAAGCGAAGCGTGTCATCCACGGCTGGCCTGAGGCATGGAGGCCCACCACAATCTACGGACCCTACGGCACGAACGACCTGGTCAACCAGCGACTCGTCGGCGAGCTCGAGTTGGACGGCTTCGAGGTCAGCCACACCAAGGACAGCATTCAGTGGCGGGGAGAGGAAGAGGAGCAGGTCGAGAAGAAGCTGAAGGAGTACGTCGGCGATTACCGCAACATCGCCTCAAAGCGCCGTGGCGCCGGCGATCAACGTGGCCCTGCCGAAGCCGATATCAAAATCGCCGTAGCCGAGCTTGAGAAGGAACTCGAATCGTCCGAACTCGTCGATCAAATCAACATAAACGTCAGCGTCGTCCCGCCGACCGAAGCTCTCATCGCATCGCGGGAGAAGGTTATCAATTCGGTCATCGAGACGCGCACGCCGACTTTGGAGCGTGTCATCAAGACTACGCCGCCGCTTACCATCAAGTTGTTCCTGGGAACGGATCTCTCCGAGCGGGACGCCTACGTCTACCAGGAGGCGACGAAACCCACGGAGGTAATCGTCACCGTCAACCAAAACCATCCCTTCTGGACGACGCAGCTACGCGGCCCTGAAGCGGTGCTCGAATACCTGCGCCAGTGCATATACGACGCCCTCGCAGAGTGGCAGGCGAGCAACAAAGTCTCGCGTTTTGATGCCGATACGGTGAAATGGCTTAAAGACGGATTCCTCCGGCTACCCATGGAGATCGAGCGCCACCAGACCGATAAGGAGACTGCCGCCGCCGAGGCCAATGGCAACGGACAATAAAGGCGAACAACAGGCGGACATTGCGCCATAATCGGGGCGATGGCCGGTTCCCGATGCCGTGTGTCATTTACCGATTCTGAAGGCGTCTTCCATGACGTCGATGTCGACGCGGAGAGCCTTTACGAAGCCGTGGCCATTGCGGTGGCTCAGTTCCGCGACGACCTCCCGATACGCGCAGACCCTCGTCACGTGTTTTGAGAATTGTGCCACGATGCCCCACGACCATAATCCGTGAACCGCCAGCGGCAGCATCCGCACTTCTATTCGTGCTCGGCGCTCAAGAGCCGATCTGGACTGGAGCACTGCTGCAGGCACCGCTGTTGGCAGCGATAGTGTGGGCATGGCGGGCCGATCCGAGGGAAGCGGTATAAGCATGTACGCCAGATTCCTGAAAGAAGTCGCGTCTGCCGATCTGCCCGCGGTTCCCGGTCCAGTCGAAGTCGTCGCCAACTCGCAACTGACCTCTTTGCCTGAACCGGCGCAACGCTATCTGGGCTTCATGGGAGTGGCGGGCCGTCCCCAAGACTGGTCATTCCGGCTCGGGTTCACTGGCCGATTCCGCACCAAGCCACAGCAACCTTGGATGAAGTGCGAGGCGTGGCAGTACAACAACCGCCTAACATCTCGTCACGCACGAAGGTATGACGTGGGGATTGGATGCAGCGATCCGCGGCGCATCGGAGCGCCTGACACCCGTCCTGATGACGGCGGTCGTTACAGCTCTCGGTCTTCTGCCGCTCGCGCTCGGTAGCGGAAAACCGGGTAAGGAGATTGAAGGCTCAATGGCGATTGTGATTCTCGGTGGGCTGGTCACCTCAACGGCTCTGAACCTTCTAGTCCTGCCGACGCTGACTTTGCACTACGGCAGATTTGAACGGCCAACAGCGGCGGAATGACATAACCTCACGGCACATTTAGGCTTGGGTCGGCTGGATAACTCGTAATCGCGGTAGTCTACCCAGACGGGCTATACTCAGCCATGCCTTCCGCCGTTGCCCAACCAGCCCCGCAGCCCGGCTGGGCGGTCCTTTTATACGGCCCGCCGCCCGATCTGGAGCTTCTCGCCCGCGAACTCGACGGCTCTGGTCTGGCCGTTGTCCAGATCGCCGGCCATTTTTTCCTCCAGGCACCCGAGGTTTTCGATCCGCTCTCGTGGCCCGAGGAAGTCGCTTGGGCGGGCGCGGCGATTCTCCAGCAGCTGAATGGCACCATTCGCCTGCGCTACGCCGTGCGCCTGCCGCTTCACTGCGGTCCGGCCGTCCTGTCCGACCGCGACGGCCGCTTTCCGCCCGATGCCATCGAGCGCGCGGTGGCCGAAGTCCGCGCCGAGAGCCCGCGGCCGTTCCAGCTCTCCCTGGGCGAGATCTGGACCGCCACACGAAACCGGCCGCATCTGGGCCGCGCCCTGGACCTCTTCCTGCTCGGCTCCGCCGCCTGGAATCTGCGGGAGACCTTCGAGGAAGCGCGGCGCGACCTCGGTCCGGAAGCGGAGTCCTGGATCGCCGCGCGAGGCTGGGCCGAAGAGTGCGCCTGGTTCCGCTGGACCGTGGACGGCTCGACTCCGCGCCGGCCGGGTCTCTCGCGGCGCCGGTCGCGGTTTCCGCAGCCGCAAAATCACCCGACGAGGATGCCGCCCCTCGCCGCCAACAACTTTGTCCGGCGGGTGCTGGAGGAAGTGGTTCGTCTTCACCTCAAGGACTGCCACGCATGAGCACGGCCTCGAACCCCGCTCCGGAAGTCCTGTCGGCCCCCATTCCCGATTCCTCTCAGAACCACCAACTCGGCCCGCTGGCCAGCTAGGCTCGGGATTATACCCCTCCGCGCCTGCGCCGCCGACTGGCGGGACTCTACCGCCTGGTGCGCCGGGCTGGGGCGACAGGCTCTGCCCGCGTCGCCGGAAACGGTGGCGCTGTATTTTACGGCGGCGGCCGAGACGCGGAAGGTCAGCACTCTCACGCGGCGCGCCGCAGCGATCTCGCATGCGCACCAACTGGCCGGTTTCGACTCTCCCACCCAGCACTTCGCCGTGCGCAAGGTGATGGCCGGAATCCGTCGGGCAAAGGGGACCGTTCAAACCGGCAACTGGCCGACCTGGCCACCGCCGCCGGCATCTCCGAGCGCGCCATCGTGGCCCAAGCCGGCCACCGCAAGCCTCACGGCTCTGCGAAAGTATATCCGTGGCGGATCGCTGTTCCTCGAAATCCCAGCCGCCAAGGTGGGTTTATAGGTGTGTTTATGGGCAACAGGCGCCGCTCGAGATGTGGGATAACCCTACCTCTCTCACGATCGCCGCTAATAACGCGCCGCAGTTCTTGCCCAACCGGACGCTCGGCAGCATCCGCGCAGAAATCTCCTCGTGCGCCTGGGCCGCACTGCCGACGGTGGATACCATCAGTCCGCGCCGCGCTTCATGCGGCCGTGGCAGCACGCGCACGCTTAACAAATGCGGCCATCGATTTGGCCATCTGCTCAAGGATGGCGGTCCATTCGTTAAGGTGCTCGACTCCGCTCGGCGAAAGCCTGTAAATGCGGCGCGCCGGGCCGCTCCCATTCACATCCCACTTGGATACGACGTATCCATTGTTCTCCAGAGCTCGCAGCAATCGCGACAGGCACCAGTAACGTCAACTGCAGCAGAGGCCACAGTCCGATTCCAACAACTGGGACCACCGGCATTGCTTCGGAATAGGACCATGATCCACGCGCGAGTTCGAATCTCTCGATCGAGACCGCAGCCAACGCCCCGAGGAACGCCGACGAAAGCAGGACCGGCAAGCGCAAGAGTCGGCCGAGCAGCATCGCTGCGCCGCATATCACAAAGGCCAAGCCTGCATCCGCAGCGGCGGCAGCCGTACATGGGGGAACGGTTGCAAGCCAAGGCTGATCCGCTAGCGTCGCATACATGCGCATCTGAGCCATTTCCCATACCCAGTTGCTTGCGAAGGAGACTAGAGGCAATACCAACCAGAAACGCGTACGGGGAGCCGGAAGCACGCTCTCCAATTCAAGCAGCATGGAGCTTGACAGGCGACTCCAGCTTGTTCTCCCGAAACCACTGCGCCGGGTCGGCCTTCAGGCGCTCCACTATGCGTGGCAAGGCCTGCCGGAGGGACCGGCGCGGCTGCCATCCGAGCGCACTGCGGGCTCTGCTGATATCGAGCTCATAATGATCGTCGGCGAGGTCGATCATCCACGGTTTGATGAACGGTTCCTCGCCCGGCACTTCGTCCTGGAGCCAGGCGCCTGCCTTGGCAACACTTTTCGGAATCTCTTTGGTCTCCAATTCCTCGCCGTGAATCAACCGCCCAAGCAAGTGCTGAAGCTCGTCGTAGCTCAGGGTTTCCGCTTCTCCGATCAGCAGGATGGTTTCACTTGAAAATTGAGATCTCCGTTTGACGGCCGCGGCGATTGCCCCTACGACGTCATCCAGGTGGACAAATGCTTGCCCGTGGCTCGGGTTGCCGGGGAACACCCGGCTGATCAGCCTGCGTTCATAGATGCGCTGAATCTGATGAGCGATTGGGATGGAATGACAGAGATCATCGTAGACACCGGCAATACGAAGGATTACCGCCGGCATTTCACCCCGCCGCTCGCGGATGAGATTCTCGGTCTCGACTTTCGACTTCGGATAGTCCCATTTCGGCTCGAGCGGCGAGTCCTCATTGATTGCGCGACCGGGCTCACTTGGTGCATGGACGAGCATCGTACTGGAGAACAGGAGTTGATCGACCCGAAAGTCCCGCAGCGCGTTCAGCAGCCGCTCGGTGCCACGGATCGTGATCTCTTCGTATTTCGGGCTCGGCTTGCCGGAGAAATCGTAGTACGCGGCCAAATGTACGACCGAGGCCAAGTGGTTCCCGTACGCGTATCGCACCCGCTCGAACGCCTCGCTGATACTCTCGACGGACATGAGGTCGACGCAGACACACTCCGCCATTGGCGGGGGGTGCGGATTTCCTTCACGGTCGAATCCTACCATCGTATAGTGCGGCGACAACGCCCGAATAGCCGCAGCGCCGATAAGTCCGCTGCTACCTGTGACCAAGACCACGGGTTTTTCCATCGACTTTACTTCCTTTGTCATCGCCTCTTTTATCGAACGGAGTAGCTCCCTCGTGCCACTGTCAGACAATGAGGCGGTCCCAGGCGGCATAGCGTTCTCGAATGGGACCGCGCGGCAAGGCCAGCACCGCAACCAGAAGTCCGGTCACGATGCCGTTCCACTTGGCGCCGGGATTAGCTCCGATCAAAATCCACGGTGCTGCGGCAATCCATAGGCCGAGCACGATGTTGAGAAACCGGCCCGCACGGATCACCTCTGCCATGACAATCACGGAAACCGTAACGACTACCGCCCCCACCAAATGGTCGCTATCTGCAGCTCTCCCTTGTGTTCCGAAGATGGATGGTGCAAATATCAGCCACACGCCGAGAAGCGCGCTGGCCGCAAGGCTCCATGGCACGCTCACGCCCCACACCATCGGCGACCACCTTTTCGCGGCGGGCGCGCCGTAAGCCGGGGTGCGCTCGTCCTTGTTCTCCTCGCCTTCGAGAGTCCCGCCAACCCAGAAGGTGCGCCAAAAAGGTTTACCTTGTTGAACGCTTCGCTTTAGAAACTGCGCCATCGCAAAGACCTCATCGACGGTCAACGGAATCATCACCAGCATCACCGAGGCCGCCGCCAGGCAGAGGGTGCACCAGTGCCCGACAGCAACGGGTTGGAGGATCACCAGAACAATATGAGCGAGTCCGAGCGGCACTACGAGGATAAAGAAGAAGGTCACCATCCAGGGCATTGACCGCCAGCGCGTGACCCCACCCATCCAGCCCATCAGCATCTCGAACGTGTATGCCGCGGCGCCGAGTCCAGCATCGGAGATCGGCCACATCTTTGAGACCTCTGACGTCAGCACTTTTACCGTGCCGTCTCCAAAGAAAGGATCCCAGGCATCAGGGACGTAATGGAATTGGTAAGCAGCCAAATACCGCGAGATGAACCAGCCAATGGTCGCCAACGCGATCATGGGAGCCCGCTGGTGCCAACTCGAAGGGTTATAGGTCCATCCGGGCGGTATCTCGGGGCCGGGCTTCATCATCTCCATGTGGTGCGCCATGCCGGGCATCATAGGGACAAGGATTGACAGGGCAATCGCCAGGGCGCCGATCAAGGTGTCATTCACCATGGCGGCCGGAGTGGGAGCCCAGAAGAGCAGCGGAGCGAACTGCAACCAGGTGCCTACGAGCGCGACGCTCCAGCGGCCAACAAAGTCCCATCTCGGAAAAAGGGAAAGACCGGCAAACAGGAAAAGAAGGACTCCACTGACAACATCGCTCATCATCATCGGGCCGGTGGCATAGCCGAATGTGAAAGGGCTGCTCACCAGCCACAGCCCGAATGACATCACTACGAAATTTGTCCAGAGCCACGGGGCGCGCATCTGGATGATCATCTGGGCGTGGTTTTCCGCGCCGCCCTTTGCCCGATCCGGTCGTTCCCCGCGCCGTTGCTCGAGCCGCATGCCACATTTTGGGCAGGAACCTGGTCTATTCTGCTGAACCTCGGGATGCATAGGGCAGATGTAACGGATCGTTTGCTCAACGGCGTGATCTGTTTTGATATCGGCCATAATCCCTCCTCGTCTGGGTCTGCGCCGACCGGCGGGGCCGAGATCTCCGCTGGACATAGAGACATCGCCCGGCGGAGCTCCTGAGCTACCGAGGGACCGTGCAACCCAGTCTCGCCATGCCTTATCGCGGTAGTCCGCGCCTCGTGTTGTTGGGCATGTCCATGTGCTGCGACCTCGGCTCGCTGCGGCCGTTCTTTCTTCGCATGCCGAAGAGCATGCCTCCACAACACACCACCAGTAGCGCGGCGACTAACACGGCTGACGCCGACGCACCAAAGTACAGAGCAGCGGCCCCCGCAGCAATCGCCAGTGCGATGCAAACCAACAACATTCTCATATCCAAATCCTCATTTGTCCGCCGGATAAATCGTCAACATAAGGTTCCTCGCATGATTCCCTCGGGTGCTGCAGAAGCAGGATCATTGGACGCGATTTCGTGGGGCTTGGAGTTGCGGCCCACTGCGCGTGGGCAGCACCCTATCTGCAATTGGCGTCGAATTCTGCCGGACTCACGGCTGCTTGTCGCGTTTCTTTTGCTCCCCCTGGCCGCCCTGCATCATCCCTCCCTTTCCGTGCATGCCCATCATGTTCATGCACATATTCATGTGGCTCTGCATCGCGGCTAACGGTTTCTGCGCCTGCTCGATGGCACTCCGCATTTTGGCCGGGTCGTTGGACTGCTTTGCGTCTTCCAGTGTCTTTTCCAGGTTCGCGGCGGATTCTCGTGTGCGCTGGCAATGCTGCCGGCACTCCTTCATCATGTTGTCCATGGACATCATGCCGTCCTGCTGCTGCCCTTCCTTCTTCTCTTGCTCGGGTTGCTGCGCCTTGACCATCACCGGCGTCGTAAAGCTGAAGGCTGTGGCGACTGCGATCACCGCTAACGATTGAATTCTCATACCTATCCCTCCTTCATGATTCCTGGCGAAACCAGCCAATGGGTGGCATAACGTCCGAGTTCTGGTCGGCTGCCCCCTGCCACCACAGCCCTTTTGCCCGTTCGTTTCCGGCAACTTTTTCAGGGTGCCTTTCTTCTCGTGTCCCGCAGCGGCTTGCGTAATCCTGCTCTTGAAGAGCCCGAAGATCGACGTAGTTCGCGGGAGATCGACTCGGGTTACCTCTTTGCGAGCCGCACGATAGCGAAGATGAGCAGGATGATCAGACCGACCACCAGAATCCATCCGGCGATTCACATCCAGCACGGGCCGCCCATTGGCATCTGCATACATACCTCTCCCTTCACGGACTCTTGCAAGCTTGGTTCCGTTTCGGGCAGAACCCGCTTGACTCGGTACCTACCAACAGGGTTTACGCTGGTGGCAGGTGATACGAAGATGATGCCGCTGAGGTCAAAGCAACTTGCGGAGCGTTCGGGCGTCAACCTTCAGACCATCCGCTACTACCAGGAAATCGGCCTGCTTCCGGAGCCACCTCGATCGGCCGCCGGCTACCGCAGGTTTCCACCGGATACTGTGAGAAGGATACGGTTTATCAAGCGCGCGCAAGAACTTGGATTCGCGCTGGCAGAGGTGAAGGAACTGCTCGCGCTACAGGTCCAGACGGGCGCAACCTGTGCGGACGTCCGGCATCGGGCCAACGCCAAAATCGCCGATATCGAAGCTAAGATCCGCGACCTGCGTTGGATGATGAACGCGCTCGAACGGTTGGCGGCGTCATGCTCGGGGGCCGGTCCGGTCGGCAACTGTCCGATCCTCGATTATTTCGACGAGAAGGAGTCATGATCGGATGCTGGTTGAGCTGATCTATCAAACGAATTGTCCAAACGTTCGCCGAGCTCGAGAGAATCTCCTCGAAGCTCTGGCGGGATCAGGTGCTCCTGCCCGCTGGACGGAATGGGATTCCACCGGTCCGGGCGCGCCGGCTTACGCGAGACACTTTGCCTCGCCTACGATCCTCGTGAACGGACGTGATGTGGCCACCGATAACGGCGTAGATAGTGGCGCCGCTTGCCGTCTTTACATCGGACCGCAAGGTTCGATCTCCGGCGCACCTAGTGTTGAACTGATTGCTGCAGCGCTCGCGCCGTGGGCGTCAGACAAACCGAGTGGCCCGGCTTGGAGACGCGGCCTCGCGGTCGCGCCCGGAGTCGGTGTAGCGTTTCTGCCGAAGCTCGCCTGTCCGGCATGCTGGCCGGCCTACGCGGCTCTCGTATCAAGCCTCGGCCTGGGCTTCCTGCTGTCCACGAGGTATCTGCTCGGCTTCAGCCTCGTCTTCCTGAGCTTAACCCTGGTGGCGATCGCATTAGCTGGGTGGAGGCAGCGCCGCTACTTGCCACTGTGCGTGGGCGCTGCCGCATCAGCCGCGATTGTGGCGGCGAAGTTTGCGCTGGATTCGCCTGTACTGCTGTACGCAGGAGCCATGGGCTTGATGGCCGCCGGTGTTTGGAGCAACTGGCCACGCCGGAAGTTGCTCACAGGGGAATGCCGAAGATGCAATGGAAATGACTCTGATGGAATCGAATTCAAGGAGCAGAACGATGCAGAACAAACGACAAATTGAAATTTTCAGTGCGGGCTGCCCCGCATGTGAAGAAACGATCAAGCTGGTGAATGATGTCGCCTGCCCAAGCTGCGAGATCACGGTCTTGGACATGCGGCAGCCTGACGTGGCGGCAAAGGCGAAAGGCTACGGAATCCGAAGCGTACCGGCTGTCGTTATTAACGGCCAGCTTGCCTCCTGCTGCACGGGCCGGGGAGTGGACGAATCGGCACTTCGAGCAGGCGGGCTGGGCGTCCCGCTTGGATCCTGAAGTTGCGTACCCCGGAATAAAACGACGTTGATCGGGACTATTGGACCGGGTGCGCATCTTTTCTGAAGCGGCCCGCAGTTGACAAAGCGGATGGCAGGTTTGTACAGTCACGATATGAGCGGCAGGCGAGTGATCCCGATGTTGATCGCCGTCGTCATGCTTCTGCTCCGAGGCGGGGACTGCGTGAGCCTGCTTTTCGCCGACCAGCAGACGAAAGAATGCTGCACGAAAGGACATTGTTCCCCGGGCCAGAAGGCCGATCCATGCTGTGAATCGAGCAACTCGGCCCCAATCAAGTATTTTCAGGCTCAAGGCAAATTCTCGATCCCGCCGCTAAGCGATGTGGCCGTTGCTCTTTTCGCTGAAGCTGTTCCGCAACTGATGTCGGCGGATCCCAGGCCATTCGCACCGGGTTTTTCCTTCCAGTCTCCTCCACCTGGCGCTTCGAGTCAGGCGCCCCTACCCCTTCTGATCTAGACATTCCTCGGGAACTCGTCCGTTGCCGCGCGGGTGAACCCTGCGGGCTGCAATGAACAAAAATCCCTGGAGGAAAGTGTATGTTCGCGCTCAGGCGCTTCAGCACACTCCTTCCCTCGCTGGTGCTAGTGACGCCGGGTCTGCTTGCTCAGACTCAGGCGACCGTCGCACCGGCAACAGAGAAGGAGCAAGCGGTTGCCATTGGTGATCTCGTAAACGAGCTTATCAAGAACAATCCCGATATCCGTGCGGCGCAGTATCGCGTGGACGCGGCGATGAAGCGGCCGTCTCAAATGAGCACGCTGCCCGAGCCGAAGCTCACGGCGACAAACTTCGGCGTCGGGCATCCGTTTTCCCGGCTCCCCGACAGCAATTTCGCCTACTATAGCTTCGGATTCTCGCAGGAGATCCCGTATCCCGGCAAGCTCACACTCGCTGGCGAAGAGGCTCGGAAGGAGGCCGAGAGCGAGCGGGAGATGTACCGAACCATCGTTTTGGACAAGATCTCGCAGCTCAAGGTCGCCTACTACGAGTGGTACGGAATCGTTAAGGCGATCGACATCACGACGAAAAACCGGGAGTTGCTCGAGCGCCTGGAGCGAATCGCTCGAGCCCGCTATTCCGTTGGTAAGGGCATTCAGCAGGATGTGCTGAAAGCACAGGTCGAGCAATCCACGCTCGCACAGCAGCTCGAAGTGCTCGGCCAGCGCAAAGCAACAGTCGAAGCTCGCATTCGATCGTTGATCGTCTCCGAACGCCCTCTGACCCGCCCCAGCGGCGTCCAGCTATCTCCGTTGTCGGTAACGCTCGATGAGATCCTGGCAGCGCTCGATCGCCAGGCGCCGCGACTGAAGGCCAGGCAGGCAATCCTCGACAGCCGAGCGGTAAACATCGAGCGGTCGAAGAAGGAGTACCGGCCTGACTTTGGCGTGAGTGTCCAGTGGCAGAAAACCGGCGCTCCGTTTCCGGATTACTACATGGCCACAGCCGAGGTGAAGATTCCGCTCTACTTCTGGAGAAAGCAGCGCCTGGGCGTCGAAGAGTCGGTGGCGCGATTCCGCGAAGCTCGCCAAAACTATCACTCTGAACGACAGGAGCTGATGTTTCAGGTCAAGGATTACTTTTTCACCGCCAAAACAAGCGAACGGCTACTGGAGCTGTACCGGTCGGGAATCATACCCCAGTCCTCGTTATCGCTCGAATCGGCGATGGCCGGATACGAGGTCGGCAGTGTCGACTTCCTCACGCTCATGAACAACTTCATGACGCTGTTGAGCTACGAGATGCAGTACTACGACGAACTCTCAAAGCACGGGCAGGCCATTGCGCGCTTGGAAGCCCTTGTTGACACGCCGCTCGGCCGGCCTTAGGAGAGCCGCGATGAAGAAAACCATCATTACCGTACTCATCGTCGCCGCAGCGGCAGGGGGCGGATTCTATATCTGGCGCTCTTCACTGTCTCCGACATCGCGGGCCGGTGCGCCAGCTTCGGCGAAGGACGAGTACTACTGCCCGATGCACCCGCAACAGCGGTCGGACAAGCCAGACAATTGCCCGATTTGCAGCATGAGACTCGTGAAGCTGGAGAAGCCTCCTCAGGCCAATGCCTCGGCCGGCAAAGAAGAGTATTACTGCCCGATGCATCCGCAGCAGAAGTCGGATAAGCCTGGCAACTGCCCGATCTGCAGCATGAAACTGGTAAAGCTCGAGAAGCCGGCTGGAGGTGCTTCGCATGCGGGCCACAGTGGAGCCACGGAGGCGCCCGCTGCGACGTCGCCGGGAGGGCAAGGAATTTTCATCGCGCCCGAGCGCCAACAGCTCATTGGCGTGAAGACGGCTCCGGTCGAGCGCCGGTCGCTGGTCCGCGAGATTCGCACGGTCGGTAAGGTCGCATTTGACGAGACCAAGATCACCCACATTCACACCAAAGTAGCCGGGTTCGTGGAAGAGGTCTTTGTTGACTACATCGGGAAACCCGTGCGTCGAAGTCAGCCGCTATTCACCATTTACAGCCCGGATCTGGTCGCCACGCAGGAAGAGTATCTGCTTGCCCTCAAATCGAATCGAACGCTGAAGGACAGCTCCTTCGATTGGATTTCCAGTGGGTCGCACAACTTGCTGGAAGCAGCTAAGAAGCGGCTGAAGCTTTGGGACATCAGCGACGCGGAGATCATTGAACTCGAGAAATCCGGCCGGGCCAAGCGAGCTCTGACGATCTATTCGCCTGTCACTGGCGTAGTCACACAGCGCGCCGCCTATCATCACGGCAAGTATGTAACGCCGGAGATGGAGCTGTACACGCTCGTCGACCTATCCACAGTCTGGATCCTCGGCGAAGTCTATGAATACGAACTCCCTTTCATCAGAGTCGGTCAATCCGCGCGCGTAGAAGTTCCCTTCGAAGGCGGCACGAAAGACCGCACCGGGCGCGTGGTTTTCATCTCCCCGACTCTGGAGCCGAAGACGCGCACAGCCGAAATGCGCCTGGAGTTTCCCAACCCCGATCTTAGCCTGCGGCCGGACATGTTTGTGCAGTTGAGAACGCAGGTGAATCTGGGGTCCCAGCTTGCCGTGCCGGTGGACGCGGTTCTCGACACGGGGTCCGAGCAGTACGTTTTCGTCGACAAAGGACAAGGCTATCTGGAACCGCGGCAGGTCAAAGCCGGAGCCGAAGCGGGCGGATACTACGCAATCGAAAGCGGTCTCAAGGCGGGCGAACGCGTCGTCACCGCGGCCAATTTCATTCTGGATTCGGAAAGCCGTCTGAAGGGCGCATTTGCAGGCATGGGTACGCCTTCGACCGTACAGCTTGGCCAGGAGGCGACGGCTACACAGACCCTTCAGGTTGAAGTCCTGGAACCGCGCACGGCAAAGACCGGCATGAACAACATCCGTGTGCGTGTAAAGGACGCAGCCGGCAAACCGATGCCCGACGCCGACGTGGATATTTCGATTTTCATGCCGCAGATGGGAGCCATGGCGCCCATGCGTTCGGCGGCCGAATTGAAGCCGATGGGCGGAGGCGAATACGCAGGCCAGCTCGAGTTTCCCATGGCCTGGACTTGGGAGACGACAGTGACTGCAAAGAAGGAAGGCAAGATGGTCGGCTCGGCCAAGACTACCATTACGGCGCGATAAGGGTCACCTCGCATGATCAACGCCATCATCGAGTACTGTGCGGCACACCGGGGAATCGTCGTGATCCTCGTCGTTGTGATGACCTTTATCGGCCTTTGGTCGATGCGCGAGATCCCACTCGATGCAATTCCGGATCTCTCCGATCCGCAGGTCATCATCTACACCGAATGGCCTGGCCGGAGTCCGAACCTGGTTGAAGACCAGATCACGTATCCCGTCGTCTCCGCGATGCTTTCCGCCCCACAGGTCAGTGTCGTTCGCGGCAGTTCGGACTACGGGTTCTCATACGTATACGTGATCTTCGAAGAGGGCACAGACATTTACTGGGGCCGAAGCCGTGTGCTCGAGTACATGAGCAAGATCAGCGGCAAGCTGCCAGAAGGTGTGACGCCGAAGCTCGGGCCCGACGCCACTGGGGTCGGCTGGGCATTCCAGTATGCGCTCGTCGACAAGAGCGGCAAGCACAATCTGGCGGAACTCCGCTCGTTCAACGACTGGTATCTGCGCTACTGGCTGGAGAGCGTGCCTGGCGTTGCCGAGGGCGCCACGGTCGGCGGATTCGTCAAGCAATATCAGGTCACGCTCGATCCGACGAAGCTGCTGGCCTACAAGATTCCTCTACACAAAGTCATGGAGGTGATCCGAAACAGCAACAAGGAGGTCGGCGGCCGGGTTGTCGAGTTCACCGGAAAAGAGTACCTGGTCCGTGGAAAGGGCTATATCCAATCGATCGGCGACATCTCAGCGCTGGCCGTGGGCTCCGATGGCATGGGGACGCCGGTATGCGTGCGGGATATCGCGCGTGTCGAGCTGGTGCCCGACATGCGGCGCGGAGTCGCCGAGTTCAATGGTGAAGGCGAGGTCACCGGCGGGATCGTTGTCGTCCGATATGGCCAGAATGTCATGGACGTCATCGATCGGGTTAAGACCAAGCTCAGGGAGAGCCAGGCTGGGGTTCCGGAAGGTGTTGACGTTGCCGTGACGTACGACCGCTCCGATCTCATTCGGCGATCCATCGACACGCTGAGACACACGTTGATCGAGGAGTTGATCATCGTCAGTCTCGTGATTCTGATTTTCCTGTGGCATGTTCCCAGCGCCATCATCCCAATCGTCACGATCCCGATCGCAGTGATCCTTTCCTTCATTCCGATGTACGCGAGTGGTGTCACAGCGAACATCATGTCCCTCGGGGGGATCGCAATCGCTATCGGCGCCATGGTGGATGCCGCAATCGTAGTGGTCGAGCAGACGCACAAAAAATTGGAGCGCTGGGAAGCGGAGGGCAGGCCCGGACCCGCCAGCCGAGTGATCGTGGATGCCGTCAAGGAAGTCGGCGGACCCAGCTTCTTCTCCCTCCTGGTGATCGCCGTGTCGTTCATGCCGATCTTTGCCTTGCAGTACCAGGAGGGCCGGCTCTTTAAGCCTCTGGCGTTCACGAAGAATTTCTCGATGGCCATTGCCGCGGTGCTTGCCATCACACTCGATCCGGCGATGCGCCTTCTATTCATGAGGGCGAGACCATTCGAGTTCCGTCCCCGTTGGTTGGCACGGATTGTCAATGCCGTCGCCGTAGGAAAAATCCATAGCGAGGAGAAGCATCCGATCAGCCGCCCGCTGATGGCGGTCTACCACCCCGTCGTCCGCCTCGTTCTCAATTGGAAGTGGCTCGTGATCGCGCTCTCAATCCTCGCCGTGATCGGGACTATTCCGGTTTATCAGAGGCTCGGCTCCGAGTTTATGCCGCCTCTCAACGAGGGGTCCATTCTCTACATGCCGATCACGCTGCCGGGGATCTCGGTTACCGAAGCGACCAAGTACCTCCAGATCCAGGACAAGCTGCTGATGCAATTCCCGGAAGTGCAGACTGTTTTCGGAAAAATTGGCAAGGCAGAAACCGCTACGGACCCGGCGCCCTTCAGCATGGTGGAAACCACCGTGGTACTGAAGCCGGAGGAGCAGTGGCGGAAAACCAGGACCGATCGCTGGTACTCGTCATGGTCGCCTGAACGGCTGAAGAAGGCGCTGCGAAGAATCTGGCCGGAAGAGAAACCGATCAGTTGGGAGCAACTCACCGACGAAATGGACAAGGCCGTCCAGATCCCTTCCTACGCGAACGCCTGGCTGTTTCCTATTCGCACACGGATCGACATGATCACCACCGGCATCCGCACGCCGGTCGGGGTCAAAGTGCTGGGAACCGATCTCGACACCATCCAGCAAATCGGACTCGAGATCGAAAAGATTTTGCAGCAGGTGCAGGGAACCCGCAGCGCCTTCTTTGAACGAGTAACAGGGGGATATTACCTGGATGTTGAAGTCCGCCGGGAGGATGCCGCCAGGTACGAACTGACCGTGGGCGAAGTGCAGGATGTCGTCGAATCGGCGATCGGCGGCATGGCCGTGACGACGACCGTCGAAGGCCGCGAGCGCTATCCGGTCAGCGTACGCTATGCGCGCGACTATCGGGATAGCCTGGCTAGTCTCAGTCGCGTTCTCGTTCCCACGATGCATGGCGCCCAGATCCCGCTGACGCAACTCGCCGATATCCGGCTGCGCAGCGGTCCGCCCATGATCAAGAACGAAGAGGGTTTCCTGGCCGGATTCCTCTACGTGGACGTGACCGGCCGCGATATGGGCCGCTACGTCGAGGATGCCAAGCGAATGGTGGCGGAGAAGGTGAAGCTGCCGCCCGGCTATCAGGTCGTATGGAGCGGGCAGTACGAATACCTGGCGCGCGTGGTGGAGCGGTTATGGGTCGTCGTTCCGATCACCCTCTTCATCGTGTTTCTGCTGCTGTACATAAACACGGGCTCAATGGTCAAAACGATCATCATCCTGCTCGCGGTCCCGTTTTCGGCAATCGGTGCCATCTGGCTGCTCTACCTCCTTGACTACAACATGAGCATCGCGGTGTGGGTTGGCCTAATCGCGCTGCTCGGAGTCGATGCGGAAACCGCGGTCTTCATGTTGCTCTATCTCGATCTCGCCTACAGCGAGCGCAAGCAGCACGGCCGCATGAGGAGCATGGCGGACCTGAAGGACGCGATTGAGGAAGGCGCTGTGAAACGGCTGCGCCCCAAGGTCATGACGGTGGCGGTCATGTTTATGGGCCTGGTACCGATCATGTGGTCGACCGGCGCCGGTTCGGACGTAATGCGCCGCATTGCCGCTCCCATGATCGGCGGCATCTTTACCTCGTTCTTGTTGGAGTTGCTGGTCTACCCGGCAATCTACGAAATCTGGAAAGGCTTTGAAGTACGAAAACTTGCAAAAGGAGAACAACCTGCGTGAAACGCATATCGATCCTCACTGTAATTGCGCTCGCCGGCACGATTCTGACTGTGATCGCCCAGACCGGCTCGGGCCAGCGACTGGAAAAGAAGGAGCTTCACGGCCTTCTGATGAACGCAAAGACGCCCCAGGAGCATCAGAGGCTCGCGGCCCATTACCGCGCTGAAGCTGAGCGCCTGAATTCCGAGGCGAAGGAGCACGAGGAGATGGCGGAGATGTACCGCAAGAATCCGAATCCGCTTGCAGCGAAACATCCCTATGCGGCAGGGGTGCAGCACTGCCGCGATATTGCAAAGCGTTATCGAGAGTCGGCCGCAAAGATGCAGGCACTCGCGACGCTGCACGAGGACATGGCCAAGAAGGCCCAATAGATCGCGTAAGGAGAACATCGTATGAACGTTTTGAGACTCTCGGTGTTTGCAGTTGTTTTGGCAACTGTTCCCGCTGTCGCACTGCAAGCCCAGGCCACGAAGACCGGCAAGAAAGCCGAAGCCAAAGTGGTCGACCCCGTCTGCGGCATGACGCTCGATCCGAAGACAGCCGAAGAGGCCGTTTACAAAGGCAAGACTTACTACTTCTGCGCGCGATCGGAGAAGTAGGAGTTTGAAAAGAACCCTGAGAAGTACGTGCCGAAAGACAAGAAGAAGTAAATCCCGGTAAACGGGTCTGAACTGGATGGCAGCCGACACGCGACCGGGGGAGGAGTTACTTATGGGCATCTCGTTCCCGTACCGGCTGACTCGCATTCTGGCAGTCGCTGTTTCTTTACTTGCGGTCAGAGGCTCGACCGCCGCCGCATCTGAGCGTCTTGGCGAAGACCGGCGGCAGTCTACGCTCGTTCGCGCGGAAGTAGATCTTGTGGTTGTCCCAGTGATGGTGACTGACAGGCAGGGCAAGACGGTCACGGGCCTGGCAATGAGCGCCTTCACTGTTTTCGAACAGGGCACGTTGCAACAAGTCGCGTCACTCAATACGGAGGATGCACCCTGCTCGATCGGTATTGTTCTCGATACCAGCGGGAGCATGAAAGGCGTCGCAGCCCGCGTCCGACGTAGTATCCGAGCGTTTCTGGACACGCTTCATCCAGACGATGAAGTCTCGCTGCTAACCGTGTCCGACCGCCCGCGGCTGCGGCTTGACTTCACCAGCGAAATATCGAGAGCCGATAGCGGCCTGCTGTTTTCAAAGTTCGCCGGTAGCACTCCCCTGGTCGACTCGGTTCGGTTCGCACTCCAACATATGCGCCATGCAAGTCATGGCAGGCGCGCACTGCTCATTGTCTCCGATGGACAAGACAATAGCAGCCGATTCTCAAAACGCGAACTTATGGAGCTCGCCATTGAAACGGACGTTCAGATCTATTCAATCGGTATCGCGGAAACGCCGATGAGCAAGCAGCAGAGTGCCCAGAATTGGCGTGGAATCACTCTGCTGGAGGACCTCTCGCAGGCGACTGGTGGATTGCACTCAGTGGTTCGAGGATTCGTGGACCTGGAACCTACTGCTGCGCGCTTTGGGCGAGCTATGCACGATCAGTATGTCATCACCTACTATTCGCCAAAACATCCCGACGAGGGCAAGTGGCGTAAGCTTGAAGTCAAGGTTATTGACCCGGCGGGCCAGCAGGTGCGGATCTTCGCGCGCCGACGCTATTTCGTGCCTAGCCGGCAACACACGAATAACCATGACTAGACAGGAGGGCATGTGAATCAACGAGTGCTCGTTGGCGTCTTTATACTCGCCGCGACATCGCACGCAGACGAGGTATTTCGATATCGGGTTGAGCGGGACAGGTTAAAACGCGATCAACGCGGCGAGCTTCGGATCGACGCCGAAGGATTCACATACAGATCGGGCAACGGCAAAACGACTCTTCAAATCCCGCTGGCCGACGTCCTCGAAGCCAATGTATCAGACTCACGCGTCATCCAAATTAAGACCTACGACATCCTGAAACGCAACCTCGCCAGGCGACGGGTCTATACGTTCAGGCTGCTCGAGGGCGAGCATGACGAAGAGTTAACCCGCTTTCTGGCGACCAGCCTCCGGCACCCAGTCATTGGGTCATATGGAACACCGGCAGTGGACGCCTCGTCGCTTTCGGCGTACCACCGTCACAGGCTCGGAGGCTGTCATGGCAAGCTGCAGATAGACTCGACCGGAATCCGCTTTGCGAGCGACAGACCTGCTGAGAGTCGAACTTGGTTGTATTCGGAGATCGAGACCGTCGGGAGCATGAATCCCTTCCACTTCCGCATCACCACCCTCGCTGAAACCTACAATTTCGACTTGAAGGAGAAACTGCCGGAACAGGTGCACGACCTCGCGACAAGGTCCGTGTACCGCTTGCCGCGGCTGCCACAACCGGCGAGTGAACCCATGGCGTCAGCATCTTCCGGATCGGAATCCGTGCTCACGGCGAACGGGCTCAGGGCCGTAGCCAGATCTTCTGATTCGTCCGCGTTCATACTGCTCAGGTGCAGCGGTGGACACAGTGCGTTCTCGGTTGAGTCGCGGCCGGGCAGTGCTGGCGGGATCGGCAGCACCGCCCGCCGCACCGCATCGAGCTTGCCCCAACCAGTTTCACGACAGTGAACGCGGCGACGGGTCCAAAAAGTGGAACTTTCGGCGGCTGCAAACGCAATTCCTATTGGCGGTCCAACACGAGCGGATGACGGATCATGCGCAGGCCGGAGATGACGAAGCGACGGTCGCGCGGGCCAATTGCGGTGAACTGGCTTTGCCTTACGTTACACGTAAGGCGGTCCTTGAGCACTGTGATAATTCTGTATACTGGCCCGAGGCCGTTTAGGAGAACAAATGTTTCCTTTAAGAGTCCGCATCAACCGTTCAAGAACGTTGCAAATCTTCTTAGCGGCATTGATCGCAGCTACGGCGGTTTACGCACACGTGAGCGTACGCCCTCGGGAGTCGACCGCTGGGACAAGCCAGCAGTACACGATGCGTGTGCCAACCGAAAAGAACATCGCCACAGTGCAGATCGAAATCGAGTTTCCCGCTCTCGCAGAAATTTCCGCAGTGGACGACAAGCCCGGATGGAAGCTCGAGCTAAGGAGGGACGCGGCCAGCAAGCTGGTTGGCGCGATCTGGAGTGGGTCGAGCATAGCACCTCGTGAGGTCGCAGAATTTACGTTTACAGCAAGAAACCCAAGCGAAGAGGCCAAGCTCGAGTGGAAGGCGATCCAGATCTACGAAGATGGCAGCCGGTCGGAGTGGACGGGACCAGCGGGATCACGGACGCCTGCTTCTGTGACGACGATCAAACAGGCAGCGGGCAATCGTTGATCCGTGTTCCACCAGTTTGGCGTTTAGCCGTAGAGTCGTTCCCCGCAATCAAGCGGCAGGAGCAATGCGTACCCCGAGGATGGTGGTAGATCGCTCTTAAAATTCGGAAGGGATGCGGGCGATCTGGGCAGTAGTAGCCGCCAATCCCCGGGCCCATGTGTTGTCTGCACTCATTTCGCGGGCAGCGGAACGTCAACAGTACGAACTCTGTCATCCGTCCATGCCACGCTGAGACTGTTGCCGTGCAAAGCCATCTTCGGAAAGCCGGTCTTCCGAGCCGTATCCACTGAGCTGACCCGCTGGGTGCCTGTAACGCGTCCATCAGCCGACACTCGGCGAACCAGGATCTGGCCGCCACCAGTCTGTTTCTTCTCGATCCAGCTAACGATCGCTCCTCCGTCCGGAAGCAGGACCACAGCCACGCGCCCAAGGGGCATCCCGGAGTCGATGCGAGCAGGCGTGCCGAAGGTTGCGCCGCCATCTCCTGAAAAGGCAGCGTAGACGCGCGGCTTTTCGTCCGCGCCAGTGTACCAGGCAACAGCGACTCGATTGCCGGAGGCGGCCAGCGCGGGGCCGTTTACAGGGCAGGCGTTGATACGCCACCGATCGCGATGGACTGGTCGGGGATGGCTCCACTTCCCATTCTTGAACGCAACAACAGAGATGTCCCTGATTTCGTCCGATTCATGGTCGCGGTAGGCGACAATCGGGCCGTCCGCAGTCACTCCCGCCGCCGTCTGGCAACACGTGCAAACGTCCGAGTCCAGCATTTCGTCAGAGATTACGGCACCGTCTGACGCGAACCGCGCGAATCGAAGCGCTTTGTCGTGTTCGCCCCCTTCCGGGGTGGGCGCAAGATACGCGGCACCCAGTTCTCTTGATAGAGTTACAAGCGAAGCGAACCCTGTGTATTGCCCTTCCTGGCGGACTTCGGGGGCAAACAAGATCTTCCAAGATGTTCCTCCGGCAGCGGACTGGGCCAAGCTGATCCCGTAGCTGTATGTGGAGTGGCCCTTCTTTTCCAGCCAGTGCGCAGCGAAAACCCCTTCGCGCATCGGCAACAACGTGGGATAGTCTGCCCAGTTGACGAACCAGTTGGCGCCCTCGGAGATGGTGCCGAGCAAGTGCCAGTCGCCGTTATTGCGTACGGCAAACCGCAGGCTGCTTCGCCCTGCCTTCGCAGGCTCAATCCAGCTCAAATACACTTTCCCTTCTGGACCGGCTACGAGGTAGGCCTGACTGCTTCCCGGCGGCGCTGGATTCGGAATATGCTTCGTTTCCGCAAACGTCACGACAGTCACGAAAAACGTCAGAACACGTCCCAGATTCTGGATCAGCTTGTATGCTCTACCCATGCACGGTTCAACAGGATGAACTCTATTGTACGCCGCCCGTTCGTTTCCAAGACCGCAGGCATCGTCGTCACACATGGCATGTGCTGCTCTGCCGAGAACTTAGCCTCTCTCGGCCCCGTCGTTGCGCGTGAGCGGATGTACTAAATGGGCCTGGTTTGCTGCTTTCGTGTTCCCATGCTTGCGGGAAGTCCGCTATCGTCCACGCTCGGCTTTTTGCCGCGCTTCTTCCATGGGGGAGTAGCGGCCATACTTCGTTTTGAACCATTGCTCCCGCCAGGAGTTGATGGGTTTTGCGGGTTCTATTCGCGGTTCGGCTCGAGGCGTGGTCTCTTCATGGAAAGCCGTATTCGCCTGCTCAGCCTTCTGCCGGGCCTCTTCCATGGGAGAGTAGCGGCCGTATTTCGCTTTGAACCATTGCTCCTGCCAGGAGTTGGTCGGTGTTGCGGACTTAGTTCGCGATTCGGCTCGAGGCGTAGTCTCCTCGTGGAAAGCCGTATTCGCTTGTTCAGCCTTCTGCCGGGCCTCTTCCATGGGAGAGTAACGGCCGTATTTCGCTTTGAACCATTGCTCCTGCCAAGAATTGGTCGGCTGCGCGAGGCCAGCCGCGGCAAACATCGCACCTGCGACAGAAACTACGATTAGGCGTTTCATATCTCAAGATCCTTTCCGCGGAGCACCGCTTGTTGAATCGCTTCGATGCTCCGGTCACCCTGCTATGGAGCAAGACTCTTACCAATCTCTAAATAGCTTGTTTTCAATGCATTTGATCGCGGGTGGAAGCAGACGCCCCATGGTACTGCCTTAAGCCGTCCAGCCTCGCGGACAACTGGCGCAAATGAGGCGGTGCGCCCGCTGTGAATCTGGTGGAAGCCTGCTCTGACGGGGTTCTTTTCAAGCGTTGTTCCAGTCGGCCGCGGAGCGGTCGACCGAAAGCACCCGTTCAGGGCGTGACGTGCGGTGTTGCTTTTTCGAGGATAGGCACTCTCGCTTCGCGGCGGATACGGCAATTCAAAAACGTGGGCCGCAGCGCTATCCAACTCCGCTCAAGGCAAACAATCCGCTTATAGAGCAGATCAAATCTTTCGATTTCCCTCGTCGATGCTGCATGGCCTACACTTCCAGGCAGGGTATCGAATGGCTGCGGGCAAGAGCACATGTGCTGGCGCGTTTACGTTTTGGGCGCTCGTGTCAGCGTTCGCGCAGACTGCCCCTTCATCGCACGCGCCCACGCCTGCAGCATCGCCGAACGCGTTCAATGTCAGTCTGCCGGATATTGGCCGCGCGATTAACAGCTCCTGCCGCCTCTCGGTTCCCGCAGGCGCGGATGCACGCGATCCCGCGAAAGTGGCCGAGATCTTCGCTAATAACCGCCTTGCAGAATGGCAGCAGCGGCTCAACCTCGAGGACTGGAAGATCTCAGTCGTCATGACCCGGCGCAGCGACCTGAAGCCGCGAACGCTGGGCGCCATCCGCTGGGATAAACCGAAGAAGACGGCGGTGATGTGGGTGCTGGACGCGTCCGAGAATCAGCTGCCGATGTGCGAAATGCTAGCCAACATGGAACTGACCATCGTGCACGAGCTCGTTCACTTGGAGCTATCCTCCCTGCCCCGGAGCGAAGCAAGTCGCCCTATTGAGGAGCGTGCCGTAAGCCGGATCGCACAGGCTCTGCTAAAGCTCGATCGTCGCGACTGAATCCCGCGACGCGGCATCGCCCTCGCTACCTGGATGCGGGACCTGATCCGCCAAAGTCCTGATTGAGGACCTCCGCGTTAAAGGCGTGCTGGTCAAGGCGGTCGCCGTGCTCAGGGCTTGAGCGGAGACAATCGAAGCTTCTCACGAAGGTCGACAGCGGCGCGAGCGATTGCCTGTTCGAGCGAAATTACGCTGAACTGAAGCGCTGTCGCTTGCGATCGAAGACCGGTGTGCGAAAGACATTCACGACTGCGAACAGTCAATTCGAGGCGTACGGTCATGAGATGTCTCTTGCGGTGTTGGGCATCGAAGTCGCTTCGCTCGTTTACTTCTGCGCAGATCCCAGTATTACCCGCAATTTACTCGGCCGACGGGGCTGGCTGGACCGCATCCGCTTTGGTTTCGTTGATCATGGCTGTGCCGCATGCCTGGACGCGTACGACCGCTGACCCGGAACAACTGACTGCGCGGAAAACAAGGCCAGTCGCGCACGCGACCAGCATGCGGGGCCTCCGCGCGTCCTTCCAATCTCATGTGCTCGAATCCTGTGATCGAACTGCCTCCCAACCGCTTTCTAGCTCGGACAATCTCCGCATTGCGGCCGCGAGGGCCCCGGTGCGCTTGCGAGATGCATCCCCCGCTTGAATCGCTTTCTGGTGCATATTGACAACGGCCCGCTGCGAGGCGATTTGGTCCGGCAGCGGGGACTCGCGAGGTGGCCTTCGGATGCGCCGGGCTACCATGACCAGATTCTAAACCAGAGGACAAGCGATGGAATCTGACGGGAGGTGGTCGTAGCCGCCGTGGCCCTTACCTGATTGAGGTTCCCTGCCGTGGCCTGTATCACCCTACGCTCCCCGAATCGAGTAGTTCCCTGAGTTTCAAGCTCAGGGTTTGAGGACTGAAGGGCTTCTGAACGAAGGCGCTCCCAGCAATCGTGGGGCAGCGCTGCGCGACTGCTTCGTCCGAATAGCCGGACATAAACAGGATTCTGATTTTAGGATTCAGCGCTCTTAGCTGACAGGCGAGTTCGCCACCGCTCATGCCGGGCATGACCATATCCGTCAGTACCAGCGCGACACCTGGCGCATGCTCGGCAACTCGCAGCGCCTCTGCGCCAGTAGAGGCTTCCAGCACCGTATATCCTTTACCCCGAAGCATCCAGCAGGCCATCCTTCTGAGCTGATCGTCGTCCTCGACGACGAGGATCAGCTCACACCCGCCACTTTCGTGCTGGCCCTCAACGGTGATAGCCGGAGAACGCGCTTTGTCGCTAACACGAGGCAGATATATGTAGAACGCCGTTCCGTGGCCGGGCTCACTGTACACCCGTATATGGCCCTGACTACGCCTGACGATTCCGTACACCGTGGACAGACCGAGACCCGTGCCCTTGCCCTCTTGTTTGGTCGTGAAGTAGGGCTCGAACAAGTGATCCATCACCTCTTGAGCCATTCCAATCCCGGTATCGCTCACTGACAAAACGATGTAGGGCCCCGGCTCAACATCGACATGTTGCGACGCGTACGTGGCATCCAACCCCACGTTTCGAGTCTCGATGGTCAGCGTGCCGCCTTCCGGCATAGCGTCGCGAGCGTTGACCGCCAGGTTCATGATCACTTGTTCGAGCTGATTTGGGTCAGCCCGAGAGAAGCCGAGCGCCGGGTCAAGGCGCGTACGCAATTCAATATCCTCGCCGATGAGACGGCGTAGCATCCTCTCGACCTTAATGACGGTCTCATTGATGTTGAGAACCTGCCACTCGGGAACAGCTCTTCGGCTGAACGCCAGAAGTTGACGCGTCAGCGCTGCGGCTCGAACGCCCGCCGCTCGGATCTCTTCAATCGCATTTCGCAGCGGCGAGTCTGCTTCAAGCCCGTTCAGCACAGAATCGCTATATCCATGGATAACAGTCAGCAGGTTATTGAAGTCGTGAGCCACGCCGCCGGCGAGCCTGCCGACAGCTTCCATCTTCAGCGCCTGACGAAGCTGTTCTTCAATGTTCCGGTGCTCCGTAACGTCCTGAACCGTACCCAATATGCGGACCGGTTCCTCACCCTTCAGTACGATTTCGCCATATTCCCGAACGTGGCGCTGTTCCCCGGTTGGCCGCACAATTCGATGCTCGACCTGATAAGAAGATCGCGCCGACAAAGCGTCGCGTACGGCTGCTTGCACTTTCTCACGATCGTCCGGATGAACGACTTCAAGAAAAGCGGCCCGTGTGGGCGTGAACGATTCGCGCGCAACAGCAAAGATGCTATATACCTCGTCTGACCAGGTCAACGTTCCCGCACGCAGGTCCAGTTCCCAGTCGCCGAGCTGCGCCAACCGTTGTGCGCGTTTCAGTCTGGCTTCGCTCTCCCTCAGCGCGGCTTCTCCGCGCTTCCGGATCGTGATATCCCGGTCCACTCCTCGATAGCCGAGCAGCACCCCGTGGTCATCGCAGAATGGCACCGCGCTTGTTTCAAGCACGACGGCCGATCCATCCTTGTGCAGGTTCACGTTCTCAAGCGTGGCAAATGGCAGCTTGAGCCCGGCATATCGAGCAAACAGCTCTCTCACACGCTGGGACTCGTCTGCCGCCATGAAGTCAAACGGGGTCTTGCCCAGCAGTTCATCGGGCTCATAGCCGAGAACTACTCGAACTCTGGGGCTCACATAGGTGTACCGCCCGTGCTCGTCCACCTCCCAGATCCAATCGCTGGTTGTCTCGACCAGGTTACGGAAACGCTCCTCGCTTTGCGTTAACGCGTCCTGCACGCGCTTGTGCTCGGTGACGTCGTGAGCGAACGCGATGAAGTGCGTGATCTCGTCCAATCCATTGCGGACTGGCGTGATTGTTTGGCGTTCCGCATACAATCTCCCGTCCTTTCGGCGATTGATGACCTCGCCACTCCACGACGCACCGGAGCGGATCGTATCCCAGAGGTCTTTATAGAACGCCCCGTCGTGCTTGCCGGATTTCAGCAAGCGGGGGGTCCGGCCACATGCCTCAGTGGAATTGTATCCAGTCATCTGCGTGAACGCCGGGTTGGTCCACTGGATCGTTCCAGAGGAGTCGGTGATTATGACTGCGTTTGGCGTGGCTTCCAAAGCTGCCCTGAGGACCCGCAGATCTGGGTAAGTGAGCGCAGGCGCTTGGCCTCCGCGGTCGTCAGTCATTGCCGCACCGGTTTCGTCGATAATAGTATCTTTGTTCGGCCCGCAATTCTACGTGAATTCCGCAGCCCTCTTGGATGCGCGTCAAGTGCTCCACTCGGCCCGCAGTCGGCGCCTAGACGTTCACCCGCTCTTTCCTTCAGCGATCGCCATTTTCACCATTCGAAGTTCACCGCGGAGGAGATTGGAGGCGACGTTGAACCGCAAAGCATTCTCGGCAAGCAAGCGGGCTTCGCGATCGATACTGACATTGTTCCCGTCATTCTTGACCGGTAAACTGTCGACCTCGCGGATCGTGGGCGTGCCGCCCGCTTCGAGGGCATTCCGAAACTCCGACTGGAAGTCCAAGTCACGAGTTTTGTAGCCGGGTGTGTCGGCATTGGCGATATTCGACGCTACAAGCTGTTGGCGAGCGGCCAGCAGATTCATGTACCGTTCGAGGGACAGAGTCATGCCTTCCATCATTCGGGTGATGAGCAATCTCCGTTCCATGTGAGCCGACGGTGTCGATCGGCGACGAATGGCTGACATCCTGGACAAGAAATCGTCCCCGGTGTCGTGATCTCGCCGCCCGGCGGCGTCAGGGAACAACACACGGTCACAGGTGCGAAACCGGTGGACCCTGCCGCAAAAGCTATTGAAGCTGATTATTGAGTGGAAACGTGGTGACGCTTTCGTTGATTCCCCTGCAATGCGCCGTGTTGGGTACGCAAGGTTCTGTGAACCGCCCCTTCGGGCCTGTCCCGGCACGTCGCGGCGTCCCTCATGTGGGTGGCAGCTATTCTGGCCACGGAGAGGAAGAGACCCAATCGTAGGGCATTCAAAACGTGATGGATGCAATGCAGACTGACGACGCAGCCCAATAAAGCGCTCTTTTCCAATCTCCCGAGTAGGCGTAGCAGATGGCAGCGCAAAGGTTTCCCAGCAGTAACAGCAAGGGAAAGAGCAGACTGTAGTTGATCTTGTTCACGATTGTCGTCTGAAGGCCAGGGACCTGACCGGCGGGGGCGTCTATCAGGGGCCTTCTGGAGAACTGAGACATCTCCGCAAGATACAGCAGTTGGCGTGCCAACAGTAAGATGACCGTCGCGCCCTGCCCTAGTCGCGCCCTGCCCTATATGAGGGTGTTCGGCACATCGACTCTCTGGACCGTTTGGCCGAATTGAGGCAACAGCCTGATCCGTTCGGCCCATATGCGGCAGTTGGATTGGCTTCGACCTCTTCAGTTGGCTTCGACCTCTTCAGAAGGAATGTCATCGCCACTGGCGAGGCGATTCACGGGCGTGAATTGGGGGGCAAAAAAGTGCGGGCCCGGTCAGCGGCCGATTCGGCCGGGAGCGGGCCCGAGGGAAGAAACCATTCGTCTGTGGTCCGGCTGAGGTGCGCCGAGGGCCGAGACCAACCTCCGAGTTCGAAACCGGAAGCAGTAGCGCGGTGACTATGATGTAGCCAGCAAACATGCGTCCGCGGAGGTTCTCAAAAGTGCATCGGCGGCAAGGTGATGACCTTTTCCAATCGTTCTTCCTGCCGCTGAATGGTGAGCTGAATCCGTTCGCCCGGCTTTGATCCCAGGAGGACCGACGCCAGTTCGCCGGGAGACGTAAGGTGTTTGCCATTGAGGGCGGTGATGATGTCACCTCCAAGCACGTACACGGAATCATCCAAGGGAACCATTCTTGTTCCGCCGCGCAAGCCCGCCGAAGCCGCTGGGCTCCCATCCGCGACCTCTTGAACGAGCAGCCCTTCGCGGACCGGCAGCCCGAACAATGTCGCGATCGACGACGTCAGGGGCACGGCAGTGAATCCCAATGCGGGACGGTAAACGTGACCCATTTCGATAAGGTCGGGCAGAACGCGTTTGATTACATTGATGGGTATAGCAAAGCCGATATTCTGTCCTTCACGGGCGATCACGCTGTTCACGCCGATTACCCTCCCGTTCGAATCGAGAAGAGGGCCACCGCTGTTGCCAGGATTGATCGCGGCGTCGAGTTGCATGAAACTCTGCTCCAGACCGGGAGGAGCGCCAGGCAGATTCCTGCCAATTCCGCTGAGCACGCCGACGGTGAGGGTGTTATGCAGGCCGAGTGGATTCCCGATCGCGAGTACTTTCTGTCCAACTTCGACGGCATCGGAATCGCCAAGTGCCAGCGGCTGTAACCGACCTTCGCTATCCGACAGGGAGATTGCCTGGAGCACCGCAACATCCAAGAGGGGCGCCGTACCGATTAGCTTGGCATCGAGCGTACGCCCACCCGCGACCAACAATTTGATTCCGGCACTGTTTTCGATTACGTGGTAGTTCGTCAGGATCCGGCCTTCTGCATCGAGCACAAAACCAGTACCGGCTCCTTCGCCGGCGACTGGCTGATCTCCAAGAGCCGCTACTACCCGTGTGGATTTCACGTGTACTACACCGGCTGCCGCCCGCTTGAACACGTCGATGGTGTTCCTCTCATCTGTCGTGGGCTGTGATCGACCGGCGTTTGCGGTGCCCAGCACAAGCACCGCCGTCAATAACCGAAGGATGCGCTTCATGTGTCTGGAACAGCACGAAGCACTTGAGCGGCCAAACGCAGCGACCGCGTCGGAACGGCGATATCTGCGATGCCTCCACAATCCTCCTCCCGGCATTGCCGCAGCCGGTGTGCGCGTTGAGGCACCCGGCAGTGGACATCGGCGGAAAACCATCGCTGCGCCGTGGAATTCGACAAGTCCGGGCACCGCCGACAGTTTCAAGCTGAGCTGTCGGTGTGCGATGCCAATGCGTGCCTGGTTGCTGGTCATCCTGTTCCGATTTGTACTGTCCCCCAGGCCGGAATCAGCGACGTCGGTTGCCCGATTTCAGCCACTCCACCTTGGGGATTCAGAACGGCTACGCCGTGCCAGTGAACCGCGAATAGCTAGCGCAGATTGGCGACTTTCGTCCCCCTGGCTGAAGACCAGTGTGGGGCTCGCGTCGCGCGTTGCGCCATTGACTCTTCAGGCCAGAGCCGTTACTCTTTTGCCGTCACTACAGCGAGGATAACCTGCTGAACCACCGACGATGTCAAGGTTACTCGCTTGATGCAGTCAGTTCCAGCGACCGAGCGCATCATGGTTCCCGATGGTGTGGGGCAGTGTGGGGCATCGGCACCTTTAACCTTAACCGGCCAGCGAGCCGGCTTGTGTCCAAACCCGAGTGCGCCGCCGACTACGGCTGTTAAGCCGAGAGCCCGACGGCTGAAGCAATGCTCTTGGTGTGTACGCTTTCGTCTGATATGCGAGTTCTTTGTTCTAAACCTTATCGATTCAGGTCAAGCTTTCGTGTCGTATGCCACCCAGTTGGACCACCGAACCGGAGTTTCCATTTCATTCCAACCTTATACTCCCCAGGAGTATGCAAACGGCGACACGGACAGGCGGGCGAGGCCCTCGCGATACTCCCAGGGGGAGTATCCGGTATTTCCGGAAACAATGGCCCCCGCTGTGCTGTCTAACGGGCAACGCGCTCCATGAATCGACGTGTACTGTTTTCCCTCCTGACCCTCGCCGTTGCGGCGGTTCTGCCATGTCCCGCGCAAAGCGATCGGGACGGCAGCTTCGATCACAAATTCCTCAGCAAGGTGACTCAACATTACCAAGGCGCCATCAAAATAGGTGAGTTGTATCAACAGAAGAAGGCGACCCGTTCGGAGCTGAAGACGTTCTGCTCGAAGATCGGCATCGACCAACGTAGCGAGAAGCCCCAAATGGAGCAGTGGCGTGCACAGGGATATCGCGGTGAGGAAATGCGTGTTCCGGAGATTCCTCTGAGATGCAACCGCAACAGAAGAACAGAATGGCCAAGCTCAGCGGCGAAAACCGGGGACGCCTTGGATCATAGGTTTCGCATCGCCATCACGGAGTACCGTCGGGAAGAGATTCTGGACATGAAGGCCTGTGTAACCCAGGTCGAGCAGGGCGACCTCAAAGCACTCTGCCCCAAGTTGACCGGTGAGCAGCAGAAGGAGATGGCGCAGATGGAACAACGGCGCCGGGAATGGTTCCAGGATCACGGACCCGGGCCTCGGGACCCGCCTCGGGAAAAAGCGGACTAGCGGAAGTCTTTAAGCAGTCGAGCGATGTCTTCCGCTATGAGCTCGCATTCGGATTGGGGCAGCTTTCCGGTGACCGCCATATGAGAACAGGCGGCCAAGTGGTCCTTGAGCATGTCCGCCTGAACGCGGCGAATCGCCGCCACGGCGGCACTCGCTTGCTGGATCACTTCGAGGCAGGGCCGCTTGTCGCGGATCATCTGCTGGAGCCCACGGATCTGGCCTTCTATCCGCCGCAGGCGTGGAATCTGGCGACTGTGGTCGGTCAGCGCATCCACTGCGCTGCCGGCATATCGACGGGCCATGCTCATGAGACGTTCGTTCTACCAGTCATGCTCATGAGACGTTCGTTCTACCAGTTTCGATTCTTCGGTTCGGCACGTTGCCGCGATGCCGGCCACGTTGCACACACGTCCGCATCAACCAACAGAACAACACCAACAGGAGGTAATCCAGTGAAAACGATGAAGCATTTCAGTCTGGCGGCAATCGCCGTCGCCGCAATGACGTTTCCGGCTTCTGCGAGCGTTCCCGCTCCGACTCCGCAGCAAGCTCACTTCGAAATCCGATTCATGGAGCAGATGATCGACCATCACACGATGGCGGTCATGATGGCCCAGATATGCCTGCAAAAAACCGTCCACCCTGAACTCCGGCAGATGTGTCAGGGCATTATCACCAGCCAATCGGCCGAAATCCAAACTATGCAGAGCTGGCTGCAACAGTGGTACGGGATAAGCTACTCACCGCAGCCGTCGAACGCCAAAATGCAGAAGCTGATGAGGCTGAACGGAGCAGAGTTCGAGATCGAGTTCATGGAGGAGATGACGGAACATCACGCCGATGCCATTCGTGAGAGCACCGATTGCCTGTTGAGGGCATACCACAAAGAACTCCGCGACCTATGTCAGAACATCATCACGGCCCAAGCGCCCGAGATTAACATGATGCGCACATGGCTGTGCGACTGGTACGGCGAGTGCGACGCCGTTTAGGCCGGCAACAAGAGAGGAGCAACAATCATGGCCCACACGCACCAGATGACGCAAGAGATGCGGGAATGCATTCAGAACTGCACGGAATGCGCCAGCATCTGTTTCGAGACCGTTCAACACTGTCTAACAATGGGCGGCAAGCACGCGGAGGCCTCGCATATACGCATGCTGCTCGATTGCGCGGCAATCTGCAAGACAAGTGCGGAGTTCATGCTGGGCACGTCGCCGTTCCATGGTCGCGTTTGCGGGGTGTGCGCAGAGATCTGCCGCGCTTGCGCGGAGGACTGCGAACGGATGGCGGAGGGCGATGAGACGATGCGCCGTTGTGCTCAGGTCTGCCGGAAGTGTGCCGAATCGTGTCAACGCATGGCTCATTGACGGGCGGCGCCGGCCGCTCGAACCTCGCTTTAGAGGAACCACTCTATATGTTGTAGGTACAGGGTAGCCGAGGGATAGAAGGCAGTGATGGACGTTCTGAACCGCGGCCAGTTCGCCGAGGCGGCACAGGTCAACATTGAAACGCTGCGCTACTATGAACGGCGCGGGTTGATACTCGCGCCGCCCCGTTCGCTTGCGAATACCGTCGCTACCGCCGAACACCATCAACCGCGTACCGTCTGTCAGGCATGCTCAGGATCTTGGATGTTGCGGATAAGAGCCCAAGTGTCCGGCGGAACGCAGTTGCGGCAGACGGGCACAATGAGCGAAACACACAAGGCTGCTGGATTAGCCGTTCATTTGGGCTTTGCATGGTCTTGCGGTTCACAGTACTGGAGGTTATCGTCGATGCCAGAAGTTGATCAGAGCCAGCATACCGAATTGCGATCTGATCCGGTAAGCAGGGGTGCAGCAACCCATCCAGGCATTGTCATTGTTACTGGGTCCAACGGGTCCATTGGGAATGCAATCATGGGGCGGTTCGCGCACCGCTTCGCAGACGTTGTCGGATTCGACCGTAAGGCGCCCGCCCCACCCCCGCCTGGTTGCACGGCCGTACCCGTCGATATTACTTCAGACGAGAGCGTACATGGTGGGCTGCGGGTGATACATGATCACCATGGCGCGCATGTAGCTTCGGTCATTCATTTGGCGGCCTATTACGATTTCTTCGGTGAGCCGAGCCCCAAGTACGACGAGGTCACGGTGCGTGGCACGGCGCGAATACTGAAGGGACTGCGTGAGCTCGGATTCCTCGTCGAGCAGTTCGTCTTCTCGAGCACGATGCTCGTACATCGCGCCGCCGAGCCGGGGCTGTTCATCGATGAAGACTGGCCACTAGAGCCTACCTGGGCCTATCCGGAATCGAAGGTCCGCACGGAGCAACTCATCCGCGAGCAGCGAGGCGACATCCCGGCCGTGCTGCTCCGAATAGCCGGCGTCTATGACGATCTCTGCCACTCGATTCCGCTCGCGCACCAGATTCAACGGATCTACGAGCGGCGCTTCACCAGTCGCCTGTATTCCGGCAGCACGTCCCATGGCCAGTCGTTCATCCACATGGATGACCTGGTCGATACCATCGATCTGGTGGTCGAACGGCGCGCCGCGTTGCCTGCTGTATTGCCCCTGCTCGTGGGCGAGCCCGAACCGCTCAGCTATGATGAGCTGCAGCATACTTTCGCCCGGCTGATACACGGCGAAGACTGGGAGACTCTCGCCGTGCCAGGACCGCTTACTCCCGTGGCTAAGGCGGGGGCGTGGGTGCTCGAAAAACTTCCCGGCTCCGATCCGTTTATCAAGCCGTGGATGATCGAACGGGCCAACGACCACTATGCCCTCGATATCAGCCGTGCGCGAACACTCCTCGGCTGGCAACCCCGGCGTTCTCTCCGCGGCACAATTCCAAAGATGATCGCGGCGCTCAAAGCCGACCCGCTCCGGTGGTATGCCGAGAACGGCCTGGAGCCGCCGGCCTGGCTTAAAGAGCAAAGGGCCCCGGAGAAAGAAGCAGGTCCGGGATGAGCGCCGAACATCAGCACCAGCACCCTACTTCGCCGGGAAATCGCGCCGCCGCGTCAACCCACTCCCCGAGCACACACGAGATCGGCCGGCACGGCATGGCTGCGCGTGTCGGCCACGAGCAGATGATGTGGGAACAGAGGCTATGGGCAAACTTTGTCGTCCTCCTCTTGGGTTTTTGGGCCGTCACGAGTCCGTCGGCGCTCGGATACCGAAGCATGGATCTCACCTGGAGCGATATCGCCAGCGGATCGCTGATAATTCTCTTCTCGCTGGTTTCTTACGTTCGCCGGCTCCATGCTTGGGGATCGTGGGCGAATTGTCTGGTCGGCGTCTGGTTACTGTTTGGGCCTCTCGTGTTCTGGGCGCCCACGTCCGCCGAGTACGTCAACGACACACTACTCGGCGCGCTCGTCATTGCGTTCACCGTGCTCGTACCAGGGATGCCGGGTATGGACATGGCCGTGATGATGAGTGGAGCGGATATTCCGCCTGGCTGGTCTTACAATCCGTCGACTTGGATGCAGCGCGCTCCCATCATTCTGCTCGCCGCCATTGGATTCTTCGCGTCGCGCTACATGGCGGCGTACCAACTCGGACACATTTCCGCCGTCTGGGATCCGTTCTTTGGTGACGGCACGCAGAGAGTGCTCAGATCGGATGTCTCCCGAATGTTTCCTGTGTCAGACGCCGGACTGGGAGCCGTCTCTTACCTTCTGGAAATCCTCATGGGCTTCATGGGCGATCGTGCCCGGTGGCGGACGATGCCATGGATGGTGACGTTCTTCGGCATTCTGGTGATTCCGACCGGTGTGACCTCAATCGTTCTCGTGATCATGCAACCGCTCGCAGTCGGCGCGTGGTGCTTGCTGTGTTTGGTCGCAGCTCTCGCCATGCTGGCAATGGTTCCCGCCACTCTTGATGAAGTAGTGGCGATGGTTCAGTTCCTGATCCAGGCGCGCCGCGAAGGCAAGCCGCTGTGGCGCACGTTTTGGCAGGGCGGGCAGATCGAAGGCGGAGAGCGCGACGACCGCTTGACTCCTTTCGACTGGTCGCGTCCGCAAGAGATGTTCAGCGCCTGGCTCACGAGTAATTGGCGTCTGCTGGCAGCGGCAGGTGTGGGCGGCTGGTTGATGTTTTCGCCGGATGTCTTCCGCACAACGGGAAGTGCCTCGAATAGCGATCGGCTAATTGGCGCCCTCATCGTGACATTCTCACTCATAGCCATTGCGGAAACAGGGCGCAGTCTGCGTCTCCTGAATATTCTGTTTGGTGCATGGTTACTCATTGCGCCCTGGGTTCTCGCCGGATTCGGGAGGGGCGCACAGGCGAACGACCTAGCGGGCGGTATTGCAGTAATTCTGTTAAGTCTCCCGCGTGGGAGTATTCGTGGGCGTTACGGAAGCTGGCAGCCTTACATCACGTAAAGAACGGCACCCCCGCTCGTTGGGATGCCGTAGAGCCGTTGGGCTTAGTGGAAGGTGTATATTGACGTATTCATTTGATCGCCGTAAGTTCCTGCGAGCCTTTTCGGCTTTAGGGCTAGAGAGCGCTCTCCAATCGCTGGCGCCGGCCTATGCTCAAGGATGGAACGACGCTGGTCTGACACGAGTCCGGCCAGGGCCGAAAGAGGTCAACCTCGTCATCCGCGAACAGTGGATTCCTATTGCGGAGGGGCGAGGCAAAGCTGTGACGGTTAACGGAACTGTCCCCGCGCCGATTCTCAGGTTTCACGAGGGAGACGATCTCACAATCCACGTGAAGAACGAGATGCCAGTGACGGCGTCGATCCACTGGCACGGAATTCTGCTGCCCTTCGACATGGACGGCGTCCCCGCAGTCAGCTTTCCGGGCATCCATGCCGGCGACACGTTCACCTATCGGTACAAGCTGCGGCAGAGTGGCACGTACTGGTATCACAGCCATTCCGGGTTCCAGGAGCAAAGCGGACTCTATGGGCCGTTCTTGATCGATCCCGTCAAGCCGGAGTCTTACCATTACGATCGCGAGTACGTAGTGCTGTTCTCCGATTGGACCTTCGAGAATCCCGACCGCGTCATCGCCAAAATCAAAAAGCTCCCCAGCTATTACAACTTCCAGCAGCGGACGGTGCCTGACTTTTTCCGCGATGCCTCGCGGCGCGGTCTGGGCGCGGCCCTCGCTGATCGTTTGATGTGGGGCCGGATGCGCATGAGTCCCACCGATATTCTGGACATCACAGGCTACACGTACACCTACCTGGTGAATGGACTCTCACCTGCCGGAAACTGGACCGGGCTGTTCAATAAGGGCGAGCGCATCCGTTTGCGCTTCATTAACAGCGGTGCGATGACGATTTTCGACGTCCGCATTCCGGGGCTGGACATGACAGTCGTCCAGGCAGATGGCATCGATGTTCGACCTGTCACTGTGCACGAACTCCGCATGGGCGCAGCCGAGACTTACGACGTCATCGTGCAGCCGCAGGAAGAGAAAGCGTACACAATCTTCGCTGAGGCCATGGACCGAAGCGGGTACGCCGCTGCAACGCTGTCGCCACGTGCGGGTATGCACGGTCCGATTCCCGCGCGGCGAAAACGGCCTTTGCGGACGATGGCGGATATGGGAATGGCCCATGCTGGCTCGATGGGCGGACACGGCTCGATGAAAGGTCATGACATGGGCGGATCGAACGAGAAGGCTTCCCCAAGGCCTGGGGCAGCCGCCGGCCATGAGTCGCACGGCCAGAGCGCAGCGGCGCCGCCAAGTGGAACCCCTGGACAGCATGCCGGCCACGCCCCCGATCAGAAGACCATGTCTATGCCCGGGATGCAACACGGGGCGGAGGGCATGACCATATCAACGGCTCCCAAGCCAGAGATGCCCGGCTACAAGAAGGAGATGGTGAAGCACGGCCTGGACCACCATGGTCCGGGGAACGCGATGGTGGCAGAGATGCCGGCGGGCCGGCTTGATGAGCCCGGCACGGGTCTCGAAGATGCAGATTGGAAGGTTCTCGTCTATACCGACCTTCATAAGTTGGAAGCCGACACCGATCTCCGGCCCCCGCAACATGAGATCGAACTTCATTTGACGGGCAACATGGAACGCAACATGTGGTCCATCAACGGAAAGAAGTTCTCGGAAGACCCGGCGCCGATTCCGCTCCGATACGGAGAAAAGACCCGGTTCACGCTCGTGAACGACACCATGATGGATCACCCGATGCATATTCACGGGATGTTCATGGTCCTCGAGAACGGGTCCGGAGCGCATAACCCGTATATGCACACGATTCTGGTCAAGGCTGGCGAACGGCTGTCGTTCTACGTGACGCCTGACGAAAAGGGCCCCTTTGTGTTCCATTGCCACCTGCTCTTTCATATGGAGCTGGGCATGTTTCGGGTGTTCCGTGTGGTGGCAGAGGCGGAGGGGGCGAAATGATGAATCCCGCGCGGCAGCTCATGCTGCTGATCTCATCCGCGGCGGTCTTTTCGGCTGGCGCCGCCGCTCAAGAACACTCGAAGCCGGTCATGGATGACCGGATCTATGGCATGTTTCTCGTGGATCAACTGGAACACGGGTTCGATCATCCCTCGAACACGCTGCGGTTCAATGGCCAGGCGTGGATCGGCGGCGACTATAACCGGATCTGGATCAACACCGAAGGCACGAAGCGGTATAGCGGCGCACTCGAAGACACCGACCTGCAGGTCCTGTACGGCCGCCTGATCGCGCCTTTCTGGGACCTGCAAGGCGGGATGCGATATTTTCGACCGCGACCGAACGCTCCCTCGCGGGGCGCGGCTGTCTTCGGGATACAAGGTCTGGCCCCCTACTGGTTTGAAGTGCAGGCTGCCACTTTCGTCAGCCATAAAGGCGAGGTGTCTGGCCGCGTGGAAGTCGAATACGACCTCCGACTGACGCAGCGGCTGATCGCGCAGCCGAGGGTGGAGACGAACATCGCCGTGCAGTCGGTTCGAGAGTTGGGCATTGGGAGGGGATTCAGCGACGGCGAGATCGGGCTGCGATTGCGGTACGAGATTAAGCGTGAGTTTGCCCCTTATGTCGGCGTTGTTTGGACGAGCAAGTTTGGCCAGACGGCAGACTTCGCCCGCGCACTCAACGAGCCAGTTCGGAACCTCGGGCTGGTACTCGGAGTGCGCATGTGGCGCTGAAAGGGCGGGAAGACTTCTTGAAAGAGGTTATGAGGTGTTCACAATGAAGAGAACGTCAATTATCACAATGGTGGTGCTCGGATCTGTTTTGGCACTTGCGCAGGAGCATCAAAGCCATCAAGCGCATACGTCCAGTTCGAGCGCACAGCAATCGACGGCGGCCGGCAGCATGCCCGAAGCATGCAAAAGCATGATGGCGAAACGGGACCAGATGATGGCCAAGATGAAGAGCATGGATGCCGCGTTGGACCAGAAAGTGGCCGCGATGAACGCAGCCACCGGTTCCGCCAAGGTGGACGCGATGGCGAGCGTCATCAACGAGCTGATTGCCGAGCGGAAGCAGATGCATCAGAACATGATGTCCATGCAGTCGGAGATGATGCAACACATGGGTTCGCACATGACCGCGGGCAAGGACAGCATCATGAACTGCCCGATGATGCAGGGCTCGACGGCATCGAAGCCCGGCGCGCGTTGATCGGGCGGAATCCGGAACCATGACGACGCTGGCTTTGGCGGAACAGATCAGCCGGACCGTAGCAGAGACCGCCGATACGGTGGAAGAAGTCGAGCGTAGCCATGACAGAGTCGTCTACCGCGTCACCGTAGGCCGCCAGGTTTTCATCGTCACATGCGAGGAATCCGCCCCTGACAAACGTGCGCCGGCCGTGTAGTGGCCGTCGACGTAAGCAGTTCCAAGTCGCGAGACGAAGCCCCACCGGCTCCGGCAAGCTTGCGGCGACGGCGAGGGTCAATTTAGGAGCAGATTTCTCGATTCCGAGTCTGCCGGCAAGTCGCGCGAACTTTGCGAAGGCATGATCCCGTGCATGGCCATGACGTTCCGCCAGTTTGATGGCCCGAGACGATGACGAGTGCTCAGCCCTCCGAGGCGGGCGAACACCGCTGTCTGCTTCCCTCGGAGGTTCGACAAGTGTCGGCCATCGTGCCGGAGGTCAGACACGCAAAGAAGCTGACTGCCGCATATGCGGCACTCACGCTTGTTTCCAGGAGTCACCGTCCCCGCAATTTCGTTGACCACAAGCAGCTTAGGTCGTCTCGGGAGCAATGGTTTGTCATGCGCATTCGAGGAGGACAGAAGATACTGAAAATGGCTCGACGGCGACGGACCGTGAAGTTCACGCGGCGTGAGATGTGGCCGATCTGGGCGACTTTCATCGGTCTATCCGGATTTGCCGCGTTAGGTCTGTGGTTGTTCGCGCCGTCAGCTCCACCGCTAAAAAGGCTCGCAGCGACAGAAGACGTAACAATCCCCTTTGCAACACTGCAGCTGAAAACGCCCGTCTTGTTCTCTGCGCCCTTGCCTTCGGGCTCCACGGCTGAGTTCTTTGTTGAACGAGATTCTGCGGAATCGGTAACTGTTGCGTTTTCGTCCTGCCGCCGGTGCTATGGCGCAGGACACTATGGCCGGCCACGGCAGATCTTCTGCCGGCGCTGTAATCAGCCGATGCCCAGACTCGCGGCGGGAGAGCCGGCCAGCACCGAGAAAGACTGCGTACACATCCCGATTCCGTTTGAAGTAACCGAAGGGGCTGTTCGCGTACATGCCCGGGCGATCACAGATAGTCACGCCCAGTGGTATGCGCCCGTGGTTTCTCAACACGCTGGCAATCCAGATAGCGGCAAGTGAGGTGGCCATGTTGAGACCACAGTTCAACCGAGCCAACCACACCGAATACTACCGGAATCCGTCACGTTATCCGGTGCCGTATCCGGCAATGGGGCAGCGCGGCCAAAATCTTGCGCAGTGCCGCAAAAAGACCGCAGCGGAGGCAAACAGCCTTGTGGGAAGGCCCGAGGCGCTTACGAATCCTCAGCCGCAAGCCGCCATGCCTGCAACCGATTTGAGCGGAGGCCCACGATGGCCTTCATGAACATCGCAGCCGCCTTGATCGCCGTTGTCGCCAGTTGTGCAGCCCAGCCCCTTCTTCACCACACAAACACCGGTCAAGGATCCGTCATTCGAGCCGACGCGAACCTGGTCCTGGTCCCAGTGACGGTCACCGACGATCGCGGAGCACCGGTGCCGAATCTGACCGCAGCCAACTTCATTCTGAAGGAAGAGAAGACACAACAGGCGGTCATATCGCTCTCTCGCGAGAGTGCGCCCGTCTCGCTCGGAGTCGTCTTCGATCTGAGTGGCAGCATGTCAGCGAAGATGGGCAAAGCACGAGCCGCCGTCCGCGAGTTTCTCAAGAACATCGAAACCGACGATGAGATGTTCCTCGTTACGTTTGCGGACCGGCCGGAGTCTCCGATTCCGTTTACCTCGAATCCCTCGGCGATTCAGGATGCCTTGTTATACGCGAAACCCCGAGGCAGCACGGCACTGTACGATGCTGTAGGGCTGGCAACGGACCAGATGCGCCAAGCCCGGAATCGACGCAGGGTCCTTTTTCTCGTGTCAGATGGAGGAGACAATCATAGCCGCTTGACCGAGCGGGAGCTTCGTCGCCGTATTGAAGAAGAAGACGTGCAAATCCACGCAATTGGGATTCATGACAGCTCCGACCGGATGTCCGAGGCGCGCGGTCCTTGGATTCTCGAAGATCTCGCCAAAATGACCGCTGGACAACATCACATGGTCGGAAACCTGGGAGAATTGCCGGAATTGGCGGCGAAGATGAGCCTTGCACTTCACGAATACTACGTCCTCAGCTACCGGCCAACTCCCCCAGGCCTGTCGGGAACGTTTCGAAGAATCAACGTGCAAGTAGCCCGAGGCGCCACGGCGGCGCGCGTTTGGGTGTATGCGCGAAGAGGATATCGCATGCCGTAGACAGTATCCGACGGGCGCTTACCGCCTCGGTCAATCAGGGAGCAGCGAAACCGGTAGTTCGAGCGCCCTAATTGGCAATTGTCGTTGCGGCGCTAGCTGCTAGCCGCTCGTCATGTGGAGCGTGCCGTTCAGCAACACTCATGCGGCTTGGCTGCGCTTCTCGGGTTCGTGCGGTTCCTGGCGAGCCAACTCGCCATCGGAATGCGGTTTCGACGTCAAGCCCAGACGTAGAGGCGGCTTCGCTGGCCGCAGTTTCGGTAGCAGCGCCAGCAGGATCAACCCGGCGAATATCAAGACCACGCCTGCGATGTTCATGGGAGATGGCTCCTTTCAGACGTTGATGCTGCACGCGCCCCTCCAACAGCAATCAGCTGATTCCGGCTCGTGGTTCGTGCAGAGGCCCCGAGCGCACGTGGCCGAGTTGCGCCGATCTGACCTTCGGCACGGCCGATCTCGGCCAAGGCGGCGCCTGCACAGGTGGCGGTACTGGCCGCAAGCAACCGCTAGCGCCCGGCCCTCTCGCAGTCTCCGTCGGAATCTCACATCGGATTTCATCTGCCGACTTCTCGACGAGCGGTCGCCGCAGCCATTCAGATAGTCGCGGTCTTCGCGAGCTTCTCCAACACTTCGCAGCCCGAACCAAAACGCCCCATTGACTCCCAGTGCTTGGCCAAGTCTGAAAACAGGATGTAAGACGCCATGCCTCCGTTCGCCGCCAGCACGGACGGCCGCCTCAATTGTGCAAGCACCTCTTTTTCGCGCGCATCAGGAGCGACCAGGAATATCCTGATCGAATGATCGGGAAGCGCAAGGGCGAGGTCAGCGAGACGCAAGAGTCCCGAGTAGATCGAGGTGCTCTTCTCGACCTCGAAGCCGCACACTACCCGGCTGGTCCCTTTCTCGAACCACAGTACATCGATGAGATCGATCGTCGCAGCAACATCCTCGGCGACACCCAGGTCGGGCAGGCCGCAGAGACAGTGGAATGAGAATTTGTCGTCCTGAAACGATTTCCCGCGATCATTTGAAGCCACCAGCACGTCATAGCCGAGTGCCTTTCCCAGTTTCGTGAGCAGAAGCTGCATCTGGGTGTGCGCTTCATCCTGCTGTACGTCGGCGAGCACTTCCTGATGGCGCTTCTTCTGTGCCGCCGCAACCTTCTGCTGGTTGTCAAGCACCAGCCGGGAGTTCTCTTCGAGAACCAGCTTCCCGGCCCCGATGTCAAAGAAGAGCCCCGACATGGCGCCGAGATCTTTTGAAAGTGCCGGTCTGTGCTGTTCGTTCAGGGCCAGAAGGCAATCCCGCATCTCGAGATAGCCTGCCCAGGAGCCGAGCTTCTTCTTCTCGCCGAGAAGCAGGTTGAACCCGTTGAGAATCGCGGTGTTGGAAGGCGGCAGGACCGTCGGATGCAAGAAATACAGGATGTTGGCCACCGCCGGTCCGAGTCCCTTGATGTCCCGCGCTGACAACTTCAGGATCTCACGAACAAGCTGATCGTCTCTTGTGGCCTGCAGGCAATTCTCGAGGAATTGACCAAAGGCGCACTTGTTCGCTTCATTTTCGTAGATGTCGGGAATGCGCAGTTTCGGCTTCCAATAGAATGCGTGTGCCGCCCCTTCAAACACCTGCTTCTGTTCTGTGATCGAGTTCAGTACGAACTCAAGCGACGAGCCCCGGAAATCATTGCCGAACGATCCCGCCTTGATGTCGGCGATCACCTGTTCCACTCCACGGCGGATCGCGCGGAAGGCTTTCAGGCGGTCATCACCGTTGATGAACCAGGTGTTGTAAACCGACTCCGGATCGGCCTTATAGGTATGGATAATACGTTTGAAGCGATCGCTTTCCATGGGAACCTACGATGTTAACCCACTGGCACGTCTCGTGCGTCCAATGAGTTGATGATCCGCATCGACTGGGACCCCTCTCCATACGTCGGTCCGATACCGATCAACTGGTACGGCATCAGCTTCGTCTTGGCCTTCCTCGTGGGCGGAATTCTCGTTCGCCGATGGGCGCCCCGGTTTCATATCGCCAGAGAGCATATTGAAGGCCTGCTGACGTCGATCGCGATCGGCACGATCGCCGGCGCCCGGTTGTACTTCGTAGTCCAGAACGATTTCGTCAGCTATCTTAGCCAGCCTTGGCGAATCCTCGCCGTCTGGGAAGGAGGAATGGCTTTCTTCGGTGGACTACTTGGGGGAATCCTGGCGGCGTACATCTATGCGCGTCGACACGGCCTGCCCTTCCTGCGCACGGCTGATCTATTTGCACCGGCAATCCCGATCGGTGGCGCCATCGGACGCATCAGTTGCGGACTCGACGGCATGGATTACGGAACGCCAACGGCGCTTCCCTGGGGCGTCATATACGAGAATCCGAACAGCTTCGCCCCTGTCGACGGGATCAGCCGTCACCCCGATCAGTTCTATGAACTGCTGGGCGACCTGATTATCGCCGGCGCTCTCATCAAATTGCGCGGGAAGATGTCCGAAGGGGCACTGTTCTTCCTCTACCTGGTTCTATTCAGCGTGCTCCGTTTCTTCGTGTTTTTCGTCCGTGGAAATGTCCCCGAATTGCTGTTCGGACTCAAGAACGCCCAGTGGACCGCTCTGGCTATCCTCGCGGTTGCCGTCCCGGCGCTGGTGACGAGCATATACCGCAGGCGAATCACGCACACCGCCTGATGCGGGGCTTTGGCGGAATTCTGGCACCGCTCCAGGCAAAGTGCCCGAAATCGGCCACCTCCCGGAGCCCGCCGGCCCACACATGTGCACGTCAGACCGCAGCGCGATCCGACGAGGGCACGGGAACGCCGTGGGCAGCGTTCCGCTCATCTTCAGTCGAGAGGCTTCGCAAGCCGAACTTCTCCATTCGATAGATAAGTGTCTTTCGGCTTAGATCAAGATATTTGGCGGCGCGACTCTGGTTCCAGTTGAACTTCTTGAGAGCCCGGAGAATCAATGACCTCTCAATCCCCTCCAGGCTAATGCCGTGCGGTGGCAAGTCCAGATGCAGCACATCAGCTTCGACGCGCTCCCGTCGCAGAACCTCCGGCAAGTCCGAGATGGCAACATGGTCGGACTGGCTGAACGCGACGATGCGGTCAACGACCTGTTCGAGTTCGCCTATGTTTCCCGGCCACCGGTAGGCGCAGAAGAACGGGAGGACCGAATCCGGCAAGACCATATTGGGGCGGCCATGTTTCTCTTTGCTGAGGGCAAAGAAATGCCGCACCAAGGCCGGCACATCCTCCGACCGCTCGCGTAGCGGCGGCAGTTCGACCGGAATCACAGCCAGCTTGTAGTAGAGATCTTCCCGGAACGTTCCGTCCTCGACCATCGCCTGCAGATTTCGATGCGTGGCGGCGATGATGCGCACATCTGGCCTTCGCTTGGCTGACCTCTGCCGGTCCTGAATGGCTTCCAGCAACCGGGTCTGAACCGGCATCGGAAGCTCGCTGATTTCGTCCAGGAACAGCGTGCCTCCCTCGGCTTGATCGAACCTGCTTTGGATTCGCTTTGCGCCGCGGGTGCCAAAGAGTTCCGATTCAGCCTGTGTGCCGGAGGCAGGACAATAGAACGGGACGAACGACCCGTTCTTTCGGCGGCTGTTGAAATGAATCACGGCAGCGAGCAGTTCCTTGCCGGTACCGGCTTCGCCCCTTATCAATACGGGCGCTTCCAACTGGGCAGCCCGCGCCGCTGCGTCCACTACGTGCAACAGAGCGCCAGAGCGCCCGATGATGTTTTCAAAGCCATATTTCCGATCGACTGCGCTGCGGAGATCGCGGACCTCGTACCGGAGTTGCCGATAATCCAGCGCTCTGTCCACCGCTGACTGCAGGATTGTGGGGTGAACGGGCTTGGTCAGCCAGGCAGCAGCGCCGAGGGCCATCGCGGCACCGGCCGCGTCCGCCACGGATGGGTCAGAGACCACTATGAGCGCTGTGTCGGGGTTCTCAGCCAGTATCCTCTGGAGAACTTCCAGTTCTACAGACTTGTCGGCGTCCAAGCCGATGATGGCGAGGGCATGCGCGTTCTCCGCGAGCGTCTTCAACGCCTGCCTGACATCTGCTGCCGCGTCCACAATGTGGCCGTTTGCTTCGAGTTTTTCCCGGACGATGCGACGAAACACCGCGTCGTTGTCGACAATTACGATCCGCTGATCTGGCATCGGATCCTCGATCCGTACGAAAGAATTCACGATTTGCTCGACTTAGTGCACGCCAGAGTCCAGACTCATTTCTGATGCCTGATCAATGAGGTTGGCGCTCTTCCAAGCGCTGAATCGCCCGAAATCGGCCACGGATGCTAGTTTGAGCCGCATTTCCTCCAAGCGCCCTCACTTCGTTGAAGGCGATATCAGTCCGCCCGGATGCCTCATTTGGGGCATCGGAGCTGCGCGCCTGCCGGGTTTCGGCCAATATCGAGGGACGGTTCTCTCCAAACCGCAGTAGAAGTCTGGCAAAAGCGAGTGGGAGCACTTGGCACGACAAGTGCATCCGAGGCATGTGAACACACAGTTCAAGGCCGAGGCCGAGACACTGGTTATGCCGCAGGTCCTCAAGCTGTCTCGGTTTACAAGGAAGGAACAACTTCGTGAGGTTTCGAAGCCATATCACAGGAGCATTGTTGTTGTTCGGCTCCGGCGTGTTGCTGTTCGGTCAACAGCAGCCGCTGAAGATCGAAGAACTGGTAAGCGAAGCCCTAAAGAGCAATCCGGAGATTCTCACCGCGCAAAAGCGTTACGAGGCCGCCCGGCAGCGCCCGACCCAGGAAAGCAGCCTGCCCGACCCGATGCTCTCGCTGGGCTACACCAGCGCGGGGAGTCCGAGGCCCTTTGCAGGCATCGGCGTGGAGCCGTCGGCCAACGCGGGTCTGATGATCTCGCAGGAGGTCCCGTTTCCCGGCAAGCGCAAGCTCCGCGGCGACATGGCCCGAAAGGAGGCGGGAGCCGAATTCGAGCAGTACCAGGGGACGCAACTGAACGTGGTGTCCAGGCTCAAGCAAGCCTACTACCGGCTGTATTACGCCTATGCGGCCAGCGACGTCCTGGAGCGGAACAAGGAACTCCTGCGGAAGCTGTTGCGCATTACGGAGGCGCGGTACAGCGTGGGCCGTGCCGCCCAGCAGGACGTCTTCAAAACGCAGACCCAGTTGTCGATTCTGGAAGCGCGGCTGGTGAACCTCACGCGCGAACGAGGAGCGAGAGAGGCAGAGATTAACAGCCTGTTGAACCGAGCACCGGAAAGGCCATTGGCACGGCCGGCCGAGATCGAACCCAAAGACACGATCATTCTGCTGGATGATCTGTACGCTGCCGCGCGCGAAAACTCCCCAATGCTCCGCCGCGACCAAAAGATGATCGAACGCACCGAACTGGCGCTGAACCTGGCGCGCAAGGACTACTACCCGGACTACGTGCTCTCGGGCGGGTATTTCAACCAGGGCAGCATGCCCGACATGTATCAGTTCCGCATCGATATTAAACTGCCGACGTACTTCTGGAGAAAGCAGCGTGCCGCCGTCACCGAGCAGGCGCAAAGTCTGTCGCAGTCGCGCCGCACCTACGAGTCGACCAATCAGGCGCTGCATTTCCGAATCAAGGACGATTTCCTAATGGCCACCACTTCTAATCGACTGATGAAGCTCTACGGCCAGACGGTGATCCCCCAGGCGAGCCTGGCGCTCGAGTCGTCGCTGGCGACTTATGAGACAGGGACAATCGATTTCCTGTCGGTGCTGACGAACTACGTTACTGTCGTCGAGTACGAAATGAACTATTACGAGGAGCTTCAAAATTACTACCTGGCGCTTAGCCGGCTGGAAGAGATGACCGGACTGCCGGTGATTAAGTGAGGCAAGGACAAATGAAAGTCGTTCGAATATTGATTGGGTTGGTGCTGCTGGCGGCCGCATTTGTGGGTGGCTACGGTTATAACCGCTGGTTTGGCAAGGGAGAAGGCGCCCAAGCCGGCAAAGGCGGCCGAAAGATTCTCTACTACGTGGACCCGATGCACCCGGGCTACAAATCCGACAAGCCCGGCATTGCCCCGGATTGCGGCATGAAGCTCGAACCAGTATACGAAGGTGGACAGATGGGCGAGCCGGCTGCTACCGCCGAGCGCAAGATCCTGCACTACCGAGACCCCAAGGATCCGAAATATACCTCGGACAAGCCGGGAATGAACCCAGAGACCGGAAACGAACTGGAGCCGGTGTACGCGGAGGACGCTGCGGCGATGCCGATGGGCACGATCAAGGTCAGCCAGGAGAAGCAGCAATTGATCGGTGTGCAGTACAGCGTAGTCGAAAGGTCGGCCGGCGTGCACACCTTTCGCGCGGTCGGCAAGGTCGCATACGACGAGACCGCCATCGCGCACGTGCACACGAGGATTGAAGGTTGGGTAGACAAGGTGTTCGTGGATTTCGTCGGCCAGATCGTCGAAAAGGGACAACCGTTGCTTACGATTTACAGTCCCGAACTTCTGGCGTCTCAGCAGGAGTACCTGCTGGCCTTGAAGAGCAAGACGATCATGAAGAACAGCGCTCTGGGCGCAGCGATCGAGGACAGCAACTCGCTGCTCCAGGCCGCGCGCAAGCGGCTCGAGTTGTGGGAACTGAGCGACGCGCAGATCGACGAGGTTGCGCGCACTGGAAAGGCAATAACGAACGTGACCATGTACTCGCCCATCCGCGGCTACGTGACCGTGCGCAATGCGTTCCCGAAACAGAAGATCATGCCCGACACCGAGTTGTACACGGTTGTCGATCTGAACCGAGTCTGGATCATGGCCGACGTGTTCGAGAACGAGGCCCCTATGGTCCGGATGGGGCAGCCCGCCAGGGTTTCGCTCTCGTACTCTTCCGGGAAGTCGTTTTCGGCGCGTGTGAATTACATCCAGCCGCAGGTAGATGCAATGACGCGCACGCTCAAGATCCGCCTGGAAGCCGAAAACCCCGGGTTGCTGTTGAAGCCTGACATGTACGTGGACGTCGAATTCCGCGTGGATATGCCGCAACGCGTGACGGTACCGGCCGAGGCGGTGCTGGATTCCGGCCTCAAGAAGACGGTTTTCGTGGACCGGGGCAACGGCTATGTCGAACCGCGCCAGGTCGAGATCGGTGAACGCATCGCGGACCGGATCGAGATCCGCAAGGGTTTGCAGGCGGGTGAACGCATCGTGACGTCCGGTAACTTCCTGATCGATTCCGAGAGCCAGCTCAAATCAGCCGCCTCGGGTATGGCCGGCCATCAGCACGGCGCCGGAATTGGCGGGGGTGATAAGAAGCCTGCTCCCTCGGGAGGCGCCGGACACGAGCAGCACGGCGCGGCTGCGCCGGCGCCGCCTAGTGAGAAGCAGGGGTCTCCGGCAGCGGCCCCATCCGGCCATGAAGGGCACAAGCGATGATTAACGCCATCATTGAGTTCTCAGGACGCAATAAGTTCCTGGTCTTCATCCTGATTGGCTTTGCCACCGCGGCTGGGATCTGGTCGATGATGAACGTCCCGCTGGACGCAATCCCCGACCTCAGCGACACCCAGGTGATCGTCTATTCCCGCTGGGACCGCAGCCCGGACATCATGGAGGACCAGGTCACCTACCCCATCGTCACGACGATGCTGGGAGCGCCAAAGGTGAAAGATGTACGCGGGTTCTCCGACTTCGGGTACTCGTTCGTCTACATCATCTTCGAGGAGGGGACGGACATCTACTGGGCGCGGTCGCGGACGTTGGAGTATCTATCGTCGGTACTGCCGAGGCTGCCGCAGGGTGTGAAGACGGAGCTGGGTCCGGATGCGACAGGCGTGGGCTGGGTGTTCCAGTACGCGCTGGTCGACACCACTGGCAAGCGGTCGCTGGCGGAGTTGCGGTCGTTGCAGGACTGGTTTCTGAACTACCAGTTCAAGGCGGTGCCCGGAGTGGCTGAGGTGGCTCCGATCGGTGGGTTTGTTCGGCAGTATCAGGTCAATGTCGATCCGAACCGGCTGCAGGCTTACAACATCCCGATCATGCGGGTGGTGGAAGCGGTGCGGAAGGGCAACGAC
>DATMYF010000070.1:0-13994 GCA_035561075.1 Bryobacteraceae bacterium
GCGCTCGATTCCGAGGTGCTGCTGCTCGATGACCTGGGGGCGCATCGCGTGACGGACTGGGTAGAGGACACCGTCACCTCGATCGTGACCTACCGGTGCAACAACCGGAAACCGCTGATCGCCACTACCAACCTGGCCGACGCCGACGCGGGGGGACCCACATTCGACCGCCCGTCAGCGCCGAGCGCCGGGAAAATCGAATACCGCACCACGCTCGCCGAACGCATAGGACCCCGGGCGCGCTCGCGCCTGTTCGAGATGTGCAAGGTGGTGCGGATGCCTCTGGTGGAAGACTTCCGGCTGCGCCGGTCGCAATCCGTCTGATGCGCGCCGCCATTCTCCTCCTCATCGCGGCCTCCGCGGCCGTTGCCCAACCGGTGGGGGCTCCCATCCAGGCGGTGGAGTTCCAGTACTACGCCTACCCGCGCAACCTGTGGGAACGGGAACTGGTGTGGTTGAAAAGTATCGGGGTGCGGACGGTAGCGTTTTCGATCCCCTGGAACTGGCACCAGCCGGAGGCCGGGAAGCCGGATTTCACTGGCCGCACCAGCCCTCGGCGCGACCTGGTCTCATTCATCCGGCTCCTGCGGCGGCTAAACCTGGAGGCATGGATCCGCCCGCTTCCGCCGGTCAAGAACTGGGCGGGAAATGGGCAGCCGGAGTGGGCCGCGCACGACCGCCGCGCCCTGCGTGCCTGGCAGCGTGACCTGGGACGCCTGCTCGAGCCCCACACGGTGTCGCACGGCGGCGCGATCGCGTGGGCGGAGGGTGCACCCGGTTTCCTGGACTTACCTTCGCCTCCGGCACCCGTGACGGTCCTTTCCGCTACGGACCCCCTGGCACTGGTACGCAGTCGCGAGGCCCTGGCGGTGGCGCGCGGCTCCCTGCTTTGGGAAGGTGTGGAGAATACGCTCTATCCGGCGGGTTGGCAGCCACCTGGATCCGGGCCCATCCGCCGCGGAGCCATCGGTTTCAGCGGAGAGGAGGCCCCAACCACCGTGGCGCTGCGTCGCGAGGCCGCGCTACTGAAGAATTGGGCCCCGCTGTTGGCCCGGATGCGCCCGCACCCCAAACCGTCTGTGAAGCCTGTGCAGGGCAAACTCCCTGCCGGAGTTACCGCGCACCAATTGGTATCGAGCGCGGCTTCCGCGGTTAGCGTTATCAACCGCAACGGCCAGCCCTGGCGCGCGGATTTGCAGGTCTGGGATCCGGTGACGCGCCGCAGCATGACCGTCCCGGGGGTGGAGGTGCCGGGTGGGGAATCGCTCTGGCTTCCGGTGGCGGTGTCGCTCGCCGTGGGCGGGCTGTGCCGGGAATGCGCGGGACTGGCGCCCGCCGAACGCATTGTGTACGCCACTGCCGAACTGCACACCCTGGAGTTCGAAAACGGCCTTCTGGCGATGGAGTTCTCCGCGCCGGTGGCTGCCGAGGTGGTTCTGCAGCTTGCCCGTAAGCCGAGTGGGCCATACCTGGCCGCCGGCAGCCTCGACCACTTCGACTTCGACGAGAAGACCATGCAGGTGCGGCTGCACGTGCCCGCGGGCAAGGGGCCCGGCAACCGCGTGCGCGTCGGTCTGGCGATCGAACCTCCGGAACACTCGGCCTTCCTGGTGGAGGCGCGGCGGCTGGTGATCGGGCGTAAGAACGCGGTCGCCACGTCGTATTCTTCCGCGGAACTCGCACAGCGCTCCCGGCTGCGCTTGCCGGAGGGCTGGAACGCCAGGCGGATCCCTAAGTCGCCGAACGAAATCGAGTACGAGATCGAGGTCCCAGGGGATGCCGCGCACGGCGACTGGGCGAACCTTGCCATAGAGGCAGACGGAGTGCTGCTGGGCAGGGCCCGGGTGCAACTCTTCCGTCCGGCATCCGTGCGGGTGTCGCAGGCGATCCGGATGCACTATGGCCAGGAAGTGCTGCCGTTGGACCTCGCGGTGGCCGCCATCGACCCGCGTGCCGGCCGCAACCTGGATGTCACGATCCTGAACAATTCCACGCAAATCCAGAACTACACCGTGGAGACCTCCGGCGCCGGGTTCCAGTTTTTCCCGCCGAAGACGGAGATCAGCATCGGAGGCACGATGGAGCGTGCGGTAGGGATCCGGATCTTCGCCGATGAGGGTCGCGAGGGGCTGAACGAGGCACGCGTGCGCGTCTCGGGCGGCGCGGACGTGGATATACCGGTGCGTCTGGTGGTGATTCCGCGCGGCGGCGCGGCGGCGTGGCACGCGGATCTGGATGGCGACGGCTACCAGGAGTGGGTGCTGGAAAACCAGCGGGTGCGAGCCGTGTTTTCCGCCCAGGACGGCGGACGCTGGCTCTCGTTTATCTGGAAGGATTCGAATGCCAACGTGCTGCCGGAAACGGGCGTGTATGCCGCGGTGGGTCCCGCGACCGTGCGGGTACAGGATGGTCCGGGGCTCGAAATCGTGACCAGCGCGGGCACGCGCAAGGTCCGGCTGGACGGCGGTTCCCTGGTGATCGAGCAGCAGGGCACTCCGCTGCCGCCCGAAGCGCTCAAAAGCGAGAAGCGCGGGGATGTGACACTCGAGGTCAGGCGCGAGTCGCCAAACCGCGCGGTCTATACCCTGGCGAAGTAACGGGTGCGAGGGCGTCCAGGAAGAGGCGTGCCACTCGCGGGGCGTCGAACTGCTCCACGCGGCGCGCCCCTTCGGCAGCCAGCGACTCCCGCAAGCGGCGGTCGCGGTAGAGGGAATTGAGGCATTCGGCGAGGGAGGCCGGGTCGTCGGGCGTGGCCAGCAGGCCTTGCGGTACTACCTCAGGGACGGCCGCGGCTCGCGCAGCCACGATGGGTTTCCCGGCCGCCATGGCCTCCAGGAACACGATCCCGAAACCCTCCTGGACGCTGGGGAGGCAGAACACGTCGCAGCGGTTGTACTCGGCGGCAAGGGTCGCGCCGGGGACGTCCCCCAGCCACTCGATCCGGGAGCCCAGGCGCTCGTCGCGCCACACTTGCTGAAATTCGGCGCGCTCGGGACCGTTCCCCACGATGCGGACCTGGAGATTGGGGATGCGCTCCCGGAGGCGTGCCGCCGCCCGCAGAAGCACGTCCACGCGCTTGCGGCGGTAGAGGCGGCAGACGCACAGAACGGTGAACCTCCCGGTGTCCGGCCGCGCCGGATGAGCGGCCAGCAGGTTTCGCCAGGACGCCAGGCGAATCGTTTCGGGGACTACCGCGGCATCTACTCTGTAGAGTTCCCGGATGCGTTCCGCCGAGTAGGCGCTGGTCGTGATCACCAGGTCCGCGCGGCGTGCGTGTAGGGCTTCGCAGCGCGCTTGCAGGCCCATTGTGACGCGGGTCAGGCCCTTCTGGAAACGAAGTTCGTCGGCAATCACGCCCTTGAGCGCGGCCACGTGCGGGCGGCGGCGCAGACGGTAGCCATCCATGTCGAACCCGATCTCGATGTCGGCAGGAGGCAGACGGCGGTGCCGCAACTCCTCGTTGAAGAGCAGACGCTCGGCCGTGAATACCGGCAAGCGCAGGCGCGGGACTGCGAATTCAACCTGGTGGCCAAGTTCCGTCAAGGCGTCGGCGAGGGTGCGGATGCCGATGAATGTGCCGCTTCCGCGTCGCACATCGAGGGGGGTAGCGGTGATGAAACGCAGCCGCGGCATGCCGCCCGCTATAATAACAAAGCACCCCCTGATGATTCCCCAACCTATCTCTGAGGACACCGCGATCAAGCATCGGGCCGGCCGGGCGCTGCTGCCGTTGCTGCTGTTCTGCGCGGGCCACTTTTTCGTGGACCTCTATTCCGGAGCGCTGGGCAGCCTGCAGCCGCTACTGGCCGAGCGTTTCGGCATGAACTTCACGCAGGCGGGGATTCTGGGCGCCATGCTGGTGTTCTCGTCGTCCACCATGCAGCCGCTCTACGGCTATCTTTCGGACCGCTACCACTCCAGGATGTACGCGGCGCTGGCGCCCGCGGTGGCGGGTATCTTCATTTCCGCGATGGGATGGTCGCCCTCCTACCTGGGGCTGCTCCTGATGGTGTTTCTGGGCGGGGCGGGAATTGCCGCGTTCCACCCGCAGGGAGCCTCGAATGCGGTGGCGGGGGTGCGGTCGAACAAGGGCCGGGCGATGGCCATTTTCATTTCCGCCGGGTCGCTTGGATTCGCCTGCGGGCCGTCGTACTTCTCGGCCATCGCGGGCTTCGGCGGGCTGGCAGCGCTGCCTTGGGCGGCGGTGCCGGGGGTGCTCACGACAGTGCTGATGCTGGCTCTGCTGCCGCCGCCGGTGGAACAAGCTCGCGCCCGCAGCCGGTTCGACTGGGCGCCCCTCAAGGCCGTCTGGAAACCCCTGAGCATCCTGTACTTCCTGGTTTTCCTGCGCTCCGTTCTGCAGGTTGCGTTCACCCAGTTTCTGCCCCTATTTCTGCACGTCGAGCGCGGTTACACCCTGGGGGGCGCGAGCGCCAGCCTGACGGTATACCTGCTGGGTGGTGCAATCGGGGGCCTTGCCGGGGGAAGTCTGGCGGACCGTTTCGGGGGACGGCGGGTTATTATGGCGTCGATGATCGGGTCTGTGCCCTTCCTGGCGCTGTTCCTGTTTACGCGCGGACCGATCTCGGCGGCGGGGCTGTTCGCCGGCGGCCTGATGCTGATGTGCACCCTGCCGGTGAACGTGATTATGGCGCAGGATCTGGCGCCGACGCAGTCGGGCACGGTCTCCGCCCTGATGATGGGTTTCGCGTGGGGTACCGCGGGGATGATCTTCATTCCGCTGGCGGGCTGGTTCGCGGACCTCTACTCCATGCAGGCGGCCTTCAAATTGCTGCTCATCTTCCCGGTGATCGGTTTCCTGCTGTCCCTGAGACTGCCGAAATGAGCCCCAAAGCCGTGTGCCTGTTGAGCGGGGGCCTCGATTCCTCCACCTGCCTGGCCCTGGCGCGCCGCGAGGGTTACGAGTGCTACGCGTTATCGTTCGATTATGGCCAGCGGCACAGGGTGGAACTGGAAGCCGCGCGGCTCGTGGCCGAGAGCCTGGGCGCCGCGGCGCATAGAGTGGTGACGCTGCCGGCGTTCTCGCATTCCGCGCTGACGGGCGAGTTTGCGGTCCCCAAGCACACGAGCGTCGCGGAGATCGGGCAGGAGATCCCGATAACCTACGTACCGGCGCGCAACACCGTGTTCCTGTCGGTGGCGCTGGCATGGGCCGAGGTGCTGGAAGCGGGCAACATCTTTATCGGGGTGAACGCGCTCGATTATTCGGGCTATCCGGATTGCCGCCCCGAATTCATCGAGGCTTTCGAGCAGATGGCCAACCTGGCAATCAAAGCCGCGGCGGAGGGCCGGATGCGAGTGCGGATCCACGCGCCGCTTATCGGTATGAGCAAGGCGGACATCGTACGGCTGGGTCACGAACTGGGGCTTAATTTCTCCCTGACCCATAGTTGCTACGACCCCGGTCCGGACGGGCGCGCGTGCGGCCAATGCGATTCCTGTCTGTTGCGCCGCAAGGGGTTTGAAGAGGCCGGCCTTGAAGATCGCTGAAATCTTCTACTCGGTGCAGGGGGAGGGCATGCTGGTGGGGGTGCCGTCCGTGTTCGTGCGGACCAGCGGCTGCAACCTGCGGTGCTCCTGGTGCGATACCCCGTACACGTCGTGGCAGCCCGAGGGCGGGGAACTGGGGTGCGAGCAGGTTTTGGAGGCCGTGGCCGCGTACCCCGCGCAGCACGTTGTGGTGACCGGGGGGGAACCCATGATTGCGCCGGGGATCGTGCCGCTTACAGAGGCCCTACGCGGGCGCGGCCTGCACGTTACGGTTGAGACCGCCGGTACGGTCTTCGCGCCGGTTGCCTGCGACTTGATGAGCATCAGCCCAAAGCTGGCGAATTCCACCCCTGACGGCCCTTGGGCCGCCCGGCACGAACGGCTGCGCATCCAGCCCAAGGTGCTCGGGAAGCTCATGGGAGCGTATCCCTACCAGTTGAAGTTCGTTATCGCGCGGCCGGACGATTTAGAAGAAGTGCGGCAGCTTGTGGAAACGCTGGGGGCCGACCGCACGCGGGTGGTGCTCATGCCCGAAGGGACGGATGCCGCCGTGCTGCGGGAGCGCGGCCTTTGGCTGGTGGAGGCGTGCAAGCGGGAAGGTTTTCGCTTCAGTCCGCGCCTGCACGTCGAATTGTGGGGCAACCGCCGGGGCGTGTAGATCAGCGCTGCCAATTCAGCAGCCGCAGGGCGTTCGTGCGATAGAGGCTTTCGAGCACCGGTTCCGGCAGTTCCAGCCCGTAGTAACGCCACCAGATGCGGCCGGGGATGTACTCGTCCGCAGTTTCAAGCAGCCGCCACCAGGTGCGGTACATGGCTGGGTCGCGCTCCATGTCCGTGCCGTAGAGCACGCGATCCCGGTACTTCGCCAGAAACTTCGCTGCGGCGCGCGGCTGGCGTCCGATTTCGTAATCTCGCGCGGAGATATCCACGTACAGGTTGGGATGAAGGTCGAGTTCCCGGCCCAGCGCCGCGAGATCGTTTCCCTGGTTGCCCAGGTGGCAAGCGATGAGGGTGAGGCGGGGGTGCTTGTCGAGCAGGCGGCCGCGGGAGGCCAGCAGTTCCTCATAGGAGAGCACATCTTTGCCGTACAAGTTGAAATGCTGGAAGTCCGGGGTGCGCTCCTGGGTCGGACCGAGGGGGCGCCAGCAGGAGGGGTGGTCGGCGATGTGGGCGTTCACCGGCATCTTTAGTTCCGCGCATTTTTGCCAGAGGAGGTCCAGGCGCTTGTCGTCGAAGTGCAGGCGCTTGGCGCGAGGGAGCGCCGCGGATTGGATGCCGGAGCCTTTATCGGTGATCTCGCCTACGCCGCGTGCACCCTTGCGGTAGCAGCGTTCGACTTCACGGGCGGCGCGCTCGGGGTAATCCGGGGCGTCGATGTTGTCGGTGGGGAAGGAGCACCAGAGCTGGAAACGATCGGGGTAGCGGGAGAAGAGTTCCACCTGCTTGTCGAATTCCGGGCCGGTGGCGCCGGTGAAGACGACACTGCGTTCGACGCCCGTTTCGTCCATAGTCCGGATCCACGCGTCTACGTCGGCGGGTGTTTTGATCGCCGACATGTAGGTGTGGGTATGAATGTCGATCACGGGAAAGCGCGCCTTGTTGACGCGCGTCTCCGGGACGACCAGGGACGACTCCGGCTGATAGTCCTTCAGCCGCACGGAATCCATGGGACCAGGCTTGACCTCGATTCCGTACTTCATGACCGGCTTGTTCTGGCCGGAGACGAGGCACACGGCGGCCAACGTGAAGAATACTCTCGAGATGAAAGCGCGCATAGGGCTCCCTCGCTGAAGAGCTATGATATCAGCGAACGCAGTCCCATGCTGGGCGTATGCTGTAACGATGAAGCTGATCACTACGCTGCTACTGGCTACCGCGCTCTCCGGAGTGCAGGATCTACGGCTTACGTACCGCTCCGAAATAGACCAGACCGATCAGCCCTACCGCATCCTGGTGCCCGCCGCCTACGACGGCACGCGGCCTTTCCCGTTGGTGTTCGCCCTCCATGGCACGGGTGGAACGGAGGCCACCATGATCGATGGGCCGCAGTACGGCAAGGGGGCGCTCAAGCGTGCGGCAGAGCGCTCTGGCGCCCTCATCGTGAGCCCTTTTGGGCGGGGTGTGACGGAATTCCGCGGCATCGGAGAGAACGACATCCTCTCGGTGCTGGCGGATGTCCGCCGACGCTACCGGGTAGACCCCGACCGCATCTACCTGACGGGCCACTCCATGGGAGGGACCGGATCGGCGTACCTCGCCATGCGGCACCCGGATGTTTTCGCCGCCGCGGCGCCACTGGCTGCGGCATACAGCTTCCCGTGGCTCGCTGCCAATCTCAAGCAGGTGCCCTCCTGGTGGATCATGGGGGCCGCCGACGATCACTACTATCACCTGGGCGTAGATCCGGGAATAGCAAGACTGCGTGCGTTGGGATGCCCGGTCCGCTACACCAACCTGCCGGGCAAGGGGCATGGCGGGCCCGTCGAGGACCTGGAGGGAGTGGTGGCCTGGCTGTTGGAGCATAAGCGCGCCCATCCGCGCGAGTATGTCTTCGAAGTGGACACCCCGATGCACGGCCGGGCATGGTGGACGTCGGTTGAGGCAATCACGGAGCCGGGGAAGATGGCGATGGTGAAAGCCCGGGCGGAGGGCCGCGGGCGCGCCCGTCTGGAACTAACCAACGTGGCGGCGCTGGCTTTCGTGCCGGACCCGGACGTTTTCGACGCCGCCATCGAGGTAACGGTAGATGGAACGCGAGTCTACAACGGCCGGTTGTCGGAAACCCAGGAACTGGGCATTACCGGTGGGCCGCGGCGATGGAAGGCTGCCCCGCGCCCGCGCCGCGAGCGCTCACTCACCGCCTGGCGGACAAACCCGGTTGCCGAAGCGCCCGAGCGGCTAGATATGCGAGGCATCGAGGCGCCGCTCGCCAATTGGATCACCGATGCCATGCGCGCGGCCACCGGAGCGGACCTTGCCCTGTACAACCGGCAGCACTACAGGGGCCTGCCCCTGCCTGCCGGGACCGTGGACATGGTGGACCTGATCCAGGCGAGCCGTCCCTTCGACCAGTACCTGGTGACCGTGCGGCTGCGCGGGCGCGATCTGGTGGAGATTTTCGATGCCAACATTCCGCAGCCGAAGAAGCCGGACGGCCGGGCCGTGGATGCACCCGTTGCCGACCGGCTGGTGCAGCTCTCAGGGGGGCGCTACACCTTCGACCGCAGCCGGCCCGCAGGCAGCCGCATCGTCGAGACGGACCTCGTTCCGGATCGTGTCTATACGGTGGCGCTCGAGGGACAGGTGGTGGAACGCGAAACGATGCTGCTGGCGGGGCGCTTCGGGAAGCTCGATTTCCGCACTACGGATGTGCCGTTCACGTTGGCGCTATACGGCCATGCGGCGAAGCAGAAGCGGATCGTCGGGCGTGTGGAAGGGCGTGTCCGGGAGAGGTGAGGCTTGAGCGACCGCACCCTCACGGCCGTAATCGAACCGTGAGGGTGCGGAGCGCAGCGTTACATCGTCAGGGTTACTTTGCTCAAGGTGCGAGGCTTGTCCGGGTCGAGCCCCTTCTGCTCCGCCAGATACCCGGCAAAAAGCTGCCCGGGAATGATGTACGGGATCGGGGTAAGCAGTTCGTCGATCTTACGCGGCAGCCGGATGGACCGGCTGGCGAATTCGAACGCTTCCGGATTGGACGCGTCGGAGATAATCACGGCTTCGGCATTGAGCGCCTTCACCTTTTCGAGCATCTGCCGCATGGGCTTCCAGGTGGGGCCGCTGGGGCAAAAAGCGAAGATCGGGAAGGCGCGCTCCACCATAGCGACGGGCCCGTGCAGGAAATCCGCGGACGAGAACCGCTCCGCCACTACGTAGCAGGTCTCCATCATCTTGAGAGCGAACTCGAAGGCGTTGGAGTAGTTCAGGCCGCGGCCCAGCACCACGGCGTTGCGCATGTAGCTGTAGCGCTCGGAGAGCGTGGCCACGGCCGGCTCGAGCTTCAGCGACTGTGCTGCCAGGTCGGGCAGCCGGCGCAGGTCATCCAGGCGGATCTTGGCGCCCAATGCGTAGGCCAGGGTGTACATCATGAGCACCTGGCCGGTGTAGGTTTTGGTGGCCGCGACGCTCTTTTCCTTCCCGGCGCGCACGAATAACACGTGCTCGGCGAGCTTGGCCAGGGAACTGCCTGCCTCGTTGGTGATACCCAACGTGGTGGCGCCCTGCTCGCGTGCGCATTCCAGCACACGGTTGCTGTCGGTGGACTCGCCCGACTGAGAAATCCCCACCACGAGGGTGTCGCGGTAATCCAGGCGTGCCTCGTAGATTGTCGAAATGGACGGCGCGGCCAGGGACACCGGAATCCCGGTGGTGATCTCGAGCAGGTAGCGGCCGAACTGCGCGGCGTTATCGGAGGTGCCGCGAGCTGCCAGCACGATGAGGCGCGGCTTCTTCTTGGCGAAGAGCGCTTTGAGGCGCTCCACCCTTCGCAGCTCGCCGGCCAGGGTCCGCTCGAGGGTGGCCGGCTGCTGCCTGATCTCTTCCAGCATGCGTGACATTGATACTTCTAAGATAGCAACATCCTATGAATGCCCTCGCGGCTACTCCATTCCGGCGAACAGGTCCGCTTCGGGACGACGCGCGAGCGGCGGTCCCCAGGCCTGCCGGAGAGCCTCAAAGCGCAGACGCTGGTCGACATCCGGGCAAGCGAAGTAATGCCGGTCCACGCTGACGTGCTGCGTCCGGTGGGCGCGCAGTGCGTCAGCCTTGTAGCGTGACCAGGGTTGGATATCGAACAGGAAGTCGACGCCGGGCTCCGCGGCGGGGTCGGGCAAGGAGCCCAGGTTGTAGACGCGCACCGGCGCGGACCAGAGCAGGCGGGTAACGGCGTGCGGCGCCCCCAAGTCGGGGAACCAGCGCGGATCGGCGGCTGCCGCCACGGCGTCGGAGGTGAAGCGGCTGATGGCCACGTGGTCGGGATGCAGGTTTACGCCGTGGGGGTCGAAGGTGAGGACGACATCCGGGCGGCAGCGGCGGATGATGGACACCAGCTTTGCGCGCATCTCCTCGGGCGGCGCCTGCGACAACTGCTTGTCCTGGTAGCCGAACAGATGGACCTCCCGGATCCCCAGGATGCGGGCTGCCTCGCGCAGTTCCGCTTCCCGCACGCACCCCACTTCTGCACGTGTGCACAGGGGCGGGTTGCCGGCGCTTCCCTCCTGTCCGGCGGTGGCGCTGGAGAGAATAATAGAGGCACCCAGGTCGGCGTACTTCCGGACGATGCCCGCTACCGTGAAGCTCTCGTCGTCGGGGTGGGCGTAGCTGAGAAAGATGGTACGGGCCATGGCTTAAAGCGGTGTAAGCGGACGTGTTTCAGAGCCGACTCGTCGCGTGCGGATCACGACCTGGTCGGGCGGCAGCGTGACGAGCCGCGGGCGTAGGAGTACCAGCACCTCTTTGGTGTCGTTGTTCTTAGTGTGCTGGCTGAAGAGCGGCCCCAGCACGGGGAGGGTCGAGAGGCCCGCCAGACCCGCGATCGTCCGGGCTTCGGAAGTCTCCATCAGGCCCGCCACCACGGCCCACTCTCCCGTTTCAAGGCGCACGATGGATTTCAGCTTGCGGCTCGAGATCACCGGGATCCCGTTCACGGACTGCCCCGTCAAGAGCTTGAATTCAGATTCCAGATCGAGCGTGACAGAGTCCATACCGTGCACCTTGGGGGTGGCCTTGATCGACAACCCGAGGTCCTCAAAAGTAAACGATGGCGTCGGCAGGTAAGTTTCGGATGCCGACCCCGAATAACTGGCGGGGCCGAAATAGCCCGCGGTGAGGACCGGATAACGGTCGCCGACGTGGAACGTGGCCGGCTGCCCGTCTACGGCGCGCAGTTCGGCTTGCAGCAGGTTCCGGCCGTTCGAGCGGGTAAGGCGCGCCACCAGGGTGGGATCGGCCATCCCCAGCCCCAGCAGCGTGTGCCCCCCGCCGAAGATCGCCAGCCGGCTGATGGCGGATGGAATGTTGGGGGTATTCCCCATCCAGCGGGTGAGCGCCACCAAGGGGAAGCTGTTCGGTACGGAAAGGCCGTAGGAGACCACCGCCGAGCGGTTCACCTCAAGGAATTGGAGGTCGATTGCCACTTGGGCGCGGGGGTAGAGCAGGTCCTCGAACAAATCCCGGGCCGGCAGCACTTTTGAAATGGCATCCCGCAGGATCACGGTGTTCCGCTGGGTATCCCAGGTAACCTTCTGGAGCCCCATCGTCTGCTGGACGGCGGTGATCAGGGCTGTGAGGTCCTGGGTGGAGGTGACCTCCGGCAGCCGTATCGTCAGGGACACCGAGGGTTCGAGTTCCGCGCGTTTCTGGGGCGTGTCTTTCGCGACCATGAAGAGTCGCTCGGTGAGAGGGATGATAAAGGATGCCGAAGCGGCTTCGAGGGCGTGCAGGGCCTCCCGGTAGTCCGTCTGCTGCATCTGGAAACGGAACTCGCGGCTGGGCTGGTAGTCGGTGTCGAAAATGCAATCGAGGCCAAAGGTCTTGGCTACCTGCTCGAAGATTTTCTTGGAGTCGCCCCGGAGGTCGAAATCGCGGCGCTCGCTGGTGCCTGACAGTTCGGCGGGGGGCAGGGGCTTGGAGGCTTCCGCTACTTCTTCGCGGGTGGGCGCCGGAATGGCGGGTTGGGGGGCGGCGTTCAGGTCCACGACCATATCCGCGGGTTTCGGTATCGGCTTGGCTTCCAGCGCGGCACGCGACCTCACCGCTTGGCTGCGGAGCCAGTAGATCTGGTTGTGGGGGTCCTTTACGGCGGCCTGGGAGTAGAGCAGGTAGGCCTGGGCGATCTTGCCTGCCCTTTCCGCTTTCTGCCCTTCTTTGTATAGCTTGCCGGCCTCGGAAGCCATAGCCGCGGCGCTTACTACCGTGAGCCACAATACCAGCGGGAGTATGCGCACATACAGTTGACGCAGCCGGGCCGCCGGGCGTGCAGCCGGATTAGGGGACGCGGCTGCCCGGGTATGATGGACAGGAGATAGCTCTATGGAGACGATCCGGCATTTCCTCGTTTACGACTGGATGAAGCTGGTGGTGCCCGTAGGCGTCCTGGCCCTGACCATGGCGACCGGGCTGGTCGTGAAGCGGCTACTCTTCCGGGTGCTGCGCGCATGGGCGGCCGGCACCAAGAGCCAGGCCGGGCTGCTGGGAATTCAGGCGCTCGAAGGGCCGTTCATGATCTGGGTGCTGATCCTGGGCATTCACCTGGCCACGCAATCGTCGGAATTGCCTCCTCGTCCGGCGTGGTGGAGCGCCCGCATCCTGATGGTGCTGTGGATTGCGTCCTTCACGATGGTGGCGACGCGACTGGCGGGCGACCTGATCCGCTTCTATGGTTCCGGCGTGCAGGGGCTGCTGCCGGTCACCACCCTCACCCAGAATCTAGCCCAGATCGGGGTGGTGATCCTGGGCGTGCTGGTGCTGCTCAACCAGTTGGATATCTCTATCACCCCCATCCTCACCGCGTTGGGCGTGGGCGGCCTGGCTGTCGCATTGGCTCTACAGGATACGCTCTCGAACCTGTTCGCCGGTTTTTATGTAGCGGTTTCGGGCCAATTGCGGCTTGGCGACTATATCCGCTTGAGTTCGGGCGAAGAAGGGTATGTGGCTGATATCACGTGGCGTAGCACAACTGTACGCGCCCTGTCGAACAACCTGATTGTGATCCCCAACGCGAAGCTGGGGCAGGCGATCGTCACGAACTACCATCTGCCGGAGAAGCAGATGTCGTGTATGGTGCAGGTTACGGTTGCATATGACAGCGATCCCGACCACATCGAGCGGGTGCTGGTTGAGGAGTGCCGGGAAGCGGCCCGGACTCTGCCAGGGCTGTTGATCGAGCCGGAGCCGTTCGTCCGCTTCGACCCGGGCTTCGGGGACTCCGGCCTCGGGTTTACCCTGATCTGCCAGGTCCGGGAATTTGTCGATCAGTACGAGGTGCGGCACGAGCTGCGGAAGCGCATCCTGAAGCGGTTCCGGAGGGAGGGGATCGAGATTCCGTACCCAACCCGAACGCTGCACCTGAAGGGTGGGGGTGAAACCGACGGCCAGGGGAGGGCGTCTACCTGAATAACCGGACATTGCAGCCTCGCGAGAGTCTGTGAGAGCCGGTGTTGGCTGCTTTAACGGGCATTCAAACAAACCCAGCAAAAAGTTCGCATTAGGCCTTGCCAGCTAGGGATTGCTTTGTTACTCTGTAGAAGTACGCCGAACGCAAACGACTGAGGTTCTGGTCGGCAATCAACGAAATTAAGCGGTTCCCGTTGAGCGCATGTAAGCGAGCGCCTGGGAAATCGCGACAAGTTTCGAGGCCGGCAGTGCTGCGGAGATCTTCGGAGATTCGTAAGTGCTGTCAAGATCATTGACAATCTGGTTGGACGCAAAGAGATACGACTCGTCAAAACTCTGAGTACAAGCTGGGGCGATAACTCACAAATTCA
>DATMYF010000071.1:0-20499 GCA_035561075.1 Bryobacteraceae bacterium
AAGCGCTTTTACGCATCGCGCAAACCCGGGACTCTCTACTGAGTCTCTGGAGTGATTTTCGGGCCCGTCAACCGGGCTCCGGAGGACCTTAGCCCTGCGGAATCCCAGGTTCGATTGGTACGAACTTCGGTAGCGGGTCAATTTGCGGAGATCCTCAATTATCGCTGGTAGAGTTTTCGGGGGGCAGGTCACATCCATCCTTACGCGCTTCATCGGCCAGCAAGGCATCAGCGGTAATGCTCTTGCCATTTTGAGCGATATTCCACGCTGTCTCTTTTTGAGTTTTCTTAACATATGCGCCGGGAACAAGACCCGCAAGGTCTGTGAGGTATTGCTTGCTGAGCTCGAGCAAGCCCGCGTTTCTGGCCTGCTGACCAAGGTAATCCATCCACACCTGACCGGAACTCGTGATCGTGCCGAGGTTCCAGCTTTTCGTGTCGTCGGAACGCCAACGGAGAATCATGGAATCACTCCCAAATTCAGGCGACGCGTTGTGCGCCGCGAGGCTATCGATAAAGCCATTCAACTTTTCTGATAGACCCTGACAATGCTTTTCTAGCTGCTCAAAGTATCGTTCCTGCGTAATCGTCATTCGCCTTCCAGAGTGGGCGGCAGTTGTCGGTCCTATGTTGGGTGGTTTGATAGCGATCCGACCTTCTTCCAGCGTAACTACGCCCCGATCGATGTTCGTCGTCCTCGCGAGAATCCGCGGTTGGGCGATATAGCCTCCATTCGGCACCTCGAAAAGAGCGAGTTCGACAATGGCAAGTGTAAAGTGAAAGCCTGCATATTGCTGGAGGAACCCCGCCATACTTTCCACGCCCTCCCGAATCCCGTCACCAACAATGAGCAACAGGAACCGTCCGCGCTTCAGATTCCGCGAGACGGCATCGTGGAAGGAAGCTTCGTCAATTTCGCCCTTTGAGGAAACTAATTCATACAGGCTTCGCACCTTCTTCTCATCGGAGGCATCGAGAGGTTTTGCACGCCTGATCGCCTCCTGGAGCGTGTCGTAGGTCCATGTCGACATGGTGTTGGCGTAATCAAGGATCTGGGCGACGACCTCCCGCCGGGCCTCTGGGTTGCGCCAGAGCTTGCACTCAATGATCGCGAGGTCACCGGCCGGAGTTATAAGGAGGTTGTCCAGGTATCCTGACCCAACTGGTAGCTCTACGCAAATGGGAACCAGAGCAGTGAAAGCTGGCTCGATTTGATCGATAGGCAGGAGGCTTGGCTGACGCATGATGAGGTGCTGGAGCCAGGCTTCGTCATAAGGGGCGCTCTCTGACGCATTCTTCAAAAAGCGAATTCGCTTCAGCCTCCTAGAAGAAGAGCCGGCCTGAAAACCTTCAAGGAAAAGTGTGTGGCCGTATTGGGTCGGAGTCGACATGCTGCGTCCAGCATACATCAGACTGCGTTATCGGATTACGTATCTTGCACATCGCTGTGCGATGCACTCTCCGCGGTGGCCTCATCCAGTTTCTCCGCGCCTGACGCGACTTCGTTTACCAACCCCGCTGGTCAGATCGTCGTTCCTGAACCTTCTGGCCATTGACCACACCATCCCCGCCGCGAACAGGATGCCGATGTAGAGGAGTTCACCAGGATTCGGCGCCCGCAGACGACCATCGGCATTATGCCACCGTGCGCGTGGTGCCCCTTCCACGCGCACGGCACCATATTCGGCTTGAACGAAAGAAGCCGCTCGTTTCCGGGCGGCATGTGGCGGGTGACCCATGAGGGTGCTATGACACCGGACGGTGGCGCCCAAGTCCCATTTGCTTCACCGACAAGCACCATGTCAACAGCCGGGGAACCAAGTAGAAACTTGGCGTCACCGTTCTCTCCCAGCCAGGCGAGCAGTTCGAGGCGGGCGCGAGTACCGAGCGTTGACCAGATGGCCTTGAAATCGGCGGCGACGCGCGAACGAAACTCTGCCGCGTCGACGGTTCGGACCCCAAGGGCGCGCAAGACCGGCACCACGACTGCCGTCCGGCCTTCCGTCAGCTTCGTCGCCAGGCTCTCCAAGTCAACAGCCTCGGGGACGACAGCGGTGACGACTTCTTTGCTGAGCCCGATGGCCCGCGCTCCGAGCAGAACAGCCTCCGAGAGTCTGACAGCACCGCCCAACGCCTCACAAATTTCGTTGTCCATCACGGCGGCCCGAGCCGGTGGCGTCTCGGGGAGGAGATTCAGATTCCACGCAATCACTCGGATGCGATCAGAAAGCGGGAGGTCGGCACTCTCGCTGGCAATCGCCAACGCGACGACAGAATCTCGCTCCAGCTTGGTAACACTCCAGAATCCGACAGCCACTTGCCCTAGATCGGAGGAGCTGTCGGCTACTGGGCGCGGGTAACTCACGCATGCCCGCAAGGTTGCGGCCAATCAGCCAAGCGCGCGTAGAAGCTTTCCAGTTGCCTGCGAGGTCCCCTGTCTCCGTCGGCACCCCGCGCGGCTGCACGTTCAGTACTGTATGACCAACAGTGGCCAGCCGCGCTGCTACGCCTGGCTGCCCGTTCACCAACAACACCCCGACTTTCCCGGCGACGATGCGCGGGGTATAAAGCGTGCCGGAGATTTCCAGCCCCGGTTCCGTCTCGATGGCCATCTCCGCAAGACGGAACTCCGCCTCCAGAGTTTCTTTAATGGTCCGCACAGGGGGCGCGCCTTTCTGCTCCGGCGCTGTGATTTCCGGATTTCCCCAGCAACTCCTCGACACTGCCCGGTTTCATGAACCACGAAACCCTTCATCGCCAGATTGAGCCGGGGCCGATCAGCCGCCCAGAGCGATGCGGCGGCGAACAATGCGAGCAGTTTGCCCCGCTGCTTGGCGAGCCTCGCACTTTAGCAGGTCGCCCACACAACAGAAAGGCCGCCCCTGAATGGATCGGGGGCGGCCTCGGTTACAGTATGGTTGAAAACGGCGGCCTGGCGTTTAGAAGTCGAGCCGGGCACCGAAACGGGCAGTACGGGCGCCCGCTCCTTCCATACCTTGGGTTGCTGTGATGACACCGGCTGACGACAGGCTGATGTTGCTCGCCGGCGCGGCGAAGTTCGGATGATTCAATGCATTGGTCAAAGTGCCCTCGAGCCGCACGCGCATCCGCTCACTCACCTGGACGCTCTTGTAGAGGCCAAGATCCACGTTAGCGGTTCCGGGCGCCCGAAGAATGTTGACGCCGCTATTCCCGAAGCGGCCGGAATTCGCCGTCGGGACTGCAAATGCGGTAGTGTCGAACCATTTGTATATGGTGCCGCCGGATAGATTGCCGTCCGAGATGCGATCCGCCCGTCCGCTGCTGGTACCGACATTGGCCGGGTCCAAGCCTGAGAACGTGGGAGAGAAATACGGCCCGGTCTGCAGAAGCACGAACGAGGACAGTGACCAGCCTCCGGCCAAACCCTTGAACCAGCGGCGATCGGGCCCCAGTTTCGCAAAGGGGAGCTCGTACATGGAACTGAAGATGAACCTGTGCCGGCGCATGGCCGCGTAGTTGCCCCACTCGGCCTTCCGGTCGTACGCGTTCTGCATAGACCCGCCGTTCTCGTCTTCGCCGTGGGCGTCGGTAAGGTTTTTGGCCCAGGTGTGACTTGCCTGGAATTGCAGGCCGTTCTTCATCTTGCGCTCCAGCACGACGGTCATCGCGTGGTATTTGGCGTTTCCGCTGCTATCCCGATACGTTACGGTGCTCAGGTTCGGATACGGTCTCAAGGCGGCGGAATACGGCACCGTTCCGGGAACTGGTTGGTTCAGATTGCGCCCCAGAGCGAGGTGACGCGTCGCGCTTCCAATGTAGGAAACGCGCAGCCCCATGCCGCCCGTAATCTCGCGCTCGAGCGTGGCATTCCACTGATGCATTGCGGGAGTGACAGTATGCGGATCGATGCCGGTCAGACTGGCAGTCCCCGTTTGGCTGAGCACGGTCGGGAACATATTGGGGAACTGCCAGAGCGGCATTCCGTTGCTATAAGAATTGACAGGAGATACCTCGTTGCCGTTGAACGGTCCTCCGGTCATGCCTCTCCAGTACAATCCCGTGAACGAGTCGTAGAACGTTCCGAACGAAGAACGAAAGACGGTCCTGCTGTCTTCGGTCAGTTTGTATGCCAGCCCAAGGCGCGGCGCAAAGTTGTTCTTGTCGGTAAACGCCAGCGTCCGGGCGGGAAGACCCGCCTGCTCTGCTGTCACGATCGGAACGAGCTTGCTCGCCAGGAAGCCGGCCGCGAGCTTCGATTTCACTGCATCGTTGGGAACCACCAACTGTCCGGTAAACGGATTGAAATTGGCCAGCGTATCGTTCTGCTCGGTATACGGCGGATTCAGCTCATAGCGCAGGCCGAAGTTCAAGGTGAGACGCGGACTGACCTTGAAGTCGTCCTGGATGAAGAAGAACTTGTCGACGCTCATGCTCTTGAGCTTTTCGAAGCCGGTCGAAGAACGCGACGCCTGGTAGGGAACTCCCAGCAGGAAGTCGGCGTAACCGTATCCGGTCATCGATCCCGTAAAGTTGACGCTGCCGAAAGCGGAGGATGGGCTCACGGCGTAGTTGGAGCCGTAGTTGCGCCAGATATCCGCGCCCATCTTCACCGTGTGGCGGCCATGGATCCAGGAGATGTTGTCCTGCCACTGGTAAATCATCTCAGCAGGCCGCCAGTAGATGATCTGGCTAATTCCCTGGTAACCGGAGATGCTGATCGTGGGCAAAGCCTCGACATTCGGCAGATCGGCCGGCAGGTTCGTCAGTCCGAGTTCCTTGACGATCTCCGGACCGTTGACGGGGCCGCTGTACGGGTTGTAGCCACGAACCAGGCCGAACCGGAACTCGTTGATCAGGGTCGGGGTGAACGTATGCGTGTCCGACAGAATGAAATTGCGCGCTTGCCGGCGCTGTTTGCGCGCGCCGATGGTCGGCAGTCCGCCTTCCAGCGTACCGTTCGGCAGCCGGGCGGCGCTGAAGCGGCCGAAAAGCGAGTTTCGGCTCGAGAACTGGTGATCGATGCGGAAGTCCACCTGCTCCTTGCGCATAACCTGTTTCCACAGGTCGCGATAGCTCCCGGTTACATTGTCCTCGCCGCCATAGTTCGTGGCTGGGAAGAAGCGCGTTTGAATCTTCTGGGAAGTAGCGCTGATGCGGCTGGCGGGAATTACGGCGCCCGGAAACGGTGCACCGTTGTTAGCCGGATCCTTGATGGTCAGCGGCGTTCCGGTTGCGGACATCAGCCTGGAGAAGTCGCCGGAGCGGACGCGCTCAGACGGCAGGTTGGCGGTAATCTGGGCCGCGGAGTGATTGTTGAACCCCTCGAAGGCGGCCGAGAAAAACGTTTTGTTCCGACGGACCGGACCGGATATGCTTCCGCCAAAGTTGTTCATGACGTTGAATGCCACGCGGTTGGCGAAGAAGTTCCGGGCGTTGAATCCCGCGGTGTTGTAGTATTCGAACGCGCTGCCGTGAAATTGGTTTTCTCCACCGCGCGTGACGACGTTTACGTACCCGGGAGAACTGTACTCGGCGGAGCTTCCCGAAAGATCAACCTTGACCTCTCGAATGTAGTCCATCGAGGGTTGGTTGGGACCGAGCGGGCCGCCACCCGACAGCGTCGAAACCGTAGTAACGCCGTCGACAGTGAAGTTCTGCATCGTCGCGCGACTGCCGGCGAACGAAATATTGTAGGACGCCGACATCGGTTGAGCGCCCGGCACGAGGGACATAAAACCGAGCACATAGCTGTCCCAGTAACCACGGTTGTTGAGCGGAGCAGAGAGGTATTGCTCCTGCGTTTTGATGTCGGCGATGACCGCTGTCTCGGTATTGATAACGGGCGCGCCCGCTGCCACGGTCACCGAAGACGAGACCTCGCCGATTACGAATTTGAGATCGGCGCGAACGGTCGCGCCGGCAGAAAGCACGAGTCCTTCGACGGTGCACCTGGGGAACCCCGCGGCCTCCGCCGTCAGGTTATACGCCCCGGGCTGCAGATAAGTAGCCTCGAACAGGCCAGACTCATCGCTAACCACCGCTTTTTCGATATTCGTGCCGGTATTGACCACACGCACCGCGAGGTTCGGGATCGGCGCACCGCTTGGATCAAGAGTCCGGCCGCGGATCACGCCGAGTGTGCTCTGGCCCACGGCAAGATGCGACAACACGAGTGCTGCGATCGCCGAAAGCCACAGTAAACGACTCATTCTCATCCTTTCGTCCTCGCGCTCAGTGCGTGAGGCTCCAGCTCTGGTATAAACATACTGGACTAGACGTATATACCAATTCAGGCCCCGGCGTCAACACCAAGTGGTACACTGCATGTACGGGTGCGGGTCCAGCGGCTGCACGCACCGGTTGCAAACGGACCCGCGCGTGAGAATACATGAAAACCTCTCGCCAATTTGGCCGGCTCCGGCTTGACCGCGACAGCGTCAGGCCCGCCTATGTACAAATCGCCGACGGCCTGCGGTCGCTGATAGAAAGCGGCGACCTCGCCGAGGGCGCCACACTGCCGTCCGAACGCGAGCTTTGTCAGCACTTCGGCGTGAGCCGCATGACGGTACGGCAAGCCCGCGACGTGCTGGAACAGGGGGACCTCATCCGTTCTGAGCGCGGCCGGGGGACGTTTGTCCAGGCGCGGCGCATTCAGAAGAGCCAGCAGGAGTTTCGCAGCTTCAGCGAGGAGATGACCAGACGCGGAGGCGTAGTCACATCGCGCCTCGTAGAATGGAAGGTCTGCCCACCGGACGCCAAAGCGCAGGAGTTCTTCGGCGTATCGCGTTCCGAAACGGTATATCGCATAGAACGCATCCGGCTCGTGGACGACATTCCGATGGTGCTCGAGGCTGTCCAGATCCTGGTGTCGAAGTGCCCGGACCTGGCGCGGTTCGATCTCGAGAAAGACTCGCTATACCGGATCCTTGAACAGGAGTACGGGATTAATCTCGTGCGCAGCGTGGAGGAGATTGGCGCTGTCGCCGCGGCGGCCAAGGTGCGCGCGCTTCTCGGGCTTCCGCGGTCCACTCCGTTGCTCGAGGTGCACCGGCGCACGTACTCCGCCGGCGATCAGCCGATCGAATACGCCTGCTCAAGCATCCGCGGCGACCGTTACCGGGCTGTCGTTCATTCCTCACGCTGCAAACCCGCCGGATAATCGAACACTTCCGCAGTCTTCCTCTGGAGAGCCGGTGAAACGCTCTCGGGCCCGACATCCTCACAAAAACTCTTGCCAAGCACCACTGAGTAGGCGGAAAATGAGACCCTGAGCATCGCCGCTGGAATAGACATCTATACCAGTTGCGCCGCAATTAGGCATCGTCGATGCAGTTCTCTCCAGCGTCGCGAACGGATTCGGCGCTATCCGATCCGCGCGAGCGAGTTTGGCTCGTGCAACGATTTGCTCGCGCGATGCACGGAACCAAGATTTTCAATGTCGCTGAAATGGCCCCAATTATGACAAAGTGCGTCCGACTTCTCGTCCTTCTGGCCTGTGCATTCACTGCCCCGGCTCAAGTCCGTCAACAGGTTGAGACGGCGAAAGGCTTGATTCTGTCCAACGATCATGTCCGCCTGGAATTTGAGCCTGCCGGCATGGGGCTGAAATCGATGGTGGATCTGGCCACAGGCAAGGAACACGTGCAACCCTCAAAAGACCGACACCTGCTGTGGCAGTTGAAGCTCGGCCGGGGAACGCTGTCGCACCTTGCGGATAACAATTACAAGCAGTGCAGCTATGCCAGGGTCGAAACGCTGCCCGGGGGCGACCGCCGGGCGGTTATGGAGTGGAACGAGATTCGCTGGTGGAAGGAGGACCGAGCTCTGACGGTCCGTGTCGTGGTGGACCTGCCGGCGGATTCGGGTATTGCATCGTGGCGGATCTCGGTCGAGAGTCACAGCGATTACTGGGGCCTCTATTCGGTGAGTTTTCCGGCTGTGAACGGCTTCCCCGCGGCCGGGGTCTACGATATTGCCCGGCCGGTTTTTGCGAGCGGCGGGCACCTTCTGCGCAAAAGAACCGAGCCGGTTGGCGACAGGCATCCTTCGGGCTTCTGGCCCATGCAGTTCTGTTCGCTGCACGACGGAAACGACTCGGTATATCTAGGAACCCGCGATTCTGAAGGCCGGGCGAAGAATTTCCTGATCGAGCCCGGAAAGCGGACGTCGGTCATTCACCATCCCGAGAATCTGACCCGGGCCGGGTCCGACTGGCAGGACTACTACGCCGTCGAATTCGGTGTGTTTCAGGGGTCGTGGGTTGGGGGCGCCAAACACTATCGCGAATGGGCCCTGCAGCAGAAGTGGGCCGGCGCCGGACGGTTGTCGCAACGCGCGATACCCGAGGCGGCGAGGAACGCCGCTTTCTGGCTGCGCGACCGGTGGCTCCCCCAACTGTCGCCCGACGGCTCGGCCGTCCCCGCAGATATCGATCCGCTGGAGCTAAACAAGCCGCTCGCCGCTGCACTCGACCGAGTTGGCCTGCCTGCGGGCCTGCACTGGTACAACTGGCACAAGACGCCCTACGATAATAACTACCCGCATTTTCTTCCCGCGAAGGACGGTTTCGCTGCCCGGGTCAAGCAGCTTGGCGCGCGGGGGACGCTGGTGATGCCATACATCAATGGGTGCAGCGCCGACATGAATATCCCGGACTGGGACAAATTTGCCCCGTACGCGAATGTGGACGAGCAGGGCGGCTTCCGCCACCACTTCTATTCAGAGACCGCCGGGCGAATGTTGACCATGTGCCCATCGCAATCTTACTGGCAGGGAACGATCGGGCGTCTGGCCGAAGATCTTCTGAGGGAGCTGCATGTAAACGCGATCTACGTGGACCAGGTGGCCGCGATGGAACACGAGCTCTGCTTCAATCCCGAACACGGGCATCCGTTGGGCGGTGGCCGGTACTGGGCCGATGGCAATCGCGAAGTGATGCGCAGGGTTCATGAGGCCGCCGTTCGCGCAGGCAAGGACGTCGCGATCACGAGTGAGGGCGCAGATGAGATCTTCTTCGATCTGCTGGACGCGAATCTCATGTGGTCTCCTCCCTCGGCCGACGAAATCCCGCTGATGCAGGTAGTGTATAGCGGCCCGATATGCGCAGGGACAGGCGTTGATCGACGGCCGGCAAAACGGATGGATGGATGCCGGCCTTTTCAGCGGCAAGCACGAATCGAAGGTCTGCTATCTCGTTGAGTGCGCCCGCACCCGTGCCGCTTACGGTAAGTATCTGACTTACGGACAGCTTCTCGAGCCCGTGCGACCGCTCGATCCTCTGCCCGTCTTTTCGGAAAAGGTCTTCGGATGGAACCGCGACCGGTCGGGGACGGTACCGGCTGCCGAAGCGCGCCTGTGGCGGTCCGAAGACGGAAATCTGGCGGTATTCTTTGCCAACTATTCAGGGGAGCGGGTACGGTTCCGGTACCGCGTGGATTCCAAAGACCCGTCAGGGCAAAGTGGAACCGCGGAACGTACTGAGGTCCTCGAACCGGCATGCCTCAAGGTAGTGGAGATCGGGCGGCCATAGGTGGACGCCGGCGCGCGTATCACTCCGTTAATTGCTGAGCTCGCGGGTGCGAAGGGCGGCCTTCGTCCGCCCCCCTCTACGAGATCTGCCGACTTGCGGTAAGAACATGATTATTATCCCGATTCTGCTTCTTTCTTTCGTTGCCGAAGCTGCCGCGGCCTCCCGGACCGTGCCTGCCATGAACGAGGTGCACGCCTGGGAACAGGTAGGGCAGCAGCCCTATGAGATGACCTGGACGCAGCGGGAGCAGAACCCGCACACGGTTGTCGATTTTGAAGATCTCACAGGCTGGACACTCGAGCTGGAGGGCAGCACTGCCGGCGAACTCCGCCGCAGCCGCGAGCAACAGATGTGGGGGCGTCACGTGGCGAAAATGGTCTTCTCCGCGCCGGACCGTCAGGGACGGATGATCGCGCGCCCCCCGAAACCTGTCGCTATTCCGGACCGCTTCGATTCGGTTGAATTGTGGGCTTATGGAAATCACTGGGAATGGGAGCGGGACAAAATCGATCGCGCGGCGAGCGTCGCCATCCTGATCGCGGACGCGCAGGGGAAGCAGTTTCGAATTCCCCTGGCGGAGCTTCGCTGGAAACAGTGGTGGCTGATTCACCGTCGCCTGGACGCCGACATGCAGAAGTCGATCGCGTATCCCGCGTACTTCACCGGCGTCGGGCTATCGACGATCGGGAATGTCGACCCGCGGGACTTCTTTTGCGACTCTCTGGCCTTCTACCAGGAAGAGCTGAAGCCGCTGCAGTTTGCGCCACAGCCGCGGCGGAATCTGAAATCGTGGCCGGGGCAGATCGCCGGACTCAACACGGGACCCGGCGTTTTGCCTTTTCCAACCCGCGAACAAACGATCCTGCCGGTTAATTTCGAGAAGACATACACCGTCTCGGCTAAGCAGACCGGGGCAAATGAGTTTCAGCTCCGATACGCGGGCCGCGATGCCACCATTACCTATACGTACCGGCCGCAGACCGGAGACCTCGGTGAGATCACCGCGCAAGTGGGCCGCAACCGCGCGTTCCGGCCGCTTGACGGAGGCGGCATTCGATTTGCCGGAGTGGCAAAAGACGAGCGCCGCACCACCTCGCTGGTTTCGGCGTCCCTCAGCGACGATGTGGTCCGGGCCGTTTTTCGCGACGGCTCCAGCGAGTTCGAGTATGAGCTGCGGTTATGGCAGAAATCGCTGATACTGGATGTGCAGTCGAAGGAGCGTAATGCGAGCGAGCTGTCCTTCGGCCGAGCCACCGGCGTCACCTCACCCAGGCTGATTTCCGTCCCGTATCTTACGTATGGTTCCAGTGACCCGAGGGTACTCATGACCGGGACCGCGGCGGATCCCACATTCACCTCGATCTGGTTCGATTGGTACCGAACCAATGCTTCGGAGCCGTACGCGGCCCATAATCCCCAGATCACTGCGAACGCGGCGGAGCTCAACGGCGGCTTGCGGTATCTGCCGCTCACGAACGGCGAACGGAATCCGCTATACGAGCGGATTTTCGTTACTGTATCGCCGACCTATGAGGAGACGCTTCCCGTGATCCCGAACCCACCATCGCTTCGGCAGGCGGAGAGCAGACCTTTCGTCTGGACCGTTGCGCCGCGCTTCGACACCTTCGAGCAAGATCACGCGCGCTCGAGAATGATTCGCTCTTTCGGCCTCGATCGCGTCATGCAGCACAGTCACGAGATCACCTGGCGCGATGAGGGCGAGAGCTTTACCCTGCGACTCAAGCCCGCGCCGCAAAAGGGCGGAGAAGCGGGACTTCAGCGATATGTTGCCTCCCAGAAGGGCATGGGTTGGCTGCAGGGTGTGTACACGAACTACACCGACCTGGCGACCACCAACACCAATTGGAGTCCGGATGCGGTGCAACGGGAACCGGACGGGAGTTGGCGGAACGCCTGGATGCGCTGCTATGCCCTGAAGCCGGCGAAAGCGGTGGAGTTGGACGAGTATTACGCCCGGCGTATCAAGGAGAAGTACGGCGTCGGAATGTCCTATACGGATGTCCACACGGCTGTCTCCCCATGGCGGTACAACGACTTCGACGCGCGCGTACCTGGCGCGGGAACGATGGCGGCGAGTTTCTACGCGTACGGACAGATCCTCCTGAACGACCAGCGTGTGTATGGCCCAACTCAATCCGAAGGCACGTACCAGTGGCTCTACGCGGGACTGGAGTCGGGGAGCTACGGCTGGACTTACGCGCCGGGCAACTTAGTAACGGATCCACTGGACGTGGCCTTTCACCTGATGCAGATCCATCCCTTGCAGACTGATTACGGCATGGGAGACACCAGCTTCTATCTGCACAAGATTGATCCGGGCTGGAAGACTTCGCAGCGGCGCCGCGAGTATGTGGACCGGCTGATCGCCGCAACCATCGCCTACGGCAATCTGGGCTGGCTGATCAGGGAGTTTGAAGACGAGCCGTTTCACACCGAGGCGATGGCGCGCTCCTATTACATGATGCAGCAGTTGCAGCAGCAATACGCTTTCGTACGCCCCGCGAAAATCGAATACGCGGACCGGAATGGAGCGATGCTCACACCCAGCGCCTCTCATGCTTCAGGCGCAATTGCGGGCTCGCGGTGCACGTCGTCTACGAGAACGGGACGGAGATTTTCGTGAATGGCGGGAGTTGGGGAGACTGGAGCGTGCGGGATCAGTCGGGCAAGACGGTTCTCCTGCCTGCGTTCGGATGGCTGGCCGTGAATCGCCGGACCGGGTTCTACGAGTTCTCGGCCATGGTGGATGGAAGCCGAGTCGACTCGGTGCGATCCTCCGAATTCGAGTTTCTGGACGGGCGCGGCAAACGGACCAGGGACGGCAATCTCGAAGCACGCGGCAGCGTGGCGCTGAGGCATAAGGACTTCGGGATCGAGTTGATCGACATTTACGGGAACGACCGGATCGGCTTCCGGGCGAATGCCTCGGGCAAACTGACGGCATTCGACCCGGAAGGAAAGGCGCTCGGGCCGGTTCCGGCAACGGTTGCGGACGGCTGGGTGGAATTTGAGCCGGTGGCCGGCGCGCGCAGCTATCGTTTCACCGCGGTGCCCAACGATCCTTTATCAAAGTGAACTGCGCGGCTATCCCAGCGACTCTGCTGGAAAGCGAACTCTTCGGCCACGAGAAAGGCTCGTCACCGGCGCTTTTGCGCAGAAGGTCGGACGTTTCGAACTCGCACACCAGGGGACGCTGTTTTTGGACGAAATTGCGGAGATCCCGCTGGAGCTCCAGCCCAAGCTGTTGCGCGCAATTCAGGAACAGGAGCTGGAGCGCCTCGGCGGAAATCGCACCATTCACGCGGATATTCGGTTCATTGCCGCGACCAACCGGAACCTGAAGCAGATGGTTGATGAAGGTAAGTTCCGGAGCGATTTGTATTACCGGCTGAATGTATTTCCACTGACGGTCCCGCCCCTGCGGGAGCGCACAGACGACATACCTCTTTTAGTTCGTTATTTCGCCCAGAAGCATGCAACACGGATGAAGCGGGATATCGAGGAGATCCCTTCGGCTTCGCTCGACGCGCTTGCCCGCTATGAGTGGCCGGGCAATATCCGCGAACTGCAGAACGTCATCGAGCGCTCCGTCATTCTCAGTCCCGGGCGGGTGCTCCACATCGCGCTACCTGAATCGCCGATGTCACAGGCGGGCCGAACCAGAATGGGTCCTATTGGGGAAGCGGCCGAGCGGGAGCGGATTCTGCACGCGCTGCAGGATTGCGGCTGGAAGATCGCGGGCGAGAATGGCGCCGCGGCGTTGCTCGGGATGCGGCGCACCACCTTGCAATCGCGGATGCACAGGCTGAAGATCGAGCGGCAGTACAAGTAAAGTCGGACCGCTGCTCGTCATCTGACGCGTCTAATACCGACGCCGGCAGCGCTCCGCACGCCAACCCACTGAATGCACGATCGATCAACTTGGTGCGTAGACTGCACTTCGATTCGGCCTGAAGCAATGCCGCTTCCGCTGCACGAACGGCGAACTCATCCTGTTCCGCATGCGCCTGGCGAATCTGGATTTGGTCTTTGGCTGCATCCGAGGCGGCCCGCGCTTGAATTAGAACAGCGTCCGTCACGGTAGATGTGAGTTGCAGATTCGATTGGGCGCCCTCAGCGCGCGCAGAGATGTCGGCCAGGCGCGCTCGCGCCTCAGCCGCGCGGGCGTCGTAATCCCGGGAGTCGATCTCCACGATCAGGTCGCCTTTGTTCACGTGCTGATTGTCCTGAACAGGCACGCGAAGCACTTGCCCTGATACCTTGGGGCTCACCTGAATCACGCCGCCATCGATGAATGCATTGTCGGTGGACTCGTACGCCAGCGAGTTGAGGTAGTACCAGCCGCCGGCGGCAGCGGCGACCATCGCCACCGAGACTCCGATGAGTCTTATCATGCGCTTGCGAAGAACGGGTTCCGCAGCTTTGGCTTCTCTTTTCGATGCTTCGGTCAACGTGTCGATCATTGTTAGCAGTCTCCGAAATAGACAGGTCTAGAAAGAAAAGTACTCAGCGCGACCCATGGCCGACATCAGGTTCAACCGCGAGACGGTGAATTGGGCCGTGCTGGATACGAGTTCCTGGCGCGCATCTTCGAGTGCCGTCTGTGCGTTCGTGACCTCAATGTTGTCGCCCACGCCGTTCTGAAACCGATCCCGAGCCAACGAGAGTTCTCGTTCCGCCAGGTCGAGCGATTTCTGTGCCGCCCGCATCTGTTCTCCGCGAGTTGCGAGCTCGTCCAGCGCCTGCCGCTACATCCTTTTCGACGGCTGTCCTCAGATCGGACAACTGCATTTCTGCCTGACGTACCCGGCTGGTGGCAGCCTGTATTTCAGATCGTGTGCGGCCTCCGTTGAAGATAGGAACGTCGATGCGGACCCCGATGCTCCGCGTGGCCATACTTGTGTCATTCGGCTTGAGGCCACTGGCGCCGTAGTCGCCAAATGCTGAAACCGAGGGCGCCAAGTCACCCATCGCGGCTATTCGCTCCGCCTGCGCAATCCGCAGTTGAGTCGTGGCAACCGACAATTCCAGCCGCTCATCCAGTGCTTGTTGGACGGTGTCTCCCGGGTCCGGAGGCACCGCCGGCTCGAACTTCATGGAGTCAGCGAGCAAGACCGGCGCCGACAGCGGCAAGCCGATGACACGGAGTAGATTCAATCTTGCGGTATTCTGATTTGTCCTGGTCTGAGCGAGCCGAACCTGCTGGCGAGCCAGTCGCGTTTCCGCGGGGGCAACGTCCAGCCCTGTCGCAATCCCGTTCTGTCTTTGGCTCACGGCAAGGTCGAGAAGTTGCTGCGCGAGTTCCGCATTTGCCTCCGCGGCATTGACCGATTGTCCCGTTTCAAGCACGGCTATATAGGCCAGGGCCGTATCCGTCGTAACCTGCTGAACGGCGAGGCGACGCTGCTGTTCCGCTAAATCGACTTCATAGCGACTCGCCTGATAGCGGCGGATCGATCCGAGGTTGAAGAGGCTCTGAACCATCTCGCAGCGGGTATCGAAACGGTTGTAGGGACCTACGAAGGTAATAGCGGGAAGCGCCGCGACGCTTCGTCAGCCCCTGGGCCGCCTTGTTGTCCGTTACGCTCGACTGGTATGCCGCGCCGCTAATCTGCGGCAGCAATGCCGATCGCCTGATCCCGCGCCTGGCCCTCGATTCATTTGTGCGCTCCTGCGAAAGTTTCGTTTGGAGATTGTTGATGATCGCTTGCTCCGTCGCTTCTCTCAGAGTCACTCCCGGAGCGCCGGCCGCCTGTGCGGACGCGATTCCTGCGGCCACCAGGCCCAGGAGAATAGGTCGTGAAGAAGTCTTGAACATTTTGGGCTTCCGTGTCAGCAAGCCCAGGCATCATCCGCGCAGGCGGAAGCGACGCGCGCGTCTGCCGACGTGGTCCGATACCGGGCCTTGTATGCCAAAGACGAGGTCTCGAAGCAACTCCTGGACCGAGCCGAGACTCAGGCGAAGTCCGCAACAGCAACAGAGGAAGCGGCGCGCCACGCCACTGAGTCCGCCAAGGCCAACCTGGCGCAAGCGCGGGCGGCCCAAAGCTCGACTCAAGCCGGGCTGAGGGAAAGCGAGAAGCTGCTCCTGCAGGCGCAAGGCAAAGTGAATGAAGCACTGTCGGGTCCTGCACAGGTGCAAATTCGCCGGTCCGATATTGGCTCACTGCGGGCCCAGATCGAACAACAGCGCGCGGCCGTGGAGCAGGCGGAACTGGCCGTCTCTTACACCCGCATCTACGCGCCCGAGTCGGGATACATCACGAAGAAGTCCATCGAACCCGGCAACTTCGTCCAGGTGGGACAGCCGCTGACGGCGCTGGTTCCAGACCGCCTGTGGGTGGTCGCCAATTTCAAAGAAACCCAACTGACGTTGATGCGTCCTGGACAGCCGGTCACGTTGAAAGTAGACGCCTTCCCGCAACTCCAATTGCATGGCCGGGTCGATAGCATCCAGAGTGGAAGTGGAGCTAGGTTCAGTCTTCCACCAGCGGAGAACGCCACCGGGAATTATGTGAAGGTGGTCCAGCGCGTGCCCGTCAAAATATTGTTTACAGACGCCCCGCCGCCTGGGTACCGGCTCGGCCCCGGCATGTCCGTGACCCCCGAAGTCAAGGTGAAATAGGATCTCTATGCGTGAGTAACGAGTAGATCCGGCCGGCCACGCCGCCAACGCCGTGAAGCGGATGAATCTGCGCTACTGCCGCAAGAACCGCGATGCCGCCGAGCCCAGTCCGACCAACCAGGCTGGCTGGTCTAATCCTCGTTCGGCCCCCGGTCCAGAACAACCTGTAAAGCTCCAAGCCACAGGAGTTCTTCTGGCGCTGAAACAGTACGATGCTCCAGAGGATCCTATGTGGTTCTGGTTTCTGCCCGAGGGCGGAGCCGATCACCTGCCCGAGTCTTTGGTGGATGTGACCGCACCTGACTTTGACACAGTCGACGATGCCCTCAACGTACTGGCCGAACTTGCAGGGAGCGGTGAGGTTGAGGTAGTCCTCGGTTCCGAAATGGGGAATTCGCAGGGATAGCCGGTTGCCCCGGACCAACCGCCCCAACCCCTGGACCGGAAAGAATTGACCGGGAGGTTGGGTCGGTTGGGACACTCTGACGAGGCCACGTCTTCGACGTGGCGTAACCGGCGACTCGGGCCGATAACACCGAGACGATTTCCTGCCTGGCGCGGCACGTCCCTGTCCCCTCCGCTGCGCGTAGCCCTTCACCCGGCCACCTCATTTTGGAGAGTTCCCTGTGTTCCAGCAGCAGTTTCTTGATTCGCTTGCCGATGCAGTGGCCCAGCGCGTCGTAGCCCAGATGGCCGCTACCAGCGGCACCAAGCGTCGCCTGATGACCGTCGCCGAGGCCGCCGAGTACATCGGCCGCAGCAAGCAGGCCGTGTACCATCTGATCCACGCCGGGACCATCCCGACGAAGCGCCAGGGCGCGAGGGTGTTCATTGATCGGGTTGAGCTTGATCGGTGGATTGACGACCTTGCGGAGTGACCGCGCTCCCGCATTAGCTTTTTGTGTTACGATTACGCCATGACGAGCACCGACAAGAGAGCCGCTGTTCCAGACGAGCTACAGCGGTTCATTCCTCAGGAGATCCAGAAGGGCATCTACTACCGCGTATACACGCGCAAGGATGGTACGTCTCGTCTTGTTTGGTGGGTAAAGCTATACGACCGGCAGGGCCGGCCAATCTACGAATCCACGGACTCCAGCGTCTATTCTGACGCAGTGAAGCTCTACAAGAAGCTCACCGCGCAAGTAGAGTCCCAGCAGCGCTCTGGCGGGGACGCTGATTCTGTGCGCATCGGCCAGTTGCTAGACGAGTTCCTAAAAGATGGAACCCACGCCAAGGAAGAAACCCGCTACGTCTATAAGCTCGTCGTAGAAAAGAACCTGAAGCCGTTCTTTGGCAAATTGCGGGCATCCAAGCTCACGACTGACCACACGAAGGCCTACCGAAACCGGCGCAAAGCCGAGTTGCTGGCGCGGAAACTGAAAGCCTGCCCGACGCCTACCGCACAGCAGCGGGCCGACTGGGAGAAGTCAGCGGGCGCCACGATCAACCGTGAGCTGGCCAGACTTCGCAGCGCGTTTGAGTACGCCAGCAAGCAGACGCCGCCCAAGGTGATTCGCATTCCGCACTTTCACCTGGAATCGGAAAAAGACAACGTCCGTAAGGTCGTGCTTCAAGATGCCGACTATGCCAATCTCCGAGATGCGTTCACCGATCCCGGCGTTCGGTTTTTGTTCATTGTTTCGTCGCACGTCGGAATCCGAGCATCGGAGTTGAAGCGTATCAAATGGTCACAGGTTGACGTTGATCGGAAGGTCGTCACCTTGGAGCGGGCTAAAACGAAGAACAATGACCCTCGTAGTGCTCCAATCTTCGGGGACATGGTTCAGCACCTTGCCGACGCCAAGAGGGAGCGGGACGAATTCTATCCACATTCAGAGTGGGTCTTCAGTCGTGCAGGAGAGCCGATCAAGGATTTTCGGGAGGAGTGGGTTAAGGCGACCAAAGCCGCTGGGATTCCTGACCTGCATTTCCACGATTTGAGACGGACGGCTCAGCGCCTGATGCGTCGGGCTGGTATCGACAAGATCACCAGGATGCGGATCATGGGGCACAAGACGGATGCCATGGACATCCGCTACGGCGTCGTGGAAGATGAGGACATCGTCCAAGCCGGCACCAAACTGGAGGAGACCTTCCAGGCTACCATGGGCAATCGTAACGGTCATCGTAACGGCGCTGCCGAGGGCCAACCGGCAGAACCAGCAGGCCCGAAGATCGCTCCGGAAGTCCTGGCCAAACTCGCGGCCGTCCCCGCTGACAAGCTCAAGGCGCTGCTCTCGCTCCTAAGCGGTTGAAAACCCATCGTAACGTCTGACTGTTACGATAAAGAAAAAGGCCACCCCATGCTGGGTGGCCTTTTGAGCTTAACTACTTTAGAATCTATGGTGCGGAGAGGGGGACTTGAACCCCCACGAGCTTTCGCCCGCTAGCACCTCAAGCTAGTGCGTCTGCCAATTCCGCCACCTCCGCGTGGGGTAAGCTACTTCTTCTCCGGGCTCGGTTTCGCTGGCGCGGGCGCCTGGCCGGACTTCGCCGGGACATCCAACGGGATGGTGCGCCCCGGCCCGCCGCCTTCCGGAGTCAACGTCACCGAGGGCTGGCCCTGTGCCGGCTGTGCAGGTTGCCCGGCCGCCGGTTTCGGCGCAGGCGCCTGGCTCGGAGCCGCCGGAGCCGTTTGGGTCTTCCCCTGCTGCTCCAGTACCGAACCGCCCGGCGTGGGACCAGAGTATCGCGTCGCCAAAATCGAGAGCGTCAGCGAGGTGAACATAAAGAGCACGGCCGATATCGTGGTCGCCTTGGACAACAGGGTGGCCGATCCACGCGGCCCGAAGGCCGTCTGCGACCCCATGCCGCCGAAAGCTCCGGCGAGGTCTGCGGCCTTGCCGCTTTGTAGCAAAACCACGACGATCAGGAACAAACAGACCAGTACGTGGACGATTGTCAAAAGAATAACCATCGCTGTCTCTGTCTTTTCAGTATAGAAGATGCGAAGACTACGGTCAACGCGGCGTCAAGCCCTCACGCTTGAGGCCGGAATCTTGCGGACGAGGTCGAGCATCTCCTCGCGGCTTTCGGCCCCGATAGTGAAACAGTCGACGCAGTCGAGCGAGAGCGCATATTGCAGCATCTCGTCCGCGCGGCTGCGCAACCGCCCCGCACCCAGGATCTTCATCCCGATTACACCCTTCCCCGCGGCCTTCATCTCGCGCAACACACCGAGCACGGTCTGGGGCTCGGCGTCCATCGCAACTTTAGCGGGGTTTATACGGGCAAGATCCACCTGCACCCACGGGGTTCGCGCGGCGGTCTTCAACGCCTCCAGGGTGTGGCAAGAGACTCCGTGGGTGCGGACGATGCCCTTCTCCCGCGCCTCCGCGATGTACTCCATGGCGCCCTTGCGCCGTTGCGGCCAGTCCGCGTCCATCATGCAGTGGAGCAGGAGGATGTCGATGTAGTCGGTGCCCAGTTCGCGGCGGAAGCGGTCGATGTCGCGACGCGCGTCCTCCGCGGTGACGGCGTGCGTCTTGGTAAGAATGGCCAGTTTCTCACGCGGCACCCGCTTGAGTCCCGCTTTAAGGTGAGGGTGCGTGCCGTACTGGTCGGCGGCATCCCAGAACGTGATGCCTTGGTCATAGCCCGCCGCCAGCAGGTCGGCGAACCCGTTTAGCCCGAGTTTTCGGGTCTGATTGGAACTTCCGCCCCCGCCGTTGGTGCCGCTGCCGAGCGCCAGGCGGCTGAGTGCGACCTTCATAGGCCCGAGCGCGACACGGTCGCTGGCGAATTTCTTGGCGGTACCCGCCAGCAGTTCGTGGGGGAAGCGTCCGTAGGCCAGCGTGCCGGCCGCGGCGATGCCCCGGTGAAGGAATCCACGACGATTCAAGAGTATTTGCCCCCTTGTATTTCAAGAATTTAGCACAGCCGCGCCGGCCATGGCGGTAAATTTCGCACGGGTTAGTAGCAGAGCCCGGGTAAACTGTTTTACAATCGAGACATCCGCCACATTGGGGGCGCGTAGCTCAGTTGGTTAGAGCGCCTGCTTCACACGCAGGAGGTCACAGGTTCGAGTCCTGTCGCGCCCACCATTTCATCAGGCTCTACGGGCTCTACGCCATTAATGGGGGAACCCCCACCACTGAAGCAAATTCAAGAACACATCACTATAACCCTCAACCTGTAGTTCTGAAAATTGCGGAAGCCGAATGCCTGGCGTTGCAGGAGTTCCATTTTGGTGTGGAAGCCTTCCATGATGCCGTTGTTGCGGGTGAAGCGCCACATGGCCGCAATCTCCGCGGACCAGTTGTGCAGCGTTTCACCGAGCCGTACCAGTTGCAGCAGTCCGGACTGCCGCAACTCCTCGACCGCTCGCAGGAACCGTGGCA
>DATMYF010000072.1:0-10163 GCA_035561075.1 Bryobacteraceae bacterium
GAGGAGGATGAATACCAGAAACGTGACCAAAACCAGAACGACTGTCATCGTTGTGTTCCTTTCGTGTTGTATCAATGCACGGCGTTGACCAAAGCGTGGTGTTTTCTGACAGTGGATGTGTCCCGTTTTCAAACAGTTGCCTGTGTGGTAAAACGCCGCACTAGGGGTGGTGTGGTGTTTTCCAACAGGCCCGTTGCGGGACACCACGCTCTGGGCGAATCGTACCAGCGTCTTAGCCTGTGTTTTGGATTTCTCTACAGTGGTGTCGGGCTTCTCTACACTTTAGTGTCCTCGCGCACGCCACCAGTTGACACCCCGCGATGAGAGCCGTAGCATACTAGCCCGGAGGTCATGATGCAGGCAGCAACCGGACAGGCGCGCAACCCCCAGGTCAACACCTTTCTTTCGGACAGCCCCTTGGGGCTCTTTATCGGAGGGCAGTGGCAACCCTCGCAACGCGGTGGCACCCTGGCTACCGTGGATCCAGGCACCGGTGAGACCCTGGCCGAGGTGCAGGCCGCCGGACCTGAGGACGTGGACCGCGCCGTCCAGGCCGCCCGGCAGGCCTTCCACCGCTCCGGCTGGGCTGCCATGGCCCCGAACTACCGTGGCGTCTATCTCCATCGCTTGGCTGACCTGGTCGATGACAGGCGGGACACCATTGCGGAGATCGAGTCGCTGGACGTGGGCAAGCCCCGCCCGCAGGCGCTCTGGGATGTTGGGCATTTCTCCGCCACCCTGCGGTACTACGCCGACCTGGCGCTCCACGCCGAATACAGCCGCCCTATCCCGCTTCCCCGCATGGATGCCCGCACGGTGCGTTTGCCCTGGGGGGCGTGTGGCTTCATCTTTCCGTGGAACTTCCCCTTCCTTCTGTATGGTTGGGGCATCTCCCCCGCCCTGGCCGCCGGCAATACGGTGGTGATCAAGCCCGCTGAGGACACCCCGCTCACCGCCCTGTACCTGGGCCGCCTGGTCCAGGAGGCCGGAATTCCGGATGGGGTGGTGAACATCATCCCGGGGCTGGGAGAGACCGCCGGGGCTGCGCTGGCAGGCCATCCGGGCATCGCGCGGATGTCGTTCACCGGCTCGCCGGAAGTGGGCAAGCGGATCGCTGAGGCGTGCGGGCGCAACCTCGTCCCGGTGAAACTGGAACTAGGGGGCAAAGGCGCCGCGGTGGTGTTCGGAGACGTGGATGTAGAGCAGACGGTGGACGCTTTGACGGCGGCCATCACCCTGAACGCCGGGCAGGTCTGCTGCACGGCCAGCCGGTGGCTGGTGGATGACGCAATCTACGACCGTTTCGTCGAATACGCCGCGGATCGCATGGGCCGCGTCCACATCGGCTACTGGAACGATCCGCTGACCCAGATGGGCCCGCTGGTGAGCCAGAAGCAGATGGATCGCGTCCTCGGGTACATAGCCGGCGGGCGGGCGCAAGGTGCGGACCTGCTGCTCGACGGCGGCCAGACCGAAGTAGTGGGCCAGCCCGGCGGCTTCTGGGTAAAGCCTGCGCTAATGGCAGGCGGTCCCGAAAACGTTGCCTGCCGGGAAGAGATCTTCGGGCCGGTCGCCTACCTGATGCGGTTCCGCACCGAAGAGGAAGCCGTGGACCTGGTGAACCGGTCCGAATACGGGCTCGCCAATAGCGTGTGGACGCGCGATCTCCAGCGCGCCAACCGGGTGGCGGAAGCCATGGTGGCGGGGAATAGCTGGATTAACGCCCATAACGTCTTCGCCCAGGGATTGCCGTACGGCGGGGCGAAGTTGAGCGGCATGGGCGGCGGAGTGCTCGGCCCGGAGACGCTCTACGACTATTTGCGGCCGCAGTCCGTCGCGCGACCGCTCACGGCTTAAAACGTGAACAGCGGTGCCACTGATACCATGGCCAAGCCGCACACGAAAAGCACCAACATGATGGCGATGAGGGCGCGGGTGCGGGTATCGGCGCCCGCGAACTCCTTCCACACCAGCAATCCCCAGAGTGCGCTCACCATGGTGGCGCCCTGGCCGATGGCGTAGCTGATGGCCGGACCCGCGTGTACCTCCTCCGGTGCGCTCGCGGCGACGAAGTTGGCGATCGCCCCGGTGCACCAGATCACGCCCCCCAGGATTCCCATCGCGTGCTGCCGAAAGGTGCCGCCGAAATACTCAAGGATTTCAACAGGCGGGCCTTCCACTGGAAGGTTCATAAAGAAAAGGTTGAAAACGAAGGTGGACGCGAAGACGCCCGCCGCGAAGACGAACCCCACGGCATACGGCCCCAGTCCCAACTCGCCCTCCTGTCCTTTCAGTACGAGCGGGAAGAAGCACCCCATCAACACCCCGGCCACCAGTGCCACAATCACGCCCTTCAGGCTGACGCTCCTCCTCGTGCTCTTGGCCTTCCCCGCCCTGGCCAGTTCCTCGTGCCGGGTGATGGCCAGCCCGCGGTACGCCATTGCGTCCACCACGATGGCCGCTACGATTACCGCGCAGCCGGTGAACAGCAGCATAGGGTTACCCTCCGGCCTGATGCTGTAGTTCCAGACCACCCCGATGATCAGGGCCAGCCCGATGCCCACGGGGAAAGCCACCGCCAACCCTGTAAGCGCGATGGCCGCAACCAGCAGCATATTCGCCAGATTGAACACTACGCCGCCCGCAAAGCCAAATACCCACTGGCGCTTGCCGGCGTGCATCAGATCATCCACGAACGAGAAGCCGTCAAAACCCAGGGTTCCCACCGTAAGGGCGTAAACCGTTGCCGCCAGGAGCACGCCGAAGGCGTAATCGAAGTAGAACAGCTCAAACCGCCACTTACCGGCGAGTTTGAAGGTGTTTGCCCAGGATCCCCAGCAAAGCATACTGAGGAGCATCAGGAGCAGGGTGGCGAAGTATGTCTGGGGTAGCGTCATCTCGTCCGTCCGTGTGCAAGCGTAGCACGCGGACGCAAGCCTCTCAATGGGCCTGGTACGGGCCGGTTCCAGCCCGCGGGGAGGCGCTTTTCGCTATAATCGGGTTTCCTTTTCCATAGCAGGCAGTAGACGGGCGGGTCGCCCCGGCCGCTTAACTCAATTCTGTTTTCTCTGGAGTAGCACCATGCGAATCAAGCTCTCTAACGGTAAAGAACTTCCCATCGAAATGCACAAGGTCCGGATTGTGCAGAAGACCCATCTCGTGCCGGTGCGCCGAAGGCTCCGGGCGATGGAGGAGGGCGGCTATAACACCTTTTCCCTCCGCACGAGGGACGTCTTCCTCGATATGCTCACCGACAGCGGCACCAACGCGATGAGCGATAACCAGCTCGCGGCCATGATGGTGGCTGACGATGCCTATGCCGGCTCGGAGAGCTTCTATAAGTTGGAGAGCGCCGTAAAGGACGTCTTCGGGTACCAGTACCTGCTGCCGGCGCATCAGGGTCGCGCCGCCGAACACCTGGTAGCGAAGGTTCTGGTGAAACCGGGGGACGTGATCCCCATGAATTACCACTTCACCACCACGCGGGCACATTTCGAACTCGCCGGCGGCACGGTGCTCGAGATCTTCACCGACGAGGCGCTCAACACCCAGAGCAGCAATCCATTCAAAGGCAACCTGGACCTCAACAAGTTCCAGAACGTCATCAACCAATACGGGGCCGAGAAAATCTCCTTCGTCCGCATGGAGGCCACCACCAATCTGATCGGCGGCCAGCCCTTCTCGCTCGAAAACCTGAAAGCGGTGAAGGCTCTCGCGGCAAAGCACAACATCCTTCTGCTGGTGGACGGCAGCCTGATCTCGGAGAACGCCTACCTCATCAAGAATCGCGAAAAGGCGTACGCGCACCTCTCGATTCAGCAGATCATCCGGGAGATCATGGACCTGGCGGACATCTGCTACCTTTCCGGACGAAAGAGCTGCAGCGCGCGCGGCGGCTTCATTGCCACCAACCGGCTCGACATCTTTGAACGGTTCCGGCCCTGGCTGCCTGTCTACGAAGGCTTTTTCACCTACGGCGGCATGTCCACCAAGGAGATCGAAGCCATGGCGGTAGGAATCCGGGAGATGGTGGACTACGACGTGGCGGGCGCTGCCGTGGAAATGGTGAAGTACTTCGCCAACCGGCTGATCGAGAATGGGGTGCCCGTGGTCACGCCTCCGGGCGGCTTGGCCTGCCACGTGGACGCGCAGCGCTTCCTGCCGCACCTGGGCTCGTTCGACTATCCCGCGGGCGCGCTTTCAGCGGCCGTCTACCTTTCGTCGGGCATCCGCACCATGGAGCGCGGCACGGTTTCCATGGATCGCGATCGCGACGGCAAGGAACTCGCCTCGGACCTCGAACTGGCGCGCTTTGCGGTTCCCCGCCGCGCTTACACCATGGCACAGATCGAGTACGCCGTTGACCGGATCACCTGGCTGCACAAGCATCGCGACCTGGTGGGCGGTCTGAGATTCTACGAGGAGCCTCCCGTCCTGCGCTTCTTCTTCGGCAAGATGAAGCCGGTGGGCGACTGGGCCGAGCGGCTTGTCCAGGCCTTCGAGAAGGAATTCGGCTCGGAAGGCGGAGACGACGAGTCCCAGGCCGACGCAGCAACTGCCTGATGATCGTCAACTGCTCCCTGGCGGAAGCATCCGTCAGGGAGCAGTCTGTTCCGCCGCCTGCGCACTCTGGATGGACTCCACGTACCGTTCGCGGCTCCGTCGGATGGTTTCGCGCGCCTCGCGCGGGCCGCTCCATCCCTTCATGCGGGTCTTCTTGCCTTCCAGTTCCTTGTAAATCGTAAAGAAGTGCTCGATCTCGCGCAGCAGGTGTGGGAAAACCTGGTCGATGGTGTGGACCTGGTCGTAACGCGGGTCGCGCACCGGGACAGCCAGGATCTTCTGGTCGGGCTCGTCCTGGTCCACCATGTCGAGCAAGCCCACCGGGCGTACCATGATGAGACATCCCGTAAAGCTCGGCGCCGCCACCATGGCGAGCACGTCCAGGGGGTCGTGGTCTTCGGCCAAGGTGCCGGGAATGAAGCCGTAATCACCGGGGTAATGCATGGGGGAGTAGAGCGTGCGATCCATGCGGAAGAGATTGGTCGCGGCGTCGTACTCATACTTATTACTGGAGTGCTTAGGGATCTCGACGATCATCCGGACGATCTCCGGGGTGTGTGGTCCGGGATCCAGGTCGTAAAGGGAGTTCACATCCCCAGGATAAGGTGTGGCTCAGCGAAGCAGCGCTGTGGGACCGGGTGCAGGTGTGAGCATTAGCACGCGCTCGGCGGGTACCGCGAAGTTCAGGTTCTGCCCCTCCTCGCGCTGCGAGCGCACAATTCCGATGACCTCGCCATCCAAATTCACCACCGGGCTGCCGCTGGATCCGGGGGAGATGGGCGCCGTCATCTGCAACACCATCCCGACACCAGCCACATTGCGGATGGCCGACACGATGCCCGTGCTGACACTGCGCTCGAAGCCCAGCGGGCTCCCCACCACCAGCACCGTCTGGCCAACGTCGGGCATGCCGCGCCGCACTTGCAGGGAACGCCAGTGCTTCCCTGGCTGATGGAGCAGCAGCACGGCAAGATCGGCTGTGGCGTCTTCTGCCTGAATACTGCTGGCGCGAAGGACGGTGCCGTCATTGGTAGTGGCGTCGACGCGCGCCGCTCCGCTCACCACGTGGCGGCTGGTCACCACACGCCCGCTTGGGTTCACCAGGAAGCCGCTTCCCTGCACCAGCAGTTTGCCGGAGGCGTCGTACGAACGGAGCGTGACCACCGCCGGCTCCACCTTCTTCACCAGCTTGGGCAGGGTTTCCCCGGCGGCCGCGGGCCACACGAATAGCGCAAGCAAAGTAATACAGATTGGATAAGGCGGGCACTGCATAGTATGGTTCGGCACAAGTCCGGCGGGAAGTACGATTTTACCACGGACGGCGGGCCCGTAACCCGCGGGTGCAACCAACTCCCCGCAGTCGTGTACGATAGTAATATCCCCGACAATGGACTCGAATAACGTCGATTTAAAGCAGACGGTTAACCTGCCGCGCACCGGTTTCTCGATGAAGGCGAACCTCCCGCAGGCGGAGCCGAAGATGCTCGCGCGCTGGGAAGAGGAGGATTTGTACGGCAAGATTCGCCGCGCCCGCGCCGGGCAACCCACCTATATCCTGCACGATGGCCCGCCCTACGCCAACGGCCGCATCCACCTGGGAACGGCTTTCAATAAGATCCTGAAGGATTTCATCGTCAAGTCGAAGACCATGGCGGGCTTCGACGCGCCATACGTGCCTGGTTGGGACTGCCACGGCCTGCCCATTGAGAACCGCGTGGACGCCGAGCTCGGATCCCGTAAGGCCAAGATGAGCGCCAGCGAGATCCGCCGCGAGTGCCGGAAGTACGCCGAAAAGTACGTCGATCTGCAGCGGCGCGATTTCAAGCGCCTGGGGGTGCTGGGCCGCTGGGACGATCCGTACCTGACGATGAGCGCGAAGTACCAGTCCGTGATCGCCGGTGCGTTCGTCGATTTCCTCGACCGCGGCTACGTATACAAGGGCCTGCGGCCTGTGCACTGGTGCCTGACGCACCGCACCGCGCTCGCCGAAGCCGAGGTGGAGTACGCGGACCACTCGAGCCCCTCCATCTGGGTGCGCTTCCGCATGGTATCGGACCCCACCAGGGTGGACGCCGCGCTCGCCGGCCGCGAGGTCTACGGCCTGATCTGGACCACCACTCCCTGGACCATCCCGGCCAACATGGCCATCGCCTACCACCCGAAGTACGAGTACGTCGCGGTGGAGACGAAGGGGGAAGTCTACATCGTGGCGGCGGAGTTGCTGAAGCAGACCGCCGAAAAGTGCGGCTGGGCGGACTATTCCGTTGTCGCGAGGTTTAACGGCGCGGCGCTCGAAGGCACGGTTTTCCGCCATCCGTTCCTGGAACGCGATTCGGTGGGCATTCTGGCCGACCACGTGACCCTCGAACAGGGTACCGGCGCGGTGCACACGGCGCCCGGCCATGGCCACGAGGATTACGTCGTCGCACGCCAGTACGGCATTGAGACATACTGCCCGGTGGACGGCGCGGGCCGCTTCTTCCATGCTTCCGGCGCCGCCGGCACACTGCCCGAGGAACTGATCGGCAAGACCGTGTGGGAAGCCAATCCGATTGTGCTCGAAATCCTGCGGGCGCACGGCGCGCTGCTGCACTCGGAGAAAGTCGACCACAGTTACCCGCACTGCTGGCGGTGCCACAAGGCGACCATCTTCCGCGCCACAGAGCAGTGGTTCATCGGGATAGACCGCAATAACTTTCGCCAGGCGGCACTCGAAGCCATCAAGCGTGTCCACTGGATGCCCTCATGGGGCCAGGAGCGCATCTCCAATATGGTGGCCATGCGCCCGGATTGGTGCATCTCGCGCCAGCGGACGTGGGGCGTCCCCATCACGGTTTTCTACTGCGAGCAGTGCCGGGAGCCGCTCACCGATCGCAAGATCCTGGACAGCATTGTGGCACTTTTCGCCGAGCACACCGCCGACATCTGGTATGAGCGCACCGCGGCCGAACTGCTGCCTCCCGGAACCGCCTGCGCGAAGTGCGGTTGCGGGGAGTTCAGCAAGGAGAACGACATTCTGGATGTGTGGTTCGACTCCGGATCGAGCCACCTTGCCGTCTTGACAGAGCAGAACGGCCTGAGCTGGCCGTCGGACCTGTATCTCGAGGGCGGCGACCAATATCGCGGCTGGTTCCACAGCTCCTTGCTCGTTGGTGTGGCGCTCAAGGGCGGCTCGCCGTATCGCGCGTGCGCGCTGAACGGCTGGGTGCTGGACGGCGAGGGCCGCGCCATGCACAAATCCCTCGGCAACGCCATCGAGCCGGACCAGATCGTCAAGGTGCACGGCGCGGAGATCATCCGGCTGTGGGCGTCCTCCATGGAATTCAACGAGGACGTGCGCGTCTCCGAAACCATCCTGACGCGCCTCACCGATGCCTATCGGAAGCTGCGCAACACCTTCCGGTACGCGCTCGGCAACCTGTCGGATTTCGACCCCGCCGCCCACGCGGTACCCGGCGCCGAACTTCAGGAGATCGACCAGTGGATCCTGCTGCGGGCCGAGGACCTGGTTTCCAGGTGTCTGGCGTGGTACGACGAATTTGCGTTTCACAAGGTCTTCCACGCGGTTTACGACTTCGCAACCGTGGACCTCAGCTCGGTCTACTTCGACGTCCTGAAGGACCGGCTCTACACCACTGCGACACAGTCTCACGCCCGGCGGAGCGCCCAAACCGCGCTCTGGCGCGTGGCCCACTGCCTGGTGCGGTTAGTGGCTCCGCTGCTGGCGTTCACGGCGGAGGAAGTCTGGGGGCATCTTAAGCAGCCGGAAAGCGTCCACATGGCGCAGTTCCCGGAGCCTTTCGAACTGACCCAGGGGATCCCCGAGGAGCATCGGAAACGGGTGGGCAACTGGGACCGTCTTATCGAAGTGAGAGGCGATGTACTCAAGAGCCTGGAATCTGCCCGTAACGAGAAGCTGATCGGCGCACCTCTGGAAGCCCACGTGCATATCTCCGCCAACGGCGATCTGTATCCACTGCTGCGCGATTACGCGCGCGAACTGCCGGCGCTGTTCATCGTGTCACAGGTATCGGTGGGGGAGGGCGGCGAAGAATTGAACGTGCGGGTGGAGCGGGCGTCCGGCGCTAAGTGTGCGCGCTGCTGGAAGTATACCGAGGACGTCGGGTCCGACCCCGCACTCCCCACGGTTTGCGCCCCGTGCGCGGAGGCGGTCAAAGAGATGTTAAATGGCTGATATGCGGCTCAAAGCGTATGCGCTGGCGGTGCTGGTGTTCGCCGCGGATCGCTTCACGAAGTGGCTGGTGGAGACCCGCGTCTCCTTCACCGACACCCACACCGTGATCCCGGGTTTTTTCGACATCGTGCACAGCCAGAACACCGGCATGGCCTTCGGGTTGTTCGCCGACTCGAGCTCGGAATGGCGGACCGCGATCCTCATCGTGCTCTCGGCGGCTGCCCTGGTGCTGGTGGCGGCTATGCTCTGGACCGCCCCCACGATGGACAGGCTCAGCGTAGCGGGGCTGGCCCTGATCCTGGGCGGCGCCGCTGGCAATGTCTTCGACCGGATCCTGTTCGGCCGGGTGACGGATTTCCTGGAGTTCTATATTGGCAGCCTTCACTGGCCCACCTTCAATCTTGCCGATAGCGCGATCGTGGTCGGCAGCGCGCTGCTGTTGCTCGATTTGATGAAACCGAAACGCCAACCGGCGCGAACCTGATGCTACCCGAACTGTTCCACATCCCCTTTCTGCACACCTACGGCGTACTCGTGGCGCTGGCGTTCCTGGCCGCGCTGTGGATGACAGGCAAGCTGGCGCGTCGCGCGGGGCTTAACGCCGAAGCGGTACTGAACCTGGCGATTTACTGCGCCATCGCCGCCATTCTGGGCGCCAAGCTCCTGATGTTCGTGGTGGACGCGCCGTACTACGCGGAGCACCCGGGCGAGATCATTTCGCTCACAACGCTTCAGGCGGGCGGCATCTTTTACGGCGGCCTCATCGCGGCACTCCTCACCGCGTTCTTCTATATGCGGCGCACGAAACTTCCGCCGCTTGAGACCTCGGATGTCTTCGCGCCGGGGATCGCCCTGGGACACGGGATCGGGCGGCTGGGCTGTTTCGCCGCAGGCTGCTGCTGGGGCGCGCCCACTACCCTGCCCTGGGCGGTGACCTTCACCAACCCCGAGTCCAACCGGCTGGTGGGCGTCCCGCTGGGGGTCTCGCTGCACCCCAGCCAGCTATACGAGTCTGCCGCGGAGTTCATTATCTTCGTGGTGCTGTATCGCGCGATCGGCCGTCCACACCATCACGGGGCGATCATCAGCCTGTACCTGATGCTCTACTCCGCGGTGCGATTCTTCGTGGAGTTCGTGCGCTTCCAGGAACAGCCGAATTTTCTGGGCACCCCGCTCAACGCGGCACAGTTCATCTCAATGGGGCTCTTCGCCTTGGGCGCGCTCTACTGGGTTCGGTTGCGAAAGCATCAGCCGGTGGCGGAACCTGTGGCGCCGGTCGCGCGGTAGCAGTTCACTGGAAACGGTGTTCGTGCGCCCGCATATCCACGCGGTCTCCTCGGAAGGTCACGCCCTCCTGGCGGAGGCGTAACCGCTGCTCCATCCCCGCCTCCCCGGTCAGCAGGAT
>DATMYF010000073.1:0-16674 GCA_035561075.1 Bryobacteraceae bacterium
TCCGGTGGTGCGGCTGCCGGGCTCTTGGGACGAGTTTCGCGCCGGGCTTCCGCAACGCTTTGGCCACAACCTGCACCGGGCGCGCAACCGCGTCCGCAATGCCGCCGGGGTGGTGGAGACAGCCGGTCCGGAGAACCTGGATGAGATGCTCTCTGCCCTGTTCCGCCTGCATGCGGCACGCTGGCAGGCGCTCGACCAGCCGGGGGTGCTGGCGGGCACCTGCATGGAAGCCTTCCACCGCGAGGCCGCCGGGGAATTGCTGGACCGCGGAATGTTGCGGCTGTACGGCCTGCGGCTGCCCGGGGGACTGGCCGCGGTGCTATATGGCTTCGCGGGACATGGTCGCTTCTACGCCTATCTGGACGGCTTCGACCCCGCCTTCGCGCGGCTCAGCCCCGGCACCGTGCTGATGGGTCACGCGATAGAGTGCGGCATCGCGGAAGGCCTGGCCGAGTTGGATTTCCTGCGGGAAAGCGAGGGTTTTAAGTACGACTGGGGAGCGGTAGACCGGCCCAACCGGCGCCTCATCTTGCGGCAGGCACGGCCATGATCGTCTACCGGGAACAGAGCCGTACGGTACCGACAGCGGAGGTTCTGGCGCGCATCGAGGCTGCCGGCAATCCGCTCGAACGCCTGATCGAGATCGGCGAACTCGAGGCGGGCGTCGCCGATGCGCTCTCCCCGGACTGCGACCGCGACCACCCCGTGCTGGCCGCCCTGCGCCGCGCTGCAATCCGCAATGAGGCCCCGCGCATACCCGGCCTCCCTGAAACCATCACCATCTCGGTGCCCGAGGGCTACGCCTATTACGCGCTCTATCCGGAAACCTATCGCATGGCGGCACGTGCGTTCTGGAATGAGGCGCGTCCGGCCCGCGTGGCGGTGCTTGGGATCCGCAGCATCGGGACGAGCCTCAGCGCCGTTGTAGCGGCCGAACTCGAAGGAGCCGGCTGCGAAGTGCACTCCTGGACGGTGCGGCCGCGCGGCCATCCATTCGACCGGCGGCTGATCGCGGAACCCGAGCTTCAGCGGCGCTGGCGCGAGTTGGCGGGCGCCTACTTCGCCGTGGTGGACGAGGGTCCCGGGCTGAGCGGGTCTTCATTCGCCTCCGTGGTAGCAGCGCTCTCCGCGGCGGGCGTGCCTGAGCAGCGGATCGTGCTGTTTCCGAGTTGGACTCCGGACGGTTCCGCGTTCGTCTCCGAGGCCGCGCGACTGTGCTGGCCGCGACACCGCAAGTACGTCGCCAGCTTCGAGGACCTCGGGATGTTTCCAGGTGCGCGCGATCTCTCAAGCGGCAACTGGCGCACATGTATCGGGGCCGAGGTGGCGGTTCAGCCGCAGCACGAGCGCCGCAAGTACCTCGCGGACGGACGGCTATATAAGTTCGCGGGGCTGGGGCGCTACGGCCGCGGCGCGTTCGAGCGTGCCCAGGTGTTGGCTGCGGCGGGGTTCGGGCCGCCGGTCGAGGAACTCGCGAGCGGCTTCGTCAGCGGCCCTTGGGTATCCGGCCGGCCGCTTGTTCCGGGCGATATGACGGACGATCTGCTGGACGTGATGGCGCGCTACCTCGCCTTCCGGAGCCGCGAATTCCAGTGCCGTGGAGGTTCGCAGCTCACAGAGATGATCCGGGTCAACGTCGAGGAGGGGCTCGGGCTTCGGCTTGATCTCTCTCCGCCTGACGGGCACGCGTGCGCCATCGATAACCGGATGTTCCCCCATGAATGGCTGCGCACCGCCTCGGGCTATCTGAAGACAGATGCCGTGGACCATTATGACGATCATTTCTATCCCGGCCCACAGGACATCGCCTGGGACCTGGCCGCCGCCGCTATTGAATTCGATATGGACGCGGAGGCAGCCACGGCATTGGCCTCTCGGTACGTAGCGCATTCGGACGATCGCGGCATCCACTCGCGCCTGCCGTTCCACCGTCTCGCGTGGCTGGCCTTCCGACTGGGATATGCCGATATGGCGGCGGGAGCTCTTGGGGACACTCCGGACGGCGCTCGCTTCCGCCGCCAACGCGAGCGCTATGCCGAGTTGCTCCTCCGGGAGATTCGCCGCTATGCCTGAGCAGCAGCCCACCGTCTGTGTGGATCTGGATGGCGTGCTCAACGCCTACGACGGCTTTCGCGGAGGCAAGTACTATCACGATCCCCGCCCCGGCGCCCACGCGTTCCTGCGGCGACTCAACGAACGCGGCTATCGCGTGGTGGTCTTTACGGTGCGGTGGAAAGCGGATGTCGAGGAGTGGCTGGCCCGCCACGACCTGGCGCGTTACGTCGACGAAGTGACCGACCGCAAGCCCCCCGCCCATGTCTATGTGGACGATCGCGCCGTCTGCTTCCGCGGCGATTTCGATGCGGTGCTCGACGAGATCGCGCGTTTCAAAGCCCACTGGGAGTAGGGAACCTTCCTACAACGCCTGGAGTCTAAACCGGAGATGCGATTCCTCCTGGTGTTGGCGTCGATGGCAGTGATGCTGCCCGGCGCCGCCGCGGACGTCAGCTTCACGCTGGCCGCGAAAGCAGGGCGAACCACCTTCCGGATGGGCGAACCTGTGGACGTGGAGTTTCGGTTCCAGGCGGACGCCCCGGGCAAGTACCGTGTCCAGACGATGCAGGACGTCCGCTCGGTGCGCAACGCCCTCCTCGACAGCTTCACGGCGGAGCCCAGGGAATTCGCCGTGGATCCGCTGGCCGATATTCCGGCGCAGATCGGCTTCGACCGGCCGGACCCCTTTGTTCCGCCGCTTGCCGGCACCGTGGTGGTGGAACGGCAGCTCAACGAGTGGCTGACCTTCCGGCAGCCGGGGCGCTACCGGATCACCGCGGAGACCACGCGCGTGCGGCTGGGCGATACGCCAGTGAAGCTGCGCTCCGACGTCATCGAGATCGAAATGGTCGCGCCGGAGCCCGGGTGGGCAGAGAAGCGTGTAGCCGAGGCTGTTGCGGTGCTGGAACGCGGAGATCCGCCGCCGGCGATCGGGCAGGTGTACGACCAGTCGCGCGAAGTAGCAGTAAGGCGGGCGGCCCGCACGCTGCGGTTCCTCGGCACTCCCGCGGCGGCCCGCGCGCTGGCGCGATTTTTCGAAAACGGTCCCATGGCTGCCCAGGGAGATCTGCGCGCCGGTCTGTTCGGCTCGCCTCACCGCAAAGAGGTGATCGCGGCGATGGAGGCCGCCGTGGCCGCGCCGGATGTACCGGTCAGTTACTACATGATCGGCACCTTGATCGAACTCGCGGCCGCCGAGACAGTGCCGCCCGATCCGGCGTACCCCGCCGAAGACCAGGAAGCGCTGAAGCGCTGGAACGAAGAGCATCGCCGGCGGCTGGAACAGACCCGCCCCATCGAGCGCCGTTACTTTTCGACGCTGGGCGATGCCCTTGCGCGTAAGATGGGCCAGGCGCACGCGGTATCGCTCGCCACGTTGTTTACCAACGGGCCGCAGCCGCCTGCGCCCGCGGTTCTGGCGGCCCTTATGAAAGACTTCGCGGCGCTGCCGGAAGGGTTCCAGCGGATGCTGCTCACCTCCGAGTGGCACCGCATCGTTTCGCCTGCCGTGGAGCCAGTGGTCCGGTCGGTTGCCGCCGGCACCGGCCCGGGGCGCGACTTCGCTCTGATGCGGCTCTACGAACTCAACCCCGAGGCCGGGCGCGCGATGATTCTCGGTCGCATCCGCGCCGGAAACATCGGCCGCGAGCCTCGCGTACTCATGCTGCTGCCGGAAAAGACCATTCCGGAGCTCGACGGCCCCCTTGCGGATGCACTTGAGCAGGGCAAGCCTGTTGAGCCGGTGCTGGCGCGCTATGCCAGCCCGGCCGTCTTCGCACGTGTGCGTGCCTCGCATATGGGGCAGCCCGGCATGTGCTCGGGGCCGCTGTTCGCCTATTTCTTTAGGGTGGACCCGGCCTGGGCCGCGTCGCAGCTCTCCGAGAGGCGCAAGGCAAACCCGGGCGGATGCGCGCTCTACCTGTCGCCGAATGAGGACCTGCTGATGAGCCCTGGCCTGGAGCGTGCCGCCATCGATGATCTGCGAAATCCCGACCCGGGCACCCGCAGGTCGGCCCAGAGCCTGCTGCAATACGGCGGTTCGAGCGCGGCGGAGCAACCTTTGTGGGATGCCTTTGCCCGGCTGCGCGAATCACGGGTCGGTCCCATGGACCAGGGCCTGGAGTTTGGCTTCACCGAGGCGCTGCTCAAGGGCGCGGGCTGGGTGCTCACGCCGGACCGCATCGACCGGCTGCGCGACGCCTGCATCACCGAACAGTGCCGCGGCCTCATCGCGAGCGAGCGCCGTGCCCTGGAGCCGCCCCTGCGCATCAGTCTGCTTTCCGAGGAACCCATGGCCGCTATGGTCGGGCCGTTCCGGCTGCGCGGCGAAGTACAGCTTAAGGCGAAAATCGGGCAGTTCCCGCGCGGCACCCTTTTCCGCTTCGAGCGGGGGTATGGCAATTCCCCTTGGGCCGCATCACAACGCCAAAAGATCCGCATTCTGCTCGAAGCCGCCGGAATGCGGGTTGAAGCCGCACCCGTACAGTAGAATTGGGTGATGCCGCTTTGGAGCGATGACGACGAACTATTCGCGCTGGCGCGCCGGGAGTTGTTTACCGCCGTGGTCGGGGACATCATGGACGGCCTGGGTCTGCGACGCCAGTTTCTGCCCCCCTACATCCAGCCGCTCAACCGCGAGATGGTGTGCATCGGCCGGGCCATGCCGGTGCTGGAGGCGGACTGCTTCGACGAGGGCTCCCGGACAGGCCTGGGGCGCTTCGGGCTGATGTTGGAGGCGCTAGACGACCTGCGCGGGAATGAGATCTACGTCTGCACCGGGTCCTCCCCGCGATACGCGCTGTGGGGCGAGTTGATGAGCATTCGCGCGCTTCGCTGCGGCGCCGCGGGAGCGGTGCTCGACGGCTACTCGCGGGACACGCGGGGAATTCTCTCGTTGGGCTTTCCCACCTTCTCTCGCGGTGCCTACGCGCAGGACCAGGGCCCGCGCGGGAAGGTGATCGACTTCCGCTGTTCGATCGAAATGGACGGCGCACGCATCGAGCCCGGGGATGTGTTGTTCGGCGACCTGGACGGCGTCTGTGTAGTGCCGGCTCGAGCGGTTGAAGAGGTCTTCACCGGCGCCCTCGAGAAGGCCCGCGGCGAGAAGGACGTGCGGCGCGAGCTCGAAGCCGGATCGACCGCGCGTGCCGCGTTTGACAAGTACGGCATCCTCTAGCAGGCTGCTGAAAAGCTCCCGTGAGCCGCGTTGCGAGCGCCGCCGGCCGAGATGCGAGGAGCGGCGAGGAGGCCGACGCGGGACATCGGGGACGAGCCGCGACGCGGCAGATCAGCCGGCGCCGCCGCAACCCTCCGGGCAGCAAGGGTCTGCGTTCGCCAGCATCGTTTCTCGTCGTCAACGATGAGCCCGCATCGCCTCCTCCTCGCGCCTCGCTGGCGAACGCAGTTCCTTGCTGCGCGGCCACGCGCGAGTTTATCAGCAGCCTGCTAGTGCCGGGAGCGTTCCGGGTTACTATATCTCCCAGATGCGAACGCTCCTCTGCCTCTCTCTGGCGGTCCTCACCTGCTTTGCCCAGTCCAGGACTACACGTCCCGTCCTCCGCGGCCGCGAGTATGCCGTCACCTCCATGAAACCGGAAGCCACCCAGGTGACCGAACGCATCCTGCGGGCCGGCGGCAACGCGTTCGATGCCGCCGTGGCCGGACAAGCCGTACTCGGGCTCGTGGACGCTGCCAACAACGGCATCGGCGCAGACGCCCAACTGCTGCTCTGGGATGCGCGCGCGAAAAAAGCCGTCTCGCTCAACGCCGAAGGCACCGCCCCCAGGCTCGCCACCATCGAGTGGTACCGTGCCAATCAGGGCGGCAAGATTCCCGTGGGCGACACCCTGCTCTCCGGCACCGTCCCAGGGGTGGTAGACGCGTGGTACATCCTGCTCGACCGTTGGGGCACCATGACCTTCGAGCAGACCCTCGCCCCCGCCATCGAGATGGCCGAGCGCGGCTTCCCGCTCAACAATCAACTGGCTTCCGCAATTGCGAACTCGAAGAAGCTCCGGCGGTATCCGTCCAGCGCGCGCGCCTATTTCCCGGGTGGCACTTCGCCCAAGCGCGGCGAGATCGCCACCTACCCGGACCTCGCCCGCACCATGAGAAAACTCGTGGAAGCCGAACGCGCCGCCGCGCCCCAGGGTCGCCGGGCAGCGCTTAAAGCCGCTCGCGACCGCTTCTATAAGGGCGATATAGCTCGCGAAATGGCGCGCTTCTCCGAAGAGAACGGCGGCCTCGTCCGATATGAGGATTTCGCCGCGTACACCGCCAAGGTGGAGGAGCCGGTTTCTGCCGATTACCGCGGCTACACCATGCTGAAGAACCCCTCCTCGGGTCAGGGCCCGGCCGAGCTGTTCGCCCTCAACATCCTCGAAACCTACGACCTCCGCGCCCTCGGCCATAACACCGCGGAGTACATTCACGCGGGCGTCGAGGCCGTCAAACTGGCCTTCGCCGACCGCGACAAGTACCTCGGCGACATGGACTTCATTCAGATTCCCTACCCTGGGCTGCTCTCGAAGGAATACGCGCGCGAACGCCGCAAGCTAATCGACGGTGCCAAGGCGTCGCTTGAATACCGCCCCGGAGTACCGGAGAAGTACATGGGGATCGCGCCGCTCGATCGCCCCTCCGATATCAACTGGCCCGGCGACAAGAACGACGGCGGCGATACCAGCTATCTCGCGGTGGTGGACAAAGACCGCAACATCGTCTCTTTCACCCCCAGCCTGCACACCGGCTTCGGCACCACCATCGTGATGGGGACGCTCGGGTTCACCTTCAATTGCCGCGGCGATTATTACTCACTGGTCCCGGGCCACGCCAACGCGCTCGAGCCGGGCAGGCGCCCCCGCAGCACCCTGCAATCCACCCTGGTGTTGAAGGACGGCGCCCCCATGCTGGTGACGGGCAGCCCGGGAGGCGACGACCAGTGTATGCGCACCATGCAGACCTTCCTCAACATCGTGGAGTTCGGGATGAACCCGCAGCAGGCCATCGAGGCGCCTCGCTGGTCCACCCGCAGCTTTCCGCAATCCACCTTCCCGCACTCCATGTACCCCGGGGAGATGAGCGTCGAAGACCGCATTCCCGTGGCTGTCCGGGAAGCCCTCATCGCCAGGGGCCACAAGCTCAAAGTGACGGGACCGTGGTCGCTGGGGAACAACGGTGCCATTCAGCTCGATCCGCAAACGGGCGTGCTCAGCGCCGCCGCCGACCCCCGCTGCGACGCTTACGCCTTGGCCTGGTAGCCGCCGGAACTACTCGTTCCGCAGCGCCACCACCGGATCCACACGCATCGCCCGCAGTGCCGGAAGATAGCTGGCCAACGCGGCTACGGCAACCAGAAATGCCGCCGCAGCGAAATTATGAGCGTCGAAGACCGCATTCCCGTGGCTGTCCGGGAAGCCCTCATCGCCAGGGGCCACAAGCTCAGAGTGACGGGACCGTGGTCGCTGGGAACAACGGCGCCGTTCAGCTCGACCCGCAAACGGGCGTGCTCAGCGCCGCCGCCGACCCCCGCTGCGACGCTTACGCCCTGGCCTGGTAGCCACCGGAACTACTCGTTCCGCAGCGCCACCACCGGATCCACACGCATCGCCCGCAGTGCCGGAAGATAGCTGGCCAACGCGGCTACAGCTACTAGAAACGCCGCCGCAGCCGCAAAGGTCAGGGGATCGGAAGGGCTGACGTCCACCAGCATCGCGCCCACCAGGCGCGCCGCACCGAAAGCCATCAAGCCGCCGGCGAGCAGACCCGGCAGGGTCAGCCGCAAGCCCTCCCTCAGCACCAGGCGGAGCACGTCGCCTCTTTGCGCGCCCAGGGCGATCCGGATCCCCATCTCTTGCGTCCGTTGACTCACGGCGTAGCTCATTACGCTGTACAACCCAATGGCTCCCAGCAATATCGAGATCCCAGCGACCACTCCCAGCAGGCTCGCCGCAACATGCTGCGCGAAGAGCGAGCCGTCCGTGGCCTCGGCTAACGTCCGAGTGCTGAAGTTCGCGTCCTGATTGAGCGCTAAAGCCTCTCTGCGCAGCACGGGTGTCATTTGCATCGGGTCTCCCGCGGTCTTTACGAACACCGAGAGGTTGAGGCCTGGTGCGAACCACTGGCGGAAGGGTATGTAAAAGAACGGAGTCGGACCCTCGATCGGGGTGTGATACTTGCTGTCCTTCACCACCCCCACGACCGTCGCCGGCTTGCCCTCGCACCGGATCTTCCGGCCGATCGGTTCTCTGCCGTTGAAGAAGCGGCGGGCGAAGGTTTCGTTGATGACGACCACCATGGGCGCTTCGGCGGTGTCGCGTTCGGTGAAGTCGCGCCCGCCGAGCATGCGGATCCCCAGGAGAGAGAAGTAGCCGGGTGGAACCGTGGCGCGATGGATCATCATCTGCTCGTTGGGCGCGGGAGCGTATCCCTCCACATGCATCTGGTGGGCGGGTATCGAACCTGCCCCGGAAATCGTCGACATCGGAACTACATCGGAGTAGCTTACTCCGATCACCCCAGGCGTCGATTCCATCCGCTCACGCAGCATACGGCAAAAATCTCTCTGCTCCTCCGCTGAGTAGCCCGCGTACGAGAGGTAAAACTGAGAGACCGAGACATTGGTTCGGTCGAAGCCCGGCTCGATTCCACTCGCCTTCCGGAAGCTCCGGTAAAACAGCCCGGCCCCGATCAGCGCCACCATCACCAGCGCCATTTCGGAAATGACCAGCAAACCTCGCAGGCGGTGCGAGCCGGAAGCCACGGTTCCGCTGCGGCCACCTTCCTTGAGGGTCTCATTCAGACTGGAGCGCGCGGCCAGCAGGGCGGGCGCGATGCCCGATAGCAACGTCGCCATCACGGCAGCTACCAGTGTGAAACCCAGCGTCTGCATGCTCAGTTCACCGCCCAAATCCAACGGAATGTCCGCCAGTGGAAGCAGATACAGGAGCGTCGGCCCCAGCCACAGCACCAGAATGACGCCGACGGCGGCCCCTCCCCCGGAGAGCAGCAGCGTTTCGATGAGCAACTGCCTGACGATGCGGGTACGGTTTCCCCCCACCGCCAGCCGGATACCGAACTCCTTTTGGCGCGAAACCGCGCGCGCCAACAGCAGGTTGGCCACGTTCGCGCACACGATCAGTAGCAGAAGCGCGGCAAGCACCGTCAGAATCCGTAGCGGCTTCAGCAGCATGCCCTGAGCCCCCAGATGCCCGCGCGAGGGCGGTGTTAACGTGAGGTCGATCCCCCGGTTGGTCACGGGATAGAGCGCGGTAAGCCTTTTGCCGAGTGCGGCAACTTCCGCCCGTGCCTGTTCGATCGTGACCCCGGGCTTCAGCCGCACGATAGTGGTGTTCTGGTCGCGCGTCCCCCGGTAATGCAGCGTACCGCCGCCGGTACCCATCGCGGTCGCCATCGTGCTCGGGATCCAGAGGTCGTACAAAACCCCGGTCGTAGTGCCGCGAAACTCCCGCGGAGCCACCCCGATGATGGTTACCTCGTGCCGGTTCAGGCGGATCACCCTGCCTAGAACGTTCGGATCGCCGCCAAAGCGGGTCTGCCACATGCGGTAGCTGATCACGGCCACTGGTGCGGCGCCTTCCACCTCGCGTCCTTCTTCGGGTAGAAACGCCCGGCCCAGTACGGGCTTTACCTTCAGCAGATCGAAGTAGTTTGCCGAGACGAGTTCCGCCCATCCCCGCGCGGATTTCCCGTCGGCTCCCATGCTCAGCGGTGTGAAGCGCGCCAATGCAACTCCGGAAACCAGTTTGAGATTGTCACGGTAATCGCGGTAGTCCAGATAGGATGTGCTGACCAGGAATTCCCCGTTCGGTGTCACGGTCTCAATCAGGGCGAGTTCCTGCGGATCGCCGACGCCGGGGAAAGGATTGAGCAGAACCGAATTGACCCAACCGAATACCGTCGCGTTCACCGCTATCCCCAACCCGAGAGTGAGGACAACAATGGCTGTGAACCAGCCATTGCGGCGCAGGAGGCGCAGCCCAAACCACACGTCCTTGCTGAATGTGGGCATCGTGTGATTATGACCTGCAACCGGGCTGCCCGCGCAAGTGGCTCAAGGCAATGACGTTGTTTGTGGTTTGGCGTCCGCCCGTGGGAAGAGCTGTCCGGAACCGGACACTCAAGCCGCCCGCTGCGGCAGATCCTCCAGAACATCACCCAGGTAGAGCTGTTTCACCAGGGTCACAACCACCGCCAGCAGAGGCGTGGCCACCAGCAGCCCGAGGAAGCCCAGCAGAATACTGAAGAACACCTGCCCGGAAACCGTCAGGGCGGGAGGCAGATCCACGTTGCGCTGGTACATCCAGGGCTCGATTAAATAGCTCTCCAACCCCTGAACCGCCAAGTAAAGAATGATCACGTAGAGCGCCTGCATGGGGCTCTCCATGAGGGCCAGCAGCACCGCTGGAATGAAAGCGATCAGCGGCCCGACATTGGGGATGAAATCCAGCAGCCCCGCCATCAGCCCCAGAGTGAATGCCAACGGGTGCCCCAGCGCCCATAGGCCCAGGGTTGTGGCGAGACCGACGAAGCTCATCCCCACGATCTTGCCCATCAGCCACATCCGCAGCGTGTTGGCAATCTCGTCCAGAACTTCGGACGCCCGCCGCCGGCGCGGCTTGGGAAACAACGCCACCACTCCGCGCTTGTACTTGGCGGGATCGACGGAAAGGTAGAACCCCACTGCCAGGATAATCACGAGGCTAGCCCCCGCCCCCAGGGTGCTCGAAAACGCCCGCTGTACTATAGGAGCCAGTTGCTCGAAGCTGGGCAGCACGTCCCCCGCCCAGGGATAGCTTCGCAGTTGGTCGAACGCCTTGGGCAGTTCGTCCCCCAGCACTCGCGCCTGTTGGGCGATGTTGGGCGCCATGGTCCGCATCGCCAGAGCGATGGCCCCGCCTAGCCCTAGCAGCACGGTAAGTAGAGCCCAGCGGCCGGAGAGGTTTGTATGCTTCAGAACGAAATCGGTGATCGCTCGAAGGAAAACCGCCAGCAGCACGGCGGCGAATACGAGCAGGAAAATATCCGCCGTCCACCATACGATGAGCGCCGTGCCGATCAGCGCGATGGCAATTACCACGGCAACAGCGACACGGCTGGCAAAACCCCCTGGCACATCCACGGGGTTTGCACTTCAAAGGCCGTCGTTACGCAGCGGACGTCTGGCTCTTCGCGGCACTCACGACCAGCAGACCGATGGCGATGGATCGGATCTTGGTATCCGGCGATTCGGCGCGCGAGAGCAGAATCAGCGGCACCTTGGCCCCCATCACCACCCCGCCCGATTCGCCTTTCGCAAAGTAGAGGATAGCGCGGTACAGGATGTTCCCCGCCTCGATGTTCGGCGCGATGAAGATATCGGTATTTTCCACCAGCGGCGAGTCGATGCCCTTGCGGTCCGCGGCGAAGCGGCTGAGCGGCACATCCATCGCGATGGGACCTTCAATGTACCCGCCCTTGATCTGGCCCCTGCGGTTCATCGCCGCGAGGGCTGCGGCGTCAATCGTGGCCGGCATCTCGGAGTTGACGAATTCGAGCGCGGTCAGCGCCGCCACGTTGGGGTTCGGAATCCCCAGGGCGTGCGCCACCTCGATGGCATTGCGGCAGATCTCGGCCTTCTGCTCAAGAGTCGGGGCGATGTTGATGGCGGCGTCAGACATGATCATGACGCGCTTGAACCCCGGTACCTGGAACACGATCACCTGGCTCAAATGTCGCCCCGTGCGCAGCCCCGCCTCGCGGTCGATTACCGCCCGCACCAGCGTAGCGGTCGGGAGTTTGCCCTTCATGAGCAGGTTGGCGCGCCCTTCCCGCACCAGTGCGATCGCCTTGCGCGCCGCCGCCGCCTCGTCCGGTTCATGCATCACCTGCTCCGGCGCGAGGTGGAAATCGATGGGCTCCGCCAGAGCCCGGATCTTGTCGCTGTTGCCCACCAGGATGCCCTCGGCCAGGCCCATGTCCCGGGCCTGCTTGAGCGCCGCCATCACATCGGGATCGTGCCCCGCGGCTACGGCTATCCGGGCCGGACCGCGCTGCTTCGCAGCCATCACCAGTTCGTCGAGATTGCGATACATTCTGTCTCTCCAGGTGGTCCATCCCCGGCGGCCGCGGCTCCGAACGGAACCGCGGCCGCAACAGGGAGGGGGATGCTACGCCTTCGCCTTGCGGCCCAGAACCGCGCTGGCGATCTCGTCGAACTCGGCGCCGGTGAGCAGCCGTTTGTTTTCGATCGAGAACTGCTTTACTTTGCCGAGGATGTCATTGGCCTGGTCCGCGGTAGCGGTAAGGTTGCGGCGCTCCAGGTGCTCTTCGATATTGGCGATGCCGCTGCCCTTCCCCAACGCGACGTCGGGACCCGGCCGGCCGATCATTTCCGGCGCGAACGGCATATACTCGAGCGGTTCCACGTTGCGGCAGCGCCGGTGGAACATCGTCACGATACCCGATTCGATGTTGTACAACGCATCCCCCACCAGCGGACGGTTGGGAGGCAGTTGGATCTCCGCCAGCTTCTGCACCAGCTTTGAAAGCTCGTACAGCACCTCGGTCTTGATCCCCATGTCCACGCCGTACATCGTGCGCAGCGCCATCACCGTGTCTTCGAGCGGCACGTTGCCTGCCCGCTCCCCGATCGCCGAAACCGTCACGTGCGCCACCGAAGCGCCGTTCGCCAGCGCCGAGATGGTGTTCGCTACGCCCAACCCGAAGTCCTCGTGGCAATGGATCTCAATGGGCTTGTTGAAGCGCGCCTTAATCCGCCGGATCACCATCCCGATCGCCTCGGGCGTGCAGCCGCCGAAAGAGTCCGCCACCGTGAGGGCGTCCATGTGGCCCTCAGTGGCAACTTTCTCGATCAGGTCCAGGTAGGCTTCCAGTTCCGAGCGTGTCGAGTCGATGGTGAAGAACACCGTGTACAGGCCGGCATCCTTCGCCGCAAGGGTGGTCTCGATGGACGACTTGATCGCCCAGTCCATGTCCTTCCCGTAGGCGTTCTTGATGATGTGGTCGCTCGATGGGATCTCCGTGATAATGCCCTTGACGCCGCACTCTTTGGCGAGTTTCACGTCAGCGGGCATGCAGCGGGCAAAAGAGAAGATCTCCGGACCCAGGTTCAGTTGGACAATCTCTTTGATGGCCGCCTCGTCGTCGGCGGAAACCGCCGGCATACCGGCTTCAATGCGGTGCACGCCGGCTTCGGCCAGCTTCTTGGCAATGGCGATCTTCTCCTGGCGCCGGAGTACGACTCCGGTCTGCTGTTCGCCATCACGCAGCGTCACGTCGTGGAGCCGGATCTTTTCCGGAAAGTGGAGGTTCTTCCTCACTTCGGGTGCCCAGTTCCAGGGGCTCGTAAACCATTGGTCGGTTTTCCAGGGCTGATTCATGCGGTTCTCCTGTCGCGAAAGAATTATCGTAACAGAGGGCGGCGCCGTCAGACCGCCTCCGCGACCACTGGATTGCGCAGCTCTCCAATACCCTGGATGCTGACCACCACCTCGTCCCCGGGGCGAAGAAACCGCGGCGGCTTCCGGGCAACCCCCACCCCGGCGGCCGTTCCCGTGGCCACCACGTCCCCCGGCTCAAGCGTGAAAACCGAGGAGAGGTGCTCGATCAGTTCCGGAATCCCGAAAATCAGGAGGCTGGTGTTGGAACTCTGCATCACCTGCCCGTTCAGGGTCAAGGTGATGTCCAGGCTATGAGGGTCGGGGATTTCATCAGCCGTCACGACCCATGGCCCCATGGGCGCGAACGTATCAAAGGATTTCCCGATCACCCATTGAGTAGTGGCCATCTGGAAATCGCGCGCCGTCACATCGTTAAAGCACGTGTAACCAAAGACATGCTCGCGCCAGCGCTCGGCCGGAATGTGCCGCCCCCCGCGGCTGATCACGAACGCGAATTCCGCCTCGTAATCCGGCTTATTGGACGCCCGCGGCAGCACGATGGCCTCCCCGGGGCCGATAATCGCCGTCGGGAATTTCGAAAAAATGGTGGGCACGTCGGGCGGTTCGAGGTCTACCTCGGCCGCGTGGTCCCTGTAGTTCAGCCCCACGCACACGATTTTGCGGGGGTGCAGCACCGGCGCCCGCAGTTTCACTTCGCTCAGCCGCGCAACGGCCCCGCCCGGCGGCCGCCGCACCCATCCGTTCACCGCGTCCAGGCCGTCCGGCCCGCGCGCGATCACCGAGCGGATGTCTTCCAGGCCGCTGTCCCGCAGGCTGATAATCTCCTCGCCGGAAATCACCCCCGTTTCCGTATATGAGAACCGTTGGAAGTTGACAAAGCGCATCGGCCGCCCCCTCCCATTGTGTTGTGGCTGGGAGCGCGCGGGACAAGGCATCCCCCGCGCGGGTGTACGGCGCCTTACTACACGCGTCCGCCCAAACGGCCCTTGCTGGTATCATCTGACTATCGGGATAGGCTCGGCTTGCAACCGCTTCGCGCTTGGCCTGCCCAATCCACACTCGGAGATCGCATGAGTTTTCTTTGGATGGGGATCATCACCCTGGTGATCCTACAAATGTCGGTTTTGTTCACGACGATTTACCTGCACCGCACCAAGACCCACCGCGGCCTTGACCTGCACCCCGCCATAGCTTTTCTGATGCATCTGGAGCTGAGCCTGTTTACGGGCATCGTGCCGCGCGAGTGGGTCGCGGTGCACCGCAAGCACCACCACTTCTCGGATAAGGAAGGCGATCCCCACAGCCCCTACCTCTTCGGGATGTGGACCGTCCTGTTCGGCAACTTCTTTATGTACCGCCGCGAAATCCGCAAACCGGGCGTGGTCCGGAAGTACACGCCGGACTGGAAACAGGATCCGCTCGACAAGCTGCCCTTCATGAATTACGCCATCTTGGGTGGCATGGTTATTTTTATGCTGATGTTCGGGGTGGTGTGGGGCTTCGTGGCCACGCTGGCGCACGCGGTCCTGTATATCCTTCTGAACGCCGCCATAAACAGCGTCTGCCACATGGTCGGTTACCGCAACTTCGATAACTTGGCCACCAATCTGCGTTGGCTGGCGTTCCTGACCGCCGGCGAGGGGCTGCACAATAATCACCACGAGTACCCCACCTCGGCCCATTTCGCGTACCGCGCGAGCGAGTTCGACCCGGCCTGGCTTTTTATCAAGGTCCTGGAAAAACTGAACCTGGCTACGGTCAAGCGCCTGCCCGCGGCCCAAAAGGCCGCCTGACGGTCCGCGCTTCCCACTCGTCCGCCAGGATGCTCCAGACTACGAGGTCGTTGTAGCGGTCGCCCGCCCACTCGGCCTGCCGCAGTATGCCCTCGCGGGTGAACCCTAGCCGCGCCGGCACCGCGGCACTGCGTGTGTTGGCCGTGGCGCAGCGGATCTCCACGCGGTGCAGGCGCAGTTCGCCGAAAAGATGATTGAGCAGCGCCTCGCACGTCCGCGTCACAACGCCCCTGCCCTCCGCAGCCGCGTCCAGCCAGTAGCCGATCGAGGTATTCCGGCTGACCCAGTCGATCCGGTGATGGCCTGAACCGCCGATCAGCCGCCTGCCCTCCCAAATGCCCACGTGCATCGCCTCGCGAGCGGCGAATTGCGCCAGCGCCATGCGGATAAAACCGCGGCAGTCTTCCGCCGAAAGCGTGCGGTCCACCCAGTTCAGCCAGGGACGCAGCCGCCCGCGGTTGCGGTCCACGGCGCAGAACAACTCCTCAGCGTGGCGCTCCTCCAGCAGCCGCAATTCGATCCCCTCTCCCAGGGAGCAGGTGAACATCGTCTAAATCCCTCCTCCCGGCGTCTTATCCGCATGGGCGGCCCACTCTTCCGGAGTATTACAATTGTCAAAGACACCCTCGTCGCGGATTGCCAGAATCCGCACGCGCGTCCCGGCGAGGCCGTCCATTATTTTGCGAACCCCACGAGCAAGCGCCGCCCCCAGGACCGGCAGGCAACGTTGATGATAGACTCCACACAGCGGTTCGGGACGGCCCGACGGACCCGCCGGCAGCAGGCAGTCCTGTTCGCCCCGCTCAGCCTCAGCGAGCAACCGGGCCAGCAACGCGGCCTTCACGCCGGGCATGTCGCAGGCGAGCACCAGGTTCCAGGCGGCAGCGGAACTGCGCAACGCCGAGCAGATGCCGCCGAGCGGACCCGCTCCGGGAGCCAGGTCCCGCACCACCGGGTAGCCGAGATGTCCGTACCGGGCCGGGTCTCCCACCAGCGCGACTTGGCCTGCGGCCCGTTCCAATTCTCGGGCAACGTATTGCGCCAGCGCGGCGCCGCGGTAGGGAAGGAGCGCCTTGTCGCATCCCATCCGGCTGCTGCGGCCCCCTACCAGCACGAAACCGGCACTACTTGGCACCCAAAAATGATAACACCGGGAATTTTTTCGTCGTTGGTGCGCAGGAAGTGCTGTCGTATAATGGACCCGTATTACAAAAGAATGGCGAAATGTTCCCATTTAGGGGTATGCCTGCTAGTGACCGCCGCCACGCTGTACGGGAGCAGTATCGCGCAGGCGCCGGCGCGTAGGGTCACCACTGTGCGCCCGGATGCCCGCACCGGCCGGCTGGTACGCGCCGCCGCCATCGCGCCGCATCTCGCAGCTCCAGTCGCAACCAGGCCCGCCGCAC